>DATLFU010000001.1:0-9056 GCA_035540835.1 Gaiellaceae bacterium
CGGCGACGGTGACGTAGTCGCCGTACCCCTCGACGCCGAGGTACCGCGTCAGCACGACCGTCGTGAGGAGCCCGAGGCCGATCGCGAGCAGCCGCGCCGCCGCCTGGACGCCGGTGTTCCACGCGACGCGGCGCGTCTGCGAGCCGCGGCCGGGCGGCTCCGGCAGGACGGGCGCGTGCGGAGCCTCGGCGCTGGGGGGGAAGGCGTCCACGGCGGGCCGCGCCCGATCGTACCCCGGCGCGCGGCGGCGTCCGGGCGGCGGATTCCCCCAGGGCCCGCAGCTAGAATGCCGCGATGCCTGCGCAGGCCGGTCAGACAGGCGCGGATGCAGGCGATTCCGCCTCCGACGAGCTCGACGTCCCCGCGCTCCTCGCGCGGCTCGAGGAGGAGGTGCGGCTGCTCGGCGCGCGCCACGGCTCCGCCGGCGGCGCCTCCGCGGAGCGGGTCAACGCGCGCGCGACCGCCGACCGCCTCTGGCCGGTCTCGGCGGACCGCCACCTCGGCGGCCGCGGCGGCGCCGTCGGCGCGGCGATCAAGCCGGTGAAGCTGCTCGTCCGCGCCGTCGCCCGTCCGCAGGTGGAGCCGGCGTTCGCCGAGCAGCGCGCGTTCAACGACGCGGCGCTGCGCCTCGTCGACGAGCTGCAGCGGCGGGTGGACGCGCTGCGCGCGGCGACCCGGGAACCGTGAGGGTCGCCGTCTGCTCGCCGCAGGTGCCGTTCGCGCGCGGCGGCGCCGAGTTCCTCGCGGAACGGCTGACGCAGGAGCTGCGGGAGCTCGGCCACGACGCCGACCTCGTCACCGTCCCGTTCAAGTGGTACCCGGGCACGCGCGTGCTGAGCCAGGCGCTGCTCTGGCGGCTGCTCGACCTCGACGAGGCGGACGGCCGCCCGATCGACCTCGTCGTCGGGACGAAGTTCCCCTCGTACGTCGTGCGCCACCCGAACAAGGTCGTCTGGCTCGTGCACCAGTTCCGGCAGGCGTACGAGCTCGACCGCACGGAGCTCGGCCAGTTCGGCGACGCCCCGGAGGACCGCGCGACGCGCCGCGCGATCCACCGCCTCGACCGGCAGGCGCTCGGCGAGGCGCGCCGCCTCTTCGCGATCTCGTCGAACGTCGCCGGGCGGCTGCGGCGAACGACCGAGCTCGACGCCGAGGTGCTGCTCCCGCCGCCGCAGGAGCTCCCCTACCGCTGCGAAACGTACGGCGACTTCGTCCTCTCGGTCAACCGGCTCGACCGGGCGAAGCGGATCGACCTGCTGCTCGAGGCGGCGGCCGCGCGCGAGGCGCTGCGGTGCGTGATCGTCGGCGACGGCCCCGACCGCGAGCGGCTCGAGGGGATCGCGCGCGCGCACGGGCTCGACGGCCGCGTCCGCTTCGCGGGGCGCGTCGACGAGGCGGAGCTCGCGAGCCTGTACGGCCGCTGCCTCGCCGTCTTCTACGCGCCGTACGACGAAGACTTCGGGATCGTCCCGTACGAGGCGTTCATGGCGGAGAAGCCGGTGATCACGACGCACGACGCCGGCGGCCCGCTCGACGTCGTCGCCGACCGGCGGACGGGCCTCGTCTGCGAGCCGCGCGCGGAGGCCGTCGCCGAGGCCTGCGCGTACCTGCTCGCCCACCCCGACGAGGCGCGCGCGTGGGGGAGCGCCGGCCGCGAGGTCGCGCAGCGGCTCTCGTGGCGCGACGCCGCCGAGCGCATCGTCGACGCCGGGTCGGGCGCGTGAAGGTCGCCTACCACTCGCCCCTGCCGCCGGAGCGTTCGGGGATCGCGGACTACAGCGCGCTGCTCCTGCCGGAGCTGCGCCGCCACGTCGAGGTCGAGGTGGCGCGCGGCGGCCGCCGGCGCGCGCCGCGCGGCACGGACGTCGCGCTCTACCACGTCGGCAACGACCCCGAGGCGCACGGGTGGATCCTCGAGGCGCTTCGCCGCCGGCCGGGCGTCGTCGTCCTGCACGAGTACGTCCTCCACCACCTCGTCGCGGGGATGACGCTCGCACGCCGCGACGTCGCGCAGTACCTCGCGGCGATGGAGCGCGAGGCGGGGCTGCCGGGGCGGCTGCTCGCGCTCGGCGTCGTCGACGGGTGCATCCCGCCGCTCTGGGAGACGCGCCCCGAGGACTTCGCGCTCGCCGGGATCGTGCTCGACGCGGCGACGGGGCTGATCGTCCACTCCCGGTACGTCGAGGAGCGCGCGCGCGAGGCGGGCTACGAGGGCCCGGTGTGGCGGATCCCGCACCCGGCGTGGCCGCGCCCGGACGTCGGCGCCGGCGCCCCGGTCGAGGGCGACCCGGTGATCGCCTGCCTCGGGCACCTGAACCCGAGCAAGCGCGTGCCGCAGCTTCTCGAGGCGTTCGCGCGCGTGCGGGAGGCGCGGCCGCAGGCGCGGCTCGTCCTCGCCGGCGCGGTCGCGCCGCGGCTCGACCTCGACGCGCGCCTGCGCCGGCTCGGGCTCGACGGCGACCCGTCGGTCGTGCGCGAGGGCTACGTCGACGAGGCGCGGCTGTGGCAGCTGCTCGACGCCTGCGACGTCTGCGTCTCCCTGCGCTCGCCGACGATGGGCGAGACGTCGGGGATCGCGCTCCGCGCGCTGTCGCTCGGCCGGCCGCTCGTCGTCAGCGACGTCGGCTGGTTCGCCGAGCTCCCCGACGAGGCGGCGCTGAAGGTGCGTCCCGGCGAGCGCGAGGTGGAGGAGCTCGCGGCGGCGCTCGACCGGCTCGCGGCGAGCCCCGAGGAGCGGGCGCGGATGGGCGAGGCGGCGCGCGCCCACGCGGAGCGGGAGCACGCGCTCCCGCGCGTGGCGGAGCTGTACGCGGCGGCGCTCGAGGAGGCGGCCGGCGGCCGCGCCGTCGCCGACGCGGTGCTCGCCGAGGTCGCGGGCGCGGCGGCGGAGGTGGGGATCGAGCCGGGGAGCGCGGAGGCAGCCGAGCTGGGCGCGCGCGTGCGGGAGGCGCGAATCGGTGACTGACCTCGCCGCGGCGGCCGCGCGCGACCGGCCCGTCGCGCTCGTCCGCGCGGTGCCCGCGTGGGTGTGGCTCGCGGGGCTCGTCGCCCTCTCCGCCGTCGTCCGCTACGCATTCGCCCGCCGCGTCGTCGCGCCGTGGATCATGGGCGACGAGTTCATCTACTCGGAGCTCGCGAAGAGCCTCGCGGCGCACGGGCAGTTCCGGATCCGCGAGCAGCTCGTCGGCGGCGCGTTCAGCGCGCTCTACCCCGTGGCGATCGCGCCGGCGTACCTGCTGTTCGAGTCGATCCCGTCCGCGTACGCGGCGGCGAAGGCGATCAACGGCGTGCTCTTCTCCCTCGCGGCCGTCCCGACCTACCTGCTGGCGCGGCGGATGGTGCGGCCGGGGCTCGCGCTCGCCGCCGCCGTCCTCGCCGTCGCCGTCCCGGGCGCGCTGTACGCCGGGATGCTGATGACGGAGAACCTCTTCTACCCCCTCGTCGCCGCGGCGGCGCTCGCGCTCGTGCTCGCGCTCGAGCGGCCGACGCCGCTCCGCGCGCTCGGCGTCCTGGCGGCGATCGGCGTCGCCTTCCTGGCCCGCGCGCAGGCGGTCGTGCTCCTGCCGGTGCTGCTCACCGCGCCGCTCGTCCTGCTCGCGCTCGAGCGGCGCGGGCCGCGCGCGCTCGTGCGCTTCCGCTGGCTCTACGCGCTGCCCGCGGCGGGCGTCGTGCTCGCGCTCGCGGCGCAGGCGGCGCGGGGCCGCTCGCCGGTCGAGACGCTCGGCGCCTACCGCACCGCGGTGGAGGAGGAGTACCCGCTGCGCGAGGCGGCGCGCTGGACGCTCTGGCACCTCGCGCACCTCGACGTCGCCGTCGGCGTGATCCCGTTCGCCGCGCTCCTCGTGCTCGCCGCGGTCGCGCACCGGCTCGGGCCGCGCGAGCGCGCGTTCGTCGCGGTCGCGCTCGCGCTGAGCGTCTGGATGCTGCTCCAGGTCGGCGCCTTCGCCTCGCGCTGGGCGCTGCGGATCGAGGAGCGCAACATGTTCCACCTGACGCCGCTGTTCCTCGTCGCGCTCGTCGTCTGGATCGAGCGCGGGCTGCCGCGCCCGCGCGTCGCGACCGCGCTCGCCGCGGCGGCCGCGGCGGTGCTCCCGGTGCTCGTCCCGTACGACCGGCTCGTCAACGTGAGCGCGACCTCCGACACCTTCTCGCTGCTCGTCTGGTGGAACGTGTGGGACTGGGGCGTGCAGCCGTCGGCGTTCCGCTGGATCGCGCTCGCGGTCGCCGCCGCGCTCGCGCTCGCGTTCGCGCTCCTCCCGCGCCGGCTCGCGCCCGCCCTGCCGGCGCTCGTCCTCGTCGTCTTCGCCGTCGCCACGACCGCGGCAGAGCAGCGGATCCGGACGGCCGCGATCGGCGCGCTCTTCCAGGGGGTCACGCACCCGCAGCGAGACTGGATCGACCGCGCCGTCGGCTCGGAGGCGCGCGTCGCCGCGCTCTGGAGCCCGCACCGCGACTTCCTCACCATCGTCCAGAACGAGTTCTTCAGCCGCTCCGTCCGCCGCGTCTACACGCTCGAGGGAGAGATGCCGCTCGCGCTCGCGCAGACGCCGCTCGCGTTCGACGCGGAGACGGGGCACCTGCTCGACCCCGACGGCAGGCGCGTCCACGCCGACTACGCGCTCGCCGACGTGAACGTCCCCGTCGCCGGCGACGTCGCGGCGCGCGACGCGACGAAGGGGATGGTGCTCGTGCGCACCGACGGCGCGCTCCGCTACGACCACTGGGTCCTCGGCATCGACGCCGACCGCTGGTCGCGGCGCACGTTCGCCTACGACCGCTACGACTGCGACGGCGGTTCGCTGCGGCTGCGGCTCGAGCAGGACCTCGGCCTCGTCTCGCGGCAGCAGCGCGTCGTCGCGCGCGACGCCGACGGGCGCGTGCTCGCGCGCCGGACGCTCGACCCGAGGCGGGAGGGGCCGGTCACGTGGACGATCCCGCTGGAAGGCGAGGACGGCCGCTGCTCCGTCCGCTTCGAGGTCGCGCCGACCGTCGTCCCGGCGGACGTCCTCCCGGGCAGCGAGGACACGCGCGCGCTCGGCGTCCGCGTCCTCTCGTTCGACTGGCGGCCGTGAGGATCGCGTTCGACGTCAGCCCGCTGTCGCACCCGCGCACGGGCGTCGGCAACTACATCCTGGGGTCGCTCGCGGGGCTGCTCGACGCGGCGGCGGGCGAGCACGAGGTCGTGCCGTTCGCGCCGACGGGCGCGTGGGGGCGGCCGCACCTCGCCGACGCGCTCGCGGGCCTGCCGGTCGAGGCGCGCGTCGTCACGCTCCCGCTCGCGCACGCGTGGCGGACGGCGTGGAGCCGCGTCGCGTGGCCGCCCGCGGAGCGGTTCCTCGGGCGCTTCGACGTGCTCCACTTCTGGGACTGGATGTACCCGCCGCAGCGCGCCGGCGTCCGCGCGACGATGATCCACGACCTCGTACCGCTGCGCTTTCCGCACTGGACGACCGGCCGCACGCGCCGGATGCACCGCGCGAAGTACCGCAACGCGGCGCGCACGTGCGACGTCGTGTTCGTGAACAGCCGCTACACGGGCGACGACGTGGTCGAGCGGCTCGGGATCGGGGCCGAGCGCGTGCGCGTCGCGTATCCCGGCGTCGGCGCGAGCTTCGTGGCCGAGGGCGAGCGCGCCGACCTCGGCCGTGCCTACGCGCTGACGCTGGCGACGCTCGAGCCGCGGAAGAACCTCGGCGCGCTCCTCGACGCGCACGCGCTGCTCGGCGGGCGGCTCGCGCTCGCGGTCGCCGGCGGCGCGGGCTGGGGCGAGCAGCCGGAGCTCGTCCGGGACGGCGTCCTCCCGCTCGGATTCGTCGGCGCCGACGAGGTGCCGCGGCTGCTGCGCGGCGCGGACGTCTTCGTCTACCCCTCCCTCTTCGAGGGCTTCGGGATGCCGATCGTCGAGGCGATGGCGTGCGGCGTCCCCTGCGTCGTCTCCTCGCACCCGTCGATGGACGAGGCCTGCGGCGACGCGGCCGTGCGCGTCGACCCGCGCGACCCCGAGGCGATCGCCGACGGGATCGACCGCGCGCTCGCCGAGCGCGACGAGCTCGTCCGGCGCGGCCGCGAGCACGCGGCGCGGTTCACGTGGCGCGAGACCGGGCGGGCGTTCCTCGACGGGTACGCGGCGGCGGCGGCCGGATGAGGGTCGCGCTCGACGTCTCGCCGCTGCGGCTCTCGCGGGCGGGGACGGCGCGGTACCTGGGCGGGCTCCTCCCGCACCTCGCCGCGGACCCGGACGTCGAGCTGCGCGAGCTCGCGTGGGGCGGGCGCGGCCGTGCCGTCGCCGTCGCGCGGGACGCCGCGTGGTACCCGCTCCGGCTGGCGCGCGCGGCGCGCGGCGCCGACGTGCTGCACTGCCCGACCTTCCGCGGCCCGTTCCGCTCGCGCTTGCCGCTCGTCGTCACCGTCTACGACCTCGCCGTGCTGCGGCATCCGGAGGCGTTCAACCGCTGGACGCGCTCGTACAGCCGCGTCGCGGTGCCGCGCGTCGTGCGTGCGGCCGCGCGGCTGATCGCCATCTCCGAGTTCACGAAGCGCGAGCTCGAGGAGGTGCTCGGCGTGCCGCCGGAGCGCGTCCGCGTCGTCCACCTCGGCGTCGAGGCGGCTTTCACGCCCGACGGCCCCGCCGCCGAGGGCGACTACGTCCTCGCCGTCGGCACGCTCGAGCCGCGGAAGAACCTGGAGCGCCTCGTCGCCGCCGCCTCCAGGCTCGGGCTCGAGGTGCGCGTCGCCGGGGGCGCCGGCTGGGGCGGGGTCGCGCCGCGCGGCGTCGTCCGCCTCGGCTTCGTCAGCGACGAGGAGCTCGCCCGCCAGTACCGCGGCGCGCTCTGCCTCTGCTACCCGTCGCTGTACGAGGGGTTCGGGATCCCGGTCGTCGAGGCGATGGCCTGCGGGACGCCCGTCGTCACCAGCCGGGGCACCTCGACGGAGGAGGTGGCCGGCGGCGCCGCGGAGCTCGTCGAGCCGGCGGACGTCGACTCGATCGCCGCCGGGATCGAGCGGGCCCTCGCGCGGCGCGACGAGCTCGTGCGGCTCGGCCTCGAGCGGGCGCGCGCGTTCGGCTGGGACCGCGCCGCGCGCGAGACGGTCGACGTCTACCGCGAGGTCGCCGCGTGAGCGCGCCGCCGCTCGTCGTCGTCGACGCGGACGTGCTCGGGCGGCGCCGGACGGGTGACGAGACGTACGTCCTGAACCTGCTGCGCCTCCTCCCCGCGGCGGCCGCGGGCGCGCTGCGGTTCGCGGCCGTGACGCGCCGGCCCGACCTCGTCCCCGACGGGGTCGAGCCCGTGCCGCTGGCGGCGCGGTCGCAGGAGCTGCGGATGGCGTGGACGCTGCCACGGCTGCTCCGGCGCCTGCGGCCCGCGCTCGCGCACTTCCAGTACGCGCTGCCGCTGCGCTGCCCGTGTCCCGCCGTCGTCACCGTCCACGACCTCTCCTTCGACGCGGGCGTGATGCCGCTGCGCGACCGCCTCGTCTTCCGCACCGTCGTGCCGCGCGCCGTCCGCAGCGCGCGGCGCGTGCTCACGGTCTCGGAACGGACGAAGCGCGACCTCGTCCGCCGCTACGCCGTCCCGGAGGCGCACGTCGTCGTCACCCCGAACGGCGTCGACCCCGCGTTCGCGCCCGGCGACGGCGACGGCGGCGGCGGCGACTACCTCCTCTTCGTCGGCGCGATCCAGGCGCGGAAGGACCCGCTCGCGGCCGCGGACGCCGCCGCCGCGGTCAGGCTCCCGCTCGTCGTCGCCGGGCCGGCGAAGGACGAGCGGCTCGCCGACGAGCTGCGCCGGCGGGGCGCCGACCTGCGCGGCTACGTCTCTCAGGCGGAGCTGGCGGAGCTCTACCGCGGCGCCGCCTGCCTGCTCCTCCCGTCGCGGTTCGAGGGGTTCGGCCTGCCGGTGCTGGAGGCGATGGCGTCGGGGACGCCCGTGGTCGCGGCGGACGAGCCGGCGCTGCGCGAGGTCGGCGGCGACGCGGCGGTCTACGCGCGGCCGGACGCGTTCGCGGACGCCGTCCGCACGGCGCTCGCGCAGCGGGACGAGCGTGCCGCGGCCGGGCTCGAGCGCGCGCGCAGCTTCACGTGGGAGGAGTGCGCGCGCCGCACCGTCGCCGCCTACCGGGAGGCGCTCCGGTGAACGTCGCCGCCGTCGTCGTCTCGCACGGCCACGCCGCGGAGCTCCGCGAGTCGCTGCCCGCGCTCGCGCCGCAGGTCGACGACCTCCTCGTGATCGCGAACCTGCCCGGAAGCGTCGGCGAGGTGCCGCCGGGGACGCGCGTGCTCGAGAACGAGCGGCCGCTGCCGCTCGCGGCGAACGTCAACCTCGGGATCGCGAACACGTCGGCGGAGTACGTCCTGACGGCGAACCCCGACGCCGTCCCCGAGCCCGGCGCCGTCGCGGCGCTGCGCGAGCTCGCCGACGCGCGGGAGCGCTGCGGGATCGCCGGCCCAGCGATGGTCTGGCCGGACGGGCGCCCGCAGCCGTCGCGCCGGCGGTTCCCCACCGTCACGGGGACGCTCGTCCGCCGGACGCCGCTGCGCCTCCTCGCGCCGCCCTACGAGACGCAGCGCTCGCACTACCTCCTCGGCGAGCGCCCGACGGAGCCGGTGCAGGCGGACTGGATGCTCGGCGCGTTCCTGCTCCAGCGGCGGACGATGCTCGAGCAGCTCGGCGGCTGGGACGCCGGCTTCCGGCACTACGGCGAGGACATCGACCTCTGCTACCGCGCCGCGAGGGCCGGGTGGGAGCGCTGGTACGTCCCGCAGGCGGTCGTGCGCCACGACTACGCCGCCGTGATCGACCGCCGCTTCCTGACGCGGCACACGCTTTGGCACCTGCGCGGGATGCTGCGGTTCGTCCGCAAGCACCCCGAGCGGCTGCTCGCGCTCCGCTAGCTAGGGCGTCTCGCCGGCGGGGACGAACCGGTACGCGACCTGCGCGCCGAGCGTCCGGTAGTCGGTGGAGCGCTCCGGGTCCGCCTCGGCCGGGACGAACGGCGGGTCGACGACGACCTCGACCCGGAACGGCGGCGGCGGCGCCGGCAGCTTCAGCTCGTGC
>DATLFU010000002.1:0-11351 GCA_035540835.1 Gaiellaceae bacterium
GCCGCCGAACATCGTGCCGATGTACTCCCAGGACGGCACGAGCTGGACGCCGATCCCGCAGCTCGCCGGGACGACGCTGCCGCAGGGGCAGCCCGACGGCTGGTACCGCGCCGGCTCGACCGTGTACGTCCTTACGCGGCACGCGACCCTCTTCGGGCTCGCGAAGGCGCTCTCGCTCACGGCGCAGGTGGCGCAGCGGGTCTCGCTCGAGCGGCCGGCGCTGACGGTTGCCGTCGCGCCGTCGCTGGCGTCGGCCGTCGCGCTCGAGCTCCGCCGCGGCCGCACCGTCGTCGCCCGCTGGACGCGCAGCGTCCAGCCGAAGCGGACGCAGCTCCGGCTCCCGCTCCCCGCGCGGGCGCGCAAGCCCGGCTCCTACACCCTCGTCGTCACCGCCGCAGCCGGGCCCCAGCGGCTGACGCGCACCTACTCCGTGCGGGTCGTTCGGTGAGGCGGCACGCACGCCCCCACCACAGGAGGAAGACCATGAAGAGGCTCGCTCTCGCAGCCGCCTGCGCCACGGCGTTCGCGGCGTCGGCGCTGCCCGCGTTCGGCAACGGCAGCTCCGGCACGATCAACGCGACGATCAGCGTCGCAGCTCCGTGTATCACGGTCGGCCCGGCGACGACCGTCGCTTTTCCGTCGGTGCCGTTCAACTCGATGAGCACCACGGAGGACATCTCGTTCGTGAACTGCTCGACGGTGAAGACCCGCGTGCACGTGATGGGCACCGATGCCGTCGGGCCGACGGCGACGTGGGAGCTGATCGAGGGGCTCCCGACCGCGTGCGGTCACGATGCGTACCGGCTGTTCATGCGGCACGGCAACAACGAGTCGCGGTACTACACGACGCAGGTCACGAAGCTCAACGCGCCGTTCCGCGATCTCGAGAGCTTCGCCGTCATGTTCGACCCGGGCGTGGCGAACACCACCTACAGCCAGCTCTACATGCCGTGCGCCGGGAGCAACGGCGGCGGCGAGGAGATGGCGTTCCAGATCGTCCTGACCGCCTCACTCTAGGAGGAGCCTTGAAGCGAATCGTCGTCCCCGCAGCCGCCGCCCTCGCGCTCGCAGCCTCTGCGCTGCCCGCGTTCGGCTCCGGCGCCTCCACCGACTCCTCGACCGTGCAGGCGCAGGTGACGGTCGCCGCACCGTGCGTGCAGGTGACGCCGTCCACGCTCGACTACGGCGTCCGGCCGTTCAGCAGCGGCGGCACCATCTCCAGCGGGAACGGCGCGATCGTGGTGACGAGCTGCAGCGCCGCGGAGCAGCGCCTCCACGGCCGCGGCACCGACGCGACGGGCTCCTCCGGGTCGTGGACGCTGACGCCGACGCTCGTGCAGACGTTCCTGGGGATCCCGCTCGCCTACTGCCCCTCGGAGCCGAACCGGTTCGCGGTGTGGGCGGGGCTGACGCCGCTCGGCCACGCGAACGCGACGGTGGTGTCGGCGATGGGTGCCGGGTCGAGCACGTCCGTCAACGCGACGCTCTACATGCCGTGCTCCGGCAGCGTCGGCGCCGGCGAGCAGATGACCTTCTCGATCGTCTTCACCGCCACGTTCTGATGCGCCGGCTCGCCGTCCTCCTCGCGCTCGTCGTCGCCGCCAGCGGCGCCGGCGCGTCGCGCGGGGTCGCGGTCGACGTCGGCAGGATCGACGTCGAGCAGAAGCTGACCCCCGGCGGGAGCTACAGCCTGCCGATGATCGGCGTCCGGAACCCGGGAACGGAGCGGAGCAGCTACGTCCTCGCCGCGAGCCCGGTGGAGGATCCGGAGCGGAAGGCGCCGCCGGCGGAGTGGTTCGAGTTCGAGCCCTCCGAGGTGACGCTCGGCGCCGGGGAGACGGAGCGCGTCCGCGTGCGGCTGACGCTGCCGCGGGACGCGGAGCCCGGCGACTACATCACGCTCGACGGCGCGCAGCTCGTCAACGAGGGCGGCGGCGCGCAGGTGGGGGCCGCGGCGGCCGCCCGGACGACGTTCACCGTCGAGCCCGCGAGCCTGCTGCAGGCGTGGTGGCTGTGGCTGAAGCGGATCCTCGGCGACCTGATGCCCTGGTCGGCGGTCGTCCCGGCGGTGCTCGCCGGCGGAGCGCTCCTCTGGTTCGGCGCGCGCCGCTTCGAGTTCCGGGTGGCGCGCAAGGCATGAGGAGGCCGATCGCAGCCGCGGCGGTGGCGCTCTCCCTCGCGCTCGTCGCGGGCGCGCACGGGAGCTCGGGCGTCGTCTCGGCGGTCGTCGTCCCGATCCCCGTGGCGGTGTCGCTCTCGGTCGCGCCCCCCGCGATCGCGGGAGGAGGCGCCGCGACGGCGACGGCGACCGTCGCCAACCTCGGGGCGTCGGCGCTCGCGCCGCAGTCCGTCACCCTCCACTTCGACGCCGTCGGCCTGCGCGTGCGCCACGGCGCGCACCGGACGACGGCGCCGATCGCCGGCGGCGCGTCCGCGCAGGTGACGTGGCAGCTCTGCGGCCGCGCGCCCGGCAACTACTTCGTCCTCGCCTCCGCGCGCTTCGGGGACGTCGACGTCGAGAGCCCCGCGGTGCTGCTCGCGGTCACGGGCGCGGCTGCGCCGTGCCCGAAGGACCTCTCGGTCGTGGTGCATCCCGGCGGGACGGCGAAGACGGACGTGGAGGGAGACGGCGCGACCCCGCTCGACCCGGTCGAGGCGGCGGTCACGGTCCCCGGCGGCGGCGCGGTCTCGCTCGACGTCGTCCCGTCGCCGCAGCCGGCGCCGCCCGGGCTCACGGCGCTCGGCTGGTACGTGGACGCGTCGGCGCCGCAGGCGTCGGCGCCGCAGCCGCTCGTCCTCGCGTTCGAGCTCGACGCGTCGCTCTTCGCGGATCTCGACCCGCTCGCGTTCGAGGTCCGCCGCAACGGCGTCGTGCTGCCGCGGTGCGACGGCGCGGTCGCGTCGCCGGATCCGTGCCTCTCGACGCGCGCGCTCGACGCGGACGGCGACCTCGTCCTCGTCGCACGCTCGTCCGCCGCGAGCCGGTGGACGTTCGGGACGACGTACGCGTTCTCCGGCTTCGGGCCGCCGGTCTCGGCGCCGCCGGCCGTGAACGCCGCGAACGCCGGCCGCGCCGTCCCCGTCAAGTTCTCGCTCGGCGGGCGCTACGGGCCGGACGTCGTCGCCGGCGGCTACCCGGCGTCGCGCAGGATCGATTGCGCGGGCGGCGCCGCGACCGGCGTGCTCGCCGCGACGGCGGCGGCCGGGTCGAGCGGGCTGTCCTACGACGCGGCCGCCGGCAGCTACACGTACGCGTGGAAGACGGAGGCGGCGTGGGCGGGGACGTGCCGCGAGCTCGTCCTGCGCCTCGCGGACGGGACGGAGCACCACGCGAGGTTCCGGTTCCGGTGAGCGCGCGGCGCCCGATCGCAGCGCTCGCCGCGGGCCTCTGCCTCGCGCTCGGCGGCTCCGCCGTCGCCTCGCCCACCGAGGACGCGGGCGTGGTCGCGGAGGCGTTCAGCTACCACGAGGCGTACGACGCCGACGGCAACGTCGTCCGCGACGACGACCTCGTCGACCGCGCCGAGGGCCTCACGAGCGCGGCGGCAGCGGCCGGCGGCGCCGCGGCGTCCGGCGACACCGGCTGGGCCGCGGTCGCGGCCGACGCCGCGATCGGCACCGGCGGCGAGGCGACGGAATTCCGCGAGGACGTCTCGCGCGTCGCCCTCACCGACACGATCACGCTCCCGGCGCCCGGGACCGTCCGCCTCGTCGGGCTCGTCCAGGCGCGCTGGGCGCTGCAGGCGTCGCTCTACGCGCCGGTCAGCGCCGCAGCGCGCGCATCCGTCGAGCTCCGCTGCCCCGACGGGTCGACGTGCGGCTCCGAGACCTGGCGGAGCAGCGGGTACGCGTGGGAGGACGACGCCGGGCCGCACACGGAGGGGACGCCGGCGCTCTACGAGGAGGTCGAGATCGCCGTCGACCTCCCGGCCGGTGCGACGCGGCTGACGATGCGCGCCGACGCCTACGTCGACACGCGCGCGTACGAGTCGTCCCCGTACGCCGCCGAGACGTTCGCGCAGCTCGAGCTGCGCCTCGTCCTCCCGCCGGGAGTGAGCGGGACATCGGCGTCCGGCGCCTTCCCGATCGAGGAGACGCCGCTCCCGCCCGACCCGGTGGACGTGTCGACCGTCGAGGAGCTCGAGGACGCCGTCCGCGCCGCCGCCGAGACGCCGGTGCAGGACGTCATCCGCGTCGCCGCCGGCACGTACGAGCTGACGGACGAGCTGCGCGTCCCGTACCCGCTCGTCGTCAGCGGCCCGAGCGAGGGGCGCGCGACGATCGTGGGAGCGGACGCGGACACGAGCATCTTCTCCGTCCGGCTGCGCGCGTCGCTGGCGCTCGAGCGGCTGCACCTGAGCGGCGGGCAGCGCGGCGTCGACTTCCTCGGCAGCGAGCTCTCGATCCGCCGGACGACGATCTCCGGCGCCGACGAGGTCGGCATCTGGGTGCAGAGCGGCGGCGCGGAGATCGTGAACTCGACCCTCAGCGGGAACGCGCTCGGGCTCTCCACCGAGTCGAACGACGCGGTCGTGCTGCGCCACGTGACGGTGGCGGCGAACGACGAGGGGCTCGCGAACTGGGGCTCCGTCACGGCGTGGAACACGGCCGTCGTCGAGAACGGCGCCGACTGCCCGGAGAACCCGATCGACGACGGCGCGGGGAACATCGACGGCGACGGCTCGTGCGGCGCCGACACGGGCGCCGCGCAGCTCGGGCCGCTCGCCGACAACGGCGGTCCCGCGCCGACGCACCTGCCGGGAGCGGCGAGTGCGCTGCTCGACGCCGGCGTCGCGGCGCGGTGCGCGCAGATCGACCAGCGCGGCGTCGCGAGGCCGCAGGGCGACGGCTGCGACGTCGGCGCCGTCGAGCGCGAGACGGGCGCGCCGCCGCCGCCTCCGCCGCCGAGCGGGCCGTGCGTCGTCGTCGAGCCGGCCGAGACGCTCGACTTCGGGACGGCACCCCTGAGCGCTCCGGGCGAGACGCCGGTCCGCCGCCGCGGGGACGCCGACGTCGTCGTCCGCAACTGCGGCTCCGAGCCGGTGGAGCTGACGGTCGCCGCGACCGACGCCGCCGGAGGCGGCGCCGCGTGGCAGCTCGTGGACGCCGGCGAGCCGTGCGCCGCCGGCCCGAACCGGTTCGCGCTGGCGCTCGGCGACCTTCGCGTCGGGACGGACGCGAAGCCGCTCGCGACACTCGCCGCCGACGCCACGCTCTCGCGCGCGCCCTGGCTCTCGATGCCGTGCGCCGGCAGCGCGGGCGCAGGGAAGACCCTGGCGTTCCAGATCGTCGTGACGGCGACGGGCTAGGCGGAAGAGGCGGTGCCGGTCGTCCGTCTGGAGGACGGAACGACGGTCCGCACGATGCACCCCACAGGACAGGAGGAGTCCATGACCCAGCACCAGGCACGCTCCACCCGCGGCCGCGCCCGGTCGGCCGCGCTCGTGACCGCGATCGTCGCAGCGATCCTGCTCGCGGCCCCCGCGACCGCGTCCGCCGAGACGTTCGTCGTCGAGACGACGCTGGACCCCGGGGCCATGGTCGTCCCGCCGTGGTACGGCTGCTCGTCGCCAGATCCCGACGACCCCACCAGGTGCTTCGACTCGTTCAACAGCTGCACGCTCAACACGACGGAGTCGCTGTGCGGCCTGCGCGACGCGATCGCGGCGGCGAACGAGTCGCCCGGCCCGGATGTCGTGCTCCTCCCGAGCGGGTCGTACAGCCTGACGTACGGGACGCTGCACGTCGAAGACGACCTCCTCATCGAACGCCTCGGCGACGGCGTCGTCACGATCGACGGCGGCGGCGACACGGGCTTCTGGGGCGTGATCCGAACCCTCGCGGACGTGACGATCCGCAACGTCACGATCACCGGCGGTTCCGGGAGCCGCGGCGGCGGCGTCCACGCGGGCGGCGGGTCGCTCCTGCTCGAGCACGTCGTCGTGACCGGGAACACCACGTCGAACGGCGGCGGCGGAGTCCACGTCGGCTCGTTCGCGAGCGCGCGGCTCGTCCGCACCTCCGTGACGCAGAACGCGACCGGCGGCGACGGCGGCGGCATCGAGGCGTGGGGCGCGCTCGAGCTCGCGGAGTCGTCCGTCGCCGGGAACACCGCAGGGTCGACCGGCGGCGGCGTCGTGTTCGAGGGAAGCAGCCTCCTCGTCGGCGGGAGCACGATCAGCGGCAACACCGCGCAGACCGGCGGCGGCCTCGCGATCACCTCGGCGGAGTCCGCCCTCGTCCGCAACACGACCATCAGCGGCAACACCGCGGAGTGGGGCGGCGGCGCGTACCTCGAGTCCGAGCCGCTGCTCGCGCACGTCACGATCGCGGCGAACACGGCCGACGAGGGCGGCGGGATCGCGAACAACGGCTATCCGGAGCTGCGCAGCTCGATCGTCGCGGGCAACGGCGGAGGCGACTGCCTCGCGTGGTTCGACTTCCGCGAGCTCACGAGCCTCGGCGGCAACCTCGACGGCGACGGCTCCTGCGACCTCGGCCACGCGTCGGACAAGTCCGCGGTGAACCCGCAGCTCGGGCCGCTCGCGGACAACGGCGGCCCGACGTGGACGCACGCGCTCGCCGCCTCGAGCCCCGCCGTCGACGCGGCGTTCGGATCGTGCCCCGCGACCGACCAGCGCGGGATCGCGCGCCCGCAGGGAGCCGCGTGCGACAGCGGCGCCTACGAGCGCGTCGTCGTCTCGGCCCCCGATCCCGGCCCCACGGCGCGCGAGCGGCTGGACGCGCTCCGGACCGCGGTGTCGGTACTCGCAGTGCAGCCGTCGGGGATCCGCACGGCGCTGCTGGCGAAGCTGGACGCGGCAGCCGCCGCGCTCGACCGCGGGGACGTGCCCGCCGCGTGCTCGGCGCTCCAGGACTTCGTCAACCAGGTGAAGGCGCAGAGCGGGAAGAAGCTGCCGGCGTCGACCGCGTCGGCGCTGATCGCGCAGGCGCAGGTGATCAGGCAGGCGCTCGGCTGCGCGTAGCCCCGGTGGGAGGGGCGGCGCGCGGCCGCCGCCCCTCCTACGATTGACTCCGTGAGCAGCGCGGCGACGCCCGTCGGCCGCGAGGAGGAGCTCACGCCGGTGCACGCGGCGATCGCCGCCGGCGGGCCGGGGTCGGTCCTCCTCGAGGGCGACCCGGGGATCGGGAAGACGACCGTGTGGGCCGCCGGCGTGGACGCGGCGGCGCGCGCCGGGTACCGCGTCCTCCGCGCCGCGCCGACGGAGGCCGAGCGCGAGCTCGCGTTCGCCGCGCTCGGGGACCTCCTGGAAGGGGTCGACGCCGGCGTGCTGGCGGCGCTCCCGCCGCCGCAGCGGCGCGCGCTCGAGGTCGCGCTCTTGCTCGACGAGGACGAGGGGCCGCCGCCCGACGCACGCGCCCTCGGCGTCGCGCTCGTGGGCGTCGTGCGCGGGCTCGCCGCCGACGCGCCGCTGCTGCTCGCCGTCGACGACGCGCAGTGGCTCGACGCCGCGTCGGCGTCGGCGCTCGCCTTCGCGCTCCGCCGGCTCCGCGACGAGCGCGTGGTGCTGCTCGTCGCGCGCCGGAGCGGCGAGCGCGGCCCGGAGCTGCCGCTCCTCGCTCCCGTCGCGCGCGTCGAGGTCGGCCCGCTGAGCCTCGGCGCGCTCGGCCGGCTCCTGCGGGAGCGTGTCGGCGCGTCGTTCCGCCGGCCGACGCTGCAGCAGGTGCGCGCCGTGAGCGGCGGCAACCCGTTCTACGCGCTCGAGATCGCGCGTGCCGTCGCGGCGCGGGGCGAGCCGGCGCCGGGAGACGAGCTGCCGGTGCCGGCGACGCTCGGCGAGCTCGTCCGGCAGCGGGTCGCGGGGCTCCCAGCGGCCGTCCGGGAGGGGCTCGAGCGCGCCGCCCTCGCCGGCGACCCGCTCCTCGAGCTGACGGGGCTCGACGAGGAGGCGCTCGCCGCGGCCGCCGCGGCGGGCGTGGCGCGGGCGGAGCGCGGCCGCGTCGTCTTCGCGCACCCGATCCTCGCGGCCGCGCTCGTCGCGGACGCCGACCCGGAGCGGCGCCGGCGCCTGCACCGCGAGCTCGCGGCGCGGGCGCCGGGGGAGGAGGAGCGCGCGCGGCACCTCGCGCGCGCCGTCGACGCACCGGACGAGGAGGCGGCGCGGACGATCGAGGCGGCCGCGCAGGCGGCGCGTGCGCGGGGCGCGCCGCACGCGGCGTCCGAGCTGGCAGAGGCGGCCGCGCGGCTGACGCCGCCGGAGGAGCAGCGCCCGTTCCACCGTCGCCTGCGCCTCGCGGCCGAGTCGACGCTCGTCGCCGGCGACTACGCGCGCGGCCGCGCGCTGTTCCTCCGTCTGCTCGACGCGCTGCCGCCGTCGCCCGAGCGGGCGCGGACGGCGCTGCGGTTCGTCCGCGACCCGCGCGAGATGCGGGAGGCGGTCGACCTGCTGACGCGCGCGCTCGCGGACGCGGAGGGCGACGCGCCGACGCAGAGCGACGTGCTCGCGTTCCGCGCGCTCGTCCGCCAGTTCGGCTCGGGCGACGCCGCGGGCGCACGCGACGACGCCGCGCTCGCCGCCGAGCGGGCGCGGGAGGCGGGCGACCGCGACCGGGAGCTCGTCGCCCTCGGCGTCGAGTCGTTCCTCGCGCTCGGCACCGGCGGCTCCTTCGACCTCGACGCGCTGTACGCCGCCGCGGACGCGGAGCTGCGGCTCGGCGAGCCGCAGCTGAACGGGCCGGGCGACATGCTCGTCTTCGCGCTCGGGTGGACGAACCGCGTCGAGGAGGCGCGGGAGCGCGGCCGCGCGATCGTCGAGCGCCGCCGCAGCCGCGGCGAGACCTCCTACGCGGAGCTGCTCATCACCCTCGGCGACGTGGAGCTGCGGCTCGGCGACGTGGAGGCGGCGCACGAGACGTTCTCGGAGGGCGTCGAGCTCGCGGCGCAGGTCGGCATCGGGCAGATCGAGGCGAACCTCAGGGTCGCGCTCGCGCACGCCGAGACGTACCGCGGCCGGTTCGGCGAGGCCGAGGCGCAGCTCGCGCGCGCCCGTGAGCTGACGCGTGAGGCGTCCGACGCATGGGGCGCGTTCGCGGCGCTGCGCGGCCTGCTCGCGTTGCACGCCGTCCGCCGCGACTGGGAGGCCGCGGCCGCGGCCGCGGACGAGGCGCTCGCGGCGCAGTCGTCGTTCGGCGAGCCCGACGTCGACGTCATCGTCCTGCACGAGACCGCGGCGGACGTGTACGCCGCAGCCGGCCGCGACGGCGACGCGGAGGCGGCGGCGGCGGTGCTCGAGCGGGCCGCGGAGGCGGCGGGCGCGACCGAGCTGCGGCGGCTGCGCGCGCTGCGCGCCCGGGCGCTCGTGGCCTCGGCGGCGGGCGACGACGCGCGCGCCGTCGCCGCGGCCGAGGCGGCGCTGGAGCTCGTCCGGGACACGCCGCTGGCGCTCGAGCGCTCGCGGACGCGGCTCGTCGCCGGCATCGCCTACCGGCGCGCGCGGCAGCGCCGGCTCGCGCGCGAGCACCTCGCCGCGGCCGCCGCCGGGTACCGCGGCGCGGGCGCGGCGGCGCTCGCCGAGCGTGCGGAGGAGGAGCTGGCGCGCCTCGGCGGGCGGTCGCCGTCCGGCTCCTCCCTCACCGCCACCGAGGAGCGCGTCGCCGCGCTCGCCGCGGAGGGCCGCAGCACGAAGGAGATCGCGGCGGCGCTCGTCGTCTCGCCGAAGACCGTCGAGGGCCACTTGACGCGGATCTACGAGAAGCTCGGCGTCCGCTCGCGCGCGGAGCTCGCCGCCCGCCTCGCGGGCTGAGAGGGGCAAAGTCGGGGGAAATCCCCCGTAGAGCGCGCGCAGCCGCCGCCGTAGCGTCGCTGCCGTGCACTGGCTGGCGGAGGCGTACATGTGGCGAGGCGCGGCGGGAGACGTCGCGGCGATCGCCGCGCGCGTCCGCGGCGCGGCCGAGGCGCTGGCACGCGAAGGCGTCTCGGTGCGTCACCTCCAGACGGCGTTCCTGCCGGACGACGAGGTCTGCCTGCACCTGTTCGAGGGGCCGTCGGCCGCGGACGTGGCGGAGACGCTCAGGCGCGCCGCGCTCGCCGCGGACCGGATCGTCGAGGCGCGAGCGGACGCGGCGGAGGACGGAAGACACCGGCGCCGTCGCGCGTCGGGTGCCCAGGACCACCACGACTCAGGAGGGGATCGAGCATGAGGAAGACCATGGCGCGGCTGGCCGCGCTGATCGGGACGACGGCGACGGCGCTCGCGCTCGCCGCGCCGGCATCGGCGTGGTACGGCGACGTCTCGGCGAGCGCGTCGACGCGCGTGGCGGTGGACGCGTTCGGACCGGGCGTCCCGGCGGGGTTCGCCGAGTACGCGAACGACTTCGCGGAGGCGGGTGCGGCGGGGACGGCGTCCGCGTCGTACCGGTGGCCGCCGCCGCCGTTCGACTTCACGCGCGCCTACCTGGCGTGCGGCGACCCGTCGGGGTGCGTCTCCGGCGACGCGCGCGCGTACGCCGCGGTCGACCGGCCGCAGGGGAAGCTCCGCGCCGTCG
Organism: Gaiellaceae bacterium; assembly: GCA_035540835.1. Lineage (GTDB taxonomy): Bacteria > Actinomycetota > Thermoleophilia > Gaiellales > Gaiellaceae > DATLFU01. The sequence goes on from DATLFU010000002.1 coordinate 10,507, forward strand.
CGGCCGGCAGCATCGCCACGAGCGGCGGGAACGCCGGCTTGAACCAGACGCAGGGCGTCGCCGAGATCTCCGACACGATCACGCTCTCGGAGCCCGCGACGGTCCTCCTCGAGGGGGCGATCGACGGCAAGCTCGGCTTCTCGCACAGCCACGACGGCTGGTACGGCGACCCGCGCGGGCGGCTGCGCGCGTCGATCTCGTTCACCGGCTACGACGAGGATGCCGGCGAGTGGCCGTACGTGTCGCTCGGCGGGTTCAACGAGGAGTACTCGGCCGACGCGGTGTTCCGCTGCCCGTACCCGGCGACGTGCGCCGTCACCGGCGACATGACCCTCGGGCCGCAGGTCGTGTCGGACACGTTCTCCGTCGAGGTCGAGCTGCCAGCCGGCACGAGCTACTTCTCGGCGTCGCTCGCCGCGTCGGTCGACATGATGGTGTGGGGGACGCAGGGCGACGCGTACCGCTCGCAGCACGCGGCGAGCGCGCTCGTCGACTTCGGCAACACGGCGACGTTCCGGATCGTCGTGCCCGAAGGGGTCGTGGCGACGTCGGGGTCGGGGCAGCTCCCGCTCGTCGGCGGGAGCGGCGGCGACCCGCAGGACACCGACGCGCCGGAGATCTCCTGCGACGCGCCGCCGACCGGCTGGCAGGCGGCGGACGTCGCGATCGCCTGCGCGGCGAGCGACGCGGGCAGCGGCCTCGCGGACGCGGCGGACGCGTCGTTCACGCTGACGACGTCCGTTCCCGCGGGCGACGAGACGGCGGGCGCCGCGACGGGGAGCCGCGAGGTCTGCGACGCGGCCGGCAACTGCGCCACGGCGGGGCCGTTCGCGGGGCTGAAGGTC
>DATLFU010000003.1:0-6438 GCA_035540835.1 Gaiellaceae bacterium
AGCTTCGGCTGGGCGCTCCACCCGGCCGACGGCGGCAGCGCGATCGCGCTCTACCGCCGCGCCGACGAGCGCCTGTACTCGTCGAAGGCCGCGCGCAAGTCGCGCGAGAAGGTCAAGGCGCTCCTCCGCCGCGTCTGACGCTCGCGGAGCGGCAGGCGGGCCGGCGCCGCGTCCCGAGCTTGTAACACTGTGTTACTTGCCGACGCGTGCCCCGTCGGTACCGCACCGGTGCGCGCGGGACGGGGCGCCGCGCACCTTGTAACACTGTGTTACTTGCCGAACGGCGCCAGGGCGGCCGCCACGCGGTCGAGGTCGCTCTCGGTCAGCCGCGTGTGGAACGGGAGGGCGAGCGCGGTGTCTGCGGCGGTGTCGGCGCCCGGGAAGTCGCCCTGGTCGGCGTACGCGCCGAGGCGGTGGAGCGCGTACGTGCCGATCTGTGCCTCGATCCCCTGCGCGCGCAGCGCGGCGAGCGCCTCGTCGCGGCGGTCGAGGCGGACGACGTACGCCTGCAGGCCGTGGACGTCGCCCGGGTCGGCCCACGGGAGCTCCACCCGCCCTGCGAGGCGCTCCGCGTACGCCGCGGCGACGCGCTCGCGGGCCGCGAGGAGCTCGTCCAGGCGGCGCAGCTGCGGGATCCCGAGCGCGCAGAGGACGTCCGGCAGCCGGTAGTTCAGCCCCGCCGAGCGGATGTCGAAGTCGCCGCGCGGCTGGATCCCGTGGTGGCGCAGCCGCCGCACCTCGTCCGCGAGCTCCGCGCCGTCGGTCGTGACCGCCCCGCCCTCGCCGGTCGTGACGATCTTCCGCGGGTGGAACGACAGGCAGCCCGCCGCGCCGAGCGAGCCGCACGGCCGCCCCTGCCGCTGCGCGCCCAGGGCGCCGGCGGCGTCCTCGAGCAGCGTCACCCGCTCGGGCAGCGCCGCCGCCAGCTCCTCCCACGGCAGCGGCCGGCCGAACAGGTGGACGGCGAGCACCGCGCGCGTCCGCGCCGTCACCGCCGCCGCCGCGCGCTCCGGGTCGAGGTTCATCGTCGCGGGATCGACGTCGACGAGCACCGGCCGCGCGCCCGCGAGGGCGACCACGTTCGCCGTCGCCGGGAACGTGTAGGCGGGGACGAGCACCTCGTCGCCGGGGCCGACGCCGAGCGCGAGCACCGCGAGGTGGAGCGCGGCCGTGCCGGACGAGACGGCGACCGCGTGCGCGACCCCGCACGCCGCCGCGAGCTCCTCCTCGAACTCCGCGACCCTCGGGCCCATCGTCAGCTGCCCGGACTCGAGCACGGCCGCGATCGCCGCGAGCTCCTCGCCGCCGACGTCGGGCCACGCGAGCCGGATCCGCGCGCTCGTCGGCTCCGTCGGCACGCGGCGAGTCTAACCGCGAGCGCGTATCCTTCCGGCGTGCGCGTCGCCCTCGCCGCAGCCGTCCTCGCAGCCGCCGTGCTCGCGGCGCCCGCGGCAGCGACGCCGCTCGACCGGCTCACGGTGACGGTGTGGCACGACGGACGCCCCGGCCCGTCCGAGACGTGGACGCTCCACTGCCGCCCGACCGGGGGGACGCATCCCGCGCGCGCCTCCGCCTGCCGGACGCTCGCGCGCCTGGACGCGCCGTTCCGCCCGGTGCCGCGGGACGCCGTGTGCACGCAGATCTACGGCGGCCCGCAGGAGGCGCTCGTCACCGGGACGTTCCGCGGCCAGCGCGTCTGGGCGCGCTTCAACCTCCGCGGCGGCTGCGAGATCGCGCGCTGGAACCGCCTCTCGCCGCTGCTCCCGCGCGGCGGCGCCGCCTAGCGCTCCGGCCGGAAGAGGAAGCCCCGGTGCTCGACCGGGTCCTCCGGCGCGCCCGCCGCCGAGAACCACGCCTGCAGCAGGAACTCGCGGACGAGCCGGAGTCGCGCCTCCTCCGCCTCCCGCAGGAGCGCGTCGCGGCTCACGACCCAGCCCAGGTACTCCGTGTCGTAGCCGTACGCGTACGCGCGCTGCAGGACGACGAACGACTCGGAGCGCAGCGCGACCGGCAGCCGCGTGACGTAGAGGTACCGCGAGGCGGCGGCGCCGAGCCGGCGGAGCTGCGCCGGCCAGTCCTCGCTGTACTGCAGGGAGCCGCTGACGAGCACGAGGTCGTACGAGCCGTCGAGACAGGAGTCGTCGTCGTGGAAGGTCGCGTGCGGGAGGAGCTCGCGACCGGCGGCGACGAGCGCCGGCACGTCCTTGCAGTGGTAGTCGAGCTCGACGCCCGGCGGCAGGACCGCGCGGCTCAGCACCTCGTAGTGGCCGACGCCGCCGCCCCAGTCGAGCACCGAGACGCGGTCGGAGCCGTGCGCGGCGAGCGCGAGGACGTACGCGTAGGTGACGAGCATGTTGTGCGCGGCGTGGTCGTAGACGTCGACGGCGTCCGAGGTGACGGACTCGTGGTAGACGCCGAGCGGCGCGGCGCCGCGCAGCGCCTCGAGGTACGCGGGCCACTTCGCGCGATTCGCGGCGGCGATCGCCTCCACGTCCCAGCCCTTCACCGACGGGTCGCGCCGCCGTTCCCACCCCTCCGGGACGTACTCCCACTCCGGGGGCGAGGCGGGCTCGACGGGCGCGGGGGCGGGCTCCGGCTCCGGCTCGGGCGGCGGAGGAGCGGGCCGCAGCCGGTCCTTCGCCGCCTTCAGCGCCTGCCACACGACGGGCGGCGTCAGCATCTTCACGAAGAGCCGCACGCGGGCGGCGAGCGGCGGCCGCTCGCTCACGTCCGCACCGCCGTCCGCCCCGCCGCCGCGCGGACGGCGGCGACGACGCGCTCGACCTCGTCATCGCGCAGCTGCGGGTAGAGCGGGAGGCTCAGCACCTCCGCGCACAGGCGCTCGCTCACCGGCAGGGACCCCGCCAGGTGCGCGTACGCGGGGTGCTCGTGCACGGCGCGAGGGTAGTGGACGAGCGTCTCGATGCCCGCGTCGGCGAGCTCCGCGCGCAGCTCGTCGCGCCGCGGCGACCGCACGACGTAGAGGTGGTACGCGTGGACGCGCCCGGGAGCCTCCACCGGCAGCTCCACGCCCGCGTCGGCGAGCCCCGCGTCATAGGCGGCCGCGATCGCCCGGCGGCGCTCGTTCCACGCGTCGAGCCGGCCGAGCCGGACGAGCAGCACCGCCGCCTGGAGCGCGTCGAGGCGGCTGTTGCGCCCCGCGACGACCGACTCGTAGCGCTCGCGCTCGCCGTAGGAGCGGAGGAGCCGCGCGCGCTCCGCGACGGCGGCGTCCGGCGTGACGACGGCACCGCCGTCGCCGAGCGCGCCGAGGTTCTTCGTCGGGTAGAAGCTGAACGCGGCCGCGTCGCCGAGCGACCCTGCGCGGCGGCCGCCGACGGACGCGCCGTGCGCCTGCGCGGCGTCCTCCACCACCGCGATCCCGCGCTCGCGCGCGAGCGGGAGCAGCCCCTCCACGTCGGCGCACTGGCCGTAGAGGTGGACGGGGACGACGGCACGCGTCCGCGGCGTCAGCACGCGCTCCACCGTCTCCGGGGTGAGCGTCGCCGTCGCCGGGTCGACGTCGGCGAGCACGGGGACGGCGCCGGCGGACTCGATCGCGGCGACGGTCGGCACGCACGTGTTCGCGGCCGTCACGACCTCGTCGCCGGGGCGGACGCCGACCGCGCGCAGCGCGAGCTCGAGCGCGTCCGTCCCCGAGGCGACGCCGACGGCGTGCTCCGCGCCGCACCACGCCGCGAACGCCTCCTCGAACGCACGCACCGGCTCGCCGAGCACGAACCGCGCCTCGTCGAGGACGCGTCCGACCGCGGCGTCCAGCTCCGCGCGCTGCTCTGCGATCCCGCGCGAGAGGTCGAGGAACGGGACCGTCACGCAGCGACGTCCCAGTAGCGCTCGCCGTGGGCGCGGTAGAAGTCGAGCGAGCGCGCCAGCCCCTCCGCCAGCGGCACGCGCGGCTCCCAGCCGAGCTCGCGGCGGATCTTCGAGTAGTCGCCGAAGTAGTCGCCGATGTCGATCCGCAGCCGGTCCTCGGGGAACTCGACGACGCGGTAGGAGCCGCCGCCGTTCAGCTCGACGAGCAGGTCGGCCAGGTCGAGCAGCGTCAGCGGCTCGTCGCCGCCGAGGTTGTACACCGCGCCGTCCGCGGCCTCGTCCGCCGCCGCGACGAGGAACGCGCGGACCGCGTCGTCGACGTAGTTGAAGTCGCGGCGCTGCCGGCCGTCGCCGTAGACGAGGAACTCCTCGCCGACGACGAGCGACCGGAGCCACGTGCCGAGGAACGTCTGGCGCGCGTCCTTCACCCGCATCCGCGGGCCGTACGTGTTCGTCAGGCGCAGCACCGTCACGCGCAGCCCGTACACGCGCCCGTAGAGCAGGTGGTACCACTCGCCCGCGGCCTTGTTCACGCCGTTGACGTCGACCGGGTCGACGGGGTGGTCCTCGGCGACGGGCAGCGAGCGCGGACGCCCGTAGACCTGCCGCGTCCCCGCGAAGACGATCTTCACCTCCGGGTTGTGCCGGCGGCACGCCTCGAGAATCGAGAGCTGGCTCGTGCAGTTGATCTCCAGGTCCGTGAACGGATCCTCCATCGAGTCGACGTGGCTCGTCTGGCCGGCGAGGTTGAACACGACGTCCTGGTCGCGCAGGAGCGCGCGCAGGCTGTGCTGGTCGCGCACGTCCGAGATGTTGACGGTGACGCGGTCCTCGATCCCCTCGACGTTCGCGCGGTTGCCGCCGTACTCCGGGACGAGCGAGTCGACGAGGACGACTCGGCTGCCCGCCTCGACGAGCGCGCGTGCGAGGTTCGAGCCGATGAACCCGAGCCCGCCCGTGATCAGCGCGCGCTTGCCGGAGAAGTGCTCCGCGGTCGCAGCGGCGTCCATCCGCGGGAGGCTATCCCGTCCGCCCCGCGGCTCTCGCCGCGGCGGCCTCGAGCGGCTCGTCCGCGGCGACGCGCCGGAGCAGCGCCGCGAGCGCGCGATCGACGGCGCCGCGCGCGGCCACGCCGTCGGCGACGACGCGGACGCCGGCGGCGCGCGCGGCGAGCGCCGGCCGCAGCGCCGCGAGCAGCGCGCGCGTCCCCGGCTCGGGCGGCGTGACGACGAGCAGCTCCGTCCCCGCGAGCTCGCGGAGGAGCGCGCGGCCGCGGCCGCGCAGGCGGCGGTAGCCCGGAGGCGCGTCGCCGAGGACGACCGGCTCGAGCTCGGGCGCCGCGTCGGCGAGGCGCTCGAGCGCCGCCGCGACGGCGGCGGCCGACCCCGCGACGGCGACCCGGCGCGGCGGCTCCACCTCGACGTCGACGCGAAGCTCGCACCCGAACCAGCGGACGTGCTCGTGCACCAGGTCGAGCTCGAGGACGTGCCGGCCCGGCGCGGCCGGGGCGACGACGTGCACCGGCAGAACGGCGGTCGCGCCCGGCGGCACCGGCGCCGGGAACGGCGTCCGCAGCTCCTCCGCCGCGAGCGCCGCACCGCCGGCGTCGCGCCAGCGGTAGCTGACGCGGATCTCCGGCACGCCGAGCTCGCCCCACGGCCACTCGACGGAGCCGCGGTTCTCGACGCGCGCCTCGAGCGCGCGCTGCTCGCCCGCCGTGAACGGCTGCACCGGGCGCGGGAGCTCGATGCGCGCGGCGTACGCGTCCGCGGGGAGCTCGCGCCCGACCCAGAGGCGGTCGATCTCCTCGCGCGTCGCCGCGGGGACGTCGGGCGCTGCGCCCGCCGGCGGCTCCGGTGCTCCCAGCACCTGCTCGACGAGGCGCAGGTCGTCGGCCGGGACGGCCGCGGTGCGTGCGTCCGGGCGCCGCTCCGGCAGGTAGAAGACGTGGCTCATCGCGCCGCCCGCGACGCGCTTCCCCGGCCGCAGCCGCTCGTACTTCAGCGCCTTCTGCGCGCGGCGCTCGAGCGGGTTCAGCACGCAGTCGGCGTGGTAGACCGGCAGCTCGAGGTACCGCCCCGGCCCGACGACCTCGATCGGCCGATGCGTTTCGGCGAAGAAGCGGAGCAGGCGCGGGTCGTTCTCGACGAGCCGGAGCTGGAAGTCCGGCCGCCACGGCGGCTCGTCGAGCCAGCGGTCGGCCGTCGGGTACAGCCATCGCCGCGGCAGCCAGTAGTGGGTCACGTCGCGCGCGGCGACGAGCTCGGGGAGCGCGTCGAGGAGCGGCGCGCTCGGCACCTCGTCGTCGTCGATCGTCAGCACCCAGTCGCCGCGGCACCGCTCGTGCAGCCACGCGAGCGGACGGTCGACGGGCTCGAGGTACGGGTAGCGGACGACGCGCGCGCCCGCGTCGAGCGCCGCCGCCGCGACAGAGGGGTCGGCGCGGTCGTCGACGGCGACGAAGATGTCGTCCGCGACCGCCGCGTAGAGCGCGAGCAGCGCGCCGACCCGCGCGGCCGGCCCCGCGGTCATGCAGTTCACCGAGAGCGAGCGCCGTGCGGATGCCACGCCGCGCCGAGTCTAGAATCTGCTCGTGCCGCCCGG
>DATLFU010000004.1:0-105933 GCA_035540835.1 Gaiellaceae bacterium
CGACGATCAGCTGCGACGCGAGCAGTCGGCGCCACGCCGGCCCGCGGAAGCCGCGTGCGACGGCGATGCTCATCGGGCCGTAGCGCGCGTTCAGCAGGACGGCCGCCGCGATCGCGGCGGCCGCGCCGCCGGACGCGGCGAGCACGGACGCGACCGCGAACTGCGCCGAGCCGGCGAACGTCGTCGCCGACATGACGATCGGCGCGACGGCGCCCATCCCGGCCGCGCGCGCGAGCACGCCGAACGAGACGCCGAAGGCGACGACGGCGAGCGCGAGCGGCGCGGCGGCGCGGGCGCCGGCGCGCGCTCCGGATCCGGGCGACGCGGCCACTCGGGGATCAACGTGCCACGGTCGGCCACCCTTCCGCCGCGAGAGCCGCACGACACCGCGCGACCGCCTCCGGCTCCTCGATCCGCTCCCGCCGCGCCCACGCCTCAGCCTCGGCGACGAGCGCGTGCAGCTCGCCGAGCAGCTCCTGCGCCGGCGACCCCGACCGGTCGAGCGCCTCGATCCGCCCCAGCCGCCGCAGCACCGCCTCCGCCTCGTCCATGGAGACGACGCTAGCGCCGCCGGAGCGACCGGACCGTGCCGGTTCCGTGCCGAATTCGTGTCAGGCGGCGACGGTCGCGCCCGCGGGGCCCGAGGACGCGAGCCGCGCGAAGTATCCGGCGGGGCGCGGGCGGAGCCCGAGCAGCGCCTCGTCGAGCGACTCGACGAGGCGCGCTCGCTCGCCGTGCAGGATCGCCTCGACGAGCGCGCGGCGGACGGCGTCCGCGGCACGGTCGTCGGCGGTGCCGCCGGCCGCGAGCGCGCGCAGGCTCGCGAGGAGCTCCGCCCGGTCGCGCGCGGTGTCGCCGAGGAGGAGCGCCGTCCGCACCGCAGCCGCCCACAGTCCCTCGGCGCCGCCGACGAGCGCGACGAGCGACTCGCGCAGCTGCTCCGAGCGGAACGGCTCGCCCTGGAAGAGCGAGAGCTCCCACCGGTCGAGTGCCTCCCCGAGCTCCGGGTCGCCGTCGACCACCTCCAGCCGCGCGAGGAGGTCGGCGGCGAGCCGCGCGCGGAACGGGTCGAGCCGCGTCGGCTCGCCCGCGGGCTGCGTCCCCGAGATCGGAACCGCCGGCCGGATTCCGTACGGACGCCAGTCGAGCCGCTCGAAGAGCACCGGCCCCGCCGCGACGGCCCCTGCCGTCGCCAGGCGGACGGCCGTCACCGCGTCTGCGATCTCGCCGGGCGCGTCCGGCGCCTCCTCGGCGCCGGGCGGCAGCGGCCGCTCGAGCTCGAGCAGGCAGAGCCGGTCGGGCTCGCGGCCGAAGTCCGGCGGCAGCAGCCCCTGCGCCTCCGGCCACTGCGCCGACAGCTCGCCGGTCGCCGCGCGCCGCACGCGCAGGCCGCCGCCGAGCTCGATCGCCTGCCCGGCCGAGAGGCCGACGAGCGGCGCGACCGCGGCGTACGCGTGCCGGTCGCCGAAGAGCGAGCGCTCGAGCGCGCCATACGCGCGGTCGAACGCGGCGTCGTCCCAGTCGAAGCAGCCGCACCCCTCGGCCGTCGCGACGAGCAGCGGCATCAGCACGCTCAGCCACAGGGCGCGGTCGTCGTCGCGCTCGGCGCCCGCGTGCGCGCGCGCGAAGATCCGCGCCGCCGGCTCGCGCCGCAGCTCCTCGAGCGCGATCCGCGCGTCCTCGCGGCGCGCGATCCGCGTCTCCCGCGCCTCGACGAACGCGCGGGCGAGCGGGCGGTACTCGTAGAGCGCGGGGCGCCCGAAGGACGCGTGCTCCTCGAACGCGAACGGGAGCTCCTCGCCCCGCTCGAGGTCGCGCGCGAGCTCCGAGAAGGCGCCGAGGCAGAAGCGCCGGAGCGTCTCGTACAGGTGCGGCGCGCGAATCTCCACGGGGAGGTGTCTACGCCCCGGGTGCGGCCTCTCCTTCCCCCGGCTGGCACGCGGGGCACCAGTACGCCGTCCGCGCGTCGTCGCCGAGCCGGCGCGAGCGGATCGCGGTGCCGCAGCGCGGGCACGGGCGGCCCGCGCGCCGGTAGGCGCGCCGCGCCGAGCGACCGCCCTCGAGCGCGGCGCGCATCAGCCGGTGCGACGCCGCGAGCGCCTCCCGCAGCTCCGCGTCCCCGAGGTCGGCGAGCCGGCGCCAGGGCGAGAGCCGCGCCTCCCACAACGCCTCCGCGAGCCACATGTTCCCGATCCCGGAGACGAGCGGCTGGCGGAGCAGCGCCGCCCCGAGCGGCAGCGTCGGGTCGGCGGCGCGCAGCCGCGCGACCATCCCGTCGAGGTCGGGCGGGACGGCGAGGATGTCGGGGCCGACGCGCGCCGCCGGCCCCTCCCCCAGCTCCAGGACGGGGCCGTTCCAGAGCACCGCCTCGTGCGCGCCGCCGCGGAGGACGAGCCACGGCCGCCCGCCGGCGACCGTTCCGCGGGCGCCGACGCGCCAGCGGCCGCGCATGCGCAGGTGGCTGCGGAGCACGACGCCGCCCTCGAACCGCAGCAGGAGGTGCTTTCCGACCGCCTCGACCCCCTCGAGCCGCCGCCCGTCGAGCCGCGGCGCGACGCCCGTCGCCTGCGCCTGCGGGTGCGGCGCCTCCACCTCGAGCCGCTCGCCGACGAGCGGCTGGAGCCGCCGCGCGATCCGGTGCAGCGAGTCGCCCTCGGGCACGCAGACGAGCGTAGCGAGGGCGGGTCCGCGGGAAGGACACGGCCGTGGTCGCCGTCGCGGGCCTCCTCTCCGTCATCCTCGTGGCGCTGATCGTCACGCGCGTCGCGACGATCGTGCTCACGCTCACCGGCCTCTCCCGCGAGAGCGCCCGGTTCCAGGCGCGCTCCGCCCTGACCGGCGTCGGGTTCACGACCTCCGAGGCGGAGGCGGTCGTGTCGCACCCGGTGCGGCGCCGCGTCGTGATGTTCCTGATGCTGATCGGCAGCGCCGGCGTCGTCACGGTGATCGCGACGCTGATGCTCTCGTTCGTCGGCGCCGGCGGCCGCGAGACGGGGGTGCGGGCGGCGCTCCTCGTCGTCGGGCTCGGCGTCCTCCTCGTGCTCGCGCAGAGCCCGGTCGTCGACCGCGCGTTCGGGCGGCTCGTCGCGTGGGCGCTCGCGCGCTGGACGCACCTCGACGTCCGCGACTACGCGGCGCTGCTCCACATCGGCGGCGAGTACGGCGTCACGGAGCTGTTCGTCGAGCCGGCGCACTGGGCGGCGGGCCGGCGCCTCGGCGACCTGCGGATCTGGGAGGAGGGCCTGCGCGTGCTCGGGATCACGCGCACCGACGGGACCTTCGTCGGGGCTCCCGTCCCCGGGACGGAGGTGCGACCCGGCGACACGCTGATCGTCTACGGCGCGACCGGCGACCTCGTCGAGTTCGCGGAGCGCCGCGCGGGGCCGGCGGGAGACGAGGCGCACCGCGCCGCGGTCGAGCGGCGGCGGGCGGAGTCCGACGAGCCGCTCGACGAGGCGTAGCCGCCGGGAGCCGGAGCGCGAAACATCGCCGCTAAGGTGGGTTCGTGCCCGTCGTCCACAACGGCGATGAGACCCGTCTCAGCGACCCGGCGCGGCTGGAGGCGCTCGAGCGCACGGGACTCGTCGACACGGCCGCCGAGGAGGCGTTCGACCGCCTCACGAGGCTCGCCGTCGCGCTCACGAACGCGCCGATCTCCCTGATCACGCTCGTCCTGCCCGAGCGGCAGTTCTTCAAGAGCGTCGTCGGCCTCGACGAGCCGTGGCTGTCGGCGCGCGAGACGCCGCTCAGCCACTCGTTCTGCCAGTTCCCGGTCCGCTCCGGCGAGCGGCTCGTCGTCGAGGACGCGCGCACGGACCCGCGCCTGTGCGAGAACCTGGCGATCCGCGACCTCCGCGTCGTCGCGTACGCGGGCACCCCGCTCCGGACCGCCGACGGCCACGTCCTCGGGACGCTCTGCGTGATCGACACGCAGCCGCGGCGCTGGTCGGACGAGCAGCTCGCGCGCCTCGACGACCTCGCCGAGCTCGCGCGCGGGATGATCGAGCTGCGCGTCCTCCAGGCACGCGCCGGCGACGACGAGCGCACGGTCGCGATCGCGCGCGCGAGCGGCCCCTCGCAGGGGCCGGGGCTGAACATCGAGGCGTTCTCGCGGCGCACCGGCGTCGCCCCCGACACGCTCCGGAAGTGGGAGCGACGGTACGGGATCCTCCGCCCCGCGCGGACGGAGCACGGCCAGCGGCGGTACGACGAGCACGACGTCGACGTCGTCCGGTGGCTGAAGGCGCGGCTCGACCAGGGCTACCGGATCGGCGAGGCCGCGGCGCTCCTCGGGGGCGACGGCGACCCCGCGGAGTCGCCGCAGGAGCTGCGCGAGCTGATCGTCGCGGCGGCCGCCGCCGGCGACGACGTCCGCGTCGCGCGGCTGCTCGACCAGGCGTTCGCGATGCCGTCGCTCGAGGAGGCGTTCACGGCGATCGTCGTCCCCGCACTCCGCGACGTCGGCGAGGCGTGGGAGGCCGGCCGGCTGGACGTGGCCGCAGAGCACCTCGTCTCGTCGGCGGTGCGGGCGCGCGTCGGTCGGCTCCTCGCGGACGCGCGCGAGGGCGTGCGCGGCTCCGTCACGCTCGCGTGCGCTCCCGGCGAGCGGCACGAGCTCGGTCTGATGACGCTGGCGGTCATGCTGCGCCGGGACGGCTGGCGCGTCGCGTACCTCGGCGCCGACACACCCCTGCGCGACGCCGTCGCGTTCGCCGCGCGCACCGGCTCGCGCGCGCTCTGCCTGAGCGCGACGACGGCCGACCGGCTCGGCGACCTGAAGCTCGCGCTCGCCGAGGTCGACGTGCCGCAGCCGCCGGAGATCGTGCTCGGCGGAGCGGCGGTCACCGCGGAGCGGGCCGCGAAGCTCGGCGTCCGCTACGGCGGCGGCGACGCGGCCGCCGCCGTCGAGCAGCTGCGCGCGCTCGCGGCGTGAGCTCGCCGCTGCGCTACGCGGGCGCGGGCGCGGTCGCGGCGCTCGCGTGGGCGGCGGCCGAGCCGCTCGACCGGCGGCTGCTGCGGCACGACTACTCGGACGTCGCGCTGCTCGGGAAGTGGCTGACGCGCGGACCGCTCTGGCGGCCCGCCGGCCTCGCGTGGCACGCCGCCAACGGCGCGCTGTTCGCGCTCGGCCTCCGCGCGCTCGAGCGCCGGCGCGGCGTCGAGCCGGGACGCCTCGCCGTGCCCGCGGCGCTCGCGGAGCACCTCGCGCTGTTCCCGCTCGGCACCGTCGTCGACCGGACGCACCCGGCCCGCGGGGAGCCCGGCGTCGTCGCGATCTCGTCGCGCCGCGCCTTCGCGCAGGCGTCGCTGCGCCACGCGCTCTTCGGCGCGCTGCTCGCCCTCCTCGTCGGCCGCCGCTAGGACGCGAGCGCGAGCAGCTCCCGCCGGGCGGCAGGGAGGACCGCGAGCGCCGCCCGGACGCGCTCGCGCTGCAGCGCCGCCCACGCCACGTCGGCCGCGGCGGGCGCCGGCCGCGGCGGCGCGTCCACGTCGCGGCGGCGGCGCCGCTCCCGCCGCAGCGCGTCGAGCGCGCGCCGCTGCACGAGGACGAGCAGCCACGTGCGCGCGCAGCCGCGCCCGGGGTCGAACCGGCGAACGTCCCGCCAGACGGCGAGGAACGCCTCCTGCACCGCGTCCTCGGCGACGAGCGCGTCCCCGACGATCCGCCGCGCGAGCGCGAACGCCGCCGCTCCGTGGCGGTCGTAGAGAAGCGCGAGCGCGCCGTCGTCGCCCGCTGCGACGCGGACGAGCAGCTCTTCGTCGGTGGAGGCGGAGCGTCTGGACAAGACGTGGACACAATACCGCCCGCTCCGTCGGCGAAACCTCCGGCTACGGACGCAGGATCGCGCGGCGCGGTCCTGCTAGGAACCCCGCGTCGACGAGCAGCGGCAGGAGCTCGGTCTCGACGACCGGCCGCCCGTCGAACCGCTCGACCGCCAGCCGCTGCGCGCCGCCCGAGCGGACGTGCTCGACGAGGGCCGCGAGCGCCGCCCGCAGCCACGCCTCCTCCGGCTCGCGCAGCGGCACGAGCGAGCGGCCGCCGCGCTCGACGAACAGCGCGGCCTCGCCGCCGAGGAGGACGACGTGCGCGCCGGCGACGCGCGCGGCCCGGGCGCCGGCACGCCGCGGCCACGGGAGCGAGGCGCCGTACGGCTGCGCGGGATCGGACGCGGCGATGACGAGCGGCTCCGCCTCCTCGCCCTCGCGCGGCCGCAGCTCCCGCAGCCGCTCCACCGCGCCGGGCAGCGCGAACTGGGCGCCGCCGAGCCCCTCGACGAAGTAGCCGCGGCGGCACGTCCCCAGCGTCTCGAGCGCTTTCAGCTCGCCGTAGACGGCGCCGTAGCCACCCGCGATCCCCTCCGCCCGGACGGAGTCGCGCGTGACGATCCCGTGCCGCTCGAGCAGCAGCTCCGCGAGCGCGCGCCGCTCCGGCTCGCCCGCGAAGAGCCGCCCCGTCGGCGACCAGCGGCCCTGCGTGGCGGTGCTCCCTGCGGCGCGCGTGCGCGAGAAGCGCCGCGGCCGCCGCTCCGCGCGCGGCACGCCGTAGCGCCTCCCCGCGCGGAGCGGCGCCCACGCGTCGTTCGTCACCTCGCCGGCCCAGACGAGCTCCCACAGCGCCGGCAGCGCCGCCTCCGCGTCGAGGCCGGTGACCGCGAGCAGGTCGAGCCAGAACTCGGCGCTGCGGCCGAGCGCCTCGCGGATCCGGTCGTGCACCTCGCCCTCGGGTGCGGGCGCGGCCGCCGGCGGCCCCAGCAGCGGCGCGTCCTCGCGGAAGTAGAGCGCGACGCGGTCGAGCCCCGCGCCGACCCACACCACCTCGCCAGAGGCGCAGAGCGCGTCGAGCTGCGCCGGCTGGTAGCCGGGCACGCGGCGCCGGAGGACGTCCGACTCCCACAGCGAGACCGGCAGCGCGAGCGCCTGGAGCGGGACGAGCGCCTCGCGCAGGCTCGCGCGCCGGTCGATCCCGTGCCAGCTCGGCAGGAAGCGCCCGAGCGCCGCCTGCTCGGTCGGCTCGACCTCGCGCCGGAGCGCGGCGAGCGACGCGCGCCGGAGCCGCCGGAGCACGTCCGGGTCGCACCACTCCCGCTCGCTCCCGCCCGGCCGCAGCTCGCCGCGCACCAGCAGCTCCTCGCGCTCGAGCGCGCGCAGGACCGGCTCGACGTCGATCCCGAACCGCTCGCCGGCCTCGGCGGTCGTGAAGGGGCCGCGCCCGCGCGCGTAGCGGAGGACGAGCGCGCGCAGCGGCTCGTCGCCGCCCTCGAGGAACGCCTCCGGCAGCCCGCCGGGCGGCATCGCGCCGAGCGCGTCGCGGTACCGGCCGGCGTCCTCGGCCGCGATCAGCCGCTCCTCGCCCGCGACGCGGACGCGGACCGCGCGCCGCTCCCGCAGCAGCGTCTCGGCGAAGCCCGCGTCGTACTCCGTCGCGCGCAGGTCGCCGCGCAGCCGCAGGAGGTCGTGGAGCTCGTCGGCGTTCCGCGGCTCCGGCCGGAGCGACCGCTCCACCTCGGCGACGGCGTCCGGGTCGAGGAGATCCCGCAGCTCCTCCTGCCCCAGCAGCTCGCGCAGCAGGTCGCGGTCGAGCGACAGCGCCTGCGCGCGGCGCTCCGCGGGAGGCGTGTCGTCCTCGTACATGTACGTGGCGACGTAGTCGAAGAGGAGCGACGCCGAGAACGGCGAGGCGGAGGAGGTCTCGACGGTGACGACGTCGAGCTCGCGCGCCCGCAGCCCCGAGAGGATCCGCTTCAGCGCGGGCAGGTCGAAGACGTCCTGGAGGCACTCGCGGTACGTCTCGAGCACGATCGGGAACGACCCGTAGCGGCGCGCGACCTCGAGCAGGCTCTGCGCCTTCAGCCGCTGCTGCCAGAGCGGCGTCCGCTGGCCGGGGCGGCGGCGCGGGATCAGGAGCGCGCGCCCCGCGTTCTCGCGGAAGCGCGCGCCGAACAGCGCCGTCTGCCCGACCTCGGCGACGACCAGCTCCTCCAGCTCGTCGGGGTCGAGCAGCAGGTCCTCGGCCGCAGGAGGCGCGTCGGCATCCGGGAGGTGGAGCGCGATCCCGTCGTCGGACCAGATCGACTGCGCGTGCAGTCCGAGCGAGTCGCGCAGCCGAGCCCCGAGCGCCATCGCCCACGGCGCGTGCACGCGGCCGCCGAACGGGGTGAGGATGCAGACGCGCCAGTCGCCGATCTCGTCGCGGAACCGCTCGACGACGATCGTCCGGTCGGAGGGCACGGCGCCCGTCGCCGCCGCCTGCTCGCGGAGGAAGGCGAGCAGGTTGCGCGCCGCGCGCGCGTCGAGCGCGTAGTCGCGCTCGAGCGTCTCGACCGCGCGCGCGTCCGGCAGCGCCGCCAGCTCGCGCGACGCGGCGCCGATCGCGGCGCCGAGCTCGTAGGGGCGGCCGACGCCCTCGCCCTTCCAGAACGGGACGGCACCGGGCGCCCCCGGCGCGGGCGAGACGAGGACGCGGTCGCGCGTGATCTCCTCGATCCGCCACGTGGACGCGCCGAGGAGGAAGGTCTGCCCCGCGCGCGCCTCGTAGACCATCTCCTCGTCGAGCTCGCCGACGCGCCCGCCGCCGTCGACGAGGTGGACGCCGAACAGCCCCCGGTCGGGGATCGTGCCCGCGTTCGTGACCGCGAGCCGCCGCGCGCCGGTGCGCCCGCGGACGACGCCCGCGGTGCGGTCCCAGACGATCCGCGGCCGCAGCTCCGCGAACTCGTCCGACGGGTAGCGGCCGGCGAGCATGTCGAGCACGTTCTCGAGCTGCGTCCGCGACAGGTCGGCGAACGGGTACGCGCCGCGCACGAGACGGTGGAGCTCGTCGACCGCGATCTCCTCGTCGGCGCAGATCGCCACCACCTGCTGCGCGAGCACGTCCAGCGGGTTGCGCGGGATCTGCGTCTCCTCGATCTCGCCGGCGCGCATCTTGCGCGCCACGACGGCGGACTCCAGCAGGTCGGCGCGGAACTTCGGGAAGATCCGCCCCTTCGAGACCGCGTGCAGCTCGTGGCCGGCGCGGCCGATCCGCTGCAGCCCCCGCGCCACCGACTTCGGCGACTCCACCTGGACGACGAGGTCGACCGCGCCCATGTCGATCCCGAGCTCGAGCGACGACGTCGCCACGAGGCACGGGATCGCCCCCGCCTTCAGCCGCTCCTCGATCTCCGCGCGCTGCTCGCGCGCGAGCGAGCCGTGGTGGGCGCGCGCCACCTCCTCCTCCGCCAGCTCGTTCAACCGCAGCGCGAGCCGCTCCGCGAGACGGCGGTTGTTCACGAAGACGATCGTCGAGCGGTGCTCGCGCACGAGGCGGAGGAGCTCCGGGTAGATCGACGGCCAGATCGACTTCGCGCCCAGCTCCGTCCCCGCGTCCATCTCCTGCCCGTCGGCGGGGACGGGGTACGAGAGCGACGCCGTCGACGAGAGCTCGCGCATGTCCTCCAGCGGCACGACGACCTCGAGGTCGAGCTGCTTGCGGACGCCGGCGTCGACGAGCCGGATCGGCCGTCCGCCGGAGACGAACCGCCCGATCTCCTCGAGCGGGCGTTGCGTCGCCGAGAGGCCCACGCGCTGCGCCGGGGCCGCGAGGCCGCGGTCGAGGCGCTCGAGACTGAGCGCGAGGTGCGCGCCACGCTTCGTCCCGGCGACCGCGTGCGCCTCGTCGACGATCACCGTCTCGACCGAGCGCAGCGTCTCCCGCGCCTGCGAGGTGAGGAGGAGGAAGAGCGACTCCGGCGTGGTGATCAGGACGTCCGGCGGCTCGCGCAGCATCGCGGCGCGCTCGCGGGCGGGGGTGTCGCCGGTGCGGACGCCGACGCGGAGGTCGCTGCGCAGCCCCGCGAGCGGGCCGCGCAGGTTCCGCTCGACGTCGTAGTTCAGCGCCTTGAGCGGCGAGACGTACAGCAGCCGCAGCCCCTCGCCGGGCGCCGCGGCGAGCCGGTCGATCCCGTAGAGGAACGCGGCGAGCGTCTTCCCCGAGCCCGTCGGCGCCTGCACGAGCACGTGCTCGCCGCTCGCGATCGCCGGCCACGCCAGCTCCTGCGCCGGGGTGGGCGCCGCGAACGCGCCGGTGAACCACGCCCGCGTCGCCGGGCTGAAGACGGAGAGCGGATCCACCTCCGGAGCGTAGCTCCCGGTTACCATCCGGCCGATGGCCGCGGCCGCGCCCGAGCGCCTCCACTTCACCGGCGACGATGCGGCCGACGCGCTGCTCGCCGCCGACCCGACCGCGCTCCTCGTCGGCTTCGCGCTCGACCAGCAGGTGACGGTGCAGACGGCCTTCGCGGGGCCGCTGAAGCTGAAGGAGCGGCTGGGCACGCTCGACCCGGCGGCGCTTGCCTCGCTCGACCCGGAGCGGCTCGAGACGGCGTTCCGCGAGCGCCCCGCGGTGCACCGCTTCCCCGGCTCGATGTCGCGCCGCGTGCAGGAGCTCTGCGCGGTGCTCGCGGAGGAGTACGGCGGGCGCTCCGAGCGCCTGTGGACGGAGGCGCGCGACGCGGACGACCTGCGCGCACGGCTCGCGGCGCTGCCGGGGTTCGGCGAGATGAAGGTGCAGGCGCTCGCCTCGGTGCTCGCGCGGCGGCTCGGGGTCGCCGCGGCGGAGCCGCTCGTCCCGGACCATCCGACCCTCGGGGACGTCGACTCGCCGGAGGCGCTCGAGCGCTACCAGGCGGCGAAGCGCGCGCGCAAGGCGGCGCTGCGGGCGGGCGCGTGATC
This sequence comes from Gaiellaceae bacterium, assembly GCA_035540835.1. Taxonomy (GTDB): domain Bacteria; phylum Actinomycetota; class Thermoleophilia; order Gaiellales; family Gaiellaceae; genus DATLFU01. The sequence goes on from DATLFU010000004.1 coordinate 10,711, forward strand.
CGCCGCGCCGCGCTCGTCGGGCTCGTCCTCGCGCTCGCCGGCTGCGGCTCGGGCGAGCGCGGCGCCGGCGACCCCGCCGAGCCCGCGGCCACGCCCGCGCCGCCGCACGTCTCGCCCGACGGGCCGGTGACCGTCCTGCTCGAGGACGCCGGGGGGCTCGGCGTCTCGGGCGAGGTCACGCTCAGCTCCGCCGGGCCGGAGCGGACGGACGTCTCGTTCGCGGTCGACGGGAGCGACGGGGCGGCGTTCTCGGCGTCGATCCGCGAGGGCTCGTGCGGCGCGCTCGGCGGCGTCGCGCACGACCTCGGCGCCGTCGAGGGCGACGGCGCGACGCTCGCGGCCGACGTGGCGCTCGAGACGCTCCTCTCCAGCCGCCACTCGGTCGTCCTGTCGGCGGCCGAGGGCGACGGCGTCGTCGCCTGCGCGGAGCTCCCCTACCGCGCGGGATGATGGATTCGCGCGCCCGCGAAGCGGTATAGATCGCCCATGCTGCGGAACCTCGTCCTCCTCCTGCTCGCCCTCGGGCTCGCCGGTTGCGGCGGCGACGGCCAGGGCGACGGCGAGGGAACGGTCGGCGCCCCGCCGACCGAGGCCGCTCCTCCCGTCTCGCCCGCGCGGACGGCCCCGGGCGAGACGACCGCCGAGGAGATGCGGCTCGAGCTCGGCGAACGCAACGACTCCGGCGTCTCCGGGAGCGTCGTCCTCACGCCCGAGGACGCAGACACCCGCATCGTGATCGAGCTCGACGACCCGCAGGTCCTGCCCGCGGGCGCGTACCTCCAGGAGGGCGAGTGCACCGCCGTGCGGCCGGAGGCGGCGGAGGTGCTGGCGCTGTTCGTCGACGGCCGGTCGGAGACGGTGCTCGAGCAGGAGCTGACGAACCTCCTGAACGGCCGCTTCGCCGTCACCGTCTACCTCGAGGAGCGCGAGGACCTCCAGCAGCCGGACGCGTGCGCCGACATCGGGAAGGAGAACGGATGAGCAGGAGCCTTGCACTCGCCGCACTCGCGCTCGCGCTGGTCGGCCTCCCGGCCTGCGGCGGCGGCGGCGGTTCGGGGACGGACGCGGCGCCAGAGAGCGAGTTCCCGCCGACGGACGCTGGCGCGACGGGCGGCGGCGGCGACTACTTCACGCAGGGGCCGATCGACGTCGCGATCGAGGACCCGTCGGCGTTCCTGGTCGGGATCGCCGTCGTCTCGCCGACGAACGAGACGACGACGACGATCGCGATCACGATGGACGACGACTCCGGCCGCGCGGCGGAGCTCCGCAACGGCCAGTGCTGGACCGGCGAGAAGGGCGAGGTCGTGCGCGAGCTCGGGCGGATCGAGAACCGCGAGCTGGAGGCGACGGTCGAGCAGCCGTTCGACGAGCTCCTCGAGGCGGAGCACTCGCTCGTCGTCGTCGGCGAGGGCGGCAAGGACGTCGGCTGCGGCCTGATAGCCGCGTTCGGCGCCGGCTCGTAGGCCGTCAGGCCGCGCGCCGCGTCCAGTACAGGTGCGTCGTCCAGCGGCGGCGGTACGTCGGCCGCTCCAGCGCGGCCGCGATCGCGGCGAGCGTCCGCTCGCGCTCGCCCGGCGGCAGCGTCGCGACGGGGCTGATCGAGGCGAAGTAGTCGACGAGTTGCTCGCGCGGCATCTCCTCGTCGCGGGCGAGCGTCTCCTCCCGCAGCGGCTCGAACGGCGCGCCGTCGAAGGCGACCCGCCAGTCTCCGGAGAGGAGCAGCCGGTGCTTCGCCGTCCGCGCCCGCGGCAGGACGCCCTCCGGCAGGACGTCCGCGGACGGCGGGTAGCGGTGCCAGAGGAGCGCGAGCACGCCGCGCGGCCGCAGGACGCGCGCGATCTCGGCGACCGCCCGCGGCGCGTCGAACCAGTGGAAGGCCTCGCCCACGAAGACCGCGTCGACGGACGCGTCCGCGAGCGGGACCGCCTCCGCCGTCCCCTCCAAGTAACAGTCTGTTACGAGGCCGAGGAGGCGGCGCATGTCCGGGTCGGGCTCGACCGCGGTGACGCGCCGGTAGCGGTCGACCAGGAGCCGCGTCAGCTTCCCCGTCCCCGCCGCGAGGTCGAGCACCTCCGCCTCCGGCGGAACCGGCAGCCGGTCGAGCAGCTCACGCGGCCACTCCGGCCGCCCGCGCTCGTACGCGTCCGCCGCCGAGCCGAAGCTCAGCGCGAAGCGGCTATCCGACACCCGCGAGGAGGAAGGCGCGGCTCTCCTTCAGCATCTCCCGCGCGATCACGAGGCGCTGGATCTCGTTCGTGCCCTCGTAGATCTGGGTGATCTTCGCGTCGCGCATCATCCGCTCGACGGGGTACTCCTTGATGTAGCCGTAGCCGCCGAGGATCTGGACTGCCTCGGTCGTCACCCACATCGCCGCGTCCGTGCACGCGAGCTTCGCCATCGCGGAGGCCTTCGTCAGCTCGGGGCCGTCGACGCCGGCGTCGGCCATCTGGCCGAAGCGGTGGAGGAGCCCGCGCGCCGCCTCGCACGCCGTCTCCATGTCGGCGAGCTTCGCCTGGACCAGCTGGTGCTGCGCGATCGGCTTCCCCATGGTCTCCCGCGTCTTCGCGTACTCGAGCGCGTAGTCCGTCGCGCCCTGCGCGAGGCCGAGCCCCTGCGCCCCGACGCCGGGCCGCGACCGGTCCAGGATCCGCATCGCGATCTTGAAGCCCTCGCCCTCGCCGCCGAGGAGGTTCGCCGCGGGGACGCGGCAGCCGTCGAAGGTCAGCTCGCCCGTCGTCGAGCCCGCGATCCCCATCTTCGGCTCGAGGCGCGCGACCTCGAACCCGGGCGTGTCCGCCTCGACCACGAACGCCGAGATGCCGGAGTGGCCCGCCTCCGGGTCGGTCTTCGCGAAGACGGTGTAGAGCTGCGCGACGCCGGCGTTCGTGATGAACCGCTTCGACCCGTCGAGGACGTACGCGTCGCCGTCGCGGCGGGCCGTCGTCCGCATCGCGGCGGAGTCGGAGCCGGAGCCGGCCTCGGTGAGCGCGTACGCGCAGAGCCACTCGCCCGAGGCGAGCCGCGGCAGGTAGCGCTCCTGCTGCTCCTCGCTCCCGGCGAGCTTCAGCCCGAGCGATCCGAGCTCCTGGACGGCCAGGATCAGCGCGCTCGTGGCGCAGACCTTCGCGACCTCCTCGATCGCGACGAGCGCGAGCAGCGTCCCGGTGCCCGTGCCGCCCCACCGCTCGTCGAAGAGGAGCCCGAAGAGCTCGTGCTCGCGGAAGAGCTCGACGACGTCCCACGGGAACTCGTGCGACTCGTCGATATCGGCCGCGCGCGGCGCGATGCGCTCGCGCGCGAGGTCGCGCACGAGGTCGCGGATCTCCCGCTGCTCCTCGCTGAGGACGTCCCAGGGCACGGCGAGAGTGTAGTCCCGGGCGGTGCGGGCCAGGTGCGGGGGCCGTGAAGCGCGACCCCCGCCCGAGGCGCGACTACCCGACGAACTGCTTCAGGAACGACTGGACGGACGGGATGTCCAGCCGCTGCGTGACGTTCGTCGACTTGCAGAACATGTCGCCGGTGACCGTCACCGAGACGACGAGGTTCGAGTCCGGGCCGCCGAGGAACTGCGGGCCGCCGGAGTCGCCGTAGCAGGTACCGCCGCTGCCGGTGTTCGGGTTCTGCGAGATCCGGATGTACCCCGGCCCGAGCGCGTTGAAGTACCCGACGGAGTACCGCCGCGTGTCGAGGTACGTGAACCCGCCGGTGCCGTGCGGCGGCGACGACTCGAGCGCGCCGTACCCGACCGAGGTGAACGCCGTCGACTGGTTGAGCGAGCCGTCCGCCTTCATCCGGTCGAGCAGGCCCTCGCCGACGAGCCGCGCGGGCGTGATCCCGCGAACCGGCCGGTCGAAGACGATCACGGCGACGTCGAGCGGGTTCGACTCGTTGTTGTAGTAGCCCGGGTGCGCGTGCCAGCGCCCGCAGGTGAGCTTCGACTTCGAGCTGTACACCTCGTCGAACGTGACGCAGACGCGCTCCCCCACCTCGCAGTGCGCGGCGGTGAGGAACACGGTCGACGAGATCAGCGTCCCGCTGCAGTACGGGCCGGTGCCCCAGCTGAACGTGCCGACGAGCGCGCCGACGTACGGGTGCAGGTTCCCGTCGGCCTCGCCGTAGGTGATCGCCTTCGCGGAACCGGCGATGCCGACCGCGAGCGCGGCGACGACGAACAGGACTCGCTTCATGCCTCTCCCCCTCTTCGTGAGACCCAGGAGCAGGATCGTAATCCCGCGGTCTCAGTTCCGCCAGGCCAGATCCCGCGCGTGGAGCGCCACGCGGACGGGCGGAGGGCCGCCCGGGGCGGCGCGGAAGAGCAGGAGCCCGTCGGCGTCGGCGACGGCCGCGAGGGCGTCGTCGCGCGACCACGCGATCGCGTGCGGCCGGTCCGCCCCCTCCGGCGCGGGGCGCCGGCGGCGTCGAAGAGGGCGAGGCGCCCGCCGCTCCCGAGTGCGGCGAACCACCCGGCGCGCGGGCTCGAGCGCAGCTCCCGGTACTCGGGCTCGAGGCTCGCCACGAGGCGCGTGGCGCGGTCGCCCTCGAACAGGAGCAGCGCCCGCTGCCGGGCGCCCGGCCGCTCCACGAGCGCCGCGTAGCGCGTGTTCGCGAGCCACGCCGCGGCGACGACGCGCGCGCCCTCGGCGTCCGCCTCGCGCGCGAGCTCGCGGCGCGTCAGCAGCATCGTCGAGCCGCCGGGATACGCGTACCAGCCCACCTCGCCGCCGACGACGCCGAGGCTGCCGCGGTGCGCGAAGACGTCGCACCCGGCGATGCGCGGCACCTCGGCGACCGCGAGCTGCGGCAGCCGCAGCCGGCGCCGCGCGCACCGCTCGTCGCTGTAGAGGATCTCGCCGCGCGCGCCGAGCTCCCGCAGCCCCGCGGCCGGATCGGCGGGCGCGCCCTCGCGTCCGGTCGCGTCCCACGCCGCGACCGCGACGACCGCGACGACGGCGGCGACGACGACGGCGTTGGCGACGCGCCTCACCGCACTAGAGTGCCAGCGTCGCGATGATCCTCGAGAACGGCGTCATCCGGACGATGGACCCCTCGCTCCCGGTCGCGCGCGCGCTCGCGATCGCGGCCGACCGGGTCGTCGGCGGCGTGGGGACGCACGAGACCGCGCTCGCGCCCCCCGACCGCGTCGACCTTCGCGGCCGGTGCGTCGTCCCGGGGTTCACCGACTCGCACACGCACTTCGCGACCTGGGCGCTCGCGCAGCGGGAGGTGCGGCTCGAGGACACCCGGACGCTCGACGAGGCGCTCGCGCGGGTGCGCGACGCGGTCGGAGGCGTGCGGCCGGGCGCGTGGCTGCGCGGCCGCGGCTGGCGGAGCGGAGACTGGACGCCCCCGGTCGAGCCGACGCGGCAGATGCTCGACGAGATCACCGGCGACGTCCCGACGGCGCTGCTCGCGCGCGACTCGCACTCGCTCTGGCTCAACTCCGCGGCGCTCGCGCGCGCGAACGGCGACCTCCGCGTCGCCGGGGGCGTCGTCGAGGTGGACGAGGCCGGGCAGCCGACGGGCGTCCTCCGCGAGGAGTCCGCGTGGCACTTCCGCGACACCGTGATGGAGATCGCCGACGAGGAGTACGTCGAGGCGATGCGCGCGGGGCTGAAGCTCGCCGCCGCGCGCGGCGTCGTCGCGGTGCACGACAAGGACGGCTGGCTCGGAGCGCTGCGCTTCTGGCAGGTGCTGCGCCGGGAGGAGGCGCTGACGCTGCGCGTCTGGCAGTCGCTCCCGCACGACCTCGCGGAGCGGCTGGCGGAGGTCGGCGTCTCGGCGCGCCTCGGCGACGACCTCCTCCGCGTCGGCTACCTGAAGGCGTTCATGGACGGCACCCTCGGCTCGCAGACGGCGCGGATGCTCGACGGCACCGGCGTCGAGATCACGAGCCGCGACGAGCTCGTCGAGCGGATCCGCGCGGGCGCGCGCGCCGGGTTCCCGCTCGCGGTGCACGCGATCGGCGACCTCGCGAACCGGGAGGCGCTCGACGCGTTCGAGGAGACGCGCCACGAGTGGGCGCCGCGCGGTCTGCGCCCGCGGATCGAGCACGCGCAGATCCTCGCCCCCGAGGACGTGCCGCGGTTCGCGCGGCTCGGCGTCGCCGCCTCCGTCCAGTTCAGCCACGCCCCGTCGGACCGCGACCTCGCGGAGCGGTTCTGGGCGGGCGAGACCCGCCGCTCGTACGCGTGGCGGTCGCTGTGGGACTCCGGCGCCGTCGTCTGCAACGGCTCCGACGCGCCGATCGAGGAGCTCGACCCGTGGGCGGGGATCTGCGCCGGCGTGCTGCGGACGCTCGACGAGCGCGAGCCGTGGCACCCGGAGCAGGCGCTGACGCTCGAGGAGGCGTTGCAGGCGACGACGGTGAACCCCGCGTGGCTCGCCGGGGACGAGCGCCGCCGCGGGCGGCTCGTGCCCGGCCACCTGGCCGACCTCGTCGTCCTCGACCGCGACCCGTTCGCGGTCGCGGCGGACGAGCTGCCGGAGGTGCAGGTGGTGGCGGCGATGGTCGGCGGCCGCTGGGTGCACGGCGCGCCGCCCTGGGACTAGGCGCGGCACTGGACTCCTTCTTCGAGCCGCCGCCGCCCCCGCCGGAGGAGCCCGGGTTCGCGCCGTACCCGCAGCCGCCGTGGGTCGCCGCGCCGCTCGACGTGCTGGGCGCACCCGTGCCGCTCCGGCTGATCCTGGCGCGGACGGACGACGTGGTGGTCGCGATCCTGGGGGCGGCCGCGTACCCGACGGGGGTCGAGCTGACGCTCGCAATCCGCAGGCGGACGTTCGACCCGTACGAGCACCACCTCTCGGACCCGTTCGAACTGCACGGGCGCCCCGGCGAGCCGCTCCCGCCGGACCGCCTGCGGTTCGGCGTCCAGTTCGCCGACGGCCGCAAGGCGACCACGGTCGACGCGCTCGGCGCGTTCGCGGCCGCGCCGGACGCGACGCCCGAGGCGCCGACGCTCGTCCCCGGCCACGGGAGCGGCGGCGGGGGCGTGTGGGACATGGAGCTCTGGCTGTGGCCGCTGCCGCCGGAGGGACCGATCGCCTTCGTCTGCGAGTGGCCCTCGGAGGGAATCGAGCTGACGCGCGTCGAGATCGACGCGGAGCCGATCCTGACGGCGGCCGCGCTCGCGGAGCCGCTCTGGCCCTGACGCGGGGCGCGGGCTATCCTCCGGTCGGCGATGCGCACGATGGGACCCGTCCACGAGGCCGGCTGCTGCGCGGTCGCGGCGTCGGCGGAGATCCTCGGCGCGAAGTGGACGGCGATCCTCGTCCACGACCTCTCCGAGGGAGCGCGCCGGTTCTCCGAGCTCGAGCGCTCCTGCTCCGGGATCAGCCCGCGGACCCTCTCCGAGCGCCTGCGCGTGCTGGAGGAGGAGGGCATCGTCGTCCGGCGGAGCTACGCGGAGTCGCCCCCGCGCGTCGAGTACGAGCTCACCGACAAGGGCGCGGCGCTCCTGCCGATCATCGACGCGATGCGCGAGTTCGGCCGCGAGTGGCTGATCTGCGAGCCGGCGCAGGACTAGCGGACGCCGTCGTCGAGCGTCTCGCCGCGGAGGCGCGCGCCGATCCCGACACCGTCGGGCTGGTGCTGACCGGGTCGCGCGCCGCGGGTACCGCCGACGCGGCCTCCGACTTCGACGTCGTCTGGGTGCTGGCCGACGACGCGTTCGACGCGCGCGTCGCGAGCGACGGCCAGCAGCGGAAGGAGGGCGGCGTCGACCGCATCTTCCAGACGGCGCGCCGTCTGGAGGAGCTCGCGGGGCAGGAGCACTGGGCGCGGCCGACGTTCATCGGCGCGCGGGTCGTCTTCGACCGCGGCGGCGGACTCGCGGCGCTGCTCGAGCGCGTCGTCACGTACCCGCCCGAGGAGGCGCCGCGCGTCGCGTTCGACGCCTACGACGCGTACCTCAACGGGTTCGTCCGCTCGGTCCGCGCCTGGCAGAAGGGCGAGGAGCTCGGCGCGCGCCTCCACGCTTCCGAGTCGGTCGCGTGGCTCGTGAAGGCGCTGTTCGCGCTCGAGGGACGCGTCGCGCCGTACCACGACCGGCTCTCGGTGGACGCGCTCGCGCCGCTCCGCGGCCAGGGGTGGCAGCCGGACGAGCTGCGGGCGGGGTTCCTGGAGGTCGCGCGCGACGCCGCTCCGGCGCGGCAGCAGGAGCTCGAGCGGCGCGTCGAGGCGGTGATGGAGGCGCGCGGCGTCCGCGCGCACGCCGACTGGGGCGAGCAGCTCGAGCGGCTGAAGGCGGCGCGCTTCTAGGCGCGGAGCCGGGCGAGCGCGACGAAGAGCTCGCGCGCCGCGGCGACGCCGAGCGGCACGTACTCGACGAGCAGCCGCTCGTTCGGCGAGTGGACGTTGCTCTCCGGAAGGGCGAATCCCGTGAGGATGGTCGGGATCCCCGCGTCGGCGAGCGCGGGGACGATCGGGAGCGTCCCGCCGGAGCGGATCAGCAGCGGCCGCACGCCCAGCGCCCGCTCGAACGCGTCCAGGCCGAGCCGGACGGCCGGCGAATCGGGCGAGACGAGGCCCGGCCGCGCGGACGAGTCGCGCGTCAGCTCGACCGTCGCGCGCGGCGGCGCCGCCTCGCGGACGAGGCGCTCCGCCGCGCCGGCGACCGTATCGACGTCCTGCCCCGGCGCGAGGCGGATGGTGAAGTTCGCGCGCGCCTCGGCGGGGATCGTCGTGTTCCGCAGGCCCGGCTTCCCGCCGAGGATGCCGTTCACGTCCACGGCCGGCTCGGCCCAGGTGCGCTCGTAGAACTCGTCGCCGGCCCGCTCGTCGGCGGGCGCGGCGCCCGCCTCGGCGAGCGCCTGCGGGCCCGGCGTCACCTGGGCCCACGCGGCGCGCTCCTCCTCCGTGACGGGCGCGATCCCCTGCCGGAGCGGCTCGGGGAGGCGGCCGTCGCGCGGGAGGACGCCCGCGAGCGCCTCCATCAGCGCGTGGACGGCGTTCAGCGCCGCGTTGCCGTACATCCCGGAGTGGAGGTCGCGCTCGCCGCCCCGGACGCGGAGGTCGAAGCTGACGAGCCCGCGCGTGGCGAGGTTGAACGCCGGCCGCCCGCGCCGCTCCATGTCGGTGTCGAAGATCACGCACGCGTCGGCGCCGCGCTCGTCGGCCGCGACGAACTCGACGATCGAGTGGCCGCCGGTCTCCTCCTCGCCGTCACAGGCGAAGCGGAGGTTGACCGGGAGCGCGCCGTCGCGCGCGAGCGACTCCGCCGCCTTCAGCAGGAGGTAGAGCTGGCCCTTGTCGTCGGCGACGCCGCGCGCGTACAGCCACTCGTCGCGGATCGTCGGCTCGAACGGCGGGCTCTCCCAGAGGTCGAGCGGCTCCGGCGGCTGGACGTCGAAGTGGCCGTAGCAGAGGACCGTCGGAGCGTCCGCCGCGCCGTTCGAGGCGCGGATCTCGCCGACGGCGAGCGGCTCGCCGTTCCAGTCGACGAGCTCGGCGGTGCCGCCCGCGCGGCGGACGAAGTCGCAGACCCACTCGCCCGCGCGCACGACGTCGTCGCGGTGCGCAGGGTCGGCGCTGACGCTCGGGATCCGCAGCCACTCCGCCAGCTCGTCGAACCACGCCTGCTCCACGGCCGCGCAGTCTACGGCGAGGCGCGGAGCCGGCGCCGCGCCTCTGCGGCGGGAGCCGGCGGGCGCCGCCGTACCCCACCCACTCACCCCCCACCCTCCCAGGGGGTTCACACGCGACGCTACCGCGCCGCGTGTGACGCGTCCGTGCCGCCTTCGTCGCAGGTTCGTGCCGGTTTCGCGCCGCTGCGTGCCGGTCCGAGCGAGAGCCGCGCCCAGCGCGCGGCTCCGCCCGGAGGACAGGGGTGGCGCTACGCGACGTCGCGGAGCGAGTGCGCCTCGGCGAGGGCGCGCAGCTTCTTCAGGCTCTGGTTCTCGATCTGGCGGATCCGCTCGCGCGTCACGTTGAACGTGCGGCCGACCTCGTCGAGCGTCCGCGGCTGCTCGCCGTCGAGCCCGTAGCGCAGCTCGAGCACGCGCCGCTCGCGCATCGAGAGCGTGCCGAGGATCCGCTTGAGCGACTCCTTGCGGAGACTGACCTCGGCGGCTTCGTCCGGCAGCGGCTCGCTCTCGTCGGTGAGGAAGTGGCCGAACTCCGACTCCTCCTCGTCCCCGACCGGCTTCTCGAGCGACACCGGCGTCTGCGCGCTGCGCCGCACCTGCTCGACCTCGTCCACCGTCAGGTCGACGTCGGCGGCGATCTCGGCGGCGTTCGGCTCCCGCCCGAGCTCGGCGCGGAGCTTCCGCTCGGCGCGGACGACCTTGTTCAGCTTCTCGACCACGTGGACAGGCATGCGGATCGTCCGCGCCTTGTCGGCCAGCGCCCGCGCGACCGCCTGGCGGATCCACCAGGTCGCGTACGTGGAGAACTTGAAGCCCTTGCGGTAGTCGAACTTCTCGGCGGCGCGGACGAGCCCGATCGTCCCCTCCTGGATCAGGTCGAGGAACGGGAGCCCTTGGTTCCGGTAGCGCTTCGCGATCGAGACGACGAGGCGCAGGTTCGCCTCGACCATCGCCTGCTTCGCGCCGTGGTCGCCGCGCTCGATCCGCTTGGCCAACTCGACCTCCTGCGCCGCCGTGAGCAGCGGCACGCGGCCGATGTCCTTCAGGAAGAGCTGCAGCGCGTCGGTCGAGACCTCGCGCACCGCCGGCAGCGGCTCGTCGTCGTCGACGTCCTTCGCGGCGCCTGCCCGGCCGACGACCTCGATCTGGAGCTCGTCGAGCGCCTGGAAGAAGTCGTCGAGGACGCCGGCGTCGACCTCGAGCTCGTCGAGCGCCGTGGCGATGTCGTCGGCGGCGAGCTCTCCCGCGCTCGACCCGGCCGTCAGCAGCGCCTTCGCCTCCTCCGTCTCCAGGAGGTCGGCGAGGGTCATCGACCCCTGCGCTCCTCCCCCTCGTTCTGCCTTCATCGCGGCCCCCCAGCCTCGGATCGTGTGCGCCTCGGAACCCCGTCCCCCAGCGCCGATGCGGAACTGTCGCACGCGTCGCGGACGGATGCCATAGGCCGTTCGTCCCATCTTCGTGCCATCCGGTCCTAAAGCCCTCTTAACAGTTCGCAACGTGCAGCTAACGGGACTCCACGTCCTCCAGACGCTCGAGATACGCGGCTGCTTCCCTCGCGAGCGGGTGCGCCGGATCGGCCGCGCGCGCCAGCGTCAGCTGCCGCCGGGCATCCTCCAGCTCGCCGATCCAGAGGAGCAGCAGCCCGAGGTGGAACCGCACGGACGGGTCGTCGCCGAAGCGGCGCGCGAGCGGCCCGAGCCGCGAGAACGCCGCCTCCGGACTGGCCTTGTCGAAGCGCGCCACGGCGGCCGCGACGAGCGGTTCCGGGTCGTCGGGCGCGAGCGCGGCCGCACGGTCGTACGCGCGGCGGGCCGAGATCGGGCGGCCGATGCGCTGGAGCGCGACGCCGTACAGCAGCTTCTCGCGCGTGCCGCCGCGGGCCGCAGCCGCGCGGAGCCGCCGGAGCTGCTCGTCCTCGGGCAGCGCCCGGATCTCCTGCGGCGGCTCGAAGCTCGGCACGAAGACGGGGAGCCCGCGCGCGTACTGCGGGAAGAGCAGGTCGCCGGCACGAACGGCCGCGAGCGAGTCCGGCTGGACGCGCCGCGCCTCGCGCCACGCCTCCACCGCCTGCTCGCGCCGCCCGGACCAGAAGAGCGCGAAGCCGAGGTTCAGGCGGACGTCCGCCCGGCGGGGGAGCTCGCCCGCGAGACGCCGCAGCGCCGGGACGGCGCCGTCGGGCCAGCGCGCGAGCGCGGCGCCGATCCGCGCCTCCGTCGAGTCGTGGCGCGCGAAGATCGCGCGCGCCTCCGCATGGCGGCCGTCGCTCCACAGCTCCTCGGCGCGCCGGAGCTCCCGCGCTTCGGCGTCGTCCCGCACGCCGAGCTCGAGCAGGAGCGGCGGCGCCCCCTGCGGGCGCTGCGGTGCCGCCTCCGTCTCCTCGCCGCCGCCCTGGAGCACGACCGCGCCCACCGTCGCGGCAGCCACCGCGGCCGCCGCGAGCGCCACCAGCAGCACGACTCGGGCGCGCGGCGTCACGTCTCGACGATAGCCACCACCGCATCGCTACAGTTCGGAAAGTAATGGCGTCCTACCGCGAGCTCCTCGACCAGGTCCGCGCCGAGATCGACGAGATCCCCGCGCCCGAGGCCGCAGCCCGCGCCGACGAGCCGCTCTTCGTCGACGTGCGCGAGCGCGACGAGTGGGAGGAGGGGCACATCCCCGGCGCGCTCCACGTCCCGCGCGGATACCTCGAGTCGCGGATCGAGCAGCTCGCACCCGACCGGGACCGGCCGCTCGTCGTCTACTGCGCCGGCGGGTCGCGCTCCGCCTTCGCCGCCAGGACGCTGCAGGAGCTCGGCTACACGCGCGCGGCGAGCCTGCGCGGCGGCTACACGGACTGGAAGCGCAGCGGGCTGCCGACGCAGCTCCCGCGCGCGCTCGGCGCCGAGCAGCGCGCGCGCTACAGCCGCCACCTGCTGATCCCCGAGGTCGGGGAGGAGGGCCAGATGCGGCTGCTCGACGCGCGCGTGCTGCTCGTCGGCGCCGGCGGGCTCGGCTCGCCCGCGTCGCTCTACCTCGCCGCCGCCGGGATCGGCCGCCTCGGGATCGTCGACGACGACATGGTCGACGCGTCGAACCTCCAGCGGCAGATCGTCCACTCCACCGACCGGCTCGGGGAGCCGAAGGTCGAGTCGGCGCGGCGGACGATCCAGGCGCTGAACCCGGACGTCGAGGTCGTCCCGTACCCGGAGCGGCTGACGTCGGAGAACGTCGACCGGATCCTCGGCGACGGCTGGGACGTGATCGTCGACGGCGCGGACAACTTCCCGACGCGGTACCTCGTGAACGACGCGTCCGTCTGGCACGGCGTCCCCGTCGTCCACGGCTCGATCTACCGCTTCGAGGGGCAGGTGACGGTGTTCAAGCCCGGCGACGGGCCGTGCTACCGCTGCCTCTTCCCCTCTCCGCCGCCGCCCGAGCTCGCGCCGAGCTGCGCGGAGGGAGGCGTCCTCGGCGTCCTTCCGGGGATCGTCGGCTCGCTGCAGGCGAACGAGGCGCTGAAGCTGGCGCTCGGCACGGGCGACCCGCTCGTCGGACGGCTCCTCCTCTTCGACGCGCTCGAGCCGAGCTTCACCGAGGTGACGCTGCGGCGCGATCCCGCGTGCCCCGTCTGCGGCGAGCACCCGACCATCAGGTCGTACGTCGACTACGTCGAGTTCTGCTCGGGCGGCAGGAGGGTCGTCCAGTAGTGGCCGTCGTCCGGATCCCGCCGACGCTGCGGACGGAGACCGGCGGCGAGCGCCAGGTGGAGGCGAGCGGCGCGACCGTCCGCGAGCTCCTCGACGACCTCACCGCGCGCTTCCCGGCGCTGCGCGAGCGGATCCTCGAGGACGGGGAGCCGGCGGAGTTCGTCAACGTCTACGTCGACGGCGAGGACGTGCGGACGCTCGACGGGCCCGAGACGCCGGTGCGCGAGGGCGCGACCGTGATCCTGCTCCCGGCGATGGCCGGTGGCTAGCGTCCTCGCGCCGTCGCTCGTCGACCTCGTCGGCGGCACGCCGCTCGTGGAGCTGCGCCGCCTCTCGCCGAAGCCGGGTGTGCGGCTGTACGCGAAGCTCGAGGGCCAGAACCCGACGGGCTCGATCAAGGACCGCGTCGCGAAGGCGATGATCGAGGCGGCCGAGGACGCGGGCGAGCTCGAGCCGGGGCGCGAGCTGCTCGAGCCGACGAGCGGGAACACCGGGATCTCGCTCGCGCTCCTCGCGAAGCTGAAGGGCTACTCGCTCACCTGCGTGATGCCGGAGAACGCGACTGAGGAGCGGAAGCGGCTGCTGCGCCTGTACGGGGCGCGCATCGTCTACTCCCCCGGCGAGGAGGGCTCGAACGGGGCCGTCCGCCGCGCGCTCGAGCTCGCGGAGGCGGAGCCGCGGTACTTCATGCCGTTCCAGTACGCGAACGAGGCGAACCCGCGCGCGCACTACGAGGGAACGGGCGCCGAGATCGCGGACGCGCTCGACCGCGTCGACGTGCTCGTGGCGGGGCTCGGTACCGGCGGGACGCTCATGGGCACCGGCGCGCGGCTGCGCGAGCGGTTCCCGGACGTCGTCGTCGCCGCCGCGGAGCCGCTCCCGGGCGACCCGGTGATGGGGCTCCGATCGCTCGCCGACGGCTACGTGCCGCCGATCCTCGACGTCGAGAAGCTCGACCGGAAGGTGCTCGTCTCGAACGCGGAGTCGGTCGCGGCGCTGCGGCAGCTCCTCGACGCGGAGGGCGTCTTCGGCGGGGTCTCCGCGGGCGCCGTCGTCCACGTGGCGCAGAAGCTCGCGGCCGATCTCGACGAGGGCGTCGTCGTCGCCGTGCTCGCCGACGGCGGGTGGAAGTACCTCTCCGCGCCCTTCTGGGACGCCGCCGACGTCGAGGAGTCGATGGAGCGCACCGTCTGGTGGTAGTCCCGCCGGAGACGCGCGCGGCCGTCGCCGAGCACGCCCGGCGCGAGTCGCCGAACGAGTCGTGCGGGCTCCTCGTGCTGCGCGACGGCGTCGCGGAGCGGTACGTGGAGGGGCGGAACGCGGCCGCGTCGCCGTACCGCTTCGAGCTCGACGTCGACCCGGAGGTGTGGTTCCTCGAGGACGACGGCTACGAGCTGGCGATCGTCCACTCGCACCTCACCTCGCCGGCGCGCCCGTCGCGCACCGACGTGGAGAACATCGGCCTGTGGGAGCGGAAGCCGTACGTGATCTACTCCGTCGCCCGCGACGAGCTGGCGGCGTACGAGATCGCCGGCGGCCGCATCGCCGAGCTGCCGCTGGCGTAGCGCCGCCGCGCCGCTACGCCGCCGACGCGGCGTCGGCGTCCTCGCCCCGGCCCTCGCCGGGGAGGTCGGCGAACTCGATCTCGAGGCGGATGATCCGCGCCCCCTCCACCTCGAGGACGCGGAACGTCAGGTGCTCGTGCGCCAGCTCGTCGCCCTCCTCGGGCGCGCGCCCGAGCTGGCCGAAGACGAATCCCGCGACGGTGTGGTAGTCCTCGACCGGCAGGTCGGTCATGAACTGCTCGTTGAAGTCGTCGATCGGGAACGTCCCGTCGATCCGCACCGTCCGCTCGTCGACGCGCTCGACCGACTCGTCCGGCAGGTCGAACTCGTCCTCGATCTCGCCGACGATCTCCTCCAGCAGGTCCTCGAGCGTGACGATCCCCTCCATCGCGCCGTACTCGTCGACGACGACGGCGAGGTGCTGCTTCGCGCGGCGGAAGTCCGCGAGGAGCGCCGCGAGGTCCTTCGTCTCCGGGACGAAGTAGGCCGGACGCAGCAGCTCCTCGAGCTGCACCTGCGCGATCCCGCGGTCGTTCATCGCCGAGAACAGGTCGCGCACGTGGAGGATGCCGACGATCTCGTCGAGCGAGCCGCGGTAGGCGGGGTAGCGCGTGTACGGCGAGTCGACGAGCGCCGCGAGCGCCTCCTCGGCCGGGAGGTCGACGGAGATCGCGACCACCTGCGGCCGCGGGACCATCACCTCGTGCGCCTCCTTCCCGGCGAAGTTGAAGACCTTGTAGAGCATCTCCTCCTCGGCTTCCTGGATCACGCCCGTGTCTTCGGCCTCGGCGACCGTGTGGAGGATGTCCTCGCGCGTGTAGCCGTGGACGCCGGCCGGCGCCGGCTGCACGCCGAAGAGCCGCGTGACGGCGTGCGCCGAGACCTCGAGCAGCCAGACGAGCGGCTTCGTGATCCGCGCCAGGAGGTCGAGCGGGACCGCGAGCACCATCGCGAGCGCCTCGGCCTTCTGCAGCGCGATCGCCTTCGGCACGAGCTCGCCGAGCACGACCGTCAGGTACGTGATGATCAGGAAGGAGGCGAGGAAGGCGAGCGCGTACGCGACGACGTCGTCGAAGTACCGCGCGAGCAGCGGCTGGCCGATCGCGCCGAGCAGGATCCCGAAGATGGTGATCGCCACCTGCACGGTGCTGATGAACCGCACCGGCTCGTCCATCAGCTTCAGCGCGCGGCCCGCGGTTCGGCTGCCCGCTTCCGCCTTCTCCTCGAGGCGGTTTCGGCGCGCGGTGACCAGCGCGTACTCGGCCGCGACGAAGATCGCGTTCCCCAGCACGAGGAGGAGAACGAGGAGCAGTCTGAGGAGGTCGTCGCTCACGGCCCCGGCGCACCCCGGGGCGCCGGACTGGGCGGTCGGTCGTCGTCCAAGTTGCGGCTGAGTATAGGCGAGGCACCGGCGGCGACCCGCTGGGCGAACGTGCGTTCTATACTCCGGGCATGCGCGCGGAGTACCGGGAGGAGCCCTGCCGGACGGCGCTCAACCGCGTCCGCGGGATGCCGTTCGACTGGTCGCTGAACCCGTACATGGGCTGCGTCCACCGCTGCACGTTCTGCTACGTGCGCGCCTTCGAGCGCCGCGCCGACCGGCCCGCGGACGACCGGTACGGGACGACGATCCGCGTCAAGACCAACGTCGCGCAGGTGCTCGCCCGGGAGCTCGCGCGGCCGTCGTGGCGGCGCGAGCCGGTGGCGATCGGCGCGGCCACCGACCCGTACCAGCCGGCGGAGGGGCGCTACCGGCTGACGCGCGCCTGCCTCGAGGTGCTCGCGGCGGCGCACAACCCGCTCAGCCTGATCACGCGCGGCCCGCTCGTCCTGCGCGACCTCGACATCCTGCAGGAGGCGGCGCGGCGCGCGGACGTCTCGGTCAACGTCTCCGTTCCCACGCTCGACGAGCACGTCTGGCGGACGACCGAGCCGGGGACGGCGCCGCCACGGCAGCGGCTGAAGGCGCTCGCGCGCCTCGTCGACGGCGGGATCCGCGCCGGCGTCGGGATGGCGCCGATCCTTCCGGGGCTCTCGGACCGGCCGGAGCAGCTCGAGGCGGTGGTGCACGCCGCGCGCGAGGCGGGCGCGACGCACGTGTGGGCGAACCTGCTCTACCTGAAGCCGGGGACGCGGGAGCACTTCCTCTCGTGCCTCGCGCGCGACTGGCCGGAGGAGCTCGACCGCTACGAGCGGCTGTACGCGGGGCGCGCCTACCTGCCGCACGCCGACGTCAAGGCGGTGCGCGCCGAGGTCGACGCGCTCCGGCGGCGGTACGGCGTCGCGGACCGGCGGCCGTTGCGCCTCGAGCCGGCGCGCGAGCCCGAGCAGCTCGCGCTCGCGGTGTAGGGCGACCGCCACCCGCGCGCGTACAATCCGCGGGCCGTGGCAGAGACCGCCGCCGAGACCGCCGGGGAGATCACCTGCCTCATCGTCGACGACCACGAGGTCGTCCGCGAAGGTCTGCGGCTGTCGCTCTCGCGCGCGCCGCACATCCGCGTCATCGGCGAGGCGGCCGACGGCGAGAGCGCGGTCGCGCTCGCCGAGCGCAGGCGCCCCGACGTGGTGATCATGGACGTCCGGATGCCCGGGATGGACGGGCTCGAGGCGACGAAGCTGTTGACCGAGCGCGTGCCCGGCTCCGCGGTGCTGATCTTCACCGCCTACAGCGAGCGGTCGCTCCTCAGCCGCGGGCTCGAGTCGGGCGCCAAGGGCTACATCCTCAAGGAGGCGCCGCACCAGACGCTGCTGCGCGCAATCGAGAAGGTCGCCGGCGGCGAGGGCTACGTCGACCCGGCGCTGATGCCGGCGTTCCTCACCGGCAAGGGCCGCGACGACATGCTCACCGGCCGCGAGCGGGAGATCCTGCAGCTCCTCGCCGACGGGATGTCGAACGCGGACGTGGCGCAGCGGCTCTTCATCAGCCAGGAGACCGTCAAGAGCCACGTGCGCCACATCCTCGCGAAGCTCGAGGCGGACACGCGGACGCACGCGGTCGCGATTGCACTCCGCGAAGCGATCATCGACTAGGTCGACGCTCCTCGTCGCGGCGTTCGTGCTCGCGGCGACGGGATCGGCGCTCGCGCTGCTCTTCGGCAGCCCCGGGACGGCGCTGATCGGCGTCGGGCTCGCCGGGGCGGCGGGCGTGCTCCTCGTGGCGCACGTGATGGTGACGGAGCGCCGTCGGCACGAGATCGCCGAGGAGGAGCTGGCGAGTCAGGCCCACTTCCTCGAGTCGCTCGTCGAGTCGTTCGGCGCGCTCGCGGCGACGCACGAGGTGACGGCGCTGCTGGAGCTGAGCCGGACCGAGGCCGCGAGGCTGTTCGACGGACGCGCGACGCTGCTCGCACCCGGCGAGGAGCGGCGCCACGGCCCGGCCGAGAGCGAGCTGCTGATCTCGCTCCGGGCGCGCGGCGACGAGCTCGCGTCGCTGCGCATCGTCCGCGGCGAGCCGTTCGGCCGCGACGAGCTCGTCCGCGCGAAGGTCTTCGGCGACTTCGCCTCGCGCGCGATCGAGAACGCGGAGCTGCTCGCCGAGGCGCAGGTGCGCGAGGCGGAGCGCGCACGCCTGTCGCAGCAGCTCCTCACCGCGGAGCAGGATGAGCGGCGGCGGCTCGCGCTGTTCCTCCACGACACGTCGGTGCAGTCGCTCTCGGGGATCGCGCTGATGCTCGACGCCGCCCTCCACGCCGTCTCGGAGAGCCGCATCGAGCAGGCGTCGACGGTGCTGCAGGGCGCGCTCGACCGGCACAGGGCGACGATCCGCGCGCTCCGCGACCTCTCGTTCAACCTCGAGCCGGTGGTGCTGCGCGACCAGGGGTTCGCGCCCGCCGTCGCCGCGCTCGCGGAGCAGCTCGGGCTCGAGAAGGAGATCCAGATCGAGACCGAGGTGGGCGCGGGCGAGGAGCTGCCGGAGAAGGCGCAGGCCGCGCTCTACCAGATCATCCGCGAGGCGCTCCACGCGTCCGTGCGGCGCGGCCCGCCGACGCGCATCTCGGTCCGAGCCGAGAAGATGCCGGACGGCGGCCTCGACGTCGCGATCGTCGACGACGCGCCGGGCGAGCGGCGGCGCGCGGTGTTCGACGCGCTCGAGGAGCGGGCGCGCACGCTGAACGGCGAGCTGCACGTCGCCGCCGGCGCCGACGGCGGGACGACCGTTCGACTGTCGCTGCCCCCGTACGTCGCACAGGGGTAAGATCGCGCCGCGATGGCCGAGGGGACGCACCTCCTGTTCGTCTGGAAGCCGTCCGGGTACCAGCTCGTCGAGCGCGACGGCGCGACGCCGTTCGTCGGCGACGAGGTCGAGCTCGACGGCGACGAGCGGCAGCGCGTGACGAAGATCGGCCCGTCGCCGTACCCGGGCGACTCCCGCCCCTGCGCGTACCTGCAGGCGTAGCGCGAACCGCGCGCGCGCGGCGGCTCAGCCGCCGGCCGCGATCGCCTCGACGGCGGCGTGCGCGAGGACGACGGCCTGCGCGAGGCCGCTCGCGTAGCCGCCCGTCGCGATCCCGCCGGCGTCGACGCCGGCGGCGTACACGCCCGGGATCGGCACGCCGCCGGCGTCGAGGACGCGGGCGCTCGTGTCGACGCGCAGGCCGCCGACGGTGTGCGTGACGCCGGGCTTCACGCGCACGGCGACGCGGGCGCGCGCGGGGACCGGGAACGGCAGCTCCGCGGCCGGGACGACGGTGCCGCCGGCGGCGCGCGCGGCCTCGACCATGTCGGCGACCGTGCGGCCGCGGACCTGCTGCGACAGCGCCTCCTCCCCGACGACGTACCACGCGGTCGCGCCGGGCGCGCGTGCCGTCGCCTGGACGAGATCCGTCTCCGACCACGACGGCGGTCCGGCGAAGAACCTCCGCCCCCGCTCGTCGACGACGAGCGCGTGACGGCCGTAGAGCTGCGCGAGACGGACGAAGTCGTCCTCGCCGACGCGCGCCGGCGGCGCGGGCATGTTGCGGCCGTAGAACTCGTCCTCGTCGCCGGCGAACGCGGCGCCGAGCTCCCGCGCGAGGCGGTGGCCGTCGCCCGCGCTCCACGGGTTCGAGCGGACGAGGAGGCCGAGCCGGCGCGCGAGCGCGACCGGAGCGCCGCCGGTCGCGAGGACGAGCGGCCGCTCGCGCGGGCGGAGCAGCGGCTCGCGCAGGCGCGGCCCGCCGGCCGCGCGGACGAGCGCCTCCGTCAGCCCGCGGGGGTCGAACCGCCGCCCCACCGTCAGCGGGTTTCCGGTCGCGCGCTCGACGGCCGGCGCGCCCAGCCGCTCGAGCCAGTCGAGGGCGCCGTCCAGCCGCTCGACGATCAGCCGCTGCAGCACAGGATCGCCGCCGGGGCACTGCTCGCGGAACAGCTCCGCGGAGCGGTAGCGCCAGATCACGCAGCTCGAGACGAGCATCGAGCCGCCGGCGCGGTCGCCCTTCTCGAGGACGGCGGGCTCCAGCGCCAGCTCGCGGGCGCGCGCCGCCGCGCAGAGGCCGGCCATCCCGGCGCCGGCGATCGTGACGCGCGCCACGCCGCCGCGCGGAGCTAGACGAGCGAGAACGTCGGCTTGTGCTCGACGTACTCGATGCGCACGCCGTCCGGGCCGCGGACGAACGCGGCGAGCGTGTTCGGCGCGTCGACCCAGTCGTCGATCTCGAACCCGAGCCGCTCCGCCTCGTCGCGGTGGTCTGCGGCCGAGTCGACGAGGACGGCGAGGTGGTGGAGGAGCGGCCGCTCCGGGAGTCCCGGATCGCCCTCGTGGAGCTCGACGTACGCGCCGCCGACCTCGACGCGCGGCGCGCCGCTCGGCCCGGGCTCCGCGCGGCGGAAGCCGAGCCGGACGTAGTCCTCGGCCGCCGCGGCGGGGTCGGCCGAGAGCAGCGCGACGTGGTCGAGGTCGTAGTCGACGTCGGTCGGGTGCTCGACGACGCGCACCTCGGCGCCGGCGAGCCCCTCCGGCCGGAGCGCCCGCTCGCCCTCCGGAAGCGCCGCGACGCGGAAGGCGACGTGCGCGAGCGCGCCGCGCTCGCGCGGCCCGTCCGCCTCGAAGAGCGTCAGCTTGCCGCGCCTGGCGTCGACGCCGACGAGGGTGAAGCGGTCGTTGCGCTCGATCACGTGCGCGTTCAGCTCGTGCTCGGTCAGCTCCGCCAGCTCGTCGCGGTTCGGCACCCACAGGGCGACGTGGTCCAGGGTCTTCGGGGTCACAGGAGGGCGAACGCGGCTCGCGCCGAGCCTACTCCAGCGGAGGGTTCTGCACGTCGTGCTCGTCGGCGTACTCCTGGACGAGCCTGTTGACCACGTCGAAGCCCTCGCCGTACGCGTAGTTGATCTTCACGAAGGGCTCCCACTTGTCGGGCAGCGCGTCCTCCGGGAAGATCGCCTCGACCGGGCACTCCGGCTCGCACGCGCCGCAGTCGATGCACTCCTCCGGGTCGATGACGAGCATCCGCTCGCCCTCGTGGATGCAGTCGACGGGGCAGACGTCGACGCAGGAGCGGTCTTTGATGTCGATGCACGGCTCGGCGATGATGTACGTCACGGCGCGCCTACTCTACCGGCGCGATCAGCCCGTCGACGAGGTCCTGCGCGCGCTCCACGAGGGCCGATTTCACGACCACCTGATCGAAGCCGGCGGCGTGCGCGCGGCGCAGCCCGGAGGTGTCGGTGTGGTTCGTGAAGCCGAGGATCGGGGCGTCGGGGAACGCGTCCGCGACCTCCTCCGGCTCGATCCGCGACACGTCGGCGATGACGAGGTCGGGCGGGTCGACGCCGTCCGAGCCGAGCAGTCTGTGGCCCGGCAGCAGCGCCTCGAGCTTGCCCCGGAAGAAGAGGTCGACCCCAGCGAGCAGGATCGTCGCCACGCGCCGAGCGTACCACCGGCCCTGCGCCGCGCCTAGCGCCCGATCCGGCGCTCTTCCGCCACGATCCCGTGACGGACACGTCACACCTTCCGCGATATCGTGTCACTCGTGGGGAGGAGGTCGGCGGCCCGGGTGTCCGACAGCCTCGCCGAGCGACTCGACGCCGGCCTCGAGCTGATGCGGCGGCGTGCGTACTTCGAGGCGCACGAGGAGCTCGAGCTCGCGTGGCGCGCCGCGGCGCGGGAGGAGCGCGACTTCTTCCAGGGGCTCGTCCACGTCACCGTCGCCTGGTACCACGCCGGCCGCGCGAACCGCGCCGGGTGCGAGCGCCAGCTCGAGAAGGCCGCGCGGCGGCTCGCGCCGTACGCGCCGGCGCACCGCGGCGTCGACGTCGCGTCCGTCCTCCGGCAGGTCGACGCCGCGCGTGCGCGCGTCGCCGGCGGGTCGCTCGCGCTCGCCGAGCTGCGGCTCTAGATCGACTCGATCCCGACGGCGCGCAGCGCGCGCGCGAACAGCACCTGCAGCACGTAGTACCGGTCGAAGAAGAGCAGCAGCCCCAGCGCGACGAGGGTCGCGCCGCTGACCGCCTGGATCGGGCGGTACCGGTCGCGCACCCAGCGGAACGCGCCGATCGCGCGCGCGAACGCGAGCCCGAGCAGCAGGAACGCGGCGGCGATCCCCGCCGAGTAGAAGAAGAGGAGCACGGCGCCGCGCGCGACGGTGCCCGCGTCGCCGGCGAGCACGAGGATCCCTGCGAGGACGCCGCCGATGCAGGGCGCCGCGCACACCGCGAACGCCGCGCCGAGGAGCACGTTCGAGCCGCGGCTGCGCGCCCGCGCGAGCAACCCGGCGCCGACGATCCCGCCGGGGAGCGGCACGAGCCCGAGGAAGGCGAACCCGAAGACGACGAGGACGAGGCCGGCGAGCTGCGCCTGCAGCTGCGGCCCGACCGCCTCGGCGACGGCGGCCGCGCCGGCTCCGAGCGCGACGAACACGACGGTGAAGCCCGCGAAGAACGGCACGCCGCCGAGCAGGATCCGGCGCGCGCTCGCGTCCTCCCCGAGCCGCGCGTCCGCCGCGGAGACGACCGCGAGGTACCCCGGGACGAGCGGCAGGACGCAGGGGAACGCGACGGAGACGAGGCCGGCGACGAACGCGATCGGGATCCGCGTCAGCACCGGCCGCCTACCCGTCGAACCGCGCGAGCTCCTCGTCGAGCCGCCGCGCGAGCTCCGGATCGACGTCGAGGCGGCCGGTCGCGGCGGCGCCCGCGGCGACGGGCGCGCCGGCGGCGCCCGCCGCGCGGCCCCTGCTCCAGCGCCAGGCGACCGCGCCCACCGCAGCGGCGCCGGCCGCGAGGCCGGCCAGCGGGAGCACCCACGCCAGCAGGTCGAAGCCGCGCTTCGGCGGCGACGCGAGCACGCCCTCGCCGAACTGCGCCACGAGCTGCGCCTTGATCTCGCTCTTCGAGTCGCCCGCGGCGATCCGCTGGCGGATGAACGCGCGCATCCGGTCCGCCTGGGGCGAGTCGGACATGTCCAGCGTCGTCTTGCAGGTCGGGCAGACGAGCTCCTTCTCGAGCTCGGCGAGCGTCGGCCGCGCCTCGCTCGCGAACGCGGGCGCAGCGAGGGCGAGCGCGGCGACCAGTGCGAGCAGGAGCCTCATCCGAGCGCCTTCCTGATCCCCTCGGCGATCGACTCCTCGGTCAGGGGGCCCGAGACGAGGTGGACGACGCGGCCCTCGCGGTCGACGAAGTACGTCTCGGGGAAGCCGGTGAGGCCGTACGCGTCGGAGATCCGACCGGGCCCGTCGTAGCCGTTCGGGTAGGTGATCCCGAACTCGCGCACGAACGCGCGGCCGTCGGCGACGAGGTCGCGCGCGTCGACGCCGAGGACGACGACGCCGCGGTCGCGGTGCTCGCGCCACGCAGCCTCGAGCAGGGGCGCCTCGTCGCGGCACGGCGCGCACCACGACGCCCAGAAGTTGACGACGACGACCTTGCCGCGAAACGAGTCGAGCGCCACCTCGCCGTCGCCGCGGAGCTCCGGCAGCGTGAACGCGGGAGCGGGCGGCGCGTCGCCGCGGAGCACCGCGCCGCGGACGCCGCTCGCGTCGCCGGCCGCGAGCTTCCACACGAGCAGCCCGAGCAGCGACGCGATCGTCAGCAGCGCGAACGCCTGGCCGGCGAGCTTCAGCCGGGCGGCCACCGCCTACGCGCCGACGATGAAGACGGGAGTGCCGACGCGGACGCGCCGGAACAGCCACTCCGCCTCGGGGATCGCCATCCGGATGCAGCCGTGCGAGACGGAGTACCCGAGCGACGCCGAGTCCGGCGTGCCGTGGATCCCGACGCCCGGCGACGAGATCCCCATCCAGCGCGTCCCGAGCGGGTTCCCCGGCCCCGGCGGCACGGGCTTGAGCCCCTTCGCCCACTCGGAGCGGGGCGGGTACCACCAGGGGTTCGCCCACTTCGCGACCACGTGGAAGCGGCCGAGCGGGGTCGGATAGCTGCGCGAGCCGGTGGCGACCCGGAACGTCCGCACGTGGCGGGTGCCCTGGTACAGCCGCAGCTGGTTCGAGCCGCGATGGACGACGACGACCGGGCCGATGCTGCGGCGCGTCACCGCCGCGGGGACGGCCCGCATGCGCAGCGCGAGCGGCAGCCGCTCGTTCGCCTTCAGCGCGTCGACGATCGCCGCCGTCGCGGCTGCGCGCTCGACGGCGCGGCCGGGGCGTTCCGGGATGATCGCCGGCCGGAGCCGCCGGAGCACGAGCGTCGCGTCGCGCGGCCGCCGGTCGAACCGCTTCGCGACGGTGCCCACGTACGCGCGCACCTTCGCGCCGTCGACGCGGACGAAGAGGTCGACGGCGGCGCCGGCAGGCGCGGAGCGCGCCTTCGCGACGGCGTTCTGGACGTAGGCGACCGCACCGAGGGCCTCCGGCGCCGGCTTCAGCGTCTTGCCGGCGACGGTGACGACGAGCGGCGCCGCGAAGCTGGAGCGGACGACGGACGTCGCCGCCTCCGGGGTGAGGCCGCCGACGTCGATCCCCGCGATCTTCACGCCCGGCGCGATCACCGCGGGCGCGGGCGGCGGCTCCGGCGAGGTCGGAACGGTCGTCGTGGGTGCGGTCGGCGGCGACGTCTCGGCGGGTGCCGTCGCGGCGCCCATGGCCACGGCTGCGAACGCGCCCGCGAGCGCGCACGAGAGCAGAGCGGCGAGGCCGGCGCGACTCACGCCGTCAGAGTAGCCAGAACGGCGGCGGGATCGCCGCCGCTCAGGGCGCCGTCGGGAGCGGCGTCTCGTCGAGGTCGCCGCCGCGCGAGGCGTACTCGAGGATCATCTGGTCCGTCGTCCACTCCACCGGCGCGCGGTCGTCCGTCCACGGGCGCCGCGACGGCGCCACCGGCTCCCCCAGCTGCTCCTCGAGCAGCGCGACGAGCGGCCGCAGGCGCGGGTCGCGCGGCGCCCGCGCCCGCCGCTCCGGCCGCTCCTCCGCGAACCCGAGCACGATGTGGTTGAAGCGTAGCGCCGGCCAGACGCGCACCTCCGGGAACACCGAGGCGAGCGTCCCGGCGAGCGCCCGCTCGAGCCGGTCGTCGCCCGGCACCGTGGCGACGTTGAGCGCGACGATCCCGCCCTGTCGCAGCCGCTCGCGCACGAGCTCGAAGAACTCGCGCGTCGCGAGGTAGAACGGGACGTACGGCTGGTGGTACGCGTCGACGACGATCAGGTCGTATCGGTGCGGCGTCCGGCGCAGGAACGGCCGCGCGTCCTGGTCGTGCGTCTCGAGACGCGGGTTGTCGCGCATCCCGAACCACCGCTCCCCCACGTCGGTCACCGCCGGGTCGATCTCGACGCCGTCGACGGCGGCCTGCGGGTGGAACGTCGCCAGCGCCCGCGCGACGGTGCCGCCGGCGTTGCCGAGGATCGCGATCCGCCGGGGCGGCCGGTCGAGGAGCGACGGCACCGCCTGGAAGGTGTCCCAGACGCCGCCGGTCAGCACCGAGTCCTCGCGCCAGACCGAGTGGACGGCGACGCCCTCGTTCAGGTAGAGCCGCCGCACCCCGTCCTCCTCGACGACGCGGATGAACTGGTACCGCGACTCCTCCTCGTGCACGAGCCCCGGCTCCGCACGCACCGACGACGGCGGCACCGCCGTGAGCAGGAGGATCACGAGCGCCGCGAGCAGGTACCGCCGCCCGAGCAGGATCGACGCCGTCAGCGCGAGCACCGCGGCCGAGCCGAGGAACGTGCGCTGCGTCCCGACGAGCGGGATCGTCACGAGCGCCGGCAGGAACGTCCCGAGGAGGCTTCCCGCCGTGGAGAGCGCGTACAGGCGCCCGGCGATCGCGCCCGCCGACGCGACGTCGTCGATCGCGAGCCGGATCGCGAACGGCGACACCATCCCGAGGAGCAGCACCGGCGGGACGAAGATGAGGAGCGTGCCGAAGAACGACCCGATCACGGCGCCGGCGGAGAGGCGGTCGAGGCCGCGCGCCGCGACGTCGAGGATCGGCCCGGTCACGAACGGGATCGCGGCGACGTAGACCGCGGCGGCGAGGACGATCAGCCCCAGCAGCCGCGGGTCGGGCCGCCGGTCGGCGAGCCGCCCGCCGAGCCAGTACCCGACGGCGAGCGCCGCGAGCACGAGTCCGATCAGGTTCGCCCAGACGATCGTCGAGGAGCCGAAGTACGGCGCGAGCAGGCGCGACGCCGCGATCTCGGTCGCCAGCGTGCCGGTGCCGGCGCCGAAGACGAGGAGCGACAGCGTCCGCGTCGAGGCGCGGACGCGGGGCGCCGTGGCTGCGACGGTCTCCGCCACCGCCGCGCCGTCAGTCGCCGGTCCGCTTGATCACGACGAGCGCGCAGTCGTCGGCGAGCTCGCCGCGGCTGTACGCGCGGCAGTCCGCGAGCACCGCGAGCGCGAGGTCGCCGGCGGACAGCGCGCGGCGCTCCGACAGGATCGCGTCGAGCCGGTCTGCCCCGTACAGCTCGCTCCCGCGGCGCGCCTCCACGACCCCGTCGGTGTAGACGACGACGGTGGCGCCGGGCGGCACGATCTCGCGCACCTCCTCGTACTCCTGGTCGGGCTCGATCCCGAGCGCGAGCCCGCGAGTGGCGACCGAGCGGACGGTCCCGTCCGGGAGCACGAGCCGTGGCCGCGGGTGCCCGGCGCTCGCGCACGCGAGCTTCCCCGTCGCCGGGTCGAGCGTGAGGTAGACCATCGTGATGAACTTCCCGGGCGCGATCTCGTCGCAGACGACACGGTTCGCGGCGGCGAGGAAGTCGCCCGGCTCGGCGTGCTCGCGCGCGAGCGAGCGGAAGACGAACTTCGCCATCGCCATGTCCGCCGCGGCGTCGATGCCGTGCCCGGTGACGTCGCCGAGCACGACCGCGAGCCGCCCGTCGTCGAGCGTGAGGAAGTCGTAGACGTCGCCGCCGACCTCCACGCGCGCCGACGACTCGTACACGTCGCCGACCTCGATCCCCGGCACCTCCGGCTGCGAGCGCGGCAGGAGCGAGCGCTGCATCGTGTCCGAGAACTCCTTCTGGTGCTGGTAGAGCCGCGCGTTGTCGATCGCGAGCGCGGCCTGCGCGGCGACCGAGAGCGCGACCTCGACCGTCTCGGGGTCGAGCGGGCGCGCCGGGTCGAGCGAGAGGAGGCTCACCGTCCCGAGCAGCTCCGTCGGCGTCGCGATCGGCAGCACGGCCGCGGTGGAGCCCTTGGCGAGGAACGGGACGAGCAGCTCGTGGCCGGGGCCGAGGCGCTCCGCCGCGTCCGCGTCGAGCACGAGCGGCTGCCCCTGCAGGAACAGCCGCCGCCCCGGCAGCTTCTCGAGCGGCTGCGGCCGCCCGAGGACGGCGGCGACGGCGTCCGCCAGCCGCGGGTCGGCGACGTGGACCGCCCGCGGCACGAGCACCTCGCCGCGGCCGTCCGGCATCCGGATCACCGCCGCGTCGACGCCGAGGAGCTCGACGATCGTGCGGACGACGGCGTCGAGCGTCGTCTCGAGCGAGAGGCTCTGCGCGAACGAGCGCGAGATCTCGTAGAGCGCGCGCAGCTGCCGCGCCGCCTGGCGCTCGAGCGCGAGCACGTCCTCGAGCTCCGCGCCGAGCTCGGTCGCCTGCTCGTGGAGCCGCGCGTTCTGCACCGACACCGCGAGCTGCGCGGCGAGCGCCGTGAGCAGCGCGACCTCGTTCGGGGACGGCGTCCGGCCGCGCGCCGGGTAGACGGCGAGCAGGCCCGTCACGTCGTCCGGCACCACGAGCGGGACGGCGACCGCGGCCTCGATCCCCGTGGCGGCGAGCTCCTCCTCGACGCCGGCCAGGCGGGAGTCCTCGAGCGCGTCCTCGACGACGAGCACGCCGCGTCCGCGGAACGGCCCGAGAGCGAGCTCGAGCAGCCGCTCGGCGACGGCCGCGTGCGGCCCCGCGAGGGCGCGGCCGGCGGCCGGCACGAGGCGCCCGTCCTCCCGCAGGTAGACGCCGAGCTGCTCCGCGCCGAGGAGGTCCGCGACGCGCTCGATCACCGTCTCGAGCGTGTGCGAGAGCGACAGCTGCTCGTTCGCCTGCGCGGCGACCGCGAGGAGCGCGCGCGTGCGCTCGAGCTCGAGCTCGAGCGTCCGGGCGCGGTCGGCGGCGCGGAGCGCGTGCAGCGCGCGCACGGCGAACGTCGCGAGCCGGGCGAGCTCCTCCGGCGTCGGCTGCGCCTCCTGGAGGAGCTGGAGCGCCCACTGCGCGGGGCGCCCGAGCGGCAGCGTGACGCAGACGCCGGGCGCCGCGGCGACGTCCTCGACGCCGAGCGGCGCCTGGCGCTCGAGCGCCGCCTGCGCGAGCGCGCGCAGCTCGGGCGACGCGGCGGCGTCGACCGCTCCGGCGGACGCGAGCACCGCGACCGCGCCGCCGTCGCCACGGCGCCAGAGGACGCTCGTGACGGCCGCCGTCGCATGGACGGCGAGCCGGACGACCTCCTCGGCGGCGCCCCGCTCGTCCGTGGCGGCGGCAAGCGCCTCGCCGGCGAGCTCGAGGGCGTCGTCGTCGCCGGGCTGCGGGCGCGCCGCGGCGGCGTCCTCCAGCGTGCGCAGCGCGGCCGCGACGTGCGCGGCGAGCGCCTCCGCGAGCGCGCGCTCGCCGGGCGTGAACGCGCCCTGGCCGCGGAGGAGCTCCAGCGTCCCGACCGTCTCGCCGCCGGCGCGGGCGGGCGTCGTGAGGATCTCGCCGGCTCCGACGGCGGCCGCGGCGGGCGCGAGCGCGCGCTCGAGGACGCCCGGCGCCTCGACGTCGGCGAGCGGGACGCGCGAGCCCTCGAGCAGTGCGGCGACGGCGCGCGAGTCGCTGACGACGGTGCGCGCGACGAGCTCCACGCCCGACCGGCGGCGAACGAGCGCGACCGACGCGTCGAGCGCCCCGGCGGCGGCGTCGACGATGCGCGCGAGCGCGTCCCCGAGGGTCTCCGCCTCGGCGAGCGCCGCGCCCGCCTCGGCGAGCGCCGCGACGTGCGACAGCGGCTCCCGCGCGGCGGCGCGCCGCTCGACCTGGATCGCCTCGACCGCCATCCTCGGAGCAGTATGGCCGAAGCAGTGCCGCCTCCCGGGGAGCGCGCGGCCGCGCCGGCGGGACTACACTGCGGCCATGGCCCAGCCTGCGCGCCGTCCGGAGCGGGCTCCCGCTGCGCCGCCCGTCGACCCGACGGCCGTCCAGCGCGCCTACCGTGTGGAGCGCGCGAAGCGGCGGGCGCGGGAGCAACGCGCGCAGGAACGGCGCCTCGCCGCGTTCCGGTTCCTCCTCGTCGTCGTCGTGCTGCTCGCGCTCAGCGTCTTCCTGACGCTGACCGTCTGGCAGCAGATCCAGCGGCTGTTCGGCCTCTAGCTCGCTAGAGCGTCCGGCCGGCGCGGCCGAACGGACTCCACGCAGCCTCTTCCCACGTCGTCCCCGCGCACATCGGGCACCGCGGCAGCTCGCGGAAGACCGCGACGCCGTACCCGCACGCGGAGCAGCGGAACTCGCCCGCGACGGGCTCGCCGGCCTGACGGAAGGCGACGAAGTCGCCCTCGGTCGGATCGGCAGCCCTGCTCTCGTCGATCACGTGACCCCCATCCTCGTCGCCCGGTTCCCGTTCGACTCCAGCCGTGCTGTTCCCCATACTGCGCCCTGTGCAAACGCCCGACCCCTACGCGCCGCCGGCACGCACGGCCGACCCGACGGGCGAGGTGCGCCCCATCGCACGCCGCTCCGACGCGATCTGGGGTCTCGGCGAGCGGCTGACGTGGGTGGCGGGCCTCGTGCTCGCGCTCTCGACGTTCATGGGCTGGTACACCGGCGACGGCGACGGCCTGCGCCTCAGCGTGATCGGCTGGCACACCGGCGTCCTCGGCGTCCTCGTCTTCTTCGTCGGGCTCGCGGTGCTGACGCTCGTCGCGATGCGCGAGGCCGGCTGGGCGCTCCCGGGGATGGTCCCGGAGTGGGCGGCGGTGATCGTCCTGGGCGCGCTCGGGACGGTGTTCGTCCTCATCCGCGCGATCGAGATCCCCGACCGCTTCCTCCCCGCCGACGGCCGCGGGATCGGCCTGTGGATCAGCCTGGCGGCGGCGCTCGCCGTGATCGTCGCGGGACTGCTGCAGGCCTCCGAAGAGCTCTGACGCGCGGCGCGAGCGCGAACGTCGCGCCGCCGATCGCGAGGCCGAGCAGCGACCCGAGCAGGACGTCGCTCGGGTAGTGGACGCCGACGTACACGCGCGACCACGCGACCCCGGCGGCGAGCGCGAACAGCGCGACGGCGGGAACGCGGCGGCCGATCACGAGCGCGAGGACGAGCGCCGCGGCGAAGCTCGTCGCCGAGTGGCCCGACGGGAACGTCAGGTCGAGGTGCGTGCGGACGAGCGGCGGCGGCTCCGGCTCCGCGACGTACGGCCTCGTCCGCCCGCTGAGCAGCTTCAAGGCGTTCGCGACGACGCCGGCGCCGAGCAGCGCGATCGACGTGAGGACGAGCGGCCCCGGGCGGCGCCACCCGATCGTCAGCGCGGCCGCGAGGAGCAGCCAGATCAGGCCCGCGTCGCCGAGCTGCGAGAGGCCGACGAAGATCGTGTCGAACGGCTCCGCCCGGTGCGTGACGGCCCAGCGCTGGAGCTGGAAGTCGGCGTCCGTGGCTACGTCGGCAGCATCTGCTTCGCCGACTCGATCAGCTGCTGCGGGTCGAACGGCTTGCCGATGAAGCCGGACGCGCCGCGGCTCTGCGCCTCGTCGGCGGAGCGCTCGTCGACCTTGCCGCTGAACATCAGCACCGGGATCGAGCCGACGCCGTGGCGCTCCTGTACGCGGCGCAGCATCTCCCAGCCGTCGACCTTCGGCATCATCACGTCGAGCAGGATCAGGTCGGGCGGCTCCTCCTCGAGCGCGGCCAGCCCCTCGTCGGCGCTGCCCGCTTCGCGGACGGAGTAGCCGGCCAGCTCGAGGCTCGCCTTGACGAAGCTGCGCAGCCCCGCGTCGTCGTCGACGATGAGGACGAGCGGCCCCTCCTTCTGGCGCCCGCCGGGGCCGGAGCGCTCGAGGAAGGCGTCGAGGTCGGCGCGGCGGTACCGGCGGTGGCCGCCGGGCGTGTAGAACGCCGGCAGCCGCCCGACGTCCGACCACTTCCGGATCGTGCTCTGCGCGACGCCGAGGTACTTCGCGGCCTGCCCGAGCGTCAGCCAGTCCGGCTCGCTCGGCGGCACCCGCCTCGCCCCGATGTCCCCGCGGTACGCCATCGCGGGGGGAATCTATCCAAAAGTGCCGGTTCTTATGCGCAGGCGGTGCGGCGCGGTCACGGAGCGGTCACGGTCACCGTCACCGTGGTCGGCGCCGGCGGCTCGAACGTCCGCTCGACGGTCAGCGTCCCCTCCGGCGGCGGCGCCTCGTCGAGCGCCCGGCCAAGCCCGATCCCGAGCAGGAAGAGGAGCGCGCCCGCGAGGAGCAGGAGCGCCACGCCGCGCCCGCGGCGCGGGTGGCGGCGGCGCGGCCGGTCGCGGCGGTGGAGCTCCGTCACGGCTCGTAGTCCACCGCGCCGCGCGCGTACTGGTGGAACGCGGCCCCGGTGACGAGCGAGAGGTCGCGCGCCCACCCCGACGCGGGCGCGGCCTCGGCGACGGCGTCGCGCGCCCACCGCTCCGCGTCCTCGTACGCCGTCACGAGCTCCGCCACGGTGAACGTCTGCCCGACGCGCTTGCGGAGCTCCGCCGTCACGACCTCGACCTGCCCGAGCAGCCGCTCGTACCGCGTCCGGTCGCGCGCCTCGCGCTCGAGGCCCGCGTGCGCCTCCTCCCACTCGGCCCGTGCGATCTCGGGGTGCATCGTCACGCGCGCGAGCGCGCCGCCTCGCGGGAGCAGCAGGAATCCGGCCACAGCGGGCTGATCTCCGCGAGCACGCGCTCCCCCAGCTCGTACGGCGGCTGCGCGAGCGCGAACGCGACGTGCGCGTGCAGGCACTTCAGGCGGGAGGGCCGGGACGCGCCGCCGATCCCGAGCCGCAGCGAGGCGCCGCCGTCGCGGCCGGTCCGCCCGGCCGCGAGCTCGCGCCGGATCGCACGCTGGCGCTCCGTCGCCTCTGCGACGCTCGCGGCGAGCTCCTCGTCCTGCTCGACCGCCGCGCTCCACCGCTCGACGCCGCCGGCCGCCTCGATGCGCGAGACCGCGGCGACGAGGTGCGGGCAGGTCAGGTAGTACGTGGTCGGGAACGGCGTCCCCTGCGCGTCGTACGGATCCTGCTCCGTGACCGCAGGAACGCCGTGCGGGCAGCGGCGAGCAACGCGCCGAACCGCGCGCGGCTCTCGACCGAGCTGCCACGCGACCACATCGCCGTCATCCATCGCCGCCGATCGTAGCCCCGGGTCGCGCCGCCGCCCGCGCACGTCGCCACTCCGGGATCCCCTTCACGACGAACAGCTGCTCACCGGGCTTCACGTAGGCCATCCGCCGCGCGTCGGCGACGATCGTCGCGTCGCTGCGCCGCTCCGCCAGCTGCCGCTCGAGCGACGCGCGCTCCTGCTGCAGCGTGGCGACCTCGGCCGCGCGCACCGCGACCTCCCGCCGCTTCTCGAGGTACGCCGTCAGCGGCTGGTAGTAGAGGAACGCGCACGCTGCGAGCGCCCCGAGCGCCAGCCAGCGCCGCAGCAGGCTCGACCGGGACGGACGCTTCTTCCGCTTCGCAGCCATGGACGCCTCCATTCGCCGGAGGCCTCCCCTCCTCCTGCCCCGCCGAGCCACGCCTCGAAAGCCGGTCGAGGCTTCCGCCGCAAACCCTCGACCACCCTCAAGGGGGTCTGACCCCGGGGTTCGGACACGGCTCGAAAGCCGGTCGAGGCTTCCGCCGCAACCCTCGACCATCCTCAAGGGGATCTGACCCCGGGGTGCGGACACGGCTCGAAAGCCGGTCGAGGGTTCCGCCGCAACCCTCGACCATCCTCAAGGGGGTCTGACCCCGGGTCTCCCATTCGGAGGGTTCCGTCACGTTCCAGCGGCGTCGGCCGGGCGGGATCACAGCGGCGAAGCCGCGTATCCCGCCCGGCGCGGAGCGCTCCGCATGTCGCCGGCGTGTCCGGGCCCGGAGCGCATGCGCCGAAGGCGCACGCGCGGAGGGAAGCACGCGCGCCCCCGGTCCACCCACGCCAAGCGAGCCCGGCCAGGCGCGGGCACGACCGCGCTCGTGCCCGCGCCCACACCAACACCCGACCCACGCCGAGCGGCAAAGGAGGGGGCCCTTGGGGGAACCATCGGTTCCCCCACGACGCCACAGCGGCGAAGCCGCGTATCCCGCCCGGCGAAGCGCCCCGCGGTCGCCAGCGTGTCCCGGCCCGGAGCGCATGCGCGCGGAGCGCGCACGCGCGGAGGGAAGCACGACGGCCCCGGCCCACCCACGCCGAGCCAGGCCGACCAGGCGCGGGCACGACCGCGCTCGTGCCCGCGCCCACACCCACCCACGCGGAGCGAAGAAGGAGGGGGCCCGTGGGGGAACCAGGGGTTCCCCCACGTCTCGTCAGACGACTTCGACCTTGATGACGTTCGTCGTGCCGGGGATGTTCACCGCGGTGCCCGCGGTGAGGACGACGCGGTCGCCGGAGACGACGATCCCGCTCGCCTTGGCGGCGTCGATGGCGCGGTCCCACAGCGCCTCGACGTCCTCCGCCTCCGAGATGTGGATCGGCGTCACGCCCCACTCGAGCGCCATGTGGTGGAGCGCGTGGCGGTGGTGGCTGAGGCCGAGGATCGGCCGGTGGGGCCGCAGCCGCGCGACGGCGGACGCCGTCCGCCCGGTCGACGTCGGGACGAGCACCGCCTTGGCCGCGAGCACCTCCGCGAGGTCGCAGGCGGCGTTCGACATCGCCCAGCCGATCGATGGGTTCTCGCTCGCCTCCGGGAGCTGGTGGCGGTACCCGAGGCTCGGCTCGACGGCGCACGCGATCGCGTCCATCGTCGCCACGGCCTCGACCGGGTACTCGCCGACGGCGGTCTCGCCCGAGAGCATGATCGCCGACGTCCCGTCGAGGATCGCATTCGCGACGTCACTCGCCTCGGCGCGGGTCGGCTCCGGGCTGCCGATCATCGATTCGAGCATCTGCGTGGCGGTGATCACGGGCAGGCCGCGCTGGAGCGACCGGTGGATGATCTGCTTCTGGATCAGCGGCACCTTCGCCGGGCCGATCTCGACGCCGAGGTCGCCACGCGCCACCATCACCGCGTCCGTCACGTCGAGCACCTCGTCGAGGCACTCGACCGCCTCGGCCTTCTCGATCTTGGCGATCACGTGCGCGGTCGAGCCCGCCTCCTCGATGATCTTCCGTAGGTCGCGGACGTCGGCGGCCGAGCGCACGAACGAGAGCGCGACGAAGTCGACGCCGAGCTCGAGCGCGAACTGGAGGTCGTCGACGTCCTTGCGCGTGATCGCCGGGATCGGCAGCGGGACGCCGGGGAGGTTCACGCCCTTGTTCGACGTGACGAGCCCGCCCGCGAGCACCTCGCACCGCGCGCGCCCCTGCTCCACGGCGTCGACGCGCAGCCGCACGTGGCCGTCGTCGATGAGGATCTCGTGCCCCGTCTGCAGGACGTCGCCGATCACCGACGGCGCGACGCTGAGGTCGCCGTTCCGCGACCCGTTCTCGCCGGAGACGTAGATCTCGTCGCCGCGCTCGAGCTTCACCGGCTCGGCGAGGTCGGTCACCCGCAGCTTCGGCCCCTGCAGGTCGGCGATGAGCGCCAGCGTCCGCCAGCCGCTCTCGCGCTCCACCTCGCGCACGAGCCGCGCCCACTCCGCGTGCTGCTCGTGCGTCCCGTGGGAGAAGTTGAGCCGGATCGCGTTCGCGCCCGCCTCGACGAGCGCGGCCATCGTGTCCGCGTCGCCCGACGCGGGGCCGATGGTGGCGACGATCTTGGTGCGGCGCGGGTCGAGTGGCGGGCCGTCCATCGTCGCTACGGTACCGCTCCGCGTCAGCGGCGGAACCGCGGGAACGCGTCCCAGCCGGGGTAGACCGCGGCGTCTCCGAGCTCCTCCTCGATCCGGAGCAGCTGGTTGTACTTCGCGACGCGGTCCGACCGCGACGGCGCGCCCGTCTTGATCTGGCCGGCGCCCGTCGCCACCGCGAGGTCCGCGATCGTCGTGTCCTCCGTCTCGCCCGAGCGGTGCGAGATGACGACGCCGTACCCGTTCTCGCGCGCGAGCGCGATCGCGTCGAGCGTCTCGGTCAGCGTCCCGATCTGGTTCACCTTGACGAGGATCGCGTTCGCCACGCCCTCGTCGATGCCGCGCCGGAGGCGGTCGACGTTCGTGACGAAGAGGTCGTCGCCGACGAGCTGCACGCGCTCGCCGAGCCGCTCCGTCAGCTCGCGCCACGACCCCCACTCGTCCTCGGCGAGCGCGTCCTCGACGGAGACGATCGGATAGCGCTCCGCGAGCCGCTCCCAGAACGCGAGCATCCCCGCCGGCGTCTCCTCGCGCCCCTCGAGCCGGTACGCGCCGTCGCGCCAGAACTCGGTCGCCGCGGGGTCGAGCGCGATCGCGATCCGGTCGCGGTGGCCGGCCCGCTCCGCCGCCTCGAGCACGACGCCGATCGCCTCCTCGCTCGACGCGAGGTCGGGCGCGAACCCGCCCTCGTCGCCGACGCCGGTCGCGAGGCCGCGCTCGTGCAGGAGCGCCTTCAGCGAGTGGAACACTTCCACCGCGAGGCGCAGGCCCTCCGAGAAGCTGCCGGCGCCGCCGGGGACGACCATGAACTCCTGCAGGTCGAGCGAGTTCTGGGCGTGCGCGCCGCCGTTGATCACGTTCAGCATCGGCACCGGCAGCACCGACGCGCCGTCGCCGCCGAGCCAGCGGAAGAGCGAGACGTTGCGCTCCGCGGCCGCCGCCTTCGCCGTCGCGAGCGAGCAGCCGAGGATCGCGTTCGCGCCCAGCCGCCCCTTGTTCGGCGTCCCGTCGACCTCGAGGAGACGCGCGTCCACGGCGCGCTGGTCCGCGGCGTCGAGGCCCGTGAGCGCCGGAGCGAGCTCGCGCGCGACGTTCTCGACCGCCCGGCCCACGCCCTTGCCCAGCCACGCGTCGCCGCCGTCGCGCAGCTCCACCGCCTCGAACTGGCCCGTCGACGCCCCCGACGGGACGGCGGCGCGCCCGAGCGCGCCGGACTCGAGCCCCACCTCGACCTCGACCGTCGGGTTCCCGCGGGAGTCGAGGATCTGTCGGGCGCGGACGTGGACGATGCGGCTGCTCAGCGGAGGTCCTCCTTGGCTCGGTCGAAGTAGCGGTCCTGCTCGTCGAGCGGCAGCTTGGCGAAGTCGCGGCCGTCCCGCGCCGCCAACCGCTCGCCCTGCTCGACGCGCTCGACGAACCGGCGTGTCGCGGCGCGGAGCGCCAGCTCGGGGTCGACGTTCAGCCGGCGCGCGACGTTGACGGCGGCGAACAGGACGTCGCCGACCTCGTCGAACACGCGCGGGTCCGGCTCGGTCTCCGGCGCGGGGTCGGACGCGCCGTCGAGCTCCTCCCGCAGCTCGCGCAGCTCGTCGTCGAGGTCCGCGGCCGCACCCGCGACGTCCGGGTACTCGAATCCGATCGCGGCCGCCCGCCGCTGCACCTTCCGCGCGAGGAGGAGCGCGGGCAGCGCCTCGGGGATCTCGTGGAAGATCCCGCGCCGGCCTTCCTGCTCCGACTTGATCGCCTCCCAGTTCGCGCGGACGCGACCGGCCGTCTCGGCCTCCGCCGCCCCGAAGACGTGCGGGTGGCGGCGGACGAGCTTCGCGTGGACGCCGCGCGCGACCGCCTCGAGGTCGCCGCGCCCCTCCTCCGCGAGCAGGAGGGCGAGGAAGTAGACCTGGAAGAGGAGGTCGCCGAGCTCGTCGAGGAGCTTCTCGGGCGCGCCCGCGACCGCGGCGTCGGCGACCTCGTACGCCTCCTCGACGGTGTGCGGGACGATCGTCCGCGCCGTCTGCTCCCGGTCCCAGGGGCAGTCGCGGCGAAGCCGCTCGGTCAGCCGCTGGAGGTCGAGGAGCGCGTCGGCGAGGCCTCCGGCGGGCGCCGTTACCGGTCCGCCGGCTCCGTCTCGGTCTCGCCCGTCGTCGTCCCCGTGGCCGTCGGCGGCGGCGCGAAGCCGACCTGGTAGCGGGTCTTGTCGGCGAACTCCTTCTTCGTCTCCTCGACCCACTTCGTCATCCTCTCATTCCGCTTCGTCTGCAGCAGCTGCTGCCGGATCGACTCCTTGACGTCCTTCAGCGGCGTCGTCTGCGCCGGCTTCACGGCGGAGAGCGGCTGGATGATGTGGAAGCCGTACTGCGTCTTGATCGGCTGCGAGATCGCGTTCCGCTCGAGCGAGAAGGCCGCCTGGTCGAACTCCGGCACCGTCTGGCCGCGCGAGACGGTCAGCTTCCCGCCCTGCGCCGCCGAGCCCGGATCCTTCGAGTGCTGCTTCGCGAGCGCCTCGAAGTTGCCGCCGTTCGTGAGCTGGCCGCGGATCCGGTCCGCCTGCGCCTTCGTCTCGACGAGGATGTGGCGCACCTCGCGCGACTCGGGCTGGCCGTACTGGTCCTTGTTCTCGTTGTAGTGCTTCTCGATCTCCTCGTCGGTGACCTTGATGTCGCTCGTCACCTTCTCGAAGAGCTTCTCCTGGATCAGCTGCGCGCGGATGTCGCGCCGGACCTGCTCGTCGCTGAGCCCCTGCTGCTTCAGCTGCTCCTCGTACTTCTTCTCGTCCCCGCCGAAGTACTGCTCCTTGATCTGCTTCAGGCGCGCGTCGACGTCGGCCTCGGTCACCTCGATGTCGAGCTCCTCCGCCTTCTGCTCGAACTGCGCACGCTGGACGAGGAACTGCATCGCCTGGTTGCGCAGCGTCGTGTACTCGGGCGTCCCGGCCTCCGGGAACTCGCGCTCCTGAGCCTTGTAGCTCGAGCGCGCCTGCTCCATCAGCTGGTCGAACTGCGCCTTGTCGATCTCCTCGTCGCCGACGACGGCGACGGCGTCCGCGGGGACGCTCTGCTCGTCGCTCCCGCCGCAGCCGGCGGCGAACAGCGCAAGGACGAGGGCAACGGGAAGGAAAAATCTCATGGCTCTCCTCGAAAGAAACGCCGGCTGCGGAACCGCTTTCACGCCGCCTGACGGGAGGCGACTATAGCATCGATGAGGCCGACCGCCGCCCCGAAAACACCGTTTCTTAACGTTACTTCTCGCTTTCCGCTCGTGTACACGATCGTCGGATCGTGCGCGCGGAGCTCCCGCAGCTCGGCGGAACCGAGAACGAGCGGCCCCACCGTCGCGCGGCCGCCGCGGAAGACGAGGTAGTCGGCGCCGGCGAGCGCGAGCTTCAGCTTCGCCTCCTGGATCGCGAACAGGTTCTCGACCGGCTCCGGGAGCGGGCCGAAGCGATCCTCGGTCGCGGCGCGGAGCTCGCGCAGCTCGTCGTCGGTCTCGGTGAGCGCGAGCCGCCGGTGCAGGTCGATCCGCAGCGCTTCGGAGTCGACGTACTCCTGCGGGACGTACGCGTCGACGCGCGCGTCGATCCGGACCGGCCGCGGCGACGTCCGGCGCTGCCCCGACAGCTCCGCGACGGCCTCCGCGAGCATCTCCACGTACAGCTCGAAGCCGAGCGCGGCGACGTGCCCCGACTGCTCGGCGCCGAGGAGGTCGCCCGCGCCGCGGATCTCGAGGTCGCGCATCGCGATCGCGAAGCCGGCGCCGAGCTCGGTGTGGTCGGCGAGCGTCGCCAGCCGCGCCCGCGCCTCCGGCGTCAGCTCCGACGCGTCGGGGTAGAGCAGGTACGCGTACGCGGTCTGGTCGGAGCGGCCGACGCGCCCGCGGATCTGGTACAGCTGCGCGAGGCCGAGCGTGTCGGCGCGCTCGACGACCAGCGTGTTCGCCTGCGGGATGTCGAGGCCCGACTCGATGATCGTCGTCGAGACGAGCACGTCCGCGTCGCCGCGCAGGAACGCGTGCATCTTCTCCTCGAGCTCCCGCTCGCGCATCTGGCCGTGCGCGACGAGGAAGCGCAGCTCCGGGCACAGCTGCTGCAGCTTCTCCGCCGCCTCGTCGATCGTCTCGACGCGGTTGTGGAGGTAGAACGCCTGCCC
This sequence comes from Gaiellaceae bacterium, assembly GCA_035540835.1. GTDB lineage: Bacteria > Actinomycetota > Thermoleophilia > Gaiellales > Gaiellaceae > DATLFU01. Next base: position 49,962 of record DATLFU010000004.1, read on the forward strand.
GCCGCGCTCGTGCTCCCGGACGAGCGCCTGCTGCACGAGCTCCTCGTCGTACTCGCCCACCGTCGTCCGGATCGGGCGCCGCCCCTCCGGCGGCGTCTCGATCACGGAGATGTCGCGGAGACCCGCGAGCGACATGTGCAGCGTCCGCGGGATCGGCGTCGCCGTGAGCGTGAGCACGTCGACCTCGACCCGCAGCGACTTCAGCAGCTCCTTCTGCGCGACCCCGAACCGCTGCTCCTCGTCGAGGATCACGAGCCCGAGGTTCTTCGGGATCACGTCGCGCGAGAGCACCCGATGTGTCCCCACGAGGACGTCGACCTTCCCCTCGGCGAAGTCGCGCAGCACCTGCTTCGTCTCCGCGGGCTTGCGGAAGCGGGAGACCATCTCGACGCGCACGGGGAAGTCGCGGTAGCGGTCGCGCAGCGTGTGCCAGTGCTGCTCGGCGAGGATCGTCGTCGGGACGAGCATCAGCGTCTGCTTGCCGTTGACGGCGACGGCGAACGCGGCGCGGAGCGCGACCTCCGTCTTGCCGAAGCCGACGTCGCCGCAGACGAGCCGGTCCATCGGCCGCGGCGCCTCCAGGTCCTCCTTCACGGCCTCGATCGCGGCGCGCTGGTCCGCGGTCTCGCGGTACGGGAAGTCCGCCTCGAGCCGCTCGAGCCACTCGTGGTCGAGGTCGAACGCCGTCCCCGTCGCCTGCTGGCGCTGCGCGTAGAGGCCGAGGAGGTCGCCGGCGAGGTCGCGGACGGAGGCGCGCGCGCGGCTCTTGAGGTTGTGCCAGGCCTTGCCGCCGAGCTTCGACAGCGCCGGCGCGGTCGCGTCGGCGCCGATGTAGCGCGACACCTTGCCGATCTGCTCGTGCGGGACGTAGAGGCGGTCCTCGCCGCGGAACGCGAGCAGCAGGTAGTCGCGCGTGACGCCGGCGACCTCCTTCGTCTCGAAGCCGAGCAGGCGCCCGACGCCGTGGTCCTCGTGGACGACGTAGTCGCCCGTGCGCAGGTCCGCGAACGACTGCAGCGCGCGGCCGAGGCGCGCGTCGCCGCGCGGCGCCCGCTTGCGGAAGACCTGCGTGTCGGGGAGCAGGACGAAGCCGAGGTCGCGCCAGACGAACCCGCGGCGCGCGGGCGCGACGGCGAACGTGACGCCGGGCCTGGCGGGCGGCTCGCGCCCCTCCTCCAGGACGTCCGCGTCGACCTTCCGGAGCAGGTTCTGCGTGCGCAGCGCCTCGCCGCGGTGCGTGAACGAGACGACGACGCGCTGGCCGGCGCGGACGAACGCGGCGAGCTCGTTCTCCGCCTCCGCGAGGCCGCGTGCGGCGATCGCCGGCCGCTGCGCCTCGAACGCGAACGGCTGCCCGCGCGGGAACGCCTCGAGCTCGGCGGCCCCGTCGAGCGGCAGCGGGCGCAGGTTCTCCTCCTCCCAGACGCGGCGCACCTCCTCCGGCTCCCAGACGAGGTCCGGCACGCGGTCGAGGACGGGCACGAGGTCCGGCGGCGCGGCGGCGGCGACCGGCTGCTCGTCCTCGTCCAGGAGCAGCGCCTCCTCCGGGACGAGGTCGCGGCGCCGCTCGGCGGCGGGGTGGAGCACGGCCTCACCGACGAGGTGGAGCGCGCGCTGCGTGAACGGCGAGAACGCGCGCACCGACTCGACCTCGTCGCCGTAGAGCTCGATCCGGAGCGGCTCGCGGCCCGTGGTCGGGAAGACGTCGACGATCCCGCCGCGGACCGCGAACTGGCCTCGCTCCTCGGCGCGGTCGACCCGCTCGTAGCCCGCCAGGGCGAGGTGCTCGGCGATCGCGTCGATCCCAGGCTCGTCGCCGACGCGCAGCCGCAGCGCGGCGGGGCGGACGTCCGGCGGCGGCATCCCCTCCGCGAGCGCGGCGGCGGAGACGCAGACGAGGCCGCCCGCCGCCAGGACGTCGAGCGCCCGCGCGCGCTCGCCGACGAGGTGCGGCGGCGCATCGAGCCCGGAGTCGAGCCGGACGCCGCGGCTCGGCAGGAACGCGACGCGATCCTCCCCGAGGTACCAGCCCGCGGCCTCGGCGGCGTCGCGCGCGTCCGCGTCCTCGGGCGCGAGCAGGACGAGCGGCCGGGCGAGGTGCGCGTGGAGCGCCGCGAGGACGAGCGGCAGCGCCGGCTCCGAGACGCGCGCCCTCGCCGGCAGCGCCGCTGCGAAGTCCTGCAGCCGCTCGGAGGACGCGAGCGCGGCGGCGAGCGGGAAGAGGGTGGGTCGGTCCATGGCGAGAGCCGGATCCGCGGGGTTCCGGGGCGGCGAATCGTACCGCCCGGCGTGCGCGCGACCGCGGCCCGCGCGCGTCAGTTGAAGCGCCGCTGCGCGGCCTCGAGGCCGTCGCGCGCGAGCGCCTCGACCGCGTCCGCGGCCTCGGCGACGAGCGCGTCCACGTCGACCTCCGGCTCGAACTCGGAGAGGACGTAGTCCGCGACCGGGCGCCGGTCGCCGCGGCCGGGGCGCCCGACGCCGATCCGCAGCCGCAGGAAGTCCTGGGTGCCGGCCGTGTGCGCGATCGAGCGCAGCCCGTTGTGCCCCGCGAGACCGCCGCCCGCGCGGAGCTGCAGGCGCGCGGGCTCGAGGTCGACGTCGTCGTGGACGACGACGAGCTCCTCCGGCTCGACCTTGTAGAAGCGCGCGGCCGCCATCACGGACCGGCCCGACTCGTTCATGTACGTCTCGGGCTTCAGGAGCGCGAGCCGGAGCTCCTGCAGCCGCACCTCCGCGAGCCGGCCGGAGAACTTCGAGCGGAACGAGCCGCCGTGCCGCCGCGCGAGCTCGTCGACGACGAGCCAGCCGACGTTGTGCCGGGTCCGCTCGTACTCGCGCCCGGGATTCCCGAGCCCGGCGACGAGCAGGTCGAGCGTGGAGACAACCTCGCCGCGACGGAAGAGCCGCATCGCCGCAGCGTCCCGCGCCGCCCGGCGCTACCCCTCGGTCGTGCCGGCGTCGCCCGCGGCGTCCGCGTCGGGCACGAGCGGCTCGTCCGCCGCGCCCTCCGGCGCCTGGTCGGCGTCGGCCACGCCGGCGCCCTCCTCGCCCTCCTCCAGCGTCTCCTCGGGCTCCTCGGCCCGCGTCGGAGGCGTGAGCGTCGCGAGGACCGTCTCCTCGTCGTCGAGGAGCGTGACGCCGTCCGGAACCCGCAGGTCGGCGACGCGCAGCGTGTCGCCGACGTGCATCTCGGACACGTCGAGGTCGAGCGCCTCCGGGATCTCCATCGGCAGCGCCTCGACGTTGACCTCCCGCGCGACCTGGGAGAGGACGCCGCCTTCCCTCGACCCGGCGGCCTCGCCGACGAGGTTGACGACGACCTGGGCGTGGATCGGCTGGTCGAGCCGCACCTCCTGGAGGTCGACGTGCGTGACCGTGCCGCGGAGCGGGTCCTGCTGGTAGTCCTTCAGCACCGACGGCTTCGGCCTGCCGCCGTCGCCCGCGACGACGACGTCGAGGATCGCGTGCAGTCCGGCGGAGCCCGTGAGGACGCGCCGCAGCTCCCGCTCGGGGACGCAGATCGCGCTCGGCTCCTTGCCCTGCCCGTAGAGGACGCCCGGCACGAGGCCCTCGCGGCGCAGCCGCCGCGAGTCCGCGGAGCCACGCGACTCCCGCGCCCTCACCTCCAGCTTGACTCGCTCACCGGCCACGGCGGCGGATCGTACCAATCGCGCCGCGGCACCCGACGCGCGCCTGTAGGTTGCCGCGCGGTGGAGGCGCGGCCACACGACCCCGAGGCGCCGCCGCGCGCCGGCGACGTCGCCGCGCGCGGGCGCTCGCGCGGCCGCTCCGAGCTCGCGCTGCACTACGCGCGCGGGCTGCTGATGGGCACGGCGGACATGGTCCCCGGCGTCAGCGGCGGCACGGTCGCGCTCGTCGTCGGCGTCTACGAGCGGCTCGTCCGCTCCGTGCGCGCCGTCACGTCGGCCCCGGTGGCGCTCGTACGCCGCGACTCCGCCGCCGCGCGGGCGCACGTGCGCGAGGTCGAGTGGACGCTCGTCCTACCGCTCGTCCTCGGGATCCTGACGGCGATCGCGATCGGCTCCGGGATCGTCCCGACGCTCCTGGAGGAGCACCCGCTCGAGACGTCGTCGCTCTTCTTCGGGCTGATCCTCGGGTCGCTCGTCGTCCCGTGGCGGCTGCTCGACCGCGTCGGCGCGCGCGAGCTGGCGCTCGTCGCGGCGGCCGCGGTCGCGGCGTTCGTCCTCGTCGGGCTCCCCGACCGGGAGATCGCGGACCCGTCGCTCCCGCTCGTCTTCGGCGCCGCGGCCGTCGCCATCTGCGCGATGGTGCTGCCGGGGATCAGCGGCGCGTACCTGCTCCTCCTGATCGGCGTCTACAAGGCGACGCTCGACGCCGTCCACGACCGCGACGTCGTCTACGTGGCGGTCTTCGTCGCCGGCGCGGCGACGGGGCTCGCCCTGTTCTCGCGGGTCCTCGCGCGGCTCCTGGAGCGTCACCACGCGACGACGATGGCCGTCCTCCTCGGGCTGATGGTCGGCTCGCTGCGCGCGCTGTGGCCGTGGGCCGGCGACGACCGGTCGCTGCAGGCGCCGGAGAGCGGCGCGGAGCTGCTCACCGCGGCGATCTACGCCGCGATCGGCGTCGGCGTGGTCACGGCGGTGATCCGGATCGCGACGCTGCGCCGCAGAGGCGACCGCGTCGACAGTTGATCCGGCGTCCCACGCGCCCGATACTCCGCCCGTGTCGCGCTACGAGCTCCTGCTCTTCGTCCACGTCCTCGCCGCCGCGGCGTGGTTCGGCGCGGCGCTCCTCGCGCTCGTGCTCGTCGAGCTCGCCGCCCGCGCGGACGACACCGGCACGGTGCTGAAGCTCGGCGAGTACGAGGACCGGCTCGCGGCCGTCCTGTTCATCCCGGCCGCACTGCTCGTCCTCCTCGCGGGGTTCGCGCTCGTCTTCGACGGCCCGTGGAGCTTCGCCGAGGACGGCTGGGTCGGCGCGGGCCTGGCGGTGCTCGTCGCCACCTTCGTGCTCGGGCTCGGACTGATCGTCCCGGCGGGGAACAAGATGAAGCGGCTGGCGGCCGAGCGCGCGCCGGCGGAGGACCTGCGGCGGCAGATCCGCCGCTACCGCCTCCTCAGCTGGATCGACGTCGGCCTCCTCGCCGTCGCGATCTTCCTGATGACGGCGAAGCCCTTCTAGAACAGCTGGTTCTCGCCGGCGAAGATCGCCGAGACCGACTCGTCCGAGAAGACGTTCCAGATCGTCTCGGCGAGCAGGTTCGAGACCGACAGCACCGTCAGCTTGTCCGGGCGGCGGAGCTCGTCGATCGGGACCGTGTCCGTGACGACGATGCCGTCCACCTCATCGGCGGCGCCGAGCTGCTCGAGCCCGTCGCGCGCGAAGATCCCGTGCGTCGCGAAGAGGTAGACCTTCCGCGCGCCGGCCTCGCGGAGCGCGCGCGCGCCGGAGATGAGCGTGCCGCCGGTCATGATCACGTCGTCGCCGACGACCGCGATCTTGTCCCGCACGCGGCCGGTCACCTCCGTCACCGCCGCCTGGTCGTGCGCCGGACGCGTCTTGTGCATGATCGCGAAGTCGGCCTCGATCATCTCGCCGAACTTCACGCCCATCTTCGCGCGGCCGGCGTCGGGCGCGACGGAGACGATGCCCTCGCCGACGAGGCCCTGGTCGCGGAAGTGCTGCGCGAAGAGCGGCAGCGCCGTCATGTGGTCGACGGGGATGCTGAAGAAGCCCTGGATCTGGCCGGCGTGGAGGTCCATCGTCAGCACGCGGTCGGCGCCCGCCTTCTCGAGGAAGTCGGCGACGAGCTTCCCCGTCACCGGCTCGCGCGGCGCCGACTTCTTGTCCTGCCGCGAGTAGGGATACCACGGCATCACGACGGTGATCCGCTTGGCGGAGGCGAGCTTCGCCGCCTGGACCATGATCAGGAGCTCCATCAGGTTCCGGTCGACCGGGGCGCAGCCGGTTTGGACGAGGAACAGGTCGGCGCCGCGGATCGACTCCTCGAAGCGGCAGTAGGTCTCGCCGTTCGCGAACGTCTTCAGCGTCACCTCGCCGAGCTCGACGCCGAGCTTGTGCGCGATGTTCGCCGCGAGCGCCGGGTGCGACCGTCCGGAGAAGACCATCAGCCGCTTGTGCGCGGTGTGCTCGCGCCAGTGCCCCGGGACGGGGCTCGTGCCCGCCCCGGGCGCGTCCAGCCCGGGCAGCGTCAGGTCAGTCGTCGTTCCGGTCTCGACGGACATATCCCTCCTTCGTCACCTGCCGCGGCGGGAATCCCGCCAGCGACCCCGGCGGCACGTCGTCGGTCACGACCGTCCCCGCGGCCGTCCACGACTCGTCTCCGATCTCGACGGGTGCAACGAACGCATTGTGGACGCCGACCCTGACGTCACGGCCGATCGTGGTCCGCCCCTTCGGCTGCCCGGGGCGGTGCGGGAAGTTCGCCGTGATCGCACCCGCGCCGACGTTCGTGTCCTCGCCGATCTCCGCGTCTCCGATGTACGAGAGGTGAGGCACCTTCGTCCGTTCCCCGATTCGCGAATTCTTGATCTCCACGAAGGTGCCGGCCTTCGCGCCCGCCTCGAGGACGGTGCCGGGGCGAAGGTAACAGAAGGGTCCGACCACGGCACCCTCCCCCACCTCCGCGTCGAGCACGACCGCGTGCGGCCCCACCTCGGCGCCCGCGCGCACGCGGGAACGGCCCCGGATCGCGGTGAACGGGTGGATAACCGCGTCGGCCTCCAGCTCGGCGTCTGCCTCGATCCACGTCGTCGCGGGGTCGACGATCGAGACGCCGGCGTCCATGTGGCGCGCTGCGACGCGGTCGCGGAGCACCGCCGCCGCGGCCGCGAGCTCCGCGCGCGTGTTGACGCCGTCCGCGACCACCGGGTCGTCGGCGACGTGCGCGGCGACCGGCCGGCCCTCCGCCGCGAGATGGCCGATCGTGTCGGTCAGGTACAGCTCACCCTGCGCGTTGTGCGCGTCGAGCCGCGAGAGCGCCCGCCACAGGTCCGGCGCCGAGAAGACGTAGATCGACGTGTTCAGCTCGCGGATCGCGAGCTGCTCCGGCGTCGCGTCCGCGGCCTCGACGATCGCGCGGACGGAGCCGCTCCCGTCGCGGACGACGCGCCCGTACGCGCGCGGCGTCTCGGGCTCCACCGTCAGGATCGTGACCGCCGGCCGCTCGCGCCGGTGCGCCTCGACGAGGCCGGCGAGCAGCTCCGGCGTCAGCAGCGGCGTGTCCCCGGAGACGACGAGCACGTCGCCGTCGAACCCGTCGAGCGCGGAGCGGGCCGCCGCCACCGCGTCGCCCGTCCCGCGCGGCTCCCGCTGGACGGCGAGCGCGACGCCGCCGGTCGTCGCCCGCAGGTCGTCCTCGGTGCCGGGGGAGCAGACGACGACCACCGGGTCGGCGCCGACGGGGCGCGTCGCCTCGAGCACCCAGTCGAGCATCCGCCGGCCGAGCAGCGGGTGCAGGTGCTTCGGCGTCCGCGACCGCATCCGCGTCCCGCGGCCGGCGGCCATCACGACGGCTGCGAGGTCGGTCGCGCTCACGGCAGCGATGGCTGGGGCGCCAGGATTCGAACCTGGGATCGCGGGACCAAAACCCGCTGCCTTACCACTTGGCTACGCCCCACCGTCGCTCGCAGTGTAAGTCGCGTCAGCCGCGGTCGGAGAGCAGGGGCGCGAGGCGGAGAGGGCGCGAGCGGAGGCAGCGGCCGCTGCGAGACGTCCCGTGCTCGAGCGCAGGCCGCACCGGCTCCACCGGTCAACCGTACCACGCTGGGACGGTCAGCCAGGTCCGGCCGTACGGCGAGAGCGCGGCGCGCGCCTGCTTCGCCACCGCGTGGCGGTGGAAGAGCCCGTAGACCGTCGGGCCGGCGCCGCTGACGTCGGCGCGGAAGGCGCCGAGCGCGCGCAGCCGGTCCGCGAACGGCGACCGCGCGAGGTCGTTCGGCGGCAGCGCGGCGAGGTCGCGGGCGCGGCGCACGCGCGCGAGCGCCTGCAGCGCGACCGCGCGCCGCTCCTCCCATCCCTCCTCGCCGCCGCCGCGGTCGAACGCCGCGTACACCGACGCCGTCGACGCCTTCCGCGCGCCGCTCGGGAGCAGCAGCACGACCCAGTAGTCCTGCGGCAGCTCCACCGGCTCGAGCTCCGTCCCGTCGCCGAGCCCGAGCTGCGGGCCGTCGCGGAGGAAGAACGGGACGTCGGCGCCCACGTCCGCGGCGACGGCGGCGAGCCGCTCCGGCGGCAGCGGCGCCGGGAGCGTCTCGTTCGCGACGCGGAGCGCGGTCGCCGCATCGGAGCTGCCGCCGCCGAGCCCGCCCGCCACCGGCACCTTCTTCCAGAGCCGCACGCGCCAGCCGCCGTCGTGCCGCGCCTCCGCGGCGAGCAGGTCGAGCGCGCGGCGGACGACGCTGTCGCCGGGGAAGCCGTGCACCGACGTCTCGGCAGCGGGCTCGACCGTGAGGCGGTCGCAGACGTCGATCCGCTGGAGCAGCGTCGCCACCTCGTGCTTCCCGTCCTCTCGCACGGGCCCGACGACGAGCGCGAGGTTCAGCTTCGCCGGCGCGGCGTGGCGGCGCGGCATCATCGCAGCGCCTCCGCGAGGGCGACGAACTCGCGCGGCTCGAGCTCCTCGGCGCGGACGCCGCCGCCGCGGCCGATCGCCGCGAGCGCCTCGGAGGCGCGGGCGCGGGGCGCGACGCCGGCGAGCTCGAGCGAGTTCGGGAGCGTCTTCCGGCGGTGCGCGAACGCGCCCTCGACGACGCGCTTCACCTCCCGGTATCGCGGCGGCAGGGCGACGCGCCGGAACGCGACGAGCGCCGAGTCGACGTTCGGCGGCGGCCGGAACACCGTCCGCGACACCGGGTGGAACCCGACGCGCTCCGTCACGAGCTGGACGAGGACGGAGACGGCACCGTACGCCTTCGTCGACGGCCGCGCGAACAGGCGGTCCGCCACCTCGCGCTGCACCATCGCGCACCAGAGGTCGAGCGTCGGCGTGCGGTCGAGGCTCTCGACGAGGATCGGCGTCGCCACGTTGTACGGCAGGTTCGCCACGAGCTTCGTCGGCGGCGGGTCGAGCGCCGCGGCGTCGAGCGCGAGCGCGTCGCCGAAGCGGAGCTCGACGTTCGGGCGCTCCGCGAGCGCCGCCCGCAGGTGCGGCTCGAGCGTCGCGTCGAGCTCGACCGCGTGGACGCGCGCGACGCGGTCCGCGAGGTACCGCGTCAGGACGCCGAGGCCGGGGCCGATCTCGAGCACGACGTCCTGCGGCGCGAGCGACGCCAGCCGCCCGATGACGCCGAGGATGTTCTCGTCGTGCAGGAAGTGCTGCCCGAGCTCCTTCTTCGGGACGACGGGCATCACGAGAGGCCGAAGGCCCGCACGGCGTTCGCCTCGATCCGCCGCTCGAGCTCCGCGGGATCCTCGCCGCGCGCCGCCGCGAGCGCGTGGAGCGTGTGGACGACGTGCGCGGGTTCGTTCGGCCGTCCGCGCAGCGGCTGCGGCGCGAGGTACGGCGCGTCGGTCTCGGCGAGGAGGCGGTCGGCGGGCACGGCGCGCGCGGCCGCGCGCAGCTCCTCCGCCTTCGGGTACGTGACGTTGCCGGCGAACGACACGTAGTAGCCGCGCTCGACGGCGACGTCGAGGAGCGGCGGCGACGAGAAGCAGTGGAGGACGACGGTGCCCTCGAACGGCTCGAGCAGCTCCGCGGTGTCGTCGTCGGCCGCGCGGGAGTGGACGACGACGGGCTTCGCGAGCGCGGCCGCGAGCTCGAGCGTGCGGCGGAAGAGCTCCCGCTGCGCGCCGTGCGGCGCGTAGTCTCGGAAGTAGTCGAGCCCCGTCTCTCCGACGGCGACGGCGCCGTCGTGCGCCTGCAGCCGCCGCAGCTCGCCGAGGTCGCCGTCGGTCGCGGTACCGGCCTCGTGCGGGTGGATCCCGAGCACCGCGTCAACGCCGGCGTGCCGCTGGGCGTGCCCGAGCGCGGCGGGCCAGGACGCCGGGCCGGTGCCGACGGTGAGGATCCGCGTCACGCCGGCGTCGCGCGCGCGCGCGACCGCCGCGTCGCCGTCGTCGCAGAGGTCGAGGTGCGCGTGGGTGTCGATCACCCGGACGCGGCGGCCTGCATCCGCGCGAGCTCCTCCGCGACGACCTCGTCTGGGTCGAGCTTGCGGAAGAGCGGGCGAGGTTCGCGCAGCGTCTGACCGGGAGGCAGGTCGCCCGGCTCCCAGCGGCCGACCCAGCTGCCGTAGTCGCCGGTGAGCACGACGTGCGAGTCCCCCTCCTCCTCGACCTCGCGGAACTCGAGCGGCCCCGCGAGCCACCCCTCGTGGCCGAGCAGCTCGTGGACCGTCTGGCTCGTGAACGGGAGGAACGGTGCGAACAGCGTCTTCAGCGTGTCGACGCAGCGGAGGCAGGCGTAGAGGACGGTCGCGGCGCGCTCGCGGTCTCGCTTCACGAGCGCCCACGGCTCCTGGTCGTTCACGTACTGGTTGACGAGCGACGCGAGGCGCATCGTCTCGCCGATCGCGGCCTTGAACCGCGCCGCCTCGATCAGCTCCCCGACGGCCTCGAACCCGCCGTCGATCGCCCGGATCAGCTCCTCGTCGGCCGGCGCGAGCGTCCCCGGGTCCGGGACGCTGCCGAAGTTCCGGTACGCGATCGCGAGCGTCCGGTTGACGAGGTTCCCCCACGTCGCGAGCAGCTCGTCGTTGTTGCGCCGGACGAACTCCGCCCACGTGAAGTCGGTGTCCTGCTGCTCCGGGCCGGCCGCCGTGAGGTAGTAGCGGAGCGGGTCGGGGTCGTACCGGCGGAGGAAGTCGCCGACCCAGATCGCGACGCCGCGGCTGGTGGAGAACTGCCGTCCCTCCGTCGTGAGGAACTCGCTCGCGACGATGTTGTACGGGAGCTCGAGCGGCCGCCCGCCGCCGAGCTCGCCGCCCTCGCCGTAGCCGAGCAGCTCCGCGGGCCAGATGACCGTGTGGAAGACGATGTTGTCCTTGCCCATGAAGTAGTAGTGGCGCGCCTCCGGGTCCTGCCACCACTTCCGCCACGCGTCCGGCGTCCCGCGCAGCTGCGCCCATTCGACCGCGGCGGAGAGGTACCCGACGACGGCGTCGATCCAGACGTAGATCCGCTTGTCCGGGTTCTCCTCGTAGCCTTCGACCGGGACCGGCACCCCCCAGTCGAGGTCGCGCGTGACGGCCCGCGGCTGCAGGTCCTCGACGTACCGGAGCGAGAAGTTGCGGACGTTCGTCCGCCAGTGCCGCTGCTCCTCGATCCACGCCCGCAGCCGCTCGGCGAACGCCGGCAGGTCGAGGAAGAGGTGGTCCGTCTCGCGGAACTCCGGCGTGGCGCCGTCGATCTTCGACCGCGGGTCGATCAGGTCGGTCGGGTCGAGGAGGTTGCCGCAGTTGTCGCATTGGTCGCCGCGCGCGTCCTCGAACCCGCAGATCGGGCACGTCCCCTCGATGTAGCGGTCCGGCAGCGTGTGGCCGGTGGTGGGCGAGAACGCCCCCCGCGTCGTCTTCTCGACGATGTAGCCGTGCTCGTGGAGGGTGCGGAACACGTCGCGGACGACGCGGTAGTGGTTCCGCGTCGTCGTCCGCGTGAAGAGGTCGTACGCGAGGCCGAGGTTCCGGAGGTCCTCGCGGATGACCCGGTTGTAGTGGTCCGCCGTCTCACGCGGCGAGCGCCCTTCCCGGTCCGCCGCGACCATCACCGGCGTCCCGTGCTCGTCCGTCCCGCTCACCATCAGCACGTCGTCCCCCTTCAGGCGGTGGTACCGCGCGAAGATGTCGGACGGGACGCCGAACCCCGCCACGTGGCCGATGTGCCGCGGCCCGCTCGCGTACGGCCACGCGACCGCGACGAGGATCTTCCTCGGCCTGTGCGACATCGCGGCTCATCATACGAGCGGCGATCCGCGCGCCCGCCGCGCCTGCCACGACCGCGACGGCGGCGGCGAGCGCGAGCAGCGGCGCGTGCGGCAGGCGCGCGTCCGGGCGCGCCGTGTCCGTGGTCGGCGCGGCCGCGGGGACGACCGCCGCGCGCTCGGCGAGCCGCGGCAGCGACGGCGCCGGCCGCGCCGCAGCGGCGGCGGGCGGCCTCGCCGCCGGCCGCCGCGTCGGCCGCGCGCTCGCCTCGACGGCCGACGGCACGCGCGGCGTCGCGAGCGCCGGGACGCCGGCGGCGGCGCCGCGCACCGCCGGCGCGAGCCGCGCACGCCGCGGGAGCTCGCGACCGGCCGCCGCCGCAGGAGCGCCCGCGCGTCCAGCGCCCGGCTCCCTCGCCGCACCGGCGCGCGCCGCGGCCGGCTCCGCCTCCGCAACCGCGCCGCGCGCCGGCTCCGCGCCCGCCCCCGCCGGCTCGGCCGCGGGCCGTCCCGGCTCCGCGGCGGGGGCCGCGGCCGGGCGCGCGGGCTCTGCCGCGCCCGCCGCCGGCTCCGCGGCCGCGCGGGGCTCGGCCGCCGCACGCGGCTCCGCCGCCGACGGCGCCGCGGGTCGCGCCTCGGCCGCAGGTGCCGCCGCCGGCGCGGCCGCGGGCTGCGCCGGAGCCGCGGCCGCGGCGTCGCCCGGACGCTCCGCCGGCGACGGCGCCGGGACCGCCGCGCGCGGCGGCAGCAGGAGCAGCGGGTCGACGTACCCGTGCGGCTCCGCGCTCCGCCGGATGCCGAGGTGGACGTGCGGCGCCGTCGTCACGGCGTCGGAGCTCGGCCCGGCGAGCGCGACGACATCGCCCTCGCGCACCTCCTGCCCGCGCTCGACGAGGATCGACGCGAGCTGGAGCAGCGTCACCGACCAGCCGTCGGGCGTCTGGATCGTCAGCGTCCGTCCGCCGCCCGGCACGCTCCCGGCGAACGAGACGACGCCGCTCGCGGGCGCGCGGACGCGCGCGCCGGGCTCGGCACCGACGTCGAGCCCGCGGTGCTGACCGCCGAGGTACGGGTCGTCGCCGAAGACGAACGGGCGCAGGACGGGGCCGTCGGCCGGCCACGTCCAGGCCGCCGCCCCCGGGACGAGCACGAGCGCCGCCGCCGCGGCCGCGAGGATCCTTCGACGCATCCGACGCCTCCTCCGGTTGTCAGAAGTGTAAACGACGAGCCCACGGTAGCGGCGGCGGCGTTCGTTGTCAAGCGTGACTACAGCGACTCGCGGTACAGACGGTTGCGCGCGACGCCGGTCAGGCGCGCCACCACGTCGGCGGCGAGACGGCGCGGCGTCCCCGCCTCCACGAGCTCGCCGACCGCCGCGAGCGCCGCCACGTCGTCGCCGCGGGACGCGGACGCGCCGCCGAGGACGAGCGTGATCTCGCCGCGCGGAGGCTCCGGGAACCGCGCGGCCACCTCGGCGGCCGTCCCCCGCACGACCTCCTCGAACTGCTTCGTGAGCTCGCGGCAGACCGCGACCGGCCGCTCGGGATCGGCCTCGGCGAGCGACACGAGCGTCGCCGGCAGACGGCGCGGCGACTCGAACGCGACGGACGCGTGCGGCCATGTACGCAGCTCCTCCCAGAGCGCGGCGAGCGCGCCGGCGCCGCGCGGGAGGTAGCCGAGGAACCGGTACTGCTCGCCGGCGAGGCCGCTCGCGACGAGCGCCGTCTCGACAGCGGACGCGCCCGGGAGCACCGTCACCGCGACACCCGCCTCGAGCGCCGCGGCGACGAGCCGCGCGCCGGGGTCGTTGATCCCCGGCAGCCCCGCGTCGCTGACGAGGGCGACGCGCTCGCCGGCCTGCAGCCGCGGCAGGAGCTCCGCGGCGCGCTTCGCCTCGTTGTGCTCGTGGTAGCTCACCAGCCGCGCCCCGCGAACGCCGTGGCGGTCGAGCAGGACCCGCGTGCGGCGCGTGTCCTCGCAGAGGACGACGTCCGCCTCGCGCAACTCCCGCAGGACGCGCAGCGTCACGTCCTCGAGGTTCCCGATCGGTGTCGCGCAGACGGCGAGCGGCACTAGCCGGCGAGGAGGTCGAGGGCGAGGAGCGCGGCGCCGATCAGCCCCGCCGCCGTCCCCAGCTCCGCCGTCACGATCGGGAGGTTCTCCGCCGGCGCGAGCGCCTCGCGCGCGACGACCTCTCGGGCCGGGTCGAGCACGAGGTCGCCCGCAGCCGAGAAGCCGCCGCCGATCACGACCACCTCCGGGTTGAAGACGTTGACGAGGCTGCCGATGCCCGACCCGAGGCGGCGGCCGATCCCGTCGAGGATCCGCCGCGCCGTCTCGTCGCCCTCGCGCGCGAGCCGGACGAGGCGGTGCGCGTCGGCGGCCTCCCCGAACGCCTCCCGGGCGAGCCGGTCGGCCGCGTGCCCCGAGGCGACCGCCTCGAGATGACCGCGACCGGTGCAGCTGCCCTGGCACGGCGGGCCGTCGTGCTCGACGACGACGTGGCCGAGCTCCGCCCACGCGCGGAAGAGCCGCCCGTCGACGACGACGCCTCCGCCGACGCCGGTGCCGAGCGTGAGCATCACCATGTCGCGCGTTCCGCGCCCCGCGCCGAACCGCCACTCCGCGAGCGCGGCGGCGTTCGCGTCGTTGTCCGCCGCGACCGGCAGCCCCAGCCGCTCGCGCATCGTGGCGACGAAGTCGAGCTCGCCGAGCGGCAGGTTCACGGCCCCCGCGGACCTGCCGGTGCGGTGGTCGACGCGCGTCGGCAAGCCGAACCCGACGGCACCGACGCCGTCGCCGTCGCGCCGCAGCTCCTCCACCGCAGCCTCGATCCCGTCGAGGAGCTCTGCCTCGGACCCGAGCGGCGTCGGCCGCTCCCGGCGCGTCTCGACGGCTCCGTCGGGACCGACGACGCCGGCGAGGATCTTCGTCCCGCCGACGTCGACGCCGATCACGCGCTGGGGAGGGGCGTCCACGGGCGGTGGCTACCATACTCCGCCGGATGGCCCGCCAGGACAAGCCGTACCGCGTCTACCGCGGCGGGCGCACGAAGGGGAAGGTTCCGACCCTGCCGCGGCCGGAGCGCTCCGGCGGGCGCGGCGGCGGCCGGCGCGCGCCGGCGCGGCAGCCGGTCGCGCCGCCGCGGCGTCGCCGCCTCTCCCCCGGACGGCGGATCGGCCTCGTCCTGCTCCTCCTCGTCCTCGCGCTCGTCGCGTGGGGCGTCGCGAGCTACCTCGCGTTCCAGCGCGGCGTCCGCGAGGCGAACGAGCGCCTCGACGCGGACGTTCCCCCGACGCTCTCGCAGCAGGAGGGTCTCATCCTCTCGCGGCCGACGATCGTGCTCCTGCTCGGGACCGACCACGCGGAGCGGATCGAGGCGCGCCGCGGCGCCCGCCGCGCCGACTCGATCATGCTCGTCCGCACCGACCCGCGACGCGGGCGGATGGCGTACCTGTCGATCCCGCGCGACCTGCGCGTCGACGTCCCGGGTCACGGGACGAACAAGATCAACGCCGCGATGCAGCTCGGCGGCCCCGCGCTCGCGGTGCGAACGGTGCGCGCGGTCACCGGGCTGCCGGTGCACCACGTCGCGATCGTCGACTTCGGCGACTTCGAAGGGCTGATCGACACGCTCGGCGGCGTCACGATCGACGTCCCGCGGCCGATCCTGTCGAACCGGTTCGACTGCCCCTACGCGACGCAGGAGCGGTGCGCGCAGTGGCCGGGCTGGCGCTTCGGCCGCGGGGAGCAGGAGATGAACGGGCGCCGCGCGCTCGTCTACTCGCGCGTGCGCGAGAACCGGCTCGACCCGAGCGAGAACGACATCTCGCGCGGCGAGCGCCAGCAGCAGGTGATCGGCGCGATCGGGGCGAAGCTGACCTCGCCGACGACGCTCGCGCGGATGCCGCTGATCGGCGACGACGTGCTCGCGCCGCTCGCGACGGACCTGTCGGCGTGGCAGGTGGTGCAGCTCGGCTGGCGGCGCTTCCGCTCCGCCCCCGAGCGGACGCTCCACTGCCGCCTCGGCGGCACGACCTCGATGATCGGCGGCCAGTCGTTCATCGTCGGCACCGAGGAGAACATCTCGACGATCGCGATGTTCACCGGCGCGTCCGCGCCGCAGCCGCCGCTGCCCGGGTCCGGCCCGTTCGGGCCCGGGTGCATCGTCGGCGGGCGCTGACGCGCCCTCAGGCCTCGGCGGTCTTCTTCTTCGGCTCGGACGACGACTCGCCGCCGCCCTCGGACCCGGAGCCGCCGGAGGAGGAGTCGCCGCCCTCCTTCGCCGACTGCTTGCGGTTCCCGCGCCCGTAGTCCGTGGAGTAGAAGCCGGATCCCTTGAAGTGGACCGCGACCGGGTAGAGCACGCGCTCGACCGGCTCGGCGCCGCACACCTCGCAGCCGGTGGGCGGCGCATCGGTCATCCGCTGGAACAGCTCGAACACGTGGTTGTTCGGACAGCGGTACTCGTAGATCGGCATCGGAGGCGGAATCTAGCAGCGGCGCCGGGGGTACCTTTAGCCGCGCCGTGGCCCGAGCCGCCCCGCCAGCCGCCGTCGCGCCGCCGTCCCTCCCGCTGCGCGAGCGCACCGACGCGCGCGCCGGGATCGGCCTCGGCGCGCGCGCGTACCGCGGCGTCGTCGCCGGCTGCGTGGCCGCGGTCGCGGCATTCCTCGCGCTCCGGCTGACGGCGTGGCCGCCGCACGAGGACGAGACGCTGGCGCTCTTCGTCGGGCACGAGCCGCTCGGGACGCTCCTCGGCACCGTCCTCGGGGAGCGCGGCGGAGCGCCGCTGCACTTCCTCTTCGCGTGGATCGTCGCGCACCTCGGCGGCGGGTTCGGGGGGCTGCGGCTCGTCTCGGCGCTCTTCGCGCTGGCGAGCATCCCCGTCCTCGCGGTGCTGGTGGAGCGGCTCGCGGGCCGCACGGAGGCGGCGGTCGCGGCCGTGCTCGCCTCGGCGAGCTGGGTGTTCCTGTTCCACGCCGTCTACGGGCGGATGTACAGCATCTTCCTCTGCCTCAGCGCGCTGTCGTACCTCGCGCTGCTCGCGGCGCTGCGCGACGGCGGCCCGCGCCGCTGGTCGCTGTGGGGCGTGGCGATCCTCGCGACGGTGGCGACGCACCCGTACGGGGCGCTCGTCCTCGCGTCGCAGGCGGTGTACGTCACGGCGACGCGGGAGCGGCTGCGCCAGGCCGCGGTCGCGTTCGTCGCCGTGGCGGCGCTCGGGACGCCGTTCTGGCTGACGAACCTCGTGCTCGCACGGCGGTTCGACGTGGGCGTCGGCGGCGGCGGGGAGCGCCTCGGCGGGCCGCTGCCCGTGGTCCGGTACCTCGGCTCCGTCGCCGCCGACTTCTCCGCGGGCCCGGTCGTCCTCCCCGTCGTGCTCGCGCTGCTGGCAGTCGGGTTCGTGCGGCTGCGGCGCGCGCGGCCGCGAAGCGCGCTCCTCGCAGCGGCCGCGTTCGCCACGCCGACGGCCGCGTTCCTCCTCGCACGGGTCGGCCAGTCGGCCGCGCCCGAGACGCGGCACCTGATCTTCACGCTGCCGTTCTTCGCCGCGCTCCTCGCCGCCGCGCTCGTCGCGGTGGCGCGCTCGCCGCGGACGGGAGCGCCCGTCGCCGCCGCCGCGACCGGCGTCCTCCTCGCGGTGGGGAGCGTCGCGTGGGCGTTCGAGAAGACGCCGGCACTCTTCCTCGGCGAACCGCCGGAACGCGCGGAGGCGCGCGCGGAGCTCGCGTCGTGGCTCGCCCGGACGGGGCGCCCCGACGACGTCCTGCTCGGCTACGACCCGGTCTTCCTCGCGGCGTGGCGGCAGGATCCGTCGTTCTCCCGGTTCGTCCTCCCGCGCGCCGACGCGCGCCTCGCCGCGTCGCGCCTGCAGGAGGCGGAGGGGCCGCTCGGCCGCGGCGTGTGGGTGCTGAACGCGGCGGCGACGACGAACGGCGAGCAGAGCCTGTCGATCCCGCTGCGCCTCCCGCGGCCGGCGGACGCGTTCGAGGCGCGGACGTTCGGTCCGTACCTCGTCCTCCGCACGCGCGAGCCCACGGGGACGCCGGAGCGCTACCTCCGCTACGCCGCGGCCGCGATGATCGTCGGGAAGACGCTGTTCATCGGCGACGCGGACATCAACTTCCAGACGATCAGCCGCGCCGCGGCGCAGCTCGGCTACGAGGCCTCCGCCTCCGCCTCCCGCTCGACCAGCTCGCGGTAGCACGGGGCGCCCTCGAAGGCGGCGAGCCCCGACGGCGTCCGGCGCCGCTTCATGACCTGGCGCCGCCGCCGCCGCGCCGCCGCGACCGCGGACGCGCCGACGATCCCGCCGAGCACGAACGAGCGCATGCGGTCTCGCTTCCGCGTCCGCTCGCCGTCCATGCGAGCATCGTAGGCGTGGCCCCCCTCGTCTGCACGATCGGCGACCTCCTCCTGGACGTGATCGTCCGGGTCGGCGCGCCGATCGCGCCCGACACCGACACGTACGTCGAGACGAGCGTCGCCGCGGGCGGCCAGGCGGCGAACGTCGCCGCGTGGGTGGCGGCGCTCGGCGGCCGCGGGCGCGTCCTGGCGAAGCGCGGCGCGGACGCGGCGGGGCGCGTCGCCGCCGACGAGCTCGCCGCGCGCGGCGTCGAGGTCGTCGGGCCCGTCGTCGACCGCGGCACGGGCACCGTCGTCGCCCTCGTCTCGCCGGACGGCCGGCGCTCGATGCTCAGCGACCGCGGCGTCGCGCCGGAGCTCGCGCCCGGCGAGCTCGACCCCGCG
This sequence comes from Gaiellaceae bacterium, assembly GCA_035540835.1. GTDB lineage: Bacteria > Actinomycetota > Thermoleophilia > Gaiellales > Gaiellaceae > DATLFU01. The sequence continues at coordinate 68,575 of DATLFU010000004.1, forward strand.
TGGCTCGACGGCTGCGACTGGCTGCACGTCCCCGGGTACTCGCTCGTGCGCACGCCGATCGCGGAGGCGACGGCCGCGGCTGCCGCGCGCGCGCCCCGCGTCAGCCTCGACGTCTCCTCCACCGCCGCGGTGCAGGAGCTCGGCCCGGCGGAGTTCGCCGCCCGTGCCGCCGCCCTGCGCCCCGAGGTCGTCTTCGCCACCGAGGAGGAGGCGGAGCTCGTGCCGCTCGACGCGCCGACGGTCGTCGTCAAGCGCGGCGCCGCCGGCTGCCGCGTCAACGGCGTCGAGCACCCCGCGCACGAGGCGGAGGTGGTCGACACGACCGGCGCCGGCGACGCGTTCGCGGCGGGCTTCCTGCTCGGCGGCCACGAGGCGGCGCTCGCGGCGGCCGCGCGCTGCGTCGCGACGGCCGGGGCGATGCCGTGAACGACCTCGTCGCCCTCTCGGCGGAGGTGCGCGAGGCGCTCGCGAACCGGCGGCCGGTGGTCGCGCTCGAGACGACGCTCGTCGCGCACGGCTTCCCCGGCGAGGAGGGCGTCCGCGTCGCGCTCGAGTCGGAGCGGCGGGTGCGCGAGGCGGGCGCGACGCCGGCGACGGTCGGGATCCTCGACGGCGCCGTCCGCATCGGCCTCGACGAGGACGAGCTGCGCCGCTTCGACCCGTCGGCGCGCAAGGTCGGGCCGCGCGACCTCGCCGCGTGCGCGGTCCAGGGCGGCGTCGGCGCCACCACCGTCGGCGGGACGCTCGCCGCGTGCCGCGTCGCCGGGATCGGCTTCATGGCGACGGGCGGCCTCGGCGGCGTCCACCGCGGGTTCCCGCACCCGCCCGACGTCTCCGCCGACCTCGGCGAGCTCGCGCGCGCGGAGGTGCTCGTCGTCTCCTCGGGCGTGAAGTCGCTGCTCGACGTCCCCGCCACCTCGGAGCTGCTCGAGACGCTGGGGATCCCTGTGCTCGGGTTTCGCACGGACGAGCTGCCGCTCTTCTACACCGCGCGCGGCGGCCCGCCCGTCTCGGCGCGGGTGGAGAGCGCCGCCGAGGCGGCGCACGTCGCGCGGACGCACTGGCGCCTCGGACGGCGGACCGCGCTGGTGCTCGCGAACCCCCCCGCGGCGAGCCTCGACGACGTCGAGCCGCTGATCGAGCAGGCGGTCGCCGCCGCCGCGGACGCGGGCGTGGCCGGACAGGGCGTGACGCCGTTCGTGCTCGACTACCTCCACCGGGAGACCGGCGGGCGCACGCTCGCCGCGAACAAGCGGCTGATCGCCGACAACGCCGGCCTCGCCGCCGAGGTCGCCGCGGCGTACGCCGAGCTGCGCGCCTAGCGCCCGCTACGCGCGCGAGCGCGTCAGCAGCCAGTGCCGAACGAAGTACAGCGGCACGACGACGATCGTGGCGAGGAACGCCGCCACGCCCCAGGCCGTCGCGCGCTTGCTCCCGTGGCGCTCCGCGTGCCGGAAGACGAGCAGCGCGCCGGCCGACCAGAACGCGATCAGGAAGGCGAGCTGCGTCGCGGTCAGGTCGCGGAGCGGCACCTACTGCTCGAGGCTCTGGAGGAACTCCTCGATCGGAAGGGCCGTCACGGTCTGCAGCTTCGCGCTGCCGCGCGCGCCGAGGGCGATCGAGACGCGGGAGATCGTCGCCGCGTCGGGCGCCTCGACGACGTTCACGAAGTCGAACGGGCCGAGCGTCGCCCACTGGTGGAGCACCTTCGCGCCCAGCTCCTCGACGTCACGGTTCACCTCGCGCAGCCGCTCGGGGTTCGACCTCAGCGTCTGCACCCCCTGCGCCGTCAGCGTCGAGAGCAGGATGTAGAGCGGCATCGCGTCTCCCCTTTCGTGGCTTCCGGGAGCCCGAGTCTACGACGCGTGCAGCCTGGTCGGCGTGGAGGAGCGCGCCGCCGAGGAAGAAGACCGGCGAGACGACGACGCTCGCGAGCAGCACCGCGGTCTGCAGCGTCTGGTCGGCCTGTCCGCGGAGCACGAACGCGAGCACCGTCTGCGTCAGGAAGACGACGAGCCAGAGCGCCGCGAACCCGCCGAGCGCGTGGACGAAGTCCGCGCGGGCGAGCTCGAGGCCGCGGCGGAAGCCGGCGACGAGCCCGAGCCGCTCGACGACGATCGCCGGGACTGCGAGCCCGACGAGCGCGAGCCAGAGCACCCCGGGGAAGACGAGCGCCTGCACGAGCAGGGCGAACGGCGCGAACACGATCGTCCCCGCCACGACGGCCGTCGCCCACGGCGCGCCGGTGACGCCGGTCGCGATCCGCGTCGCCAGCACGAAGGCGAGTGCGAGGACGAGCGCGCCCGCCGTCGCGCTGACGACGAGCGCGGTCGTGCGGTCGACGCGGCTCGCGAGGAGCCCCAGCGCGGCCGGGCCGATGCCGACGAGGAGCGCCGGCCAGAAGCGGCGGCCGTAGAGCCGGACGGCTTCGGCGACGAGCTGCCCCACCGTCCGCTGCCCCGGCGGGAGCGGCGGCGGCAGGGGGCGGTTCGGGGATCCGGAGCGCGGTCTGCCCATCGGCGCAACGCTACCGCGCCCCGCGCGCACCGGATCGGCGGCCTCGGGCGTTTCACCGGAGTGGTCGCGCGTGCGGCCGCGGACGAGGAGGGGCGTGGAGCGGAGCGAGCTTCGGATCGAGCGCGGCGAGCCGGGAACGGCGATCGTCGTCCTGACGGGCGAGCACGACGTCACGATCGCCGCGCCGCTGAGCGACGCGCTCGACGAGCTGGTCGACGCGGACGTCGCGATCGTCGTCGACCTCACGCGCGCGCAGCTGCTCGACTCCACCCTCGTCGCGATCCTGCTGCGGACGCGGCGCGAGGCGCGGGAGCGCGGCGTCCCGTTCGGCGTCGTCGCCGACGACACGACGGGGCCCGCCGTGCTGCGGCTCCTCGGCGCGACGGGGCTCGTCCGCGACCTTCCCGGCGTCCGCGAGCGCTAGCGCGCCGCGAGCACCCGCGCCGCAGCGTCCGCGAGCGCCGCGAGCGCGTCGTCGAAGCGCCAGCGCGTCCGATCCGGCTCGTCCACCTCGTTCGAGACCGCGCGGAGCTCCACCGCCGGCACGCCGACCAGCTCGGCCGCGCGCAGGACGGCGAACCCCTCCATCGCCTCGACCGGCGCGTCGGCGCGCGTCCGCGCGACGCCGGCGCTCGTGCCGATCGGCAGCACGGCCGCGTCCGGCAGCGCCGCGCGCGCGGCCGCCAGGAGCGCCGGGTCCGGGAGGACGCGCGCGACGACCGGGATCGCCGCCTCCAGGTCGTGGTAGACCGCCTCCGAGCCGAGGACGAGCGACGGCACCGCGAGACCGCGCCCGCCGGCGAGCCCGACGTGGAGCAGCGCCCGCGGCCGCCGCTCCGCGAGCGCGCGCGCCGTCGCGGCGGCGGCCTCCACCGGGCCGACACCGCAGACGAGACCGGCCGCGGCGTCGATCCGCTCGAGCTCGCGCTCCGTGGCCGCGACGACGAGCACGTCCTCCACGGCCGTGACCGTAGAGAATCGCGCGGTGGCGCCGCTCTCGAACGACACCGCCGCGCTCGTCCCGAGGACGGACTTCCCCGGCGGCCGCGAGCTGCGGTTCGACCTCCCCGGGCTCGAGATCGGGGTCGGCGAGTACGAGGAGGGGCCGACGGGATGCACCGTCTTCCACTTCCCGCGCGGCGCGTCGTGCGCGACCGACGTCCGCGGCGGCTCGCCCGGCGTCCTCGGCGGGTACGAGTGGGTGCGCGCGATCTGCTTCGCCGGCGGCTCGCTGTACGGCCTCGAGGCCGGGACGGGCGTGGCGGCCGAGCTGCTCGCGCGCGCGGACTACGAGGTCGGCTGGACGAGCATCGCGCCCGTCTCGGCGGCGATCGTCTTCGACTTCAGGCGCGGGAACGCGATCTACCCCGACAAGGAGCTCGGCCGCGCGGCGGTACGCGCGGCGCGCCCGGGCGTCTTCCCCCTCGGCGCGCGCGGCGCCGGCCGCTCCGTCACCGTCGGGAAGACGTTCGCGCTCGAGCGCGGCGAGCCGGCGGGACAGGGCGGCGCCTTCCGCGCGCTCGGCCCGACGCGGATCGCCGTCTTCACGGTGGTGAACGCGTTCGGCGCGATCGTCGACCGCGACGGCGCAGTCGTCCGCGGCCACCTCGACGACGCCGGCTCGCGGCTTCCGCTCGTCCCCGAGATGGAGCGCGCGATCGCCGCCGGGGAGGCGCCGCAGTTCCACCCGGGGAACACGACGCTGACGCTCGTCGTCACGAACCAGAGGCTCGAGCGGCGCGCGCTGCAGCAGCTCGGGCGGCAGGTGCACGCGTCGATGGCGCGGGCGCTGCAGCCGTTCCACGCGCTCGTCGACGGCGACGTGCTCTACGCCGCGACGACGAACGAGGTCGACAACCCGCAGCTCGACTCCGTCCGGCTCGGCGTCGTCGCCTCCGAGCTCGCGTGGGACGCGGTGCTCTGCTGCTTCGACTAGGACCCGGCCGCGCGGAGCACCAGGTCGAGCGCGCGTGCCTGGCCGACCGACTCCGCCCGGTCGAGGAGCGGCGGCTCCTCCCCGCGCACCGCGGCGGCGAAGTTCTCGACCTGGAGCTGGAAGCGGTGCGTCGGCGGCACGTCGATCCGCTCCGTCTCCTCGCCGCGGCGCAGCTCGAGGACGCCGTCCCCGAAGCCGGGCGCGAGGCGCAGGACGCCCTCGGAGCCGACGACCTCGACCTCCGACCGCCGCGGCAGGTCGAACGCGCAGTCGAGGTGGGCGAGGACGTCGCCGGGGAACCGCAGCGTCGCCGCCAGCCGCACGTCGACGCCGCCCGGCGCGCGCACCGCCTCCGCCCACGCCGCCTCGGGCTCGCCCGCGACGAGCCGCGAGACGTTCACGCAGTAGGTGCCGACGTCGAGGAGCGCGCCGCCGCCGAGCTCCGGCCGCCAGCGCGGGTCCTCCGGCCGGTCGAGCGTGAACGAGAACTGCGAGCGGACGAGCCGCAGCTCGCCGATCGCCCCGCCCGCCGCGAGCTCGCGCAGCCGCTTCACCTGCGGTTGGTGCCGGTACATGAACCCCTCGAGGAGGACGAGCCCGCGTCGCTCCGCGAGGTCGAACAGCCGCTCGACCGCCGCCGGGTCGCGCGAGAGCGGCTTCTCGACGAGGACGTGCTTCCCCGCCTCGAGCGCGCGCTCCGACCAGGGGACGTGGAGCGCCGGCGGCAGCGCGACGTACACGGCGTCGACCTCGGGGTCCGCGAGCAGCGCCTCGTACGCCCCGTGCGCGCGCGGGATCGCGTGCTCCCGCGCGTACGCCTCCGCGCGCGCGGCGTCGCGGCTCGCGACCGCGACGACCTCCGCCACGGACGAGCGGCGCGACCCGTCGACGATCGCGCCGCCGATCCGTGCGGTGCTGAGGAGCCCGATCCGCAGCCGCGGCACTACGCGGCCGCGGCCGCCGCGACGCCGCCCCGCTCGAACACGAGCTCGCCGTCACGCGCGTCGACGCGGACCGCGTCGCCCGGCGCGAACTCGCCCTCGAGGAGCCGCAGCGCGAGCGGGTTCTCGAGCAGCCGCTGGATCGCCCGCTTCAGCGGCCGCGCGCCGTAGGTCGGATCCCAGCCGGCCTCCGCGAGCGCGTCCTTCGCGGCGTCCGTGACCTCGAGCGACAGCTCGCGCTCCGCGAGCCGCTGCTCCAGCCGCCGCAGCTGCAGGTCGACGATCGCGCGCAGCTGCTCCCGCTCGAGCGGGCGGAACTCCACGATCTCGTCGATGCGGTTGAGGAACTCCGGGCGGAACCGGTCGCGCATCGCCTCCGCCGAGCGGACGTTCGAGGTCATGATGATCACGGCGTTGCGGAAGTCGACGGTGCGGCCCTGGCCGTCGGTCAGGCGGCCGTCGTCGAGGATCTGCAGCAGCACGTCGAACACCTCCGCGTGCGCCTTCTCGATCTCGTCGAGGAGGACGACGGAGTACGGACGCCGCCGCACGGCCTCGGTGAGCTGCCCGCCCTCCTCGTAGCCGACGTAGCCGGGCGGCGCGCCGAGCAGCCGCGCGACGGTGTGGCGCTCCTGGTACTCCGACATGTCGAGCCGCACCATCGCGCGCTCGTCGTCGAACATGAACTCCGCGAGCGCGCGCGCGAGCTCCGTCTTGCCGACGCCGGTCGGTCCGAGGAAGACGAAGGAGCCGATCGGCCGGTTCGGGTCCTGGAGCCCCGTCCGCGCGCGCCGAAGCGCGTTGGCGACCGCCTCGACCGCCTCCTCCTGCCCGACGACGCGCTCGTGCAGCCGCTCCTCCATGCGGACGAGCTTCTCGGTCTCGCCCTCGAGCAGGCGCGACACGGGGATGCCCGTCCAGCGCGCGACGACGGCGGCGACGTCGTCCTCGTCGACCTCCTCCTTCACCATCGGCTCGAAGTCGGCGCCCTCGCGCTCCGCCAGCTCACGCTCGAGCTGCGGCAGCTCGCCGTAGCGGATCTCGGCCACGCGCTGGAGCTCGCCCTGCCGCTCCGCGCGCTCCGCCTCCATCCGCAGCTCGTCGATGCGCCGCTTGATCTCGGCGACGCGCTCCAGCTGCTCCTTCTCGCGCGCCCACCGCGCCGCGAGCTCGTCGCGCGCGGCCTTCGCGTCGGCCAGCTCGCGCTCCACCGGGTCGCGCACCTCGGGCGTCTCCTTCGCCATCGCCGCGAGCTCGATCTCGAGCTGGCGGACGCGCCGCTCGGCCTCGTCGAGCTCGACCGGCGACGAGTCGATCTCCATCCGCACGCGCGACGCCGCCTCGTCGACGAGGTCGATCGCCTTGTCGGGCATGAAGCGGTCGCTGATGTAGCGGTCGGAGAGGACGGCGGCGGCGGTCAGCGCCGCGTCGCGGATCGTGACGCCGTGGTGTGCCTCGTAGCGCTCCTTGAGGCCGCGCAGGATCGCGATCGTGTCCGCGACGGAGGGCTCGCCGACGAGCACCGGCTGGAACCGCCGCTCGAGCGCCGCGTCCTTCTCGACGTGCTTGCGGTACTCGTCGAGCGTCGTCGCGCCGACCGCGCGCAGCTCGCCGCGCGCGAGCATCGGCTTGAGCATGTTCGCGGCGTCGACGGCGCCCTCCGCGGCGCCGGCGCCGACGATCGTGTGCAGCTCGTCGATGAAGAGGACGATCTCGCCCCCGGCGCCCTTGATCTCGTTCAGCACCGCCTTCAGCCGCTCCTCGAACTCGCCGCGGTACTTCGAGCCTGCGAGGAGCGCGCCGATGTCGAGCGCCCACACGCGCTTGCCCTTCAGCCCCTCCGGCACGTCGCCCGCGACGATGCGCTGCGCGAGCCCCTCGGCGATCGCGGTCTTGCCGGTGCCCGGCTCGCCGATCAGCACCGGGTTGTTCTTCGTGCGCCGGGAGAGCACCTGGATCACGCGGCGAATCTCCTCGTCGCGCCCGATCACGGGGTCGAGCTTCCCCTGCTCGGCCAGGGCGGTCAGGTCGCGACCGAACTTCTCCAGCGCCTGGTACGTCCCCTCCGGGTCCTGCGAGGTGACGCGCTGCGACCCGCGCACCTCCTGCAGCGCGGCGAGCAGCGCGTCGCGATCGACGCCGCCGAGCGCGAGGAGCAGGTGCTCCGTCGAGACGTAGTCGTCCTCGAGCTTCCGCCGCTCCGCGTCCGCGGCGTCGAGCACGCGGAGGAACGCCGACGAGACGTGCGGCTGCTGCTGCGCCCCCTGGATCGACGGCGCGCGGTCGAGCTTCTCCTCAGCGCGCTCCCGCAGGAGCTCGACGGACGCGTTCGCGCGCTCGGCGAGCGTGCGCGGCAGCTCCTGTTCGAGCAGCGCCAGCCAGAGGTGCTCGGGATAGACCTCCGGGTTCCCGCGCCTGCGCGCGAGCTCGCCCGCGGCCGCGACCGCCTCCTGGCTCTTCAACGTCAGCTTCTGGAAATCCATCTCGTTCTCACCTCCTCCGCTCGAGGTCCTGTGGTTGCCGGTACAGCACCAGCTCGCGCCGGTAGCTCTTGTGCACCTCGTTCACTTCCTCGCGCAGCTGCCGCTCCAGCCGCTCGATCCGCCGGTGCGCCTTCTTCAGCTCGTCCTCCAGCCGGAGCACGAGCTCGACGCCGGCCAGGTTGAGGCCGAGCTCAGACGTCAGCCGCTGGATCAGCCGCAGCCGCTCGATGTCGGCCTCGGAGTAGAGCCGCGTGTTCCCGGACGTCCGCTTCGGCCGCACGAGCCCCTTCTGCTCGTAGATCCGCAGCGTCTGCGGGTGCATGCCGACGAGGTCGGCGGCGACCGAGATCATGTAGCGCGGGCGGTCGTCCAGCGTCGCGGCCATCACACGCCTACCTTCCGGAGCTGCTCGAGCAGCTCGCGCTGCCGCTTGTTGGGGCGCTGCGGCACCTGGATTCGGACGCGCGCGAGCACGTCGCCCTTGCCGCCGCCGCGCAGCCTCGGCGCGCCGCGGCCACGGATCCGCAGCAGCTTCCCGTCGTGCGACCCCGGCGGCACCTTCAGCGACACCGGCCCCTCGGGGGTCGGGGCGTCGACCGAGCCGCCGAGGGCCGCGTCCGCGAAGCTCACCGGCACGTCCACGACCAGGTCGTCGCCGCGCCGCTCGTACGTGCTCGACTCCTCGACGCGCGTGACGACGTGCAGGTCGCCGGGGGGGCCGCCGCCGGCGCCGGGCTCGCCCTTCCCCTTCAGCCGGATGCGCGTGCCGTCCCTGACGCCGGCGGGGATCTTCACGGCGTAGCGCTTCGTCCGCCGCTCCTGGCCGGCGCCGTGGCAGCGCTCGCACGGATCCTCGATCACGGTGCCGTTGCCGCGGCAGCGCGGGCACGGCTGGGAGAGGGCGAAGAGCCCCTGGCTCTCGGCCTTCACGCCGCGGCCGCTGCACTCGGGGCAGATCTTCGGGGACGTGCCCGGCTTCGCGCCGGAGCCGCCGCACTGGCCGCACGCCGCCGTCACCTCGACGGGGATCCGCGTCTCCAGCCCGCGCAGCGAGTCCTCGAACGACAGGTTCACGACCGCCTCCACGTCGGCGCCGCGCTGCGCCGCCTGCCGGCCGCCCCCGCGGCGGCCGCGGGCGGTGCCGCCGCCGAAGAGGCCGCCGAAGAGGTCGCCAAGGTCGCCGAGGTCGAAGTCGCCGAAGTCCACGTTGACGCGCTGCCCCGGCCCGGGCCGGCCGTTCCCGAACGCGTCGTACTGCTTGCGCTTCTCGGGGTCCTTGAGCACGTCGTACGCCGCCTGGACCTCCTTGAACCGCGCCTCCGCCGCCTCGTCCCCGGGGTTCCGGTCCGGGTGGAACTCGCGCGCCAGCTTCCGGTACGCCTTCTTGATCTCCTCCTGCGAGGCGGTCTTCGGAACGCCGAGCGCGTCGTACAGCGACCTCGTGGCGGCCATCGCGCGCTAGCCCTCCTGCGTCCCCGACGAGACGACGACGCGGGCCGGCCGCAGCACGCGGTCGCCGAGGCGGTAGCCCTTCTGGAGCACCTCGATCACGGCCCCCTCCTCCGCCTCCGACGGCTGGGACAGGAGCGCCTCGTGGACGTGCGGGTCGAACGGCCCGTCCGTCTCGATCTCGGCGAGCCCCTCCCTGCGCAGCGTCTCCTCGAGCTGCCGGTGCACGAGGCGGACGCCCTCCTCGAGCGTCGCCTCCTCGTGCTCCTCGGCCGCGACGAGCGCGCGCTGGAGGTCGTCGAGCACGGGCAGGAGCTCCTTCACGAGCCGTTCGGTCGCGCGGGCGACGAGCGCCTCCTGGTCGCGCGCGACGCGCTTGCGGTAGTTGTCGAACTCCGCGGCGAGCCGCCGCAGGTCGTCCAGGTGCCGCTCGGCCTCGGCCTCGGCGGCGGCGAGCCGCTGCTCGAGCGGCTCGCCCTCCGCCTCCGCCTCCGGCGCCGCGTCCTGCGCCTGCTGCTCCTCCTCGGTGGGGTGCAGCTCGTCGCCCATCAGGACGTCCGCGCCTCCTCCTCGTCGATGACCTCGTAGTCGGCCTCCTCGACGACCTCGTCGTCCGAGCCGCCGCCGTCACCCGACGCCGCCTGCTGCTGCGCCTGTGCGGTCGCCTGCGCGTAGACCGCCTCCGCGAGCTTCTGCGAGGCCTCCTGCAGCGCCTCCGTCCGCGCGCGGATCTCGCCCACGTCGTCGCCCTCGAGCGCCTGCTTCAACTCCATGACGCGGCCCTCGATCGTCGAGGCGTCGGACTCGTCGAGCTTGTCGCGGTGATCCTTGAGGCTCTTCTCGGTCTGGTACGCGAGGCTCTCGGCGAGGTTCTTCGCGTCCACGACCTCGCGGAGGCGCCGCGCCTCGTCGGCGTGCGCCTCGGCCTCCTGGATCATCCGCTGGACCTCCTCCTCCTTGAGGCCCGAGCCGCCCTCGATCCGGATCTGCTGCTGGTTCCCGGTGCCGAGGTCCTTCGCGGAGACGTTGATGATCCCGTTGGCGTCGATGTCGAAGGTGACCTCGATCTGCGGCATGCCGCGAGGCGCCGGTGGGATGCCGACGAGCTGGAACTTGCCCAGCGTCTTGTTGTAGGTCGCCATCTCCGACTCGCCCTGGAGCACGTGCACCTCGACGGACGGCTGGTTGTCCTCCGCCGTCGTGAACGTCTCCGAGCGCTTCGTCGGGATCGTCGTGTTCCGCTCGATCAGCTTCGTGAACACGCCGCCCTTCGTCTCGATCCCGAGCGAGAGCGGGGTGACATCGAGCAGGAGGACGTCCTTGACCTCGCCCTTGAGGACGCCGGCCTGGATCGCGGCGCCGACCGCGACGACCTCGTCGGGATTGACGCCCTTGTGCGGCTCCTTCCCGATCAGCTCCTTCACCTTCGCCTGCACGGCGGGCATGCGGGTCATGCCGCCCACCAGCACGACGTGCTCGATGTCGCCCGGCTGCAGGCCCGCGTCCTCGAGCGCCTTCTTCGTCGGGCCGACCGTGCGCTCGAGCAGCTCGGCGACGAGCTCCTCGAGCTTCGCGCGCGTGAGCTGCAGGTCGAGGTGCTTCGGCCCCTCCTGCGTGGCGGTGATGAACGGCAGGTTGATCTGCGTCGTCATCGTCGACGACAGCTCGATCTTCGCCTTCTCAGCGGCCTCGTACAGGCGCTGGAGCGCCATCTTGTCCTGCGAGAGGTCGATCCCCTGGTCGCGCTTGAACTCGGTGACCATCCAGTCGACGATCGCCTTGTCGAAGTTGTCGCCGCCGAGGTGGTTGTCGCCGTTCGTCGCCTTCACCTCGAAGACGCCCTCGCCGAGCTCGAGCACCGACACGTCGAAGGTGCCGCCGCCGAGGTCGAAGACGAGGATCGTGTGGTCGCTCGTCTCCTTGTCGAGGCCGTACGCGAGCGCGGCGGCGGTCGGCTCGTTGATGATCCGCAGGACGTTGAGGCCGGCGACCTTGCCGGCGTCCTTCGTCGCCTCGCGCTGCGCGTTGTTGAAGTAGGCGGGGACGGTGATGACCGCGTCGGTGACGGGCTCCCCGAGGTACGCCTCCGCATCCTGCTTGAGCTTCTGCAGGATCATCGCGCTGATCTCCGGCGGCGCGTACTCCTTGCCGGCGGCCGTGACGCGGACGTCGCCGTTCTGGCCGCGCACGACCTCGTACGGGACGATGGTCATCTCCTCGGAGACCTCGTCGTGCTTGCGGCCCATGAACCGCTTGATCGAGAAGATCGTGTTCTGGGGGTTCGTCACCTGCTGGCGCTTCGCGGGCGCGCCGACCAGCCGCTGGCCGTCCTTCGTGAACGCGACGACGGACGGCGTCGTGCGGCCGCCCTCGGCGTTCGGGATCACCGTCGGCTCGCCGCCCTCGAGCACGGCCATGCAGCTGTTGGTCGTGCCCAGGTCGATTCCGATCGTCTTCGCCATGCTCCTCTGTTCCTCCGTCTGTTCGCTGAGAAAATCTAAGCCGGTTTATAGCAGATTGTCCGCGGGGTCGAAACCCCGTACAACTGCGCCCGTGGAGAACCGCGAGCAGCTGCGGGCGGAGGTGGAGAGCACGCTCGAGGCGCGACGCGAGCTCGGCGCGGACCTCGAGCCGCAGCTCGTCGAGAGCTTCCTCGACCGGATCGAGCGGCAGCTCGACGAGCGGCGCGCGGCCGCGCCGGCCGCGCGGGGCCTCGACAGCGGCCAGCGGACGGGGATCGCGATCGTCTCGATCGTGGCGGCGATCCCCCTCGTCGCGATCGCGAGCGGCGCCGCGGGGCTGCCGGCGGTCGCCGTCGTCTGCCTCGCGCTCGTGCTCGTGAACGTCGTCGCAGCGCGCTAGCGCGTCGCGCCGATCAGCGCGCCGCCGGCGACGACGAGCGCGGCGCCCGCGAGCAGGCGCGGCCCGACGAGCTCCGTCCGCCGTAGGAGGAGCACCGAGAGCCCGACGGCCCACAGCGACTCCGTCGCGACGAGCGGCGAGACGACGCTGACCCGGCCGCGGTAGTACGCCTCGAACAGGCACAGGTACGAGAGCCCGAAGCAGAGGCCGGCGACCGCGAAGCGGCGCATGCCGGCGAGGACCGGCACGCGCCGCGCGTGCGTCCCGAGCACGTACAGGAGGACGACGAGCGTCCCCGACGCGAGCGTCGCCGCCGCGGCGAGCGACGGCGGCACCTCGGTGTCGAGCGACAGCCAGCGCAGCAGGCTGTCGCGCGCTGCGAAGAGCACCGTCGCGCCGGCGGCGAAGACGAGGCCGGTGATCCGGAACGCGTCGGGGCGCACGCGCTCGCCGACGAGGAGGATGCCGCCGAGCACGATCAGCACGGCGCCGCCGACGAGGCCCGCCTGGACGGGCTCGCCGAGGAGGGTGAGCGCGATCGCCACCGAGAAGAGCGGAGCCGTCCCCACGAGGACCGACGTCCGCGAGGGGCCGGCGTCGCGGATCGCGAGCGTGAACAGGATCTGCGAGATCCCCGGCGCGAGGAGCCCCGCTGCGGCGAACGGCCACGCGGCGACGAGGTCGGGCGCGCCGTGGCGGATCGCGTAGACGAACGTGCCGCCGAGCGCGATGAGGAGCGCCGGGATCGCCGTCATCAGCGCCCCGAGCTCCGCCGGCGCCCCGCGCGCGAGCGCGAAGCGGATCGCCACCGTCATCGCTCCGAAGAGCGCGGCCGACGAGAGTGCGAGCAGCACCGCCACGCCGCGAGACGCTAGCCGCGGCGGCGGAGGAGCCGCCCGAGCGCGTCGCCGGCGGCCGGCTCGGCGAGCGCGATCCCGCCCATGATCACCGCGCACCCGGCCCAGCCGACCCACCCGAGCCGGTCGCCGGCGAGTGTCACGCCGAAGAGCGCCGCGAACACCGGCTCCATCGCGAACACGACCGCCACGCGCGTCGCCGTCGTCCGCCGCTGCGCCCACGTCTGGACGAGGAACGCGAGCGCGCTCGCGAAGACGCCCGTGACGAGGAGGGCGCTCCACACCGTCCACCCGCGCGGCACCGACAGCTGCCCGAGGGCGAGCGCGATCACGAGGAACCCGAGGAAGGCGGTCGCCATCTCCGCGAGCGTGAGCGCGAGCACGTCGAACCGCGGCGCCCACCGCTCCATGAAGACGATCTGGAGCGCGAACGCGGCGGCGCCGCCGAGGACGAGCAGGTCGCCCGCCGCGGCCTCCGACTCGACGCCCGAGAGGAGCGCGAGCCCGACCGTCGCGAGCGCGACGCCGCCCCACGCGGTGCGGCCGATGCGGACGCGGAAGAGGAGCAGCGCGAAGACGGGCGTCAGGACGACGTAGAGCCCCGTGACGAAGCCCGCCGCGGACACCGTCGTCAGCGCGAGGCCGGCAGTCTGGAGGGCGTAGCCGAGCGCCAGCAGCCCGCCGAGGACGACGCCGGCGCCGACGCCGGGCGAGCGCAGCGTCCGCAGCCGCAGTCCCGCCGCCGGCGCGAGCGTCGCGGTCGCGATCGCGAAGCGCAGCGCGAGGAACGCGAACAGCGGGTAGACCTCGACCGCGTCCTTGACCTGGACGAACGTCAGGCCCCAGACGGCCGTGACCGCGAGCAGCAGGACGAGGACGAGCACCCGCCGACGCTACTCGACCCGTGGAGACAGGACCCGTGCCTGGCACCGGACCAGGCTCCGCGGGACAAGCCCCGTGCCTGGCACCGGAGCCGGCCGCGCGCTACACGGCCGGACGGGGCGGGTCCTGCTCCTCCTCCGGCCCCGTCGGGCGCCGCACCGTCCCCTCCTCCTCCATCCGCCGCTGGGTCGCGTTCTGCCCCTCGTCGTCGACCGGATCCTCGCCCTCGAACTCCTCGTCCATCGCACGCTCCTCCCTCGCTGACGAGGCTGTTCTCGACGGCGCGGCGGCGCCCCAAACCGTAGGCTCCGGCCGTGCCCGACTCCGACGGCTACGTCTCCGATCTCGCACGGGAGCTCGCGGCGGACGCGCTCGAGCGGTTCCTGCGCTACGTCCGCATCGACACGCAGTCGGATCCGCACGCGGGGACGTACCCGTCGACGGAGAAGCAGCTCGACCTCTCGCGCCTGCTCGTGGACGAGCTGCGCGCGATCGGCCTCGAGGACGCGGAGCTGACGGAGGGGAGCGTCGTGATGGCGACGATCCCCGCGACGACCGACCGGGAGGTGCCCGCGTTCGGGCTCATCGCGCACGTCGACACGTCGCCCGAGCTGTCCGGCGCGAACGTCCGGCCGCAGGTCGTCCGCTACGAGGGCGGCGAGCTGCCGCTCCCCGGGGACCCGCAGCAGGTCCTGCGCCCCGACGACCTGCCGGAGCTCGCCGACCACGTCGGCCATGAGCTCGTCACCTCCGACGGGACGACGCTGCTCGGCGCCGACAACAAGGCGGGGGTCGCGGAGATCGTGGCCGCCGCCGCCTACCTCGTCGCGCACCCCGAGATCGAGCACGGCCCGATCCGCATCGGCTTCACGCCCGACGAGGAGATCGGCGCCGGCACCGACGGGTTCGACATCGAGCGCTTCGGCGCGGTCGCGGCGTACACCCTCGACGGCTCCACCGCAGGGGAGATCGAGGACGAGACGTTCGCCGCGCTCCAGGCCGAGGTGACCTTCCACGGCCGGAACACGCACCCGGGGACGGCGAAGGACGTGATGGTGAACGCGATCAAGCTGGCCGCGGACTTCGTCGCCTCGCTCCCGCGCGACCGCCTCTCACCGGAGACGACCGACGACCGCGACGGTTTCGTCCACCCGATCGAGTTCGACGGCTCGGTCGACCGCTCGACGGTGCGCCTGATCCTCCGCGACTTCGACGAGGAGCTGCTCGCGGGGCACGAGCGGCTCGTGCGCGAGCTCGCCGAGCGCGCGGCCGCGGGGCACCCGCACGACGTGCAGGTGAAGCGGCAGTACCGGAACATGAAGGAGTACCTGCGGGAGCATCCGCACGTCGTCGCCGCCGCCGAGGAGGCGACGCGGCGCGCGGGCCTCGACCCGCGCCGGAACGTGATCCGCGGCGGCACCGACGGCTCGCGCCTCTCCGAGAAGGGCCTGCCGACGCCGAACGTGTTCACCGGCGGCCAGGCGTACCACTCGAAGCGCGAGTGGGTCTGCGTGGCCGACATGGGCGCCGCGGCGGCGACCGTCGTCCACCTCGCCCAGGTCTGGGCCGAGGCCGCGGCGCCCTCTCGCTCGAGCTAGAGCTCGCCGTGGTCGGTGTCGGGGCGGTGGAGGTCTTCCTCCCCCGGGCCCGGCCGGTCGGGCATCGTCCCGGGCGGGCCGCCGCCGCCGACGAAGCCGGCGTCCTCGTCCTCGCCCCGGTCGTCGACCTGCTCGTCGAGATCGTGCTCGCTCACCGGTCGCTCCGCTCCCTCGCGCCGTCCCAGGTGTCGGACGCCTTGTCCTTCGCGTCCTCCCACGTCTGCTCCGCCTGACCCTGCTTCTCGCGGGTCTCGTCGCCCGTGAGCTTCCCTTCGCCTTCCTTCAGCTTGCCTTCGGCCTTGTCCCAGTCCATGAGACCCCCTCCACGGTCGCTGTCCGCTTCCGGTTCCCCGGCCCGCGGCGCTCCGAAACGGCGGAGGGCGCCGTGCGGCGCCCTCCGGAGGTGGTTCGGCGGTGCCCGTCAGAACCCGTTGCCGCCGCCCATCCCGCCTTCCTCGTCGCCGCCCATACCGCCGCCCAGGCCGCCTTCCTCGCCGCCGCCCATGCCGCCTTCCTGACCCTGCTCCCAATCGCTGCCGGACATGCGAGCCTCCCTCGGATGGAAAATTGCCGTGACGACGGCGTTCCCGCCGTTCCTGCGGCGAAACCGCGGACGGCTACGCTCTCCGCGATGGCTCCGCTCCTCGACGGGCTCGGCCGGCCGCTCCGCGACCTCCGGATCTCGGTCACGGACCGGTGCAACTTCCGCTGCGTCTACTGCATGCCGAAGGACGTCTACGGCCGCGACTTCCGCTTCCTGCCCCGCGCCGACCTGCTGAGCTTCGCCGAGATCGAGCGCGTCGCGCGCGCCGCCGTGGACGCGGGCGTCGCGAAGATCCGGATCACCGGCGGCGAGCCGCTCGTCCGCCGCGACGTGGAGCGCCTCGTCGCGCTGCTCGCCGCGCTGCCGGTCGACCTCACGCTGACGACGAACGGCGCGCTCCTCGCGGCGAAGGCGCAGGCGCTCGCCGACGCCGGACTCCGCCGGGTCACCGTCAGCCTCGACGCCATCGACGACGGGACCTTCCGCGCGATGAACGACGTCGACTTCCCCGTCGCGCGCGTGCTCGAGGGGATCGACGCCGCGGCGGCCGCGGGGCTGCCCGTGAAGGTGAACTGCGTCGTGAAGCGCGGCGTCAACGACGACCAGGTCGTCCCCCTCGCGCGCCACT
This sequence comes from Gaiellaceae bacterium, assembly GCA_035540835.1. Classification (GTDB taxonomy): domain Bacteria; phylum Actinomycetota; class Thermoleophilia; order Gaiellales; family Gaiellaceae; genus DATLFU01. The sequence continues at coordinate 85,272 of DATLFU010000004.1, forward strand.
TCCGCGCCGCCGGCCACGTCGTCCGCTTCATCGAGTTCATGGACGTCGGGCACACGAACCGCTGGCGGCTCGACGACGTCGTCCCCGCGGCGGAGATCGTCGCGGCGATCGGCGCCGAGCACCCGCTCGAGCCGGCGGAGCCGGCGTACCGCGGCGAGGTCGCGCGCCGCTGGCGCTACGCGGACGGGAGCGGAGAGATCGGCGTCATCGCCTCGGTCACGCAGCCGTTCTGCGGCGACTGCACCCGCGCGCGCCTCTCGGCGGACGGCAAGCTCTACACCTGCCTCTTCGCCGTGCGCGGGCACGACCTCCGCGCCGTCCTCCGCGGGCGCGCCGACGACGCCGAGCTCGCCGCGGCGCTGGCGCGGATCTGGCGGCCGCGCGCCGACCGCTACTCGGAGGAGCGTGCGGCCGCGACGCACGACCTGCCGAAGGTCGAGATGTCGTACATCGGCGGGTGACGCGCGCGCGTCGCCTCTCCGCGGTCGGCGCGATTGCCGTCGAACCCGCGGGTTAAGCTCCGCGCAGATGCTGCGCCAGGGGCTGATCCCACCGCTCGTCCACGGCGTCCTCGAGTACGCGGTCGGCGCGTTCCTCATCCTCGCGCCGTTCCTCTTCGGGTTCGAGGCGAGCGCGGCGGTCGCCGTCTCGATCGTCGCGGGCGTGCTGACGCTCGTGATCGGCGCGTCGTCGGACCTGCCGACGGGCCTCGCGCGCGTCATCCCCGTCGGGATCCACTTCGTGCTGGACATCGTGATCGCGGCGGCGCTGATCGCCGCGCCGTTCCTGTTCGGCTTCGCGGGCGAGACGCCGCCGACGGCGGTGATGATCGGCGCCGGGATCGGCGGTCTCCTGCTCACGATCGGCACGACGTTCGTTCCGGGCGAGCGCGCCGCGTAGAATCGATCCCATGGGTGCCGTCGTCGCGGCAGGTCGTCGTGCTCTTCCGCGCGGGTACGCGGACTTCGGCCTGCAGCTCGCGATCTGGTTCGGCTTCTACCTCGTCTACCAACTCGTCCGCGGCGCCGCGGGCGACGACGCGGCGGCCGCGCTCGCGAACGGCGTCAAGGTGATGGACTTCGAGCGGCGCCTCGGCGCACTGTTCGAGCTCTCGGTGCAGGGGTTCGCCGCCTCGTCGCAGACGCTGATCCACCTGACGGCGTGGACGTACTGGCTGTCGCAGTTCGCCGTCCTCGGGATCGCGCTCCTGTGGGTCTACCTGCGCCGCAACGAGTGGTTCCTGCGCTTCCGGAACACGATCCTGCTGGCGAACACCCTCGGGCTCGTCGGATACTTCCTGCTCCCGACGGCGCCGCCGCGGATGTTCCCGCACCTCGGCTTCGTCGACACGCTCCAGGTCTTCTCGCTGATCGACCACTCGAGCGCCGCGGTCGAGTTCAGCTCGAACCCGTACGCGGCGATGCCGAGCCTCCACTCGGCCGACGCGCTGATCGTCGGGGTGGTGATGGCGGCGATCGTCCGCCGCGCGCACTGGAAGGCGCTCTGGCTCGCGTGGCCGGCGTGGGTCTGGTTCACCGTGATCGCGACCGGCAACCACTTCTGGCTCGACGTCGTCGCCGGGGCGGCGGTCGCGTCGGCGGCCGGGCTCATCGTCTTCCGCGGACCGAGGCTGCGTCCGCAGCCGCGGCGGGCGTGAGCCGAGCCGACGCGTCGCGACGCCACCTCCAGGACGCCGTTCGCGGCGCGGCCGCGCGGTCGGTCGGCGGGCTCGCCCGTACGCGGATCACGCCGGACGCGCTGACGGCTGCCGGCGTCGCGCTCTGCGCCCTCGCGGCCGTCCTCGTCTACTTCGAGTACCGCAACGAGCTCCTCTTCTTCTGGGTCGCGGCACTCGTCTTCGTGATCGGCTCGGTGCTGGACATCCTCGACGGCGCGCTGGCGCGCACGAGCGGCAAGGGAACGCCGTTCGGCGCGTTCCTCGACTCGACGATGGACCGCGTCAGCGAGGGCCTCGTGATCGGCGCGATCGCGCTCGTCTTCGCGCGCCGGCAGAACGAGGTCGCGCTCGCGTTCGCCGTCGCCGCCGTCGGCGGCTCGTTCCTCGTCAGCTACGCCCGCGCGCGGGCGGAGGCGCTCGGCCTCCGCGGCGACGTCGGGATCGGCGACAGGACGACGCGCGTGGTCGTCCTCACGGCCGGGCTCGTGCTCGCGCCGTGGGGCGCGCTGCCGTGGGCGATCTACCTGCTCGCGGCGATGGTGTGGGTCACGGTGGCGCAGCGGGTGCTGTCGGTCCGCGCCCAGCTCCGCGCCCGCTGATAGCACAAGTCTGCTATCACTATCCGCGTGGCGAGGGAACGGAAGGACGTGCTCGTGCGCATGCCCGCCGAGCTCAAGCGACGGCTCGCCGACGAGGTGGAGGCCCGCGCGGCCAACCTCAACGACGTCGCCGTCGGCATCCTCGCCACGCGCTTCGCGGTCCCGTTCGAGCCGACGGGCCGCCGGGGCGCGCCGCCGCGCGGGAGCGGCGACGTCCTGCTGCGGATGCCGCCCGAGCTGAAGGAGAAGCTCGGGCGCCGCGCCTCGGAACGCAAGCGGAACACGAACGACCTCATCGTCGAGACCCTCATGCAGGGACTCGGCCTGGCCCGAAAGGACACCATGGCTTCGACCAACGGACGCGCGCGCCGCAACGGCGACAGGGTGCGCGTCGCCATCGTCGGCGTGGGCAACTGCGCCAACTCGCTCCTCCAGGGAGTCGAGTACTACAAGGACGCGCCGGACGACCAGTTCGTCCCGGGGCTGATGCACGTCAACCTCGGCGGCTACCACGTGCGCGACATCGAGTTCACCGCCGCCTTCGACGTCGTCCAGGGGAAGGTCGGCGAGGACCTCGCCGACGCGATCTGGGCGCACCCGAACGACACGATCAAGTTCGCCGACGTCCCGAAGACCGGCATCAAGGTCTCGCGCGGGATGACGCACGACGGGATCGGCAAGTACCTCTCGCAGGTCGTCGAGAAGGCGCCCGGCGAGACGGACGACATCGTCGGGATCCTCCGCGAGACGCAGACGGACGTCGTCGTCAGCTACCTCCCGGTCGGCTCGGAGGCGGCGGCGAAGTGGTACGCCGAGCAGTGCCTCGAGGCCGGCGTCGCGCTCGTGAACTGCATGCCCGTCTTCATCGCGCGCGAGAACTACTGGCAGCGGCGCTTCGAGGAGAAGGGCCTGCCGATCATCGGCGACGACATCAAGTCGCAGGTCGGCGCGACGATCACGCACCGCGTGCTCACGAGCCTGTTCCGCGAGCGCGGCGTGCACCTCGACCGGACGATGCAGCTGAACGTCGGCGGCAACTCGGACTTCCTCAACATGCTCGAGCGCGACCGCCTCGAGTCGAAGAAGATCTCGAAGACGAACGCGGTCACGTCGATGCTCGACTACGACATGGGCGAGGGCAACGTGCACGTCGGCCCGTCCGACCACGTGCCGTGGCTGACCGACCGGAAGTGGGCCTACATCCGGATGGAGGGGTCGTCCTTCGGGGACGTGCCGCTGAACATCGAGCTGAAGCTCGAGGTGTGGGACTCGCCGAACTCGGCGGGGATCGTCATCGACGCCGTCCGCCTCGCGAAGCTCGCGCTGAACAACGGGATCGCCGGCGCGCTCGAGGGGCCGAGCGCGTACCTGATGAAGTCGCCTCCGACGCAGATCGTCGACGACGAGGCCTACGAGGCGACCGAGCAGTTCATCGCGCAGAACGCGCGGAAGGTCGCGAAGCCCGCGGCCGAAGCGGCGGCCTAGCACATCCGTCCGAGGCTCCTGCCATCCTCGTCGCTGCATGAGCACGAGGAGGCAGGAGCTTCGGCAGCTACTCGAGGCCTACTACCGCGGCTGCGGCTGGAAGGTCGAGACGGCCGACGACGGAACGGTGCGCGCAGCCGGCCTCGGCGGCGTCACCTGGATCGGGCTGCCGGTCGTCGCCGACGATCTCGCCGATCCGGACTTCCCCGACAGGCTGCGCGAACTCGGCGCGCAGCGGATGCCGCAGGGCCAGCTCTGCCCGCTCGAGCTGCTTCCGGACGAGGGGTGCGCGGACGAGCTGCGGTCGCTCCTCGACGAGGTAGGGCTGCGCGAGCGCGGCCACGTCGAGGTCTACGCCGTCGCCGCCTGATCTTCGTCGGCGCGCTCAACGAGCCCGACCGTGCGATAGAAGCGCTTGACTTCCTCGCGAGAAGCGCGGATATCGAACAGGTCCAAGATCAAATCATCGATCTCCTCGCGGAGCGGCTGGATGTCAGCTCCTGGATCTGACTGGAGCGCGGCGACGATCTGCTCGACGCGCTCGACGACAGCAGCTTCCAGCTCTGCAGAAGGGCGTCGATACGGGAGCTTCTCGATGTAACCCGCATGCGCGGTGGCGGTTGCGTTGACGATCTTCTTCATGAAGTACGTCGCAAGCGCAGAGTTGAGATAGCCCAGCACGAAGAGCTCGCTCGTGGCGTCATCTTCGACGAGGACGGCGCTCCCCTTGTCAGTCCAGACGCACCCCGCAGGTAGGAGCCGCATCGAGACGCGCCCGCTCGAGATGACGGAGTAGGTCAGCCCCGGGCGGAAGTAGAACTCGCGATTGCGGAAGTACGTCTTGCGCGGTGTGCCGGCAGGAAGGGCAGCTCGCCGTTCAAGTTCCGCGACTGCCGGTTCGGACCAATCAATCGCAACTGAAGGTGGCTTCCAGTACTCCCCATAACCTTCGCCCTTCGCGAGCGGGACCCAATGAGGCTTCGAGACGGGGATGCCGTGTCGCTGTTCATCGGCCGAGATGTCCGTGGCCACTCCAGCGCTCTTGACGCGCTCGTGATCAATCGGCGCGGTGAAGCGTTTGTCGTCGCCCGTCTGGAGCCCTACGCGCCCCCGCGCCACGTCCCGCACACGGATCGACGCGTTCGCCGCCTCGAACACCTCGCGCGGCACGCCGACGAAGAAGGGCGTCCCCTCGAGCGCCTCGTACTCCTCCTGGCGCCACTCGGACAGCCGCTCGCCGGGAGTCCAGAAGTCCTTCGGATCGCGGATGTAGTCCACCAGCCGCATCACGTTCGCGCGCCGTGCCTCAGGGTCGGAGCACTTCTCGAGCGTCGTGATCGCCATCCCGGCGAACTGGAAGCTGACGCCCTCGAAGTGCTTGGTATCGGTTAGGAGAATCTCGACGATCTTGCAGCGATCGAGGATGTACCTCCGCAGGTTCGCGTAGGTCGTCAGCGTGCGGAAGCCGTCCTGCGTGATCAGGCACAGCCGCCCGCCCTCGCGCAGGCGCTGGATCCCGTTCGCGAGGAACATCGCGTACGTGTCGCGATCGCCCGTGCCGAGGCTGCCCGCCTTCAGCTCGCTGTGGCTCGGTCCGTAGAGCCGGCCGTAGACCTTCGCCTTGAACGCCGGCTTCCGTGCGCCGTACGGTGGGTTCCCGACCACGGCGTCGAACTCGAGGAGATCGACGTCGCGGACCTCGTCGAGCTCCGGATCCGCGACCACGGCCTCCGCGTCCGTGAACATCGCCGGCCGCTCCGGTGAGTGGAGCAGCATGTCGTGGGCATAGAGGCGTAGACGCAACTCCTGCGGCGGATCGCTCAGGAGGAACATGCGGATCGCCGACAGCGACAGCGCGAAGGAGTCGACGTCGGCGCCGTAGATCTGCTCCTGGACGATCTGCCGGTACGCGTCCGCCGGTGCTATCCCGTCTGCCTCGTACAGCGCCAGCAGGTGCTCGTACAGCCCCTCGAGGAAGTGCCCCGAGCCCATGCAGGGGTCGAGCACCCGCGACTCGCGTGTCAGGGCAAGCTTCGAGACCATGTAGTCGACGTCGCCGCGCGGCGTGTAGAAGGCGCCGAGCTTCGCCTGCTGCGTCCGCCGGGAGGAGAGCAGGGCCTGGTAGATGTCGCCGACGTGGCGGTTCGTGAGCGCCTCGAAGCTCTTGGTGGAGAGGTCGTAGATCAGCTCCGCGAGCGCGTCCTTCTCGGGCCGGAAGTAGTCGTACGCGTCCTCGCGGTAGACGAGCGGGAAGTGCTCGGCGGCGAGGTCGAAGGCGACCTGGATGAGCTCGCGCCAGCTGTTCTGCTCGATCACGTGTGCCTGGATGCTCGGCGTCAGCTCCTGCCGTAGCTGCCGGTACACCGTCTCCTCCTGCGGATCCCACGCGGCCGTGGCGTCCTTGATGCGCCGGCGGAGGAGACCGAGGAACGCGGCTGCGGTCTCAGGCGTCGTCTCCGCCTTCGCACGGGGTAGGAATTCGCGCATGATCTTGTAGAAGCCGGGCAGGTGCCGGTCCTCGCAGAGGCTGAGGAAGAACACCTTGTTGAGGTAGTTCAGCGCCGCCTGCGTGACCATCTCCCCCGCGACCTTCTGCTCACTGTCCCGGCCGACCTCCGCGACCTTCCGGTCGTAGAGCGCACGCATCCGCTCCAGCGCCTCGGGACGCTTCTGCAGCCACTGCCCGAACCCGCCGATCAGGCCCGGCGACCCCTTCACGACCTGGATCGCCTGGTTGACCTGCGAGCGGAGGCCGTCCTCGATGCGATCGAGGTGATAGAGCAGGATCTCCCGCAGCCGTTCACGGTCGACGACCTCGAGCGCGAACTCGCCGCGCGCCTGGAACTGCTTGACGCGCCACCACTCCCAGATCTCCGGCAGTTCCTCGTACTCGACGGTGCCGAGCAGCGACGGATCGGCGATCGTCTTACGCACGAAGAACCGCGTCCGCTCCGGTTTGCCGCAGTAGAGGACGAGGAACGGCGGCGGCTCCGCGAAGTCCTCGCTGCGAGCGTAGTCGACGAGTTGCCGCTTTGCCCGCTCGAAATCCGCGGGCGCGTCGATCGCGCCGTAACGCTTGATCTCGCACAGCACGACCGGCGAGTTGCCGATGAGATACAGCCCGTCGTAGCGCCCCGTCGCGCAACCTGACTTGAGCCGCCGCAGCGCGAGCGTCCGCTGCTCTTGGAAGTACTCGCCGGCCGCATGCGTCGTCGTCCGCGCCGGATAGCCGAGCGCGAGCATGTCGGGCTCGAAGAGGCTGGAGTGCACCTCCGCCTCGCTGAACCGCCGCTTCTCCTCTTCCGAGACGTCGAAGCTCGGCAGCCTGATCGCGGTCACGGCCCACGCTCCAACAGCATGAGGGCGCCACTGATGCGGATCTGTGACGGCATCGTCACGATTCTCGCACCCCCTATCGACAGCACGACCGAGCGCGAGCGCGGCGCCTCGAAGGTGCTGTCGAAGGAGTTCCACGCGCCACGCGCGGTAGGCGCCGCGAACAGGCGGGGCGGGGACCCGCCGCACGGCCCCCGCCCCGCTTCGCCGCCGCTACGGCTGGCTCGGTCGGTCGCCCGCGAGGACGACCGTCCGGCGGTCCTTCGTGGAGCCGATCCCGTCCTCGAACACCCGCGCCCACAGCGTGTGCGGGCCGGCGATCAGCTCGAGCGTGTCCCACCGGTGGTAGTACGACGTCGTGGGCGTGCTGTCCCACGTCGCGTGCTCCCAGATCTGCGGCGCGTAGAGGCGGTCGACCTTGATCCGCGCCTGCGCGTCGTTCAGCGTGCGCATCCCGTAGGCGAGCTGCGACGAGTTCGTCGGCTTGCCGTCCACCACCGCGATGACGCGGTAGTAGTACCACTGCTGCGGCTCGTTGCCGCCGTCGACCCAGCAGATCGCCGGGCGGTCGACCGTCGGCCACGTCGGGTTCGACGGCGCGGTGCACGGCGTGCCCGTCGTCCGCGCGACGCGCGTGCGGTTGCCCGGCACGAACGCCGGGTCGCGGCTGCGGTGGACCTCGTAGCGCGTCGCGTTCGGCACCGGGTCCCAGGCGACGCGCAGGCCGCTGTGGACGTCGGTGACGCGGACGTTCGTCGGCCCCGGGCCCGTGCCGAAGTCCCCGCCGTCGCCCAGCGGGATCTTCACGATCGAGTCGCAGCGCTCCTCGCTCACCGCGGTCGGGCAGGGCAGCTCGGAGTCGTAGTAGACGTTCGTGTTGTTCTGCGAGTCGATGTAGACGGGGTCGACCTGCAGGACGATGCGGTTCTGCGCCACGAACGACGGCACGTTCACGATCGCCTGCAGCTTCTCGGCGACGTTCGGCAGCGCCGGCGTCGCCGTCACGCGCTGCTCCACCTTGAGCGCCCCGTCGGCCCAGAGGCGGATCCGCCAGTCGGCGGTGATCCCGAGCAGCCGTTCGCACGCGCCGCAGGACGCCCACCACTCGACCGTCATCGGGCCACCGACGCTCACCGGCTCCGTCAGCCACCACGTCCAGTTCGGGTCGATGGGATTGCGGTCGGTGCCGCCGTTGAGCAGCGGGTTCGGCACGTGCCAGACAGCGGCCGGGAACGGCGAGAGGTCGTCGCTCCGGAGCAGGAACGGGCCCGAGCAGGTGGCGACGTCGGTCGAGCCGAACCCGGTGCAGAGCGCCTCCCGCGGGTCGCTGTCCTCACCCACGGCGACGTGCTTGTTCCCGTGGAAGTGGAACACCGGCCGGTTGTCGGGGTCGGGCTCCTCGGGGACGGTCCCGGGCGTTCCGGTGCCGCGCACCTCCCACCAGGTGACGCCCTCCCACCGCGGCGGGAAGGACGCGTTGCCGTTCACCGTCACCCAGCGGTTCGTGTGCGTCGAGCCCTCCTGCGGGGCCGACAGGGTCGTCGAGGGCCGCTGCTGCGCGCGCGGCCGCTCGACCACGACGTCGTAGTTGAAGCCCTCGACCAGCTTCGGCGTCTCGTTCGAGTTCGTGTCGCAGACGCTCGGGACGCCGTTCGCGCGGTGGTAGACGCGGAGGATCCACAGCCCCGACGGGATCGCTCCCGGGGTCCCTGCCGTCTCCTCCGGCGCCCGCACCTCGATCAGGCGCTGCGACGCCGTGTAGACGAGGTTGGCGAACTCGTTGTCGGGGAGGGCGCGGGTCTGCCCCCCGAGCGGCTGCTCGGCCGTGTCGGGATCGACGCCCGGCCGCCACAGCCGCAGGTACAGGTTCGCCCCCGGGTGCCGCGGCCAGCGGACGGTGATCCGCAGGCGCTCGGTGCGCTCGGGGACCGAGATGAAGTGCTGGCCGTACCGCTCCGTCGCAAGCGGCGGCTGGTCGACGGGGTCGAGCAGCGGGTTCGAGATGTCGCGGGCGGTCCAGCTCAGCGTGCCGGTGCAGCCCTTGAGCGGCGTCCGCGACGCGGCGCTCCCCGGGTGCGTCTCGTAGAGCACGCGCGCCGTCGAGAGCGCGGGCTCCTTCGACCCGTGCGGGTACGACCGGGCGACGCGGACGGCGGTGTAGACGTCGAGCCGTCCGGCACCCTGCTCCTCCGCGCGCCAGCCCGGAAGCTCGTGCTTGCCGGCGGAGCGTTCGAGGATGTCGGCGATCACCCCGGCGCTCGGGTACCGGCCCTTGTTCGCCTGCCGGAACGCCTCGACGATCAGCGGCACCGCGCCAGTCACGTGCGGCGCCGACATGGAGGTGCCGTTCAGCGGCACGTAGCACCCGCGCGCAGCCGCGGAGGCCGGGTCGCCCGTGGCTCCCGTCTCGCGGCAGGCCGGAGAGTTCGCCTTCGCCGCGTTGATGCTCACGCCGGGGGCGGTCAGCGTCGGCCGGTACACGCCGCGGTCGAACGCCTGGGCGAGCCGGCGGTCGTGGTTGTCGTGCGGCACGTCCCCCGCACCGCCGACGATCCCGTCGCGGTTCGTGTCCTCAGGCTCGGCGGGCCGGCCGCGGGAGGAGAACATGACGACGGAGTCGGGCTTCGTGTTCGCGGCCACGCAGACGACCCACGGGCTCACGCACTGGCTCCCGAGCGTGTTGTGCTCGGGGCCCGAGTTGCCGGCGGAGAAGACCGGCACGATGCCGGCGTCCCACGCGCGCTTGAAGGCGATGTGCTGCGGGCTCGACGGGTTGTAGTCGGAGCCCGTCCCGCCGCCGTAGCTGTTGTTGATCGCGACGACGTTGTAGACGCCCTTCAGCTTCTTGTTGACGATGTCGTCGTACGACGCCAGGATCTGGTGCTGCAGGAGCGAAGCGCCGACGTTCGCCTTGTAGACGTGGAGCTTCGCCTCGGGCGCGATCCCGATCGTCGAGTGCGGGTGCGCCCTGCCGCCGCTCGCGCTGCCGCTGCCGGCGACGGTGCCCGACACGTGCGTGCCGTGGTCGTTGTCGTCGCGCGCGTCGCCGCGGGCGGTGTTCGTCGGACCCGCCGGTCCGGCGTTGAACTGCGGGCCGAGCCACGGCGAGCACAGGACCTCCTGGTGGCTGCCGCTGACGGCGGGGGTGGTGTCGCAGAACTCGACGAGGTTGTCCATGTCCTCGTGCTGGCCGTCGGCGCCGGTGTCGATGACGGCGACGTGGACGTCCTTGCCGGTGACGCCGAGACCGGGCGGCGCGCCCGCGGGGCTCTCGTTCGACCACGCGTACCGCGCGCGCGTGATCCACGTCGTGTCCTCCATGTGCAGCTGGTAGCGGGTGTTCGCCCACACGCTGCGGACGTGCGGCGAGCGCTCCAGCCGGCGTAGCTGCTCGGGCGTCAGCGTCCGAGTGAGGATCATCGGCAGCACCTTCAGGCGCGTGCCACGCACGCCGAGACGCTCGACCTCGGCGAGGCCCGCGCGCGTCCACGTGGTGACGACGGCGTCGACCCGGCCCGTCCGCGACGCCCTCAGCTGCGCGCGGAGCTGCGGGTCGACCGCGACGTGGTGCTGCGGTGCGGTGGCCGGCGCCGAGACAACCGCCACGCGCTCCGGTGGCGCGGCCCCCGCGACGGCGGCCAGCCCAACGGCCGCGAGCGCCGCCGCCAGGGCGGCCCTCGTCAGACGAATGCGGCTCATCATTTCCCCCTGGTTGTGGTCCTCCCGAACGACGAGCGCGTTGTAAACGATTTGCGCGGAACGTGTCGCAGTTCTCGATGAAACTCGTCGGACATTTTTCGACTGAATAGTCAGTCAAACTATTCGCGACGCTTCGACTGAACGGTCAGTCAAAGCGCTCGCCGCAAATCCGGAGCGATCCCGGGAGGAGCGGGCAGCGGGCTAGACTCGGGCGGGATGCCGCTTCGGATCTGTCTCGTGACGCCGTTCGCGTGGTCGCGCCCGCACGGCGTCAACGAGCACGTCGCGGGGGTCGCCGTCGAGCTGCGCCGGCTCGGGCACCACGTCACGGTGCTCGCGCCGTCGACGCGGACGCGAGACCTCCGCGCCGGGCGCCGCACGATCCAGACCGGTGCGGAGGCGGACGTCATCGCCGTCGGACCGGCGCTGCCGGTGTCGCGGCGGAGCCGGATGGGCGTCCCGGTCGGGGTCCGCGCGAACCTCTCGCTCGCGCTCGCGACCGGCCGGTACGACGTCGTCCACGCGTTCGAGCCGGGGCTGCCGAGCCTCTCGTACCTCGCGCTGCGCGGCGCCCAGGCGCTCGCGGTGGCGAGCTTCTTCTCCGCCGAGCGGCTCGCGTACCCGCCCTCGCGCGCGCAGCGCGACCGGCTGCTCGCCGGCGTCGACGCGCTCGTCGCCGCCTCCGACGAGGTCGCCGCCGCCGCGCGCGCACGGTTCCCGGGCGAGTACGCCGTCGTCGGCGAGGGCGTCGACACGGAGCTCTTCCGGCCTGCGCCGAAGCGCGCGAAGATCGTCCTCGAGTGGCGCGCGTCCGAGCGCGCGCTGGCTCGCGCCGCCGTCCGGACGCTGCGCGAGCTGCCGGAGTGGGAGCTGCTGCTCCTCCGCACCAAGCCGCTCTCGCCGCGGCCGTACGTGCCGCCCGACCTCGCCGGGCGCGTGACGGTGAGGACCGCGCTCGACGGCTCCGCGCGCGCGGAGCTGCTGGCCGACGCCGCGATCTTCGTCCCCGCCGCCGCCGGTTCGGCGCGCGTCCGGCTCGAGGCGGCGGCGGCCGGCGCCGCGATCGCCGCGCCTCCGGCCGTCGCCGAGCAGCCGGAGCTCGCCGCGGCGGCGATGGCACGCCTCGCCGAACAGCCGGAGGTGCGCGAGCGGAAGGCGCACGAGGCGCGCGAGGCCGCCGAGCGCGAGAGCTTCGCCGAGGTCGCGGCGCGCCTCGACGCCGTCTACCGGCGGATCGCCGGGCAGCGGCGACGGCCGCGGCGCGGCGGCGAGCCGCTCGCCGACCGCGACTGGATCCTCTGCGACCTCCACATGCACACCGCCTGGTCGCACGACTGCTCGATCCCGGTCGCGGACCTGCTCGACCACGCCGAGGCGGAGGGGCTCGGCGCCGTCGCCGTCACCGACCACAACGTCCTCGGCGGCGCGCTCGAGGCGGTCGAGCTCGCGCGCGGCCGCGACCTCGTCGTCATCCCCGGCGAGGAGGTGAAGACGGACGGCGAGGGGGAGGTCATCGGCCTGTTCCTCTCGGAGGAGATCCCGCGCGGCATGTCGTTCGCGGAGACGGTCGCCGCGATCCGCGCGCAGGGCGGCCTCGTGTACGTGCCGCACCCGTTCGACCGCATGCACGCGATCCCCGACCCCGCGACGCTCCGGCGCCAACTGCACGAGATCGACGTCTTCGAGGTCTACAACGCACGGCTCCTGTTCGAGGCGTACAACGACGAGGCGCTGCGGTTCGCGCGCAAGTACGACCTGGCGATGGGCGCCGGCTCCGACGCGCACGTCCTCCAGGGCGTCGGGACGGGCGCCGTCCGCATGCGCGCGTTCGACGGGCCGGAGGAGTTCCTCATCGCGCTCCGCAGCGCGCAGGTGCTCCGGCGGCGGAAGTCGCTCGTCCTGCTCCAGGGACTCAAGTGGGTCGCGCAGGCCAAGGAAAGGGTCCGCTAGAGGAGAACTCATCCAGGCCCCCGTGACTGCCGTGCCCGCGGACGAGATCTACGAGAAGTACCTGCAGAAGGCGATCGCCGAGATCAACGAGCTCGGTGACGAGATCGCCCAGGCTGCGGGACCCGACCGCGTGCCCGTCCTCGGCTCGGGGCACCCGCTCGCCGACGTGTTCCTCGTCAAGTACGCCCCGCAGCCGACGGAGTTCCAGGAAGGCGTCGCCTTCTTCGGCCGCGCCGGGAACGCGGTGCTGAAGTCGCTCCAGCGCCTCCGGGTCGACCCCATGGCGATCTACGGAACGAACTGCCTCAAGTTCGCCACCGCGAACGACGAGGAGGAGGCGCGCGCGTGGCTCCTGCGCGAGCTCCACGTCGTGCAGCCGAAGCTCGTCGTCGTGATGGGCGAGGACGCGCTCGAGTTCGTCAACGCGCTCGCGTTCCCGCTCGCCGACAAGCTCGAGTACCGGACGGGAGAGCTGCAGCGCTTCACGCCGACGATCGAGGCGCTCGTCGTCCCCGACCTCGACGCCTCGCTCGACGAGCAGGAGGCGAAGACGGCGTTCTGGAACGCGTTCAAGCGCCTCGGGACCTGGTGGAGCGAGCTGCCGCCGTACTGAGACGGCCGCGGCTCGTCGCCGGCGCCGCGATCCTCGCGGCGCTCCTCGTCTACTACTGGCTCGTCGGGACGCTCGACGGCCCGCCGCCGCTCTGGGCGGCGTTCGTGCTCGTCGCCGCGGGGCTCGTGCCCGCGGTGTTCGCGCTCGTCTGGCTCGCGCTGCCGCTGCGGGCGTGGCGCGGGACGCTCGCGGTCGCCGTCGCCTTCGCGCTCCTGGCCGTCGCGTGGTCGAGCGCCGGGCTCGACGTCGCGGCGAACTTCGCCAAGCTCGCGGCGGCGGCGGCCGTCGCGTTCTGGTTCCTCTCGTACTTCGAGCGCGTGAGCTGGGTCGTCGCGGTCGCCGCGATGATCCCGCTCGTCGACGCGCTCTCGGTCTGGCGCGGCCCGACGCGCCACATCGTCACGGAGGAGCCGCAGGTGTTCGACGCGCTCTCGTTCGCCTTCCCCGTCGGCGGCGAGGCGTCGTTCGACCTCGGGCTCCCGGACGTCGTCTTCTTCTCGCTCTTCCTCGGCGCGGCCGCCCGCTGGGGCCTGCGCGTGGCGTGGACGTGGCTCGCGATGGTCGCGTCGTTCGGCGTGACGATGGCGCTCGCGCTCTGGGTCGACCCCTTCGGGATCGGCGGCCTGCCGGCGCTCCCGGGCCTCTCGATCGCGTTCCTGCTCGCGAACGCGGACGTGCTCTGGCGGCAGCTGCGGGCGCCGTCGCCCGCCGAGCGCGACCCTCCCTCGTAACAGACTGTTACTTGGGCAGCGCGCCGCGGCGGCGGTGGCCGAAGCCCGCCCGCCGGAGCGACACGCCGAGCGCCGAGAGGGCGAGGCTGGAGAGGAGCACGGCGAGGAAGCCGGCCCACCACAGGTCGCCGAGCCCCGCGCCCCAGCGCCACTGGACGAGGAACCAGACGGGCCAGAGGACGAGCGGCACCGCGACGATCCACCAGCGGCCGATCACGATCCCGAGGAAGAGGAAGAGCGAGGTGACGGCGACGATCACGCGGCGTCGGGCGGCGGCGCGTCCGCGTCGCGCTCGAGGAGCGCCACCGTCTCCACGTGCGGCGTGTGCGGGAACATGTCGACGGGCCGCGCGCGCACGAGGCGGTAGCCCCAGTCGGCGCCGAGCTGCTTGACGTCGCTCGCCAGCGTCGTCGGGTTGCACGAGACGTAGACGATGCGGGGTGCGCCGATCCGGCCGAGGCGGCGGAGGGCCTTCCCGGCGAGCCCGGCGCGCGGCGGGTCGACGACGACGACGTCGGGCTGGCCCGAGCGCTCGAGCAGCTCCTCGACGACCTGGCCGACGTTCCCGGCGTAGAACGCGGCGTTCGTGATCCCGTTCAACTCGGCGTTCTCGATCGCGCACGCCACCGACTCCTCCGACACCTCGATCCCCCACACCGTCAGCGCGTTCGACGCCATCGCGAGGCCGATCGTCCCGATCCCGCAGTAGAGGTCCCAGACGGTCTCGCCGCCGGTCAGGGCGGCGTACTCGATCGCGAGCGCGTACAGCCGCTCCGCCATCGCGGTGTTCGTCTGGAGGAACGCGCCCGGCCGGACGCGGAAGCGGAGGCCGCACAGCTCCTCCTCGATCGCCTCCTCGCCCCAGAGGAGCCGCGTCGGCAGGTTCGTCACCTCCGCGGGCGTGTCGTTCACCGCCCAGTGGATCGACCGCACCTCCGGGAAGCGCCGCAGCACCTCGACGAAGTATCCGGTCTCGAACCGCTCGCCCGGCCCCGTGACGAGCTGGACGAGCACCTGCCCCGTGTTCCGGCCCTCGCGGTAGACCAGGTGGCGCAGGTACCCCTTCTGCTCCTCCTGGTCGTACGCCTCCAGCCCCTCCTCCTGCGCCCAGGCGCGCACCGCGTTCCGGACGTCGTTGCCGACGTCGGTCGTGAGCCAGCACTTCTCGACCTCGAGCACCTCGTCCCAGCGGCCGGCCTTGTGGAAGCCGAGCGTCGGCCCCGACGGCGTCTGCGTGAACGAGTACTCGAGCTTGTTCCGGTAGAAGAACGGCGAGTCCGCGGGGACGATCGGCTCGAGCGGCGCGTCGGGGATCCCGCCGAGGCGTCGGAACGCGTCCGCGACCTGCGCCTCCTTCGCGCGCGTCTGCGCCTCGTACTCGAGATCCTGGAAGCGGCAGCCGCCGCAGGCCGGGTAGTGGGCGCACGGGGCGTCGACGCGCTCGGGGCCCGGCTCGACGACTTCGACGGCGAGCGCCTCCGCGTGGCTCCGCTTCACCTTCGTGACCCGCGCGCGCACCGTGTCGCCGGGGAGGCCGCGGCGGACGAAGACGACGAAGCCGTTCAGCCGCGCGACGCCGTTGCCGCCGTAGGCGAGCGAGTCGACGCGGAGCTCCAGCTCCTGGTCGAGCTTGACGGGCGCGGCCATGCGCGGAGGGTAGCTCTACGCGACGTCGCGCCGGGACGCGACGAACGCGCCCGCCGCCCAGAAGACCGCGACGTACGCGAGCGTCAGCGCGAGCGCCGCCGGGCGGGGGAGCGGATCCGCCGTCGCCGCGCCGCCGAGGAGCGCGTCGACCGCGCTGCTCGGCAGGTACCGGCCGACCTCGTTGTTGATCGCGCCGATGATCGGCTCGATCAGCGGGAACCAGATCAGCGCGAGGACGACGGCCGCGACCTGGTTGCGGACGATCCCGCCGAGCCCGACCCCGAGCGCGCCCCAGAACGCGCACGCGACGAGGAGGCCGCCGACGTTCCGCCAGAGCTCGCCCGAGGCGAGCTCGAGCGGCGTGCCGCGCGACGAGAGCCACGGCACCGCGATCGCCAGCGCGACGGCCGCGGCGAGGAGCGCGAGGCCGACACCGGCGAGCGCGGAGACGATCCCCTTGGCGAGGACGACCCGCTCGCGCTTCGGCGTCGCGAGGAACGTCCACGCGACGGTCCCGTGCCGGTACTCGGCGGTGAGCGAGAGCACGCCGGCGAGGAGCGCGAAGAGCGTCGCGACCCCGGCGGCGGAGACGACCGTCGACTCCCAGTCGGACTGCCCGAACGCGTCGCCGAACTCGTCGGCGGTGGCGATCGGCGCCGCCACCGACAGCGCGACGACGCCGACGAGGATGAGGCCGAGCCAGAGGAGGAGCCGCGTCGTCCGCAGCTTCAGCACCTCCGCCGCGAGAAGCGCCGTCACGCGGTGTCCCCCGTGAGCTGGAGGAAGACGTCCTCGAGGCTCCCGCTCTCGGCGACGAGCTCGTGGAGGACGACGCCGTGCTGCGCCGCCAGCTCTCCCACGCGCGCCGGCTCCGCGCCGCGGACGACGAGCGCGCCGTCGCGCCCGGCCGCCGCCTCCATTCCGGCCGCGGCGAGGAGCTCGCGCAGCCGCGCGGCGTCCGGCGTGCGGACGCGGACGCCGCCCGCTCCGCCCGCGACGACCTCCTCGACGGTCGAGTGCGCGACGAACCGGCCGCGGTCGATGATCACGACCTCGTCCGCCGTCTGCGCCACCTCGGCGAGGACGTGGCTCGAGATCAGCACCGCGCGTCCCTCGGAGGCGAGCCCGCGGAGGAGGTCGCGCAGCCAGCGCATCCCGCGCGGGTCGAGCCCGTTCGCCGGCTCGTCGAGGATCACGACCTCGGGGTCGCCGAGGAGCGCGCCGGCGAGCGCGAGCCGCTGCTTCATCCCCAGCGAGTAGCCGCCGACCCGGCGCCGCGCGTCGCCCGTCAGCTCCACCGTCTCGAGGACCTCGTCGACGCGCGACTCCGGAATGCGCGACTCGCGCGCGACGACGCGGAGGTGGTCGCGGCCGCGGCGACCCGGGTGGAAGCTCGACGCCTCCAGCACCGCGCCGACGCGGCCGGCCGGGTGCGGCAGGTCGCGGTACGACGCGCCGAGGACGGTCGCCGTGCCTGCGTCCGGGCGGACGAGGCCGAGCAGGATCCGCAGCGTCGTGCTCTTCCCCGCGCCGTTCGGGCCGAGGAAGCCGGTGACGTGGCCCGGCTCGACGCGGAACGAGAGGTCCTGGACGGCGACGGTCGAGCCGAACCGCTTCGAGACGCCGGCGACCTCGATCACGCGAGCGTGGAGACGTAGACGGTGCGCTGCCGCGGCCCGTCGAGCTCGCAGAAGAAGATCCCCTGCCACGTCCCGAGCGCGAGCCGGCCGTCCCGGAGCGGCACGAGCACCTGCGGCCCCATCAGGGCGGCGCGGATGTGCGACGGGGCGTTCTCCTCCCCCTCCTCGACGTGCTCCCAGCCCCAGTCGTCGCCGACCATCCGCTCCAGCGCCGCCTCGAAATCGCGCGCGACCGCCAGGTCGGCGTGCTCGTTGATCGTCACGCCCGCGGTGGTGTGCGGGACGTAGACGAGCACGGCGGCGCCGCGCGCGTCGTCGCCGACCGCGTCCTGGACGCGCCGGGTGATGTCGAGGAGCTGCGTCCGGCGCTCCGTCGCGATCGTGATCTCGCGCACGCGGGTATCCTACGGCGCGTGCTGCAGGGGGCCAGCGACCACGAGCTCGACCAGATCCGCCAGAGGGCGGATCGCTTCATCGCGGAGCTCGACGAGGAGTACTACCTCCATTTCGCGGGCCTGAAGGAGACGTTCGACCTCGAGCCGATCTACGAGCGGTACTCCGAGCTGACGTCGCTCGAGACGGCGCAGGCGGTCGGGGCGGCGGCGAACGGCGACCGCCGCGTGCGGGAGCTGTGGCGGTTCGCGTGCGAGGGCTACCTCGGCGGTCTCACGAAGGCGCACGAGGAGCGGCACGCGCGCCTCGAGGCCGAGCTCCACGCGGAGCTCGACGGCGAGCGCATCCCCTTCCGGATGCTGCGCCCGACGATCGCGAACGAGCCCGACCGCGACAAGCGGCGGCGGCTCGACGACGCCCGCTGCCGGCTCACCGACGAGCACCTGAACCCGGTGCACCTCGAGGCGGCGGAGACGACGCGCGACGGCGTGCGCGCGCTCGGCGCGTCGAGCTACCTCGAGCTGTACCGCGACCGCCTCGGGATGCGGCTCGACGAGCTCGCCGACCAGTGCCGCGCGGTCCTCGAGTCGACGGAGCGGCTCTGGGAGGACGCGGGCGACAAGCTGTTCCGCGAGCGCGCGGGCGTGCCGCTCGCGGAGGCGGAGCGCTTCGACGTGCCGCGCGTCTTCCGCGCGACCGCGTGGGACGCGCAGTTCCCGAAGGACAAGATGATCCCGGCGCTCGAGGCGACGCTCGCCGACCTCGGCATCGACCTCGCCTCGCAGCAGAACGTCCACCTCGACGTCGAGGAGCGGAAGACGAAGACGCCGCGCGCGTTCTGCGCGCCGATCGAGGTGCCGGACAAGGTGATGCTCGTGATCCAGCCGATGGGCGGGCCCGACGACTGGCGCGCGCTCTTCCACGAGGCCGGCCACACCGAGCACTTCGCGCACACGTCGCCGGACCTCTCCGTGGAGGAGCGGCGGCTCGGCGACAACGCGGTCACGGAGGGCTGGGCGATGCTCTTCCAGCATCTCACCGACGAGCCTGCGTGGCTGACGCGGCGGCTCGACTTCCCGCGCCCGGAGGAGTTCGCAGAGGAGGGCGCGACGGGGCTCCTCTACTTCATCCGCCGGTACTGCGCGAAGCTCCTGTACGAGCTCGAGTTCCACGCGGCCGACGACCCGACGACGATGCGCGACCGGTACGTCGAGATCCTCGGCGACGCGCTGAAGATCGAGCCTGCCGCGACCGACTACCTCGGCGACATCGACTCCGGGTTCTACGTCTCCTCGTACCTGCGCTCGTGGGCGTTCGAGGCGCAGCTGCGGCAGCACCTGCGCGAGGAGTTCGGCAACACGTGGTTCGCGCGGCGCGAGGCGGGCTCCCTCCTGCGGGAGCTGTGGTCGCTCGGGCAGCGCCCGACCGCCGAGGAGCTCCTGAAGGACGTCACGGGCGCGACGCTCGAGATGGAAGCCGCCGCGGCCCGCGTCCGCGAAACCCTCCAGGGCTAGGCGCGCGCGGGGTTGCGCGCCCTCGCCGTCCTCGTCGGCGTCTTCCTCGTCTTCTTCCTGCTCTTCCGGCTCCTGCTCTAGCCGCGGCGCGCGCAGCTCGCTACTCGTCCGCTCGCGCCCGCTCGAGGCAACGCCGAACGGCTGCGTCCTCCGGTTCGTTGCCTGCGAGCAGACCCGGAAAGAGCACGTTGCCGTCGCGATGGATCTTCTCGCTGTCCAGGTACTCGGCGTCGGCAGCTTCGTCGGGTGTCGGCGCGAAGACGAGCTCGGTCGGGCCGGGGCGGCCTGGCGCCCCCGACGAGGACGAGCCAACCTCGAGCCGGGCCCAGGCGCTCGTCGTCCCGGGCGCGTGATACCGAACGTCCCGCCCAGCTTCTTGAAGGCACTGGCGAGTCGCGGGCAACGAGTAGGTCGGGCCGGTGCTGCGCAACTCGTCGCTCGCCACGACGGCGACGACGACGAGGAACAGGATCAGAACCGCTCCGCCGACGAGGGAGGCGGGAACGAGCAGCAGCGCTGCGACGACACGTCGAACCATCCAACCCCTCGTTTCCCCTGCAGCGCCGGGAGCAAGCCGCCGCAAGGGCCGCACCGCGGCGCGACTTGGAGGCGGCGCGGCCAGAAGCCGCGAGAGCGCAGCTCTCGCGGCTCAGAGCGCGCCGCCGGCGGCCGGCGGGGCGGCTTCCTCCGGCCCGTGCTCGCCGAGCCCCGAGCGGGCGAGGTAGTCCTCGACGAGGAGGAGGTTCGACGCGGCGGCGCGCTCCACGATCGCGAGGAGCGACGACATGCTCGCCACCTCCTCGCGCTGCTCCTGGAGGAACCAGTGGAGGAACTGCTCGCCGACGAGGTCGTTCTCCTCGCGCGCGAGCCGCGCCAGGTCGGCGATCTGCGCCGTCACCGTCCGCTCCTGCTCGAGCGCGAGCCGCACCGGCGCCACCGCGTCCTCGAACTCCGTCCGCGGCGCGTCGACGCCGGGGACGACGACGCGCTCGTCCGCGTCGAGCAGGTACTGCACGAGCATCATCGCGTGGTTCCGCTCCTCGATCGCCTGCCGGTAGAAGTGGGCGGCGAGCGACGGGAGCGTCTGCGCGTCGTACCAGACCGCGATCGCGACGTACTGCTGCGAGGCGGCGAACTCGTGCCCGATCTGCGCGTTCAGCTGCTCCGGAAAGCGCCCCATCAGCGCGAGCCTAACGCCTGGCGGACGGAGGCGACCGCGACCTGCGCCGCCGCCTGCACCTTCGCGGCGGAGATCCGCGACGGCTCGTCGCACGCCCTGTGCCAGCACGGGTCCCAGTGCCACTGGAGCCACGCCGCGAAGGTGCAGGCGGCGGCGCAGGTCGCGGTCGCCTCCGTCCGCCAGGCGTTAGGCTCGCG
>DATLFU010000005.1:0-9403 GCA_035540835.1 Gaiellaceae bacterium
GTCACGGCGAGCCGCAGGATCTCGCTGCCCGTGACGACACCGCTACCGGCGACGCGGCTGAACTCCACCCGCCCGGCAGCCACAACCAGACCGCCACCGAGGTTCAGCGCCAGATCCGCCTCCACCAGCAGGCTCGACGCGGAGCTCCCAAGCGAGAGCCCGACACCCTGCGCCGACCAATCGACCTTCGTCGTCGTGCTTGACCGGTTCGCCTCGACCAGCAGATTCCGAATCGACAGCTCGAGCGCGTCGATCCCGTACAGGGCCAGCGACGCGACCGAGAGCCGCAGGCCGCTGTAGCTTTGACCACCAGCCGACGCGGCCGCGTGCACGAAGCTCACACCCGTCGCGCCGACACCGATCGCATCGGAGGCGATCTCGATCGCGTCGTGCGTCGCGTTCAGCGACCCGCCGGTACCGACGAACAGCGACGCGCCCGTCACCGCGAACCTCAGGATGTCGCTGCCGTCCAGGAGGTCGACGCCCGTCGCGCGCGTCAGCTCCGCCCGGCCCGCCGCAACGACGAGGCCGCCGCCGAGCGAGAGCGCGAGGTCCGCCGCCACCGACAGCGACCCAGCCGCAGAGAGCCCGAAGCCGAGTCCCGCGATCGTGGACCAATCGAGCGGCGCGCCCGTGCTGGCCAGGTTCAGCGTCACGTCGACGCCGCTCACGTGAAGCTCGAGCGCCGGCAGCCCGTGCAGCGTGACGCTGCCGCCGCTCAGCGTGAGGCCCGTGTAGCGGGTCGTGCCGGCGGTGAGCGCGGCGAGCGTGAGGCTCGCGCCCGCCACCTCGACGCCTACGGCGTCCGCGGCGACGACGATCCCGTCCTGCGTCGGGTTGAGCGAGCCGCCGACTCCGGCGAACAGCGCTGCATTCGAGACGGTGAGCTTCAGAGCGCGCTCGCCCGCGAGCGGCCCGGAGCCGACGTCGACCGCCGTCAGCTCGAACGTCCCCGCGGCGACGACGAGTCCGCCGGCGTCCACGGCCACCGTGCCGGCCGCGCGGAAGGCGTATTCCGTGAAGTCGATCTCGAGCCCGGCGAGCGCGAGCGGCCCCGGCTGCCCGACGATCGCAACCGTCCAGTCGAGCTCCAGCGCCTCGCGCTCGTCGAACGCGCCGGATGCGCGGTTGAGCTCGACGACGATCCCCGAGCCGTACGCGGCGAAGCCGTCGATGCCGGTGAGCGACGCGAACGGGATCGAAGTCTTCAGGGCGACCCAGCTGCGCGTGTCCCCGGCGAGCTGGGCGGCGGCCGACGGCGTGGCGATCGCAAGGGCGAGCGTGCCGCCGTTGGCGGTAAAGCGCGGCCCCTGCGGAATCCCGACGGAGATGCCGGGGCCCGTGACGGTGAGGCCGAGCGTGGTCAGCGTTGCGCCTGCGACGTCCGGAGGACCCCGGGCACCCGGCCCCGTCGGGACGTCGAGCGGGTCGAAGACGCCGTCGCCGTTCGCGTCGAGGTCGATCGTCCGCTGCTCGAAGGTGAAGGTGACCTCGCCGGAGACGAAGCCGAAGACGTTCACGCGCACAGTGCCCGACGCCCGCAGCAGCGCGCCGGTGAAGTCGATGCCGATCCCGTCGATCGTGAGCCGGTCGGCGGGGTCCTCGCCGAACGCCGGCGTCCCGCCGAGGTCGAGCGCGGCCGTCCAGTCGAGCGGCGTCGCGGCAACGGGCGCGTCGCCGCCGGTGCCGTCGGCGTCGTACTCGCCGCTCGCGAGGTTGAGGCCGATCGCGAGGCTGAGGACCTCGAGGTCGAGCCCGGTGACGCCGACGAAGCTCGCGCTGCCGAGCGTCCCCTTGACGGCGATCCAGCGGCGCGTGTCGGTCGCCGGGCCCACGGGCGCCGCCGGCGTGATCGCTGCGAGCGCGAGCGAGCCGCCGGTCGCGTCGAAGCGGACGCCGCCCTCGGTGCCGACGCTGACGTCGAGGTCCGTGAGGCCGATCGCGAGGAGGGTCGCGCCGGCGCCGCCCGCGACGTCGACGGCGATCGTCGTGCTCGAGATCGAGAAGCGCGCGGAGCCGCGGACGAACCCGGCGACGTCGAGGTCGGCCAGCTCGCCTTCGGCGACCGCCTGCTCGCCGGAGAGCGCGATGGTGACGCCGGCGACGACGAGCGGCGCGCCGAGCGCGCTCCCCCAGCTCAGCGGCGTCGCGCTGCCGAAAGCGGTGTTGATCGAGATGTCCACACCGCTCGCGGACGCGCTGACGGCGTCGCCGAGCGCGAGCGTCCCCGCGAGCCCGACGCCGCGCACCGCCGTCCACCGGCGCCCGTCGGCGACCGCAGGCGTGACGACGGCAGCCGCGAGCTTCCCGTCGAGGACGGTCAAGCCCCAGTCGCTCGACGGCCCGATGCGGAGGAACCGCGTCTCCGGATCCGCCGGATCGTCCTCCTCGAGGTCGAGGCCGAACGTGGTCAGCAGCGCGTCGGAGAGCGTGCCGCCGGAGGCCGGCAGCACGACGTCGGTCGTCACACGCGAGACCTCGAACTTCGCCGCACCCGAGAGGAGGTCGAGGATGCTGAAGTTCGCGACGTCGCCGGCGAGCGACACCGAGAGCGCGCTCGAGATCGAGAACGTGCCGTCGCCCAGGTCGCTGAGCTGGCCGAGGTCGATCCCGACCGTCATCCGCAGCGCGGCGAGGTCGAGCGCGGCGCCGGGGACGCCGAGCGACACCGGGTCGACGTCGAAGCTCCAGCTCAGGACGCCGCCGTGGAACTCGATGCCCCAGCCGGAGAGGTCCTGCTGGAGGTCGCGCGAGACGCGCTGCGCGACGTCCTGGACGGTCCGCACGTTCGGCGCTCCCGACGCGCCGTCGGAGATGCTTCCCGTCGTCAGCGCGTCGATCGCCTCGAGCACCTCGATCACCCGCTGAAGGCCGCCGCCGAGATCCGGCCCGCCGGCGGCGGCGAGCACCGCGGTCGCGTCGCGGAGCTGGCGCAGGAGCGCGAGCAGCTCCTCGACGCGAACCTTCAGGAAGTCGGCGATGCCGCCGTTCAGCGTCACGGCGACGTTGCTCGGGTCGGTGATGTCGGCCCAGCGGAGGACGACGCCGACGGCCGCGAGGTCGAGCGGCGCGCCGGCGTTCGGCAGGAGCGCCTTCGCCTTCAGGCCCGCCGTCAGGACGACGTCGTCGCCGGGCGAGCCGGTGACGCTGACGCTCGCGAGCGAGTCGAGCTGGGCCGGGTCGGCGAGGTCCGCGATCCCGATCGATGGCCGTCCGTCCGGCGCGACGAGGTCGAGCGAGATCGTGACGCCCTCGACGACGAGCGACGCATTCTGGAGCTCCACGCCGACGAAGCCGAACTCGCCCTCGCCGGCGAGATTGCCGGTGACCCGGAGGTTCGCGAGCGCGAGCTCCGGGCCGCCGCTCGTGACGATGTAGAAGCCGTCCGTCGCGTCGACGCCGAAGGTGAGGCTGAGGACGACGTCGACGCTCACGGTCGCGGCGCCGCGGAGGCCGACGTGCCCGCCGAACTGCTCGAACGCCACGTCGAAGTCGGCGACGCCCGACAGCGTCTTCGTCAGCGAGAGCTGGATCACGGGCTCGGCGGCGGTGCCGGTGTTCGTCACGTTGCCGGGGCCGGCGAGGCGCTCGAGCGCTGCGATCAGGTCGGCGACGCTCGCGATCGAGCCGTTCGCGATTCCGTCGAAGAGGCTCGAGCCGTCGGAGAACGTGAACAGCCGGCCGATGCCCTCGCTCGGCGGCGCGGCGAGGTTCGCGAGCCCCTCCGGCGTCGCGAGGACCGACGGGCTCGCGATCGGCAGGAGCGTCTCGGGACCGATCGCGGGGCCGCCGATCGCGCGCGGCAGCGACGCGCCGATCGCGACGAGGTCGCCGAGCTGCGTCGCCGTCGCCGACGTCGCGTCGCGCGCGAAGAGGCGGCCGACGAGCGGGATCGACGCGAGGAACCGACGGAGGCCGTCGACGATCCGCTCCCACACCGACGCCGGTGCCTTCGCCGTCGCGTCGGCCGTGTCCGCCACGGTGAAGTCCTCGAAGACGATCAGCTCGGTGAGGGCGCCGCGCGCGTCCTCGATCTTGTACGTCTTCTTCGCCCCGTTCGTCTGCTCGTTCACGCTGTGAACGGTGCCGCCGGTGAGGGTGAGCGTGTCGCTGCCGGCGCCGCCCGTGAACGAGATACCGCGGGGGATCGAGATCGCGCCGTTCGCGCTGTCGATCGTCAGGTGGTCGTTCCCGCCGCCGCCGAAGATCTCGATCCGGGAGACGCCGAGGAGCGGCCCGGAGAAGAGGAGCTGCCCGTTGACGCGGAACTCGAGGAGCGCGGCGTTCTGCGCGTTCCGCTCGAGCCGGAGCGTCTCGTCGCCGGCGGTGCCGGTGAAGCGCAGCACCGGCTCCTGCGCGAGCGCGACCTCCGCGCCCGGGAGCGTCCATGCGCCGCGGCCCTGGGTGCCGACCACGAAGGTGTCGCTGCCTGCGACGCGGCGGTTCGCGAGCGCGGCCGCGTTGTAGTCGTAGTACGTCATGTCCGCGACGAGCGCGTACGGGAGGTTCGTCCCGAGCTGCCGCCACTCAACGTCCGGCGCCGGGTCGAACGCCCGGTGCACGCCCAGCGCGCCGCCGACGAGGAGCACGTCCTGCGGCGTCTCGCCCGCGGCGAACCTGAGCTGCTCCTTCGCGACGAACGTGATCGTCTGGAGGTCCGCGTTCACGAGCTTCTGCGAGATGAGGCGCCAGTCGTTCGTCCCCACCCGCTTGAAGACGCCCGCATCGGTGGCCGCGTACGCGATCTCGTAGTCGCGCGGATCGAGGACGAGGTCCCGGATCTGGCTCGCGCCGGCGATGATCTCGGTCAGGTACGCCGCGGCGTTCGTCGGCAGCTGCGCCGCCGGCGCCGCCTGCGGACTCGCCGGCAGGTGGATGAAGACCTGGTTGCGCGACGCGGCGTAGACGACGTCGCGGTGCGCGTGCGGGTTCCCGAGCGCGTCGCTCTTCGTGCCGCCGTAGGCGATCGCGTCGAAGATGAAGCGGTTGCCCGGCGAGATCGGGGGGCCCACGGTTGCGAACCGGTCCGTCGTCTCGTACAGCCAGCCCAGCGCGAGCAGCATCCGCGTCGGGTCGACGGCGTTGACGGCGTACGGGATGAGCTGGAAGCCCTGCGTGAAGGTCGTGCGGTCCCAGTTCGTCAGGCCGCTGAACTGCGCACCCCCGACGGCGCCCGCGAACATCGCCCGGTCGACGCGGACGAGCGCGCCGTTCGCGTCGAAGATGCGGACGTCCATCCAGTTCAGGTTGTTCGCGAGCACGACGCGGGCGATCTGGTCGATCGCGCCGTCGCCGTTCGTG
This sequence comes from Gaiellaceae bacterium, assembly GCA_035540835.1. Taxonomy (GTDB): domain Bacteria; phylum Actinomycetota; class Thermoleophilia; order Gaiellales; family Gaiellaceae; genus DATLFU01. Next base: position 5,302 of record DATLFU010000005.1, read on the forward strand.
TCGATCGGGACCGACGCCACCGTGTTGCCGTCGCCGCCGAAGCGAGCACTCGAGATCGCGCGGAACAGCTCGAGCTCGTCGTCGATCCGCCCGTCGGCGTTGTTGTCGAGGCCGTCGCTTGCGAAGACGCGCTGCTCGAACGTCCCGTTGTCCTGCGTGCCGCCGAAGATGATCCCGTTCAGGGGGTCGTAGCCGACCGAGAGGATCTCGGTGATCCGCAGCGCGCTGTTGAGCGGCCCCGCGGCGTTCAGGTTCACCCACACGTTCGTGCCGAGGTCGAGCCGCCAGATCCCGCCGTCGTTCGCGCTCAGCAGCCGACCGGCGCCGTCGAAGACGAGGTCGCGCCCGTCGGCGTGCGGCCGGTTGACGATCGCGTTCGTCTGGTCGACCAGCAGCGTCCACGTGCTCGTCGCTGCGGTGAACCCGTAGGTGATGCCGGGGAACGACGCGGGACCGAGGCCGCGGTCGCCCGAGATGTAGAGGTCGCCGTTCGCGGCCGCGACCATCGCGAAGTGGATGTCGCCCTGCCGGCCGAGCAGCACCTGCGGCTGGTGGGTCTGCGCCGTCTGCGGCGCACTCTCGACGCGCGCCACCGCGATCCCGTTCTTCGTCTCGTTCTGGAAGTTGTTCGCGCCGCCGACCCGCTGCACCGTCAGCGCGAGCTGCGTCACGCCGGTCACCGTGAACGTGCCGCGGTTCGCCTGGTTGCCGGTGCCGGTGATCGTGACCTGCTGCCCGATCGCGAAGCCGTCGCGCCGCCAGTCGCCGGCCGCGCGGGTCACGGTGCTACCGCCGGCCGCGAAGGTGAGCGCCGGATTCCCGGTCAGCGTCGCGCGCCCCGGCGGCGGCGGGGCCGCGTTCCCCACGAGCGTCCACGCTCCGTGCGCCGAGCCGACGCCGCCGGCCGGCGCCGACTGGAAGACGCCGAGGAGCCAGCCGCCGAGCAGCGCCGCGTAGACGGTGTTCGTGCTCGAGGTCGCGTCGGGGCGGATCGCGAGGATGATCCGCTGCGCGCCCGCCGGCCCCTCCTCGGCGTTGTCGAGGACCCCGTTCGAGTCGTTGTCCACCGCGTCGCCGATGAGCGTGAGGCCGTTCGGCAGGAGGGTCCAGTTCGCCCCGAAGTCGTCGCTGCGGTAGACGCCGGTCGCCGCGACCGCCGCGTAGACGCGGCCGGGGACGCCGGGGTCGGCGACGATGTCGGTGACGGAGCCGGTGAGCACGCGCGCGAACGTCGCGCCGCCGTTGGTGCTCCGGAAGACGCCGCCGGCGCGCGGCCCGAAGTCGCCGGTGAACGTGAGGACGAACGTCCCGCCGGTCGGAGGCCCGCCTGCGATGGTCAGCGTCTGCACCTCGTCCGTCCCGGCGACGCCCTGGGTCGTCGTCGCGATCGTGACGGTGGCCCCGCCGATCAGCGTCGACACCGCGGTGAGCTCCGGCACGTTCGTCCCCGCGAGCGCGCCGGCGAAGGTGATCGTCAGGCTGCTGCCGGGGAGCGGCCCGCCGGAGACGACGACGTTCCCGACGCCGATGGACACGACCGCCTCGAGCGCCGCCTGGACGGCTGCCGCGGTGGCGTCGAAGCGGAGGGCCGACGTGGTGCGCCCCGGCTGGAGACCGCCGACCAGGATCGTCTGCGCCGCCGGGTCGGTCGACCCGTTGTCGGGCGTGACGACGGACGTCAGCTTGATGCCCGCGAGCGTCAGCGGGTCGAGCAGCTCCCACGTGTCGCCGCCGTCCGACGAGCGGAGGAGGCCGACGCTGAGGCCGCCGCGGAGGCCGTAGCTCGAGAAGGAGCCGGTCGCCGCGTAGACGACGAGGTCGCCGCGAGCAGTCGCGCCCGTCACCGGGTTCCCGTTGCGGTCGCGCGGCGCGATCGAGAGCGCGCTGATCGCGAGCGACGGGAGGTAGTCCGTCAGCGGGCGCCAGTCGACGCCGTCGTTCTCGGACAGCCACACGCCGCCGTTCACCGTGCCCGCGTAGATCACCGAGCCGTGGACGGCGAGCGCGTTCACGGCGCCCGAGACGGGCAGGAAGGTGCTGATCGTCGGGAACAGCACCTCCGGCGTCGCCTCGATCGGCCCCGGCCCCTGCTCCGCGAAGCTCGGCAGCCCGAGCGGCGTGAACTCGACGGCCGTCACGTTCGCGGGCGTGAGCAGCGAGTAGTCCTCGAGCGTGTCGATCCCCGCGCCCCCGTCGACGGCGACCTGGCCGGCGAACGCCGCCGTCACGACGACGACGATCCGGTCGTTCCCCGCGCCGGCGTGGATCTTCAGCGGCGACGTCGAGCCCGGCTGGAGGGACTCGACGACGATCGTGTCGACGCCGCCGCGCGTGTCGAGCGTGAGCGACGGAAGCGCGAACCCGACGGCGGCGAAGGACGCAGCGACGAACCCGTTCGCGGCGAGCGGCTCGACGGCGGTCGCGGGCGCGTTCGCGCGGTGGATCACGCGCACCGCGTCGTCGGTCTCGAAGAACTCGAGCGTTACGTCCTCGACCGACGTGAAGGTGACGGCCTCCCCGTGAACCGTCGCGGTCCCCGCGGCGGACGCCGTGACCGTCCACGCGGTGCCGGGCGCTGCCGCGACCAGCGTGTCGGTGCCGCCGCCGCCGTTCACGACGATCGTCGCGGCGAACGCCGCGTCGAGGATCCGGATGGTGAGGCGGTCGTCACCGGCGCCGAGCGAGATGGTCAGCGTCGAGGCCGGGTTGTCGAAGGAGACCGTCTGGGACGAGTCGGACGTGCGGATCCGCGTCTTGCCCGCGGCGGGGTCGTCCTCGAGCACGAGGTCGTCGGCGTCGCCGCTCGCGGTGACGACGAGGTTCGCCGGATCGCTCGCGTCGATGGTGATCGGCGTCGCGGACGCGGCGCCGAAGAGGCTGAAGTGCGGGAGCGGCGCGCTGATCGTGTGGGCGCCGAGGTCGACGGTCGACGCGAGCCACTGCACCTGGCCGCTCGCCGGGTCGTAGTAGTAGATCCCCGTGGGAATCGGCCCGGAGGGGTCGTACGCGATCGTCAGCACCGGCGAGCCGCCGAAGGTGCTGACGGTCGCGCCCGTCGCGTCCGTCGCCGTCAGGTCGTAGAGCGGCGACGCGGCGGCGACGCCCGCGGGCGCCGCGCCGGCGGCCTCGATAGTGACGACGACGTCCGCGGGGACGACGCCGGGCGCGAAGCTCACGCTCGCGGCGCCGTCGGCGGCGACGGCCGTCCCGCCGCCCGTGACGGTCACGACGGCGGCCGGGGGACCTCGGGGTGCGCCCGGGTCGGCGGCGGCGGAGGAGGAGAGGCTGTCGATGCCGGTCGCGGGCTCGCCGTCCGCCTGCGCGTCGGCGGCGTCCTCGGCGGCCGGCGCCGGGGTCGAGGCGACGCGCTGCGTCGACGGGACGGCTGCGAGCGCCGACGCCGCGTCGCCCGCCTCGGGCGCCGCGGGAGCCTCGGCCGTGACCGCGACGGTCTCGGCCGTCGGGAGCGCGACCTCGCCGTGCGCGCCGACGAGGTCGGCGTCGGCGGCGGAGAGCATCACCGTGTCGTCGCCGGTGACGGCGGCCGACGCGCCGGTGGGCGCGAGCGCCGTCGCGACGCCGGCGACGTCGGCGTCGTCGAGCTCGACCTCGGCCGGGGGAGCGGGCGGCGCCGGAGCGAGCGTCGCGGCGACGACGGCGGGCGCCGGCGCGGCGACGACGGGAGCGGACGACGCGGCGATCGGCTGCGGCTCGGGCGCTGCGACGACCGCGGGGGCCGTCGTCGGCGCGGCCGGGGCGGCCACGGGCTCGGCGGCCTCGACCGGAGCGGCGGCCGGCTGCTCCGCTGCGGTCGGCGCGGCGTCGGCGACCGGCTGCTCGCCGAGCGGTGCGACGGACGCGACCTGGGCGGTCCGCTCGACGAGCTCGCCGCCGATCTCGAACTCGACCTCGGGGTCCGCCGCGAGGTCGGGCTCCGCGGCGGGCGCGGGGAGCGGCGCCGCCGCGGCGGGGTCGGTCGCGGCAGGCGCGGGAGCGGGTGCGGCGGGAGCGGCGAGCGGAGGCGGCGGGGCACCGACGACGTGCTCGACGACGGGCACGCCGGCGAACTCGTCGTCCTCCGGCGCGGCGGGCTTGGCGGGGG
>DATLFU010000006.1:0-43431 GCA_035540835.1 Gaiellaceae bacterium
TGGTCGTGCCAGGCGTGGTCGGAGCCGGCGGCGTCGGCGCGGGCGCCGGCGCGGGCGCAGGGGCAGGGGCCGGAGCGGCCGGCGCCGGGGCCACGTAGCCGGAGGAGTCGCTGCCACCGGAGTAGCTGCTGTCGGAGTACGTCCCGCCGGCGTACTGGCCGCGCGTGAACGGCTTCCACTCCGGGTAGCCGTTGACGGGCGGCCAGCCGCGCGGCGACCCGTGCGGGAAGGCCGCGCCCATGAAGCGGCCCCAGATGATCGCGGGCAGCGTGCCGCCGGTGATCGACTCGTACCCGTGGAGGTTCCGCATCGGGATCTGCGCGCGCTGGTACCCCATCCACACCGTCGTCGAGATCGCCGGCGTGTACGCGCAGTACCACGCGTCCGCGTGGTTCTCGGTCGTCCCCGTCTTGCCCGCGGCGACGTGACCGTAGAACGACGTCGCCGCGACGCCGGTGCCGCTGCGGTGGTTCTGCTCGAGGACGCGCGTCACCTCCGCCGCGACCCAGTCGGGAATCACCCGCTCGCGCTCGACGGCGCCCCAGCCGGCGTCGCTGTCCTCCTTGCCGTTCGCGAGCACGACCTTGCGGATCGCCATCGGCTTCGAGTACACGCCGCCCGCGGCGAGCGTCGCGTACGCGGACGCCATCTCGAGCGGGGAGACCTCGCCGGCGCCCAGGCCGAGCGACGGCACCACCGGGAGCTCGCTGTCGCGGACGCCGAGGAGCCGCGCCATCTCCGCCACCTTCTCGGGTCCGAGGTCGAGCGTCAGCTGCGCGTAGACGGTGTTGTCGGAGTAGAGCGTCGAGTTCGAGATGGAGGTGGAGCCGAGGTACGACTTCGAGTACGTCTCGACGCACCACGTCCGCTCGTGCTCGCACGGCAGCCCCTCCGGGCTGTAGCGGAACGGCGCCGAGTTGTAGTAGGTCGAGTCCGGGTCGATCCCCTCGGCGATCGCAGCCGCCAGCACGAACGTCTTGAACGTCGACCCGGCCTGCCGCTGTCCCTGCGTGGCGAGGTTGAACTGGTTGCCGGACCGTCCCGGCGTCACGGCCTCCATCGCGCGGATCGCGCCATTCGCTGGATTGATCGCGACCAGCGCGGCGGCGGGGTCGTTCCGTGCCGTGAGCGTCTGCGTGATCGCCTTGCGCGCCTCGCGCTGCAGGCGCGGGTCGATCGTCGTGTACACCTTGAGACCGCCGGAGCGAACGGTGTTCGCCCCGTACTCCTCGATCAGCTGCTCGCGGACGTAGCTGAAGAAGTACGGCTGCTTGATCTCCGTGTAGAGCTTCCCGGCCTTCAGCCCGAGGCGACGCTGCGAGACCGCCGCGTCGTACTGGTCGCGCGTGATGTCGCCGGTCTCCCACATCGCCCGCAGGACGTCGTCGCGCCGCGCGATCGCGGCCGCCGGCCGCTTGAACGGGTCGAACGTCGACGGCGCCTGCGGGAGCCCGGCGAGCAGCGCCGCCTCCGTGAGCGTCAGCTTCTTCGCCGGCTTCGAGAAGTACGTCTGCGCGGCGGCCTCGACGCCGTAGGCGTGGCTGCCGTAGTAGACCTGGTTCAGGTAGCTCGTCAGGATCCACTTCTTCGGGTACTTGCGGTTCACCTTGATCGCGAGGCACGCCTCCTTCACCTTGCGGTCGAGCGTGCGCTCCTGCCCGATGTAGAGGTTGCGGACGAGCTGCTGCGTCAGCGTCGAGCCGCCCTGGACGACACGGCCCTCGCGCAGGTTCGCCCACATCGCGCGGACGATCCCCTCCGCGTCGACGCCGCCGTGCTCGTAGAAGCGGCGGTCCTCGATCGCGACCGTCGCTTTCGGCAGCCACGGGCTCATCTGCTCGAGCTCCACCGGCTGCCGGTTCCGCTCCGCGGGGATCGAGCCGAGGAGGCTCCCGTTCGCCGCGTAGACGAAGGAGTTCGAGCCGAACTGGACGGGCCGGAGGCTCGCCAGGTCGCAGTCGGTCCCGAGCGCCGCCGCGCTGCCGACGCTGCCGCCGACGACCGCGGTCGTGGCGACCACGAGGGCGAGCGCCGCGAGCGCGAGCCGGCGGCGCCGCGCCGCGAGCCGCTTCGCCCGGCGCTGCCGGCGGCGCCGGTGCGCCGCGAGATCCTCGAGGTCCCGCCGCCGGTCGGCCGGGCTCACGCGAAGAGTCCCTGCTCGCGCAGCCGCGCGTGCGCGCGCAGGCGGAGCTCGCGCTCGAGGCGCTGCGCGTGACCCGCGTCATCGGCTCTCGCCCTCACCGTCACGGTGGCGGAACCGTCGAGCGCGCTGACGAACACCTCGGCGTCGCGCTCGCCGGCCGTCTCGGTCTGGAGGGCGTCGATGATCGGGCCGAGCTCCCTGTCCAGCGGTACCTGCAACGTGATCTCGGCGACTTTCTCTCGACTGACGATCGTGGAGTTGCGGATGGTATCCGAGGCCAGCTTCGAGTTGGGGATCACGATCCGGCTGCCGTCGTCGAGGCGGATGAACGTGTAGGTGAGGCCGATCTCCTCGACCGTCCCGGTCGAGCCGGAGACCTCGACGCGGTCGCCGAAGCGGAGCGGCTGCGTGAAGGCGATCAGGAGCCCCGCGACGAAGTTCGACAGCGTCGTCTGCGCGGCGAGCCCGACGATGAGCCCGAGCACCGCCGCGGAGCCGAGGATCGTGCCGGCGGCCGCGCGCACCTGCGGCACCGTCATCAGCGCCGACAGGACGCCGACCGCGACGATCGTCGCGACGATGCTCCGCCGCAACACGCGGTACCGCGTCACGGCCTCCGGGGCGAGGTCACGGTGCGCCATCCGCCGGTCGACGAGCCGTGCGAGCACGGCGGTGACGGCGATCACGCCCACGGCGACGGCGACGGCCTCCCACGCCATGCCCGTCTGTTTCGACGCGCCGGCGGCGAACCCTTAGCACCACCGCGCGAAGTGCCGCGGCGCGACGCCGCCGCGTGCTGGAATGCGCGCCGTGGAGGAGCGGCGACGGCACCCGCACCCGGGCCGCCTCGTGGCATGGCTCGCGTTCGTCGGCGCCTGGTCGGCGCTCGCGTACGCGGCGTACTTCGCGGGCGGCGCGACCGAGGGTGAGCCGCTGTACGAGTACGCGACGGCGGTGCAGGGCGCCGTCGTCTTCGCGATCATCCTCGGGCTCGCGCTCCTGATCGCGTCGGTCGGGGGCGGCGACGCGCGCGCCCTCCTGGCGTTGCGACGCCCGGATTCGTGGCGCGTCGCGCTCGGGCTCTCGCTGCTCGTGCTCGTGGCGACGTATGCGACGGCGGCGGTCCTCTCGCAGCTGCTCGGCCTGAGCCCGGGCGAGGAGCAGGGCCTCCTGCCGAGCGAGTGGCGGCCGGAGCGCGCCGGGCAGTACGCCGCGAACTTCCTGCTGATCGTCACGCTCGCGCCGATCGTCGAAGAGCTGATGTTCCGCGGCCTCGGCTACTCGCTCCTGCGCCCCTTCGGCAGGGTGCTCGCGATCGTCGGCTCGGGGGTCGCCTTCGCGGCGGCGCACGGGCTCGTCGAGGCGTTCCCGCTGCTCGCGCTCTTCGGCGCCGGACTCGCCTGGATCCGCGACCGCACCGGGAGCGTCGTCCCCTGCATCCTGCTCCACGGCTTCTTCAACGCGGTGGCGATGCTCGTCGTCCTCGCCCGGCCTGCGACCTGAGCGCCTAGGATCGGACGCATGAGCTCGGGCCCCGCCGATCCGCGGATCCGCCAGCTGCGGGAGCAGATCTCCGACAACGACCGCGCGATCGTCGAGGCGATCAACGCGCGGCTGAAGCTCGTCGCGCAACTGAAGCGGTACAAGGAGTCGCGCGGCATCGACTTCGTCGACCCCGACCGCGAGGAGTGGATGCTCCAGTACCTCGCGCGCGCGAACCGCGGGCCGCTCTCGGCCGACGGCCTGCGTGAGATCTACTCGGCGCTGCTCGACCTCACGAAGCGCGAGGTCACGCGGGCCGAGGACGGCGGCTAGGCCTCCTCGTCCTCCTCCTGCGCGGCGAACTCCTCCGGCGTCACCTGGTCGAGGAAGCTCTTGAAGTCGGAGACGATCTTCTCCTCGTCGACCTCGTCGCCCTCGAACTCGATCGCGGACTCCTCGATCACCTCGTCGGCCGCGTAGATCGGCGCCTCGGCGCGGATCGCGAGCGCGATCGCGTCGGACGGGCGCGAGTCCACGTCGATCTCGTCGCCGTTCTGCGCGACGGTGATCTGCGCGTAGAAGGTGTTCTCGCGGAGCTCGGTGACGGTGATCCGGACGACGTGCGCCGAGAGCTGCCCGAGAATGTCGGTGACGAGGTCGTGCGTCATCGGCCGGGGCGTCGAGGCGTTCTGCAGCTTCATCAGGATCGCCGCCGCCTCGGGGTGGCCGATCCAGATGGGCAGGAACTTGTTCCCGTCGGCCGTCTTGAGGAGCACGATCGGCTGCTTCCCCACGAGGTCGAAGCTGACGCCGTAGATGACCATCTCGTGCACGGTCCGCTCATTCTAGCTCCGGCAGCCCTCCTCAAACCCGGCCGCAGGGCGCCTCTGGCGCCGCACCGGCTCCGCTACAATCGGCCGCCGCGGGCGATTAGCTCAGTTGGTTAGAGCGCCGCTCTGATAAGGCGGAGGTCCCTGGTTCGAATCCAGGATCGCCCATGTCCGCGGCCGTCAGTGGAGCCGCTGGATGCGCTGGAGGTAGTCCTCCACCGCGAACAGGAACGTGCTGTCGCGGGCGAGCTCCGCGAGGGAGCCCTTCGTCGCCTCGTCGACCTCGTCGTCGGCCTCGAGCTCGAGGAGGAAGTCGCCCATCGTGCCCGCCTGCGACATCGCGGCCATCTTCAGGAAGATCCGCCGCGTGTCGTCGTCCTGTGAGATGGCCTCGAGAGACTCGAGGTCCTGGAGCCAGAGGCCGAGCATGACATTGCTTCAACGCCCGCCGCGGCAGCGTGGATACGGGTCAGCGCTCGGCGGCGCGCTCGAGCGCCTCGACGAGCTCCGCGAGGTCGTGCTCGTCGCCGAACGGGAGCTCGACGCGGCCGGCGACGACGCGGACGGGTCGGCCCGTCAGGCGTTGGGCGGCGGCGCGCGCCCGCTCGGCGAGGTCGGGGTCGACGCGCGCGGACCCGGCGGAGCGCGGCTTCTTCGTCGCGGCGCCGGCCCAGCGCGCGAGCCGCTCCGCCGCGCGCACCGAGAGGCTCTCCTTCACGATCCGCTGCGCGAGCCGCCGGCGGCCGTCGTGGCTCGGGACGGCGAGGACCGCGCGCGCGTGCCCCTCCGTCAGGTGGCCGCGCTCCACCATCCCCAGCACGTCGTCCGGTAGGTCGAGCAGCCGCACGCGGTTCGACACCGCCGGCTTCGAGCGGCCGACGCGCTCGGCGACCTCGCCGAGCGACAGGCCGAACTCGTCGAGGAGGACCGCGTACGCGCGCGCCTCCTCGACCGGCGACAGCTGCTCGCGCGCGACGTTCTCGACGAGGGCGAGCAGGAGCGTGTCGCGGTCGTCCGCCTCGCGCACGAGCGCCGGCACGGTCTCGATGCGCGCCTCGCGCGCCGCCCGCCAGCGGCGCTCGCCGGCGATCAGCTCGTAGCCGCCCGCCGGGCGAGGGCGGACGACGACCGGCTGGAGGATGCCCTGGCTGCGGATCGAGTCGGCGAGGCCGTTGATCGCCTCCGCCTCGAGCCGCTTCCGCGGCTGGCGCCGGTTCGGGTGGATCTCGTCGACCTTGAGCTGGAGCAGGTCGGGGCCGCCGGTCGCGCCGCCGATCAGCACCTCGAGGCCGCGCCCGAGGCCGCGCCGCTGTGCCTCAGCCACGCTCGACCAGCTCCATCGCCACCTGCCAGTACGCGTCGGCTCCGGCGGAGCGCCGGTCGTACGCGATCGCGGGCAGCCCGTGGCTCGGCGCCTCCGCGAGGCGGACCGACCGCGGCACCGCGGTGCGGAAGACGAGGTCGCCGAAGTGTCGCCGCACCTCGTCCGAGACCTCGGCGGCGAGCCGCGTGCGCCCGTCGACCATCGTCAGGAGCACGCCCCCGACCGCGAGCTTCGGGTTCAGCCGCGCGCGCACGAGCTCGACGGAGCGGACGAGCTGCGACAAGCCCTCGAGCGCGTAGTACTCCGCCTGGACCGGGACGAGGACGCGGTCGGCGGCGGCGAGCGCGTTCACCGTCAGCGGGCCGAGCGACGGCGGACAGTCGAGGAAGACGAACGAGTACCGCTCGCGCGCGTCCTCGAGCGAGCGGGCGAGGTAGGCCTCGCCGTCGTCGCGGCGCGCGAGCTCGACGACCGCGCCGGCGAGGTCCGGCTTCGCCGGCACGAGGTCGAGGTTCGCGAACCGCGTCGGCTTCGCCAGCGCCGCGAGCGGCGCTCCGTCGAGGAGGTCGTACGTCGACGTCCCGTTCGCGCGCTCGCCCAGCCCCGACGTCGCGTTCGCCTGCGGGTCGAGGTCGATCACGAGCGCGCGCTCGCCGGCTTCCGCGAGGCACGCGGCGAGGTTGATCGCCGTCGTCGTCTTGCCGACGCCGCCCTTCTGGTTCGCGACCGCGTAGATCCGTCCGGGCACGGCTCCAGGCTACTGGCGAGGGCGGACGCTCCCGTATGCTCGCGCCGTGGCGGGGATCGGCGTCACGGAGCTCCGCCTCGTCGTCACGGCCGGCGACTTCGACGAGGCGCTGCGGTTCTACCGCGACGTGCTCGGCCTGGAGGAGCTGCCCGGCGTCTCCTCGCCCGGCGGGCGGGTCGCGATCCTCGAGGCGGGTCGGGCGACGCTCGAGCTGGCGGACGCGCCGCACGCGGCCGCGATCGACGAGGTCGAGGTCGGACGGCGCGTCGCCGGGCACGTGCGCGTCTGCTTCGCGGTCGACGACGCCGACGCTGCGACGCGGGCGCTCGCGGCGGCCGGCGCGGAGGTGCTGGCGGAGCCGCGCCCGACGCCGTGGGGCTCGCTGAACGCGCGGCTCGAGGCGCCCGCGGGCCTCCAGCTCACGCTGTTCGAGCGCGTCTAGGCGAGCGGCCGCTTCTTCGCGACGCCCGGGCGCCGGGGAAACCCCGCCGGCGTCTCGCCGGTCTTCCGCAGCACGAGGAACCCGTCGGGGGCGGCGACGGGCTCGGCGGCGAGCCGCTCCGCCACGCGTGCGACGCGCTCCCGCTCGGCGCTCGGGCCGACCCACAGGATCGCCGCGCCGCCGGGACGGACGAGCGGCAGGCACCACTCGGCGGCCACGGGCGGCGGCGCGAGCGCCTTCGCGACCGCAACGCCGTACTCGTCCGTCTCCTGCTCCTCCGCGCGACCCCACACGACGCGGAGGTTCGGGAGCTCGGCGGTCCAGCGCTCGAGGAAGTCGGCCTTGCGCCGCTCCGCCTCGACCAGCGTCACCTCCCGCTCGGGCAACGCGGCGGCGAGCGGGATCCCGGGCGTCCCGCCACCCGAGCCGACGTCGACGATCGGGCCGTCGAAGCGGCGGACGAGCTCCAGTCCGCGAAGGGCGTCGTCCAGGAGCATCCGCCGCGCCTCCGCCGCGTCGCCGATCGCCGTCAGCCCCGGCGTCTCGAGCACGGCGGCGAGCCAGCGCTCGAGGACGCCCGTCACCCGGGTTCCGGCAGCACCACGACGTAGCGGTTCGGCTCGGTGCCCTCGCTCGTCGTCTCGACGCCCTCCACGTCCTTCAGGCGGAGGTGGACGATCTTCCGCTCGACCGCGGTCATCGGCTCGAGCTCCTCCGCCTCTCCGGCCGAGCGCACCCGCTCCGCCGTCCGCAGCGCCAGCGACTCGAGCGTCGCGCGGCGGCGCGCGCGGTAGCCGGCGGCGTCCACGACGACGTCCTTGCGCTCATCGGCGTACGCGCGGTAGGCGATCGCGTTCACGAGGTACTGGATCGCGTCGATCGTCTGCCCGTGCTTGCCGATCAGGACGCCGAGGTCGGGGCCGGTGCACGTCACCACGACCTCCTCCTCGCGCTCCTCGACCTCGACCCGGCAGTCGACGCCGATCTCGTCCGCGATGCGCTCCACCACCTCGCGCGCGCGCGCGGCGAGGCCGCTCTCGCCGCCCGCGACGGGTTCCGGGACGGCGTCCGCAGGAACCGTCGCCACGACCTGCGCCGGCGCGAAGCCGACGCCGAGGAGCCCGCGCTCGCCCTCGGAGACGACCTGGAACCGGACGGCGCCCTTGTCGAGCCCGGGGTGGCGTCGCTCGAGCTCGCGCAGCGCCGCCCACTTCGCCTCGCCGACGGTCTCTCCCGTCGCCTCGACGCTGAGGTCGGCGCCCTCGCTCATCGCCGCGCCTTCTTCTTCCGCTTCACCTTCCGCGGCGGGCGCGGCGGCTGCGGTCGCTCCGCCGGGACCTCCGCGACGTCGGCCCGCGCCTCCTCCCGCGGAGGCGTCCGCGACGTCCGCTTCGGCGGCGGCTCCTTCTTCGGCACGAGCCGCCGCGTGATCAGGCCCTGCCCCGTCGTCCAGAGGTTCGTCGTCACCCAGTAGAGGACGAGCCCCGAGGGGAAGCGCAGGATCACGAACAGGAACGCGAGCGGCAGGACCAGCAGCAGCGTCCGCTGCATCTTCTCCATCGTCGTCGACATCAACAGCGTCGACGTCGTCTGGCTGATCGCGTAGATCGCCAGCAGGAGGAAGCCGGACCAGTGCGAGTTCGCCGGCTCGATGATGCTCGGCACGAGCCCGAGCCAGCCGAGCGGCGTCTCGTCGTCGTACCGCGGCAGGACCTCGTCGTCGAAGTCGCGCAGGACGAAGAAGAGCGCGATGAACACGGGGATCTGCGCGACGATCGGCAGGCACGACGCCGCGGGGTTGATGTTGTTCTCCTTGTAGAACTTCATCAACTCCTCGTTCATCTTCTGCCGGTCGCCCTTGTAGCGCTTCTGGATCTCCTTCATCTCCGGCGCGTGCGCCTGCAGGTTCTGCATCGAGTGGATCTGCCGGATCGTCAGCGGGACGAGCAGGATCCGGACGATGATCGTGGTCGCGACGATCGCCCACGCCCACGGGAGCCCGATCGCCGTGTGCAGCCACTCGAGCAGCGCGGTCAGCACCTGCTCGATCGGGGAGAGGACGCCGCCGATGATCACGCGCGCCTCGCCCCCGCCGCGCGGAACAGCGTCTGGTCCTCGGCGCGGTCGACGCCGCCGCGGTTCCACGGGTTGCAGCGCAGCAGCCGCCACGCCCCGAGCACCGAGCCGCGCAGGAACCCGTGCGCGCGCAGCGCGTCGATCGCGTACTGCGAGCAGCTCGGATGGAACCGGCACGTCCCCTCCGGCAGGAGGGGGCTCACGAGCGTCTGGTAGAGCCGGACGAGCGCGACCGCGGCGCGTGTCATGCCGCCGCCTTCGCGAGAACCTCGTCGACGCGCTCTCCGAGCCAGTCGAAGCCGCGAGCCTCGACGGCGTCCGGGAGCCCCGGCCGGGCGATCAGGACGTAGTCGCGGCCGCGCGGGACGTGCTCGAGGCGGGCGCTCCACGACTCGCGGAGCTGCCGCTTGATCCGGTTCCGGACGACCGCGCCGCCGGTCGCCTTCGGGACGGCGAGCCCGAGCCGCGGCTCCCCCTCCGCGTCGTCCTCGCGCGGGAACCAGTACAGGACGAGGTACCGCGTCGAGACGGAGCGGCCGTGGCGGTAGACCGCGTCGAAGTCCCGCGAGCGGGAGAGGCGGTTCCGCCGCTGCACGCCGTCAGGCGGAGAGGCGCTTGCGGCCCTTCGCACGACGGCGCTTGAGGATCGCGCGGCCGGCGCGCGTCGCCATGCGCGCACGGAAGCCGTGCTTGCGCTTCCGCCGGCGCACGTTGGGCTGATAGGTCCGCTTCATCGCAAAGAGGTGGTTCGGAGACGCGTGGCGCCGCCTCGGGCGCAGCGCCGGGGAGTATAGACGACACGCCGCCGATGCCGGTTTTCCACAGCCGGAGCGGCGTCCGGCACGCGGCGGAAAAGACGTGGAAGGCGCGGATGCGGCGGTGAGCCACGCCCCCGTTTTCCCCCGCGTTCTCCACAGGTGTGGAGAGTTTGGGCGCGTGAGAAGTCCCTGCAAATCAGAGGCTTTTTCGTGGGCTGTGAATCGCATCCGCAGCTGTTGTTCGCAGGCTGGGACGTTGCTATGCTCGCCGCTCCCGCCAGAGACACGAGGAGCTGACCCGAGCACGTGGACCACCCAGTCGAGCTGACTGTCGAAAGCCTGTGGAACGAGGTGGCGAGTCGGCTCCAGGGGGCCCTCAACGAGACCACCTTCCGCACCTGGTTCGGTGAGGCGGAAGGGGTGGAGTTGACGGACGACGCGTTCGTGATCGCCGTCCCGAACGACTTCACGCGCGAGTGGATCGAGGGGAAGTTCATCGGCCTCGTTCGCGCGATCGTGCAGGACGTCACCGGGGAGGAGCGTCGCGTCCACGTCAGCGTGCGCGACAGGGACGAGGCCGCGCCCCCCGCGCAGGCCGCCGCGCCCGCCGCCGAGCCGGCGCAGCGAACGCACGTCGCCGCCGGCGAGACGTCGCTCAACGCGAAGTACACCTTCGACCTGTTCGTGATCGGCTCCTCGAACCGCTTCGCGCACGCGGCCGCGCTCGCGGTCGCCGAGGCACCGGCGCAGGCGTACAACCCGCTGTTCATCTACGGCGGCACCGGCCTCGGCAAGACCCACCTGATGCAGGCGATCGCGCAGTACGTCGCGGAGCACTCGAGCAACCTCTCCGTCCGCTACGTCACGAGCGAGACGTTCATGAACGACTTCATCAACTCGCTGCGCGACAAGCGGATCGAGGGGTTCAAGCAGCGCTACCGCACGTACGACCTGCTGCTCGTTGACGACATCCAGTTCTTCGAGCACAAGGAGCGGATCCAGGAGGAGTTCTTCCACACCTTCAACTCGCTCTACGAGGCGGGTAGCCAGATCGTGATCTCGTCCGACCGTCCGCCCCGGGAGATCTCGACGCTCGAGGAGCGGCTGCGCTCGCGGTTCGAGTGGGGGCTGATCACCGACATCCAGCCTCCCGACCTCGAGACGCGCATCGCGATCCTGCGCAAGAAGGTGAAGACGGACGACATCCACATCCCCGACCCGCAGCTGCTCACGTTCATCGCCGGCCGCATCTCGTCGAACATCCGCGAGCTCGAGGGCGCGCTGACGCGGGTCGTCGCGTTCGCCTCGCTCACGGGGCGGCCGATGACGGTGGAGCTCGCGCAGGACGTGCTGAAGGACGTCTTCCCGCAGGGCGAGGCCGCGCAGGTCTCGATCCAGCGGATCCAGGAGATGGTCTCGGAGCGCTTCGGCCTCTCGCTCTCGGAGCTCTGCGGCGACAAGCGCTCCCAGAACATCGTCTACCCGCGACAGGTGGCGATGTACCTCTCGCGCGAGCTGACCGACTCGTCGCTGCCGAAGATCGGCAAGGAGTTCGGCGGCCGCGACCACACCACCGTGATCCACGCGACGTCGAAGATCGCGCGCCTGATCCGCGAGGACCGGTCTGTGTACAACCTCGTGCAAGAGCTGACCGCGCGCGTCAAGCAGGCGGGGTGATTCTGTGGACACGCGGATGCGGCCGACCGGGGCATGTTGAAGGCGGCCGTCTCTCCACGGGACGCGTCCCCAGGAGGATCGGCGCAACCATGGGTTCCTGCTCCGTCTTCCCCGTCGTCCACACTCCCTATGACTACGACGAGAGGTTTTAGAGAGAAATGATCGATACAGACATCGCGGTCGGATCCGGGATGAAGCTGACCTGCTCGAGGGACGAGCTGGCCGAGAAGCTCGCCGTCGTCGCGCGCGCCGTCTCGACGCGCACCGCCGTGCAGGTGCTGCTCGGCGTGATGCTGCGCGCCGAGGGTGGGCAGCTGCACCTCGCCGCCACCGACATGGAGCTCTCGCTGCGCGCGTCGCTCGACGCCGACGTGGAGGACGAGGGAGCGGCCGTCGTCGCGGGGCGGCTGCTCGTCGACCTCGCGAAGCTGCTGCCGGCGGGGCAGGTGACGATCGAGCACCGCGCCGAGGAGGGCGTCGTGCGGGTCGAATGCGGTGCCGCGAGCTACCGCTTGCACACGTACAGCGTCGAGGACTTCCCGCGCCTGCCTGACGTCGACGCGATCGAGACGTTCGCGGTCGAGCGCGACGCGCTGCTCAAGACGATCGGCCAGGTGTCGCGTTCGGCATCCCGCGACGAGTCGCGGCCGGTGCTGACCGGGATCCTCGTCCGATTCGAGGCGGGGAAACTCGTGATGGCGGCGACGGACTCGTACCGCCTGTCGGTGAAGGAGACGTCGCTCGCCGGGTCTGCGCCCGACCTCGAGGCGATCATCCCGGCGCGCGCTCTCGCCGAGGTGACGCGGCTCGCCGCAGGGTCCGGCGAGGTCGAGATCGGGGTGCAGGAGAACCAGATCGTCTTTCGCGCCGGCGAGACGACGCTGACGACGCGGCGGATCGACGGGCAGTTCCCGAACTACCGGCAGCTGCTCCCGGAGACGTTCGAGCACGAGGTGACGCTGTCGCGCGCGGAGCTGCTCGAGGTCGTCCGCCGCACGGCGGTGATGGCGCAGCGCAACTCGCCGCTGCGGCTCCGCTTCGCCGACGGCGAGCTGACGATCTCGGCGCAGACGCAGGACGTCGGCGAGTCGCGCGAGACGATCCCCGCCGCCTGGAGCGGCGAGCCGCTCGAGATCGGCTTCAACGCCGAGTTCCTGCGCGAGGGGCTCGAGTCGGTGCCGGCGGACGAGGTGACCCTGAAGCTGATCAGCCCGCTGCGTCCGGGCCTCGTCACGGGCGAGGCGGACGACTTCTGGTACCTGATCATGCCGATCCGGCTCGCCGGCTGATCGTCGACGCCGTCTCGCTCCGCTCCTTCCGCTCGTACGCCCGGCTCGAGGTCGAGCTCGGGTCGGGGATCGTGCTCGTCGTCGGGCCGAACGGGGCAGGGAAGACGAACCTGCTCGAGTCGCTGCACGTCGGGACGCAGGGCTTCTCGCCGCGCACGCGCGCCGACGCGCAGCTGATCCGGTTCGACGACGCCGCAGCGCGCATCCGGCTCTCGGGGACTCGTGGCGCGCACGCGACGCCCGTGGAGCTCGAGGTGACCCTGCGCGCGGGCGGCGGGAAGCAGGCGCGCGTGAACGGCGCCGTCCTCCCCGGCGCCGAGCAGCTGCGGCACGAGGTGGCGACGCTCGTCTTCACGCCCGACCGGCTCGCGATCGTCAAGGGCGGCCCGGCGGTGCGACGCGCGTACCTCGACCGCTCGCTCGGCCGGCTGCTGCCTGCGCGCGCATCCGTCCCGGGCGAGTACGCCGCTGCCCTCGGACAGCGGAACGCCGCGCTGCGCCGAGTCGCGCTCGGGTACTCGTCGCGGGAGGCGCTCGACCCGTGGACCGAGCGCGTCGCCGCGGCGGGTGGGGAGCTCGTGGCGGCGAGACGCGACGCGCTCGCGCTGCTCCGGCAGCCCTTCGCGGATCGCGCCGCCGAGCTCGGGCTCGAGGACGCGCGGCTCGACTACGTCGGCGAGCAGCCGGACGTCCGGGCGCTCGAGGAGCGGCTGGAGCGCGACCTCGAGCGCGGCGCGACCGGCCTCGGCCCCCACCTCGACGACGTCGCGGTCGCCGCGGGGTCGCGCGACCTGCGGCGGTTCGGCTCGCAGGGCGAGCAGCGGCTCGCGGTGCTCTCGCTCCTGCTCGCGGAGGCAGACGTGCTGGCCGATCTCGGCGGCGCGCCGCCGCTCCTGCTCCTCGACGACGTCCTCTCCGAGCTCGACCCCGCCCGGCGGACCGCGCTCGCCGCACGCATCGCCGCACGCGGGCAGACGCTCGTGACCGCGACCACCGCGGCCGCGCTGCCGCGCGACCCCGACGTGCTGCTCGAGGTGACGCCCGGAGCGGTGGCGAGGGCGGCCTGATGGAGCGGATCGGCGACGACGTCTCGCGCGAGCTGCGCCGCTTCGGGCCGGCCGCCGGGATCGCGGACGTCGTCGCGGCGTGGCCGGCCGCCGTCGGCGAGGCGATCGCGCGGAACGCGTGGCCCGCGCGGCTCGCCAGGGATGGGACGCTCCACGTCGCCACGAGCTCCTCGGCGTGGGCGTTCGAGCTGGCACAGCTCGCGCCGGAGCTGCTCGGGCGGCTTCGCGAGGCGGTCGGCGACGCGGCTCCGGCGGCGCTGCGGTTCGCGCCGGGAAGCCTCCCCGACCGGGCGCCGGCGGCGTCGGAGCAGGCGCCGCGGCAGGCGGTCGAACCGGGGCCCGAGGACAGGGAGCTCGCCGCCGCGCTCGCCGCCGGAATCGAGGACGAGGCCCTGCGGGACCTGGTCGCGCGCGCGGCCGCGGCATCGCTCGCGCGCCGCCTGTCCGACCGCTGATTCTGATAGACTCCGGCGTGCCCGCAAACGCGATTTTTGCAGGGCTTTTTTCATGACCGAGACGGCCTACACCGCAAAGGACATCACCGTACTCGAGGGGCTCGAGCCGGTCCGGCTCCGCCCCGGGATGTACATCGGCTCGACGGGCGCGCGGGGGCTCCACCACCTCGTCTACGAGGTCGTCGACAACGCCGTCGACGAGGCGCTCGCTGGCCACAACGACTACGTCGAGGTGCGGTTGCATCCCGACAACTCGGTCACCGTCTGCGACCGCGGCCGCGGGATCCCGGTGGACATGATCCCGGAGCAGGGGATGTCCGCGATGACGGTCGTCCTGACGAAGCTCCACGCCGGCGGGAAGTTCGGCGGCGACGGCTACAAGGTCTCCGGCGGGCTCCACGGCGTCGGCGTCTCGGTCGTCAACGCCCTCTCGGAGCGGCTCGTCGCCGAGGTGCACCGCGACGGGAAGATCCACCGCCAGGAGTTCGCGCGCGGCATCCCGCTCGGTGAGCTGGAGGTCGTCGGGACGACGAAGGAGCGCGGGACGACGATCGCGTTCCTCCCCGACGCGGAGATCTTCGTCGACGGCGTCGAGTTCTCCGCGCAGACCCTCCTCCAGCGCCTGCGCGAGACCGCGTTCCTCACCCGCGGGCTGCGCATCGTGCTCATCGACGAGCGCGAGGGCGAGGAGCGGCACGAGTTCCACTACGAGGGCGGCATCCGCGACTTCGTCGCGTACGTCAACGAGGGGAAGGATCCCGTCCACCGGCACATCGTCTTCTTCGAGGACGAGAACGACGACGGCTCGGTCGAGGTGGCGATGCAGTGGAACACCTCGTACGTCGAGTCGGTCTTCTCGTTCGCGAACAACATCAACACGCACGAGGGCGGCACCCACCTCTCCGGCTTCCGCGCCGCGCTCACCGGCACGCTCAACCGCTACGCGCGCGAGAAGGGTCTGCTGAAGGAGAAGGAGGACAACCTCGAGGGCGAGGACGTCCGCGAGGGCCTCGCCGCCGTCATCTCGGTGAAGCTCCGGAACCCGCAGTTCGAGGGGCAGACGAAGACGAAGCTCGGCAACCCGCCGATCGAGAGCCTCGTCAAGCAGGCGCTGAACAAGAAGCTGGCGGAGTTCCTCGAGGAGAACCCGACCGACGCGAGGCAGATCATCTCGAAGGCGGTCGCCGCGCGGAACGCACGCCAGGCGGCGCGGAAGGCGCGCGAGCTGACGCGGCGCAAGAGCGCGCTCGAGGGCGCGTCGCTGCCCGGGAAGCTCGCGGACTGCACGATTCGCGATCCCGAGGCGGCGGAGCTCTACATCGTCGAGGGCGATTCCGCCGGCGGGTCGGCGAAGAGCGGCCGCAACCGCACCTACCAGGCGATCCTGCCGCTGCGGGGGAAGATCATCAACAGCGAGAAGAACCGGATCAACAAGGTGCTCTCGAACACCGAGATCCAGGCGATGATCACGGCGATCGGCACCGGCATCGGCGACGAGTTCGACGTCGAGAAGCTCCGGTACCACCGGATCATCGTCATGACCGACGCCGACGTCGACGGGTCGCACATCCGCACGCTCGTGCTGACGTTCCTCTACCGGCACATGCCGGAGCTCTTCGACAGGGGCCACATCTTCATCGCCGTCCCGCCGCTCTACAAGGTCAAGCTCGGCAGCCAGGAGTTCTACTTCGAGAAGGACGCGCAGCTCGAGGAGCTGCTCGTGCGCGAGCGCATCGGCGAACTCGACGTGCGGGACCGCGACGGGGAGCAGGTGAAGCTGACGGAGGCGCGGTGGGGCCGCCTGACGCGCGCGCTCAGCGAGTTCGAGGGCTGGCTCGCGCGGCTGCGCGTCGACTACGGCGCCGCCGCAGCGGACTTCGTCGTCACGCACCGGCTCGTCGAGTCGGACGCGACCGGCGTGCCGGCGGTCGCCGCAGCGGTCGCCGCAGCGGACGGAGGCGGCTACGAGCTCGCCGTCGTCGCGACGCGCGAGGACGCGCTGGACGTGAAGGTGATCGAGACGTCGACGAGCGCCGCGCGCACGGTGACGCTCCCGGCGGCGCTGCTGGCCTCGCCGGTGTACGACCACCTCCGCCGGACGTACGCGCGGCTGCGCGAGCTCGCCGGCGCGCCGCCGTTCACGCTCGCCTCGGGGAAGCGCCTGCGCGCCGCCGAGACGTACGGCGCCCTCCGCGAGCAGGCGCTCGACCTCGCCAAGGAGGGAATCCAGCTCTCGCGGTTCAAGGGGCTGGGCGAGATGAACGCGGAGCAGCTGTGGGAGACGACGATGGACCCCGCACGACGGCTGCTCGTCCGCGTCGACGTCGAGGACGCGTCCGCCGCCGACAAGCTCTTCTCCGTCCTCATGGGCGACCAGGTCGAGCCGCGCCGCGACTTCATCGAGTCGAACGCGAGGGACGTCCGGTTCCTCGACGTCTGAGGTGACGCGAAGTGTCTGAGCTGGATACGGGCGCGCTCGGCCCCGGCCGGATCGAGCCGCGGGAGCTCGAGCAGGAGATGCGCTCGAGCTTCCTCGACTACGCGATGTCCGTCATCGTCAGCCGCGCGCTCCCGGACGTCCGCGACGGTCTGAAGCCGGTCCACCGCCGCGTCCTCTACGGCATGCACGAGGCGGGGATGCAGCCGAACCGCCCGTACAAGAAGTCCGCGCGCGTCGTCGGCGACGTGATGGGCTCGTACCACCCGCACGGCGACCAGGCGATCTACGACACGCTCGTCCGGATGGCGCAGCCGTTCTCGCTGCGCTACCCGCTCGTCGACGGGCAGGGCAACTTCGGCTCGATCGACGACGACCCCGCGGCGGCGATGCGCTACTGCGTCGCGGCGGAGACGCGCGTCGCGCTGCCGACGGGCACCGTCACGATCGCGGACCTCGCCGGGGACATGGAGGCCGAGTCCGAGCGCGAGGTCGCCTTCGAGGTGCTCGACCGTCGCGGGCGCCCGGTCTCCGCGTCCAAGCTCTTCCACTCGGGCGAACACCCGACGCTGCGGCTGCGTACGCACGAGGGCTACGAGCTCACCGGCACGCACAACCACCCCGTCCTCTGTCTCGTCGACATGGTCGGCGTTCCGCTCCTCCTCTGGAAGCTGCTCGAGGAAGTTCGCCCCGGCGACCGGGTGGTGCTCGCGCGGCCGCGAGCCGCCCGCAGCGAGGCGTCGAAGGAGGAACGCGGCGTCGCGACGTTGCTCGGGGCGTTCGTGTCGGAGGGTTGGGTGTCGGCCGATCGCGCCGGCTTCAGCAACGTCGACGGCGACTACTTCGCGGAGGTGCTCGCGGCGTACGACGCCGTCGTCGGCGGCCGCCGGTACGTGTACGAGCGGACGATCCGTTCCGGCAGCAGGATCCACGAGCTCGACGTCCAGGATCTGACGGCGCTCCGTGCGAGCCCGCTCGCCGCGCTCGCCGGCCGGAGCGCACGGGAGAAGACGGTGCCCGAGGTCGTGTGGCGGAGCGGCCGCGGCTTCAAGCGCGCCTTCCTGCGCTCGCTCTTCACGGGTGACGGCTCCTCGTCCCTCCTCCCGCGGAACGCCATCCAGGTCTCGTACTCGACCTACAGTGACCAGCTCGCGAAGGACGTGCAGCTTCTGCTCCTGGAGCTCGGCGTCGTGAGCCGCCTCTGCCGCTCCGCGCGTGGCGAGACGAAGGTCGCGATCGCCAACCGCCGCGACGCGCGCCTGTTCGCACGGAACGTCGGGTTCCTCGGCGCGAAGCAGCGGAAGCTCGAGCGCGACCTCGGGCGGATCCCGACCGAGAGCCGCGCGCTCTCGAGCGACCACGTCCCCTTCGTCGCCGACTACATCCGCTCCGAGAGCCGCGACCGTTGGCTCCACCGCCACAACGTCGACCGCGTCGAGCGGTGGGAGCGTGGCGGCGCCGCGATCCTCGAGCGGATCGAGTCTGCCGAGGTCAGAGCGGTCGTCGAGCCGCTCGTCGGCGGCGACTACTACTACGCCGAGGTCGAGTCCGTCGTGGACGCGGGCGTGCAGCCGGTGTACTCGATCCGGGTCGACACGGACGACCACTCGTTCCTCACGAACGGCTTCGTCAGCCACAACACCGAGACCCGGCTCGCGCGGATCGCGACCGAGATGCTGCGGGACATCGACGAGGACACCGTCGACTTCGTCCCGAACTACGACGAGTCGCGGCGCGAGCCGTCGGTGCTCCCGGCCCGGTTCCCGAACCTGCTCGTCAACGGCTCCGCCGGGATCGCCGTCGGGATGGCGACGAACATCCCGCCGCACCGTCTCGGCGAGGTCGTGGACGCGCTCGTCCACCTGATCGACAACCCGGACGCGAACGTCGACGACCTGATGAAGCACGTGAAGGGTCCCGACTTCCCCACCGGGGCGATCGTCGTCGGCCGCTCGGGGATTCGCGACGCCTACCGCACCGGTCGCGGGCGGATCGTGATGCGGGCGCGCGCGCACATCGAGGAGCTGCGCGGCGGGCGCACCGCGATCGTCGTCACCGAGCTGCCGTACGGCGTGAAGAAGGGCGGCGACGCCGGCGTGATCAAGAAGGTCGCCGATCTCTACGCGGAGAAGGTGCTGACGGAGATCAGCGACATCCAGGATCACTCCGACCGGACCGGGATGCGGATCCAGATCGAGCTGAAGCGCGACGCGGTGCCACAGGTCGTGCTCAACAAGCTCTACAAGCACACGTCGCTGCAGACGACGTTCGGCTACAACGCCGTCGCGCTCGTCGACAACGTCCCGAAGACGCTCTCGCTGCTCGAGCTGCTCACGCACTACCTCGACTACCAGCGCGAGATCGTCACCCGCCGCTCGAAGTACCGCCTGCGGAAGGCGGAGGAGCGCGCGCACGTCCTCCAGGGGTACCTGATCGCGCTCGACCACCTCGACGAGGTGATCGCGCTGATCCGGAGCGCGCCCGACACCGACACCGCGCGCGCGGGCCTGATGGAGCGGTTCACGCTGTCCGAGATCCAGGCCTCGGCGATCCTCGACCTGCGCCTCCGCGCGCTGACGGCGCTCGAGCGCAAGAAGGTCGAGGACGAGTACGCCGACCTCCAGGAGCTGATCGGCGAGCTCCGCGCGATCCTCGGCGACCCGGCGCGGATCGACGCGCTCATCCGCGAGGAGCTCCTCGAGATCCGGTCGATCTACGGCAAGTCGGACGACCGACGTACGGAGATCGTCGCCGCGGAGGAGGAGCTCGAGCTCGAGGACCTGATCGCGGAGGAGGACATGGTCATCGCGATCACGCGCTCCGGCTACATCAAGCGGCTGCCGGTCACGTCGTACCGCGAGCAGCGGCGGGGCGGCATCGGCGTGATGGGGATGGACCTGAAGGACGAGGACTACATCGAGCACCTCTTCGTCGCGTCGACCCACGACTACATCCTCTTCTTCACCTCCGTCGGGAAGGTCTACCGGCTCAAGGTGCACGAGCTCCCGCTCGGGTCGCGGCAGTCGAAGGGTCGCGCGATCGTGAACCTGCTCCCGTTCCGGCAGGGCGAGCAGGTGCGCGCGGTGATCCAGACGCGGAACTTCGACGAGGCGGAGTACCTGGTGTTCGCGACCAGGAACGGCATCGTCAAGAAGACGAAGCTCGCCGCGTACAACACGCCGCTCAAGGCCGACGGGATCATCGCGATCAAGATGCGGGAGGAGGACGAGCTCGTCGGCGTCCGCCACTCGAGCGGGGACGACGACATCCTCATGGTCTCGCGCAAGGGCCAGGCCGTCCGGTTCTCCGAGCGCGGCGTCCGGCCGATGGGCCGCGACGCGTCCGGGGTGCAGGGGATGCGGCTCCGCGCCGGCGACGAGGTGATCGCGATCAACGTCGCCCACGACGACGCGGACCTCCTCGTCGTGACGGAGAACGGCTTCGGCAAGCGGACGCGCGTCTCGGAGTACCCGTCGAAGGGCCGCGGCGGCCTCGGCGTGAAGACCGTCCAGCTCACGGAGGCGCGCGGGCAGCTCGCCGGCGCGCGCGTCGTCCGCGAGGGCTACCAGGTCATGCTGATCTCGACCGGCGGCACCGTGATCAAGATGCCGGTGGAGGAGATCAAGCGCCTGGGGCGCTCCACGCAGGGCGTGATCGTGATGCGGCTGCGCGGCGACGAACGCGTGTCCGCGCTCGCCCCGGTCGTCGAGCCCGAGGAGCGCGCGACGGACGCTCCCGGCGGCGACGTGGCGCCGTAGGGCGCGATTCCCATTCGAAATGCTCCCCCGAACGGGGGAGATTTACCGGGCCGCCCCTTCCCAAAGTCGAAAGGCGGCTCTATAACTTTCGATCGGGGGATCAATCGCGTAGAGAAAAGGGTGACGTATGTCCGTCGGGAGACAACTGGATCTGTTGGAGCCGATCGACCTCTCCGAGCATCTCGGCAAGGTCGAGCTCTACCTCGGGCAGGTGTGCCAGATCGCCGGCATCTCGAAGATGCAGCTCGACTACTGGACGAACAAGGCGCAGATCCCCACGAAGGGCAAGAAGCAGCGGATCTACGACATCGACGCGCTCGAGACCGTCATGCTGATCAAGCAGGCCAAGGACAAGGGCCTGAACCTCGGCGCGGCGATCGAGGCGGCGCGGCGGTTCCGCGAGACGCGGTCGCCGGACGCCTCCGCCGACGAGTCGCAGTCGTAGCGCGCAGTCGTCCCGAGTAGGGTCAGCTCGCAGCCGCGGGCGGCCGCGGCGCGACCGCAGGACGGCTGTCGCCCGACCGGTTCTCCATGAACGGCTTCAAGAGCTCGATCGGCGCGGGGAAGACGATCGTGGTCGCCTGCGAGCTCCCGAGCTCGATCAGCGTCTGCAGGTAGCGCAGCTGGAGCGCGATCGGCGTGTCGGCCATCACGAGCGCCGCGTCCTTGAGCCGCTCCGCCGCCTGGAACTCGCCCTCCGCGGCGATCACCTTCGCGCGCCGCTCGCGCTCCGCCTCCGCCTGCCGCGCCATCGCGCGCTGCATCCCCTGCGGGATCTCGACGTCCTTGATCTCGACGATCGAGACCTTCACCCCCCACGGTGAGGTCGCCTCGTCGATGATCTCCTGGAGGATCGCGTTGATCTTGTCGCGCTCCGAGAGGAGCTCGTCGAGCAGGTGCTGGCCGAGCACCGACCGCAGCGTCGTCTGCGAGATCTGCGACGTCGCGACCATGAAGTTCTCCACCTGCACGATCGCGTTCTTCGGCTCGATGATCCGGAAGTACGCGACGGCGTTCACGCGCACCGGCACGTTGTCGCGCGTGATCACCTCCTGCGGCGGCACGTTGAGCGTGATCGTCCGCAGGTCGACCTTGACCATCTTGTCGACGACCGGGATGAGGACGAAGAGCCCGGGGCCCTTCGGCTCGGGGAGCAGGCGGCCGAGCCGGAAGACGACGCCGCGCTCGTACTCGCGCGCGACCTTGATCGCCGCCGACAGCAGCGCGATGACCAGGAAGATGACGACACCGGTGACGATCAGGCCGGCCATGAGGCTCCCTTCGAGTGGACGGAGTCGATCCTAACGGCGCCGACCGGCTTCACGCCTCGGCGGGCGCCGCCTGCTCCTGGCGCGTGTCGACGGGCTCGACGGTCAGCGTGAGCGTCGACTCGTCGACGGCGACGACGCGCACCTCGTCGCCCGGCTCGAGCGCGGCGCCGCCGCGCCCGTGCGCGCGCCACCGCTCCCCCGCCGCCGCGACCTGGCCGTCGGCCCGGACGACGGCGGTCGTCCCGACGAGGCCGTGGACGCCGACCTCCGCCGGCCGGCGGCGCAGCTGGATCACCTTCGTCAGCACGAGCGCCGTGAACGCGGCCGTCGTCCCCGCGATCCCGACGGCGACCCAGAGCGACACCTCGTACGCGTCGCCGGCGGGGTCGAAGAGCATCAGCGACCCGATCACGAACGCGACCGCGCCGCCGACGGACAGGATCCCGCCGCTCGGGACGAAGACCTCGGCGGCGAAGAACGCGACGGCGACGATCATCAGCAGGAGGCCGGCGGCGCTGATCGGCAGCACCTGGAGGCCGAAGAGGCCGACGATCAACGAGATCACGCCCACGATCCCCGGCAGGAACGCGCCCGGGTTGTAGAGCTCGATCAGGATCCCGAGCGCCCCGAGCGACATCAGCAGGACGATGATGTTCGGGTTGATGAGCGTGTTGAGGATCCGCTTCCAGAGCGACATCTCGACGTGCTCCACCTGGGCGTTCGCCGTGTCGAGCGCGAGCCCCTTCGTCACGGCCTCGCGCCCGTCCGCCTCGTCGAGGAGCGTCTCCAGGTCCGGAGCGATCAGGTCGATCACGTTCTCCTCGAGCGCGCGCCGCGCCTCGAGGTTCGCCCCCTCGCGCACCGCCTCCTCGACCCAGTCGGCGTTCCGGCCGTGCTCCTCCGCGATCGCCCTGATCGACGCGACGGCGTCGTTGACGATCTTGTTCCGCGCGTCCTCCGGGATCTCCTCGCCCCCGACCCCGATCGGCGTCGAGGAGCCGATGTTCGTCTGCGGCGCCATCGCGAGGACGTCCGCCGCCTGGCCGATCCACACGCCGGCGGACGCCGCGCGCGCACCCTCGGGCGAGACGTAGACGATCACCGGGATCCGCGCCGCCAGCTCCGCCTGGTAGATCTGCCGCATCGACTCGGCGAGGCCGCCGGGCGTGTCGAGGAGGATCACGATCGCGTCGTAGCCCTCGCGCTCCGCGCGCTCGATCTCGCCGACGACGTAGTCGGCGGACACGGGGTTCACGTCCGTCGCGAACTCGACGGCGAGGACGCGCGGCCGGTCGCCGCTCGTCGCCGCGTTCGCGGTCGCCGCGAGCGCCGCCAGGGCGGCGAACGCCGCCAGCGCGAGACGTAAGGATTTGGTCAGGGAAGGCACGATCCCCTTGAGGAAGAAGGGTACCGGCAGGCACCCTCGGGAGCCCGGGTCATCTCCCATGCGCCGACTCGTCGCCCTCACCGCCGTCGCGCTCGCCTACGCCGCCCCGGCGCACGCGATGCCCGCGCAGATCGCCACGCACGACGTGCCGCTCGCGCACGTGCGCGCTCCGGCCTCGGCCGCGCCGCGGTCGCTGCCGCGGTTCAACCTCGTCGGCCTCCACTGGCAGGGGCCGGGGACGGTCGACTTCCGTACCCGGAGCGTGGCCGGTCGGTGGAGCGCGTGGCGCCCCGCGGCGCCGGAGGACGGCGACCGGCCGGACGGCGTCACGACCGAGCGCTCCCCCGCGGGGTGGAACGTCGGCAGCCCGTGGTGGACGGGCGCCTCCGACCGGATCGAGTACCGCCTGCGCGGCGACGTCCGCCGCCTCCGCGCGCACTTCGTCTGGAGCCCCGTCGACGGCGAGCCGCCGCGCGCGCCGGCGATCGTCCACGCGCCTCCGGTGATCACGCGCCAGCAGTGGGGCGCGAACGAGCTGATCAAGCGCGGGCAGCCGTCGTACGCCGACCGCGTGCGCTTCGCCGTCGTCCACCACACCGCCGGCACGAACGAGTACTCGCGCGAGCAGTCGGCGGCGATCGTGCGCGGCATCCAGCTCTACCACGTGCAGGGGAACGGCTGGAACGACATCGGCTACAACTTCCTCGTCGACAAGTACGGGCAGGTCTTCGAGGGCCGCTTCGGCGGTCTCGACCGGAACGTCGTCGGTGCGCACGCGGAGGGGTTCAACACCGGCTCGACCGGTGTCGCGCTGCTCGGGAACCACGGCGGCGTGGGGATGACCGCCGCGGCGCGCGACGCGCTCGTCCGCCTGCTCGCGTGGCGCCTGGACGTGGCGCACGTCGACCCGCTCTCGACGTTCAACTGGACGTCCGCCGGCAACGCGAAGTTCCCGCGCGGCCGCTCCGTCGCGCTGCGCTCCGTCGTCGGCCACCGGGACGTCGGGTTCAGCGAGTGCCCCGGCACGCTCGTCTACGGCGCGCTCGACGACCTCGCGCGCCGCGTCGCGCAGACCGGCCTGCCGAAGCTGTACGACCCCGTCGTCAGCGGGAGGATCGGTGCGCCCGTGCGCTTCACCGCACGCCTCTCCTCGCCGCTGCCGTGGGTCGTGACGGTGACGAACGGCGGCGGCCAGACCGTCGCGACCGGCTCCGGCAACGGCGCCGCGGTCGACTGGACGTGGGACGCGACGTCGGCGCCGCCGGGGTCGTACTCGTACTCCTTCACGGCCGGCCCGCAGGTTCGGCCGGCGACGGGGTCGCTCGGCACGCGGCCCGGCGTGCTCTCGATCACCGCCGCGACGGCGAGCCCCGCGGCGATCACGCCGAACGGCGACGGCGTCGACGACGCGACCACCGTCGCCTACACGCTCGGGATCCCCGCCACCGTCACCGCGACCCTCGTCCGTCCGGACGGGACGATCGCGGCGACCCTGTTCTCCGAGGCCCGGCCGGCGGGCCCGAACTCGTTCGCACTGTCGGCCGAGTCGGTGCCCGACGGGACGTACACGATCGTGCTGCGCGCGGTCAACGGCGGCGGCCGCGAGATCGTGGCGCAGGTGCCGCTACTGGTCAGCCGCACGCTCGCGGCGGTCTCCGTCGCGCCGACCGCCTTCTCGCCGAACGGCGACAAGCGCCGCGACGTCCTTCGCGTCCGCTTCTCGTTGACGGCGCCCGCCGTCGTCCGCGTCCGCATCCTCACGACGGAGGGGAAGCTCGTGGCGACGCCGCTCCGCCCGACGCCGCTCGACCCGGGGATCCACATGCCCGCCTGGGACGGGAGCAAGCGCGTCGGGCGGCTCCTCGACGGCGAGTACCGCGCGGAGGTGACGGCGATCGACGCGGTCGGTGCGGTCTCGCAGGCGCTCCCGCTCGTCTCGGACACGCGAGCGCCCGTCGTCCGGTTCGTCTCGCTGCGGCCGCTCCGGCTCTGGGTGAGCGAGCCGGCGGAGGTCGTCGTCGTCGTCGGCGGCCGCCGCACGGTCGTGAAGCGAGCGGCCGCGGGGACGTTCGCCGTCCCGGGCGCCGCCGCGCCGGGTGCCGTCGTCGCGCGTGCGTGGGATCCGGCGGCGAACGTCAGCCGGCCGGTGCGCGCGCGCCGCTGAGCCAGTCGTCGTAGCGCCGCTCCAGGCGCAGCAGCAGCTCCACGAGCAGTTCGCTGCGGTCGACCCGTGAGCCGAGCTCGAGGCGCAGCGACGTCGCCGGCAGCCGCGTCTCGCGCGGCAGCTCCTCCTCCGCCTGGTTCACGTTCACGCCGCACCCGAGGACGACGCGGTCGCCCGCCGCCTCGCCGAGGAGGCCGGCGACCTTCCGTCCGCGGACGAGGACGTCGTTTGGCTCCTTGACCGTCGCCTCGAGCCGCGTGACCGCTCCGATCGCCCCCGCGCACGCCTCCGCCGCGACGACCGTCAGCTCCGGGAGGCGGTCCGGCGCGACGCCCGGGCGGAGCACGAGCGACAGGAGGAGCGACGTCCCGGGCGCGTCCGTCCACGTGCGGCCGAGTCTCCCGCGGCCGTCGGTCTGGTGATCCGCCACCGCGACGGCGCCCTCCGGCTCGTCGTCGCGGAGCAGGCGCTGCGTCGACGGGCACGCGGCCACGTAGAGGTACTCGCGGCCGAAGCGGCCGCGCAGCCGCGGCACCACCTCGGCCGCCAGGAGCGAGTCCGGCACCGCACTAGACTACGGCCGTGCAACCCCCCCGCGCGTCGCGCCGTCGAATCGAACGACCACTGCGGCCCGACGGGCCGCTCGACTACGAGAGGCTGAGTGATCCCATCCTGGTCCGACGCGCCAAGGACGGAGACGAGCGGGCGCTCGCGGCGCTCTGCGAGCGGCACGCGCCGCGCGTGCAGCGGCTGACGCGCCACCTGCTCGACGACTCCGAGGACGCGCGCGACGCCGCGCAGGAGGCGCTGGCGAAGCTGTGCGTGCGCCTGCGGCAGTTCCGCGGCGAGGCGCAGTTCGCGACGTGGCTGCACCGGCTGGTCGTGAACACGTGCCGCGACGTGGCCGAGCGCCAGCGCCGCCGCCGTCACGAGCAGCTGCCGGACGAGCTCCGGACGCAGCCCGACGCCGATCCGGCCACGGACCCGCGCCACGCCGCAGCGCTCTCGGGGCTGCGGTCGGAGCTGTGCGCGGGGCTCGAGTCGCTCCCGCCGTCGCAGGCGCGCGTGCTGCTGCTGAAGGACGCGCTCGGGCTCTCGTTCGAGGAGGTGGCCGAGGTGACGCAGCTTCCGATCGGGACCGCGAAGTCGCACGCGCACCGCGCCCGCGCGCGCCTCCGCGCGCGCCTCGACGCGACGGAGCCCGTGGCCGCGCGGTGATCGGGCCGCTGGACCACGCGGCGATCGAGGAGATCCTGCCGCACCGCCACCCGCTCCTCCTGCTCGACGAGGTGCTCGAGCTGGAGCCGGGCGTGCGCGCGCTCGCGCGCAAGACCGTGCGCGAGGAGGACTGCGCCGGCCACTTCCCGGGGAACCCGATCATGCCCGGCGTGCTGATGGTGGAGGCGCTCGCGCAGGCGGGCGCGGTCGCCGTCCTGTCGCAGGAGGAGAACCGGGGGCGGCTCGCGCTGTTCGCCGGCATCGACGGCGTGCGCTTCAAGCGCGTCGTCCGCCCGGGCGACGTGCTCACGCTCCTGTGCGAGCTCGAGACGGTCCGCGGCCCGATCGGCCGTGGCAGGGCGCGTGCGACCGTCGAGGGCGAGCTCGCGGTCAGGGGGACGCTCACCTTCGCCGTGGACCGGTCGTGATCGGCGTCGCGAACGGCAACGTCTCGATCACCGGGCTCGGCGTCCGGGTGCCGGAACGCGTGGTCACGAACGAGGACCTCGCGCAGATCGTCGACACCTCCGACGAGTGGATCACCGAGCGCACCGGGATCAAGGAGCGGCGGTTCGCGTCGCCCGACGAGGCGATGTCGGACCTGGCGCTCCCCGCCGCTCGCGACGCGCTCGCCCAGGCCCGCGTCGAGCCGGCCGACCTCGACCTCGTGATCGTGGCGACGGTGACGCCCGACATGATGTTCCCGACGACGTCCGCGATCGTCGCGGACGCGCTCGGCGCGAAGGACGCGGCGGCGTACGACCTCCTCGCCGGGTGCACCGGCTTCATGTACGCGATCGCGCAGGCGCACGGGATGATCGCCGGCGGGATCGTCCGCCGCGCGCTCGTCGTCGGCGGCGACGTGCTCTCGAAGATCCTCGACTTCGAGGACCGCTCGACGCTCGTCCTGTTCGGGGACGGAGCCGGCGCGGTCGTGCTGGAGCGCGTCGAGGACGGCGGCTTCCTCGGCTTCGAGCTCGGCGCGGACGGGGGCGGCGGCCGCCACCTCTGGCTGCCGGGCAGCGGCTCGCGCAAGTTCGACGACCCGACGCGGTTCGTGAAGATGAACGGGCCCGAGGTCTTCAAGTTCGCGACGCGCGTGATGGTCACGTCCGCGGACAAGGTGCTCGCCGAGTGCGGTCTCCGCGTCGAGGACGTCGACGTCTACGTGCCGCACCAGGCGAACGTCCGGATCATCGACCACGCCGTGCGCAAGCTCGGGATCCCTCCCGACCGCGTGGTCGTTAACGTTGACCGCTATGGCAATACCTCCTCCGGATCGATCCCGCTCGCGCTCGCGGACGCGCGCGCGGACGGGCGGCTCCGCGAGGGCGCGCTGGTGCTGATGACGGGCATGGGCGCGGGGCTCACCTGGGGCTCCGCGCTGATGAGGTGGACGGAGGACGGACGATGACGAAGATCGCGTTCTGCTTTCCCGGCCAGGGATCGCTCGAGGTCGGGATGGGGCGGGAGATCGCCGAGGCGGTGCCGGAGGCGATGGAGGTGTACGAGCGCGGCAGCGAGGCGTCGGGCCTCGACCTGAAGCGGCTCTGCTTCGAGTCGCCGCTCGAGGACCTCGTCGCGACGGACGTGCAGCAGCCGGCGCTCGTGGCGACGAGCCTCGCCGTCCTGGCGGCGCTCCGCGCCCGCGGCGTCCGCGCGGACTACGTCGTCGGCCACTCCGTGGGCGAGTTCTCCGCGCTCGCGGCCGCCGAGTCGATGGAGGTCGAGGAGGCGCTCTCGCTCGTCCGCGAGCGCGGCCTCGCGATGGCCGAGGCGGCGCGGCAGCGGCCGGGCTCGATGGCCGCGATCCTCGGACTCGAGGACGAGGTCGTCGAGTCGCTCTGCCGCAAGATCATCGGCGTGTGGCCGGCGAACTACAACTCGCCGGGCCAGATCGTCGTCTCCGGCGAGGAGGCGGCGGTGGACGAGTGCTGCGCGGAGGCCGAGCGCCAGGGCGCGCGGCGCGCGGTGAAGCTCAAGGTCTCGGGCGCGTTCCACAGCCCGCTCGTCGCGAGCGCGGCCCACCGGCTGAAGCCCGCGGTGGAGCGCATCCGGTTCGCCGACCCGACGGCGCCGTTCATGTCGACGGTGACGGCGCGGATCGAGCCGGCGCAGCGGATGGGCACGCTGCTCGTCGAGCAGCTCACGGCGCCGGTCAAGTTCACGCAGGCGACGCGCGCGCTCGTCGCCGACGGCGTCAAGACGTTCGTCGAGGTCGGGCCGGGGAACGTGCTCTCCGGGCTCGTCAAGCGCATCGACCGCAGCGTCAAGGCCGTCTCGGTGAACAACCTCGAGTCGCTGCAGAAGCTCGAGGAGACGCTGTCGGCGGCATGACGTTCGCCTCCCTCGAGGGAAAGCGCGCGCTCGTCACGGGCGCGTCGAAGGGCATCGGGCGCGCCATCGCGGAGGAGCTGGCGCGCGCCGGCGCCGTCGTCGTCGTCGGCTACCGCTCGGGGCGCGACGAGGCGGAGGAGCTCGCGCGGCAGATCGGCGGGAGCGCCGTGCAGGCCGACGTCTCCGACCCCGAGGAGGCGAAGCGGCTCGTGGAGGAGGCGGGTGACCTCGACGTGCTCGTGAACAACGCCGGTGTGACGCGCGACGGCCTGCTCGCGCGGATGCCGGACGACGACTGGCGGACGGTGATCGAGACGAACCTCAGCTCCTGCTTCTACACCTGCCGCGCCGTCGCGCGCGGGATGATGAAGCGCCGCGCGGGCGCGATCGTGAACGTCTCGAGCATCGTCGGCGTCCACGGGAACCCCGGACAGACGAACTACTCCGCCTCGAAGGCGGGGATCATCGGCTTCACGAAGGCGCTCGCGCGCGAGCTCGGGAACCGCGGCGTCCGCGCGAACGTCGTCGCGCCGGGCTACGTGTCGACGCAGCTGACGGAGGTGCTGCCGGACGACCTGAAGCAGGCGATGCTGGCGAACACGCCGCTCGGGCGGCTCGGCGACCCCGGCGACGTCGCGGGCGCGGTACGGTTCCTGTGCTCCGACGAGGCCTCGTTCATCACCGGCGAGGTGCTCCTCGTCGACGGGGGACTGGGGATGTGACGAGCGCCAACGGCAGACGCAGGGTGGTGATCACCGGGCTCGGCATGGTGACGCCGCTCGGGAACGACGTCGAGACGACGTGGTCGAACCTGCTCGCGGGCGAGTCGGGTGCCGGCCCGATCACGCACTTCGACCCGGAGGGGTATCCCGTCGACTTCGCGTGCGAGCTGAAGGACTTCGACCCGGCGCAGTGGATCGACCGGAAGCAGGCCCGGCGGATGGATCGCTTCTCGCAGATGATCCTCGCCGCCGCGCGCCAGGCAGAGCAGGACTCCGGGCTCGACTTCGTCGCGATCGGCGACCGCGTCGGCGTCTCCGTCGCCACCGGGATCGGCGGCTTGAAGTCGTTCCAGGACTGCTACGACACGCTGATCGACCGCGGCCCCGACCGCGTCAACCCGTTCTCGATCCCGGCGATCATCCCGAACATGGGTGCCGCCTGGGTCTCGATGGAGCTCGGGACGCGGGGGCCGCTCTCGTCGCAGTGCACCGCCTGCGCAGCGTCGAACATGGCGATCGGCGAGAGCGCCGACGCGATCCGCCTCGGCCGCGCGGACGTGATGCTCGCGGGCGGCACCGAGGCGCCGGTGACCCGCGTCGGGATCGCCGGATTCGGCTCGATGCGCGCGCTCTCGCGGCGCACCGACGACCCGAAGCGCGCGAGCCGGCCGTTCGACGCGGGGCGCGACGGGTTCGTGATGGGCGAGGCGGGCGCGATCCTCGTCCTCGAGGAGCTGGAGCATGCGCGGGCGCGCGGCGCGAAGATCTACGCGGAGCTGCTCGGCTACGGGCTGTCGTCCGACGCGACGCACATCACCGAGCCCGACCCGACGGGCGAGAACCCCGCGCGGGCGATGAGGATGGCGTTCGCCGACGCCGGGATCGACCCGAGCGAGATCGGCTACATCAACGCGCACGGCACCTCGACGCCGCTCGGCGACGCGAGCGAGACGCGCGTGATCAAGCTCGCCGTCGGCGAGGAGGTGGCGCGCGGAATCCCCGTCTCGTCGACGAAGGGCGCGACCGGCCACTGCCTCGGCGCCGCCGGCGCGGTCGAGGCGATCTTCACGATTCTCGCCGTCGAGCGCGGGAAGCTCCCGCCGACGATCAACTACGACGAGCCCGACCCCGAGTGCGACCTCGACTACATCCCGAACGAGTCGCGGGACGCGCCCGACCTGCGCGTCGGCGTCTCCAACTCCTTCGGCTTCGGCGGGCACAACGCCTCGATCGTCGTCCGCAGGTGGGACGGCGGCGCGGGCGCGGCTGCCTCGGGCTAGCGCGCGAGCAGGAACGCCGCCGCGGACGCCGCGGCGAGGAACCCCGCCGCGAGCTCCGTCGCGCCGGCCGCGGCGGCGACCGCGACGAGCGTCCCGAGCACCGCGGCTCCCGCGAGGCTGCGGACGCGGCGGGCGGTGGCGGCAGCGGCCCGCGGGTTGCGCCGCGCGAGGAGCAGGAGCGCGACGGTCCACGAGGCGAACGTCGCCGCCGCCCACACGAGCCACGCCGCGGACAGTCCCTCCAGCGCGACGGCCGTCGCGAGCGTGACGGCTCCGGCCGCCGCGGCGACCGCCGCTGCGGCGTGCACGTCCTCGCGCGGCGAGCTGCTCACGCGCGAAGGGTAGGCTCCGGCCCGTGACCCGCTGGGCGACGTTCGACTGCTACGGAACGCTGATCGACTGGCACGCCGGCATCGGCGCCGTGCTCGAGCGCCTCTGGGGCGTCGAGCAGCGGGACGAGCTCCTCGCGCGGTACCACGAGCTCGAGCCGCAGGTGCAGGCGGAGGACTACCGCCCGTACGGCGAGGTCCTGACGCTGACCCTCGAGCGGCTCGCGCGCGAGGTCGGTTACGGGATCCCCGAGGGCGAGAGCGGCATCCTCGCGAAGTCGCTCCCCGACTGGCCGGCGTTCCCGGAGGTGCCGGCGGCGCTGCGGGAGCTCCGCGACCGCGGCTGGAGCCTCGCGATCCTCTCCAACTCCGACCGCGACCTGATCGCGGCGTCGCAGCGCACGCTCGGCGTGCCGTTCGACGTCGTCGTCGTCGCGGAGGACGTCGGCTCGTACAAGCCCGCGCCCGCGCACTGGGAGCGGTTCTTCGAGCTGACGACGGCGGAGCGCGAGACGCACGTGCACGTGGCCGCGAGCCTGTTCCACGACGTCGCGCCTGCCTCGGAGCTCGGCCTCACGACGGTCTGGATCAACCGCCTCGGCGAGACCGCCGAGCCCGAGCCGACACGGGAGCTGCCGGACCTCGCGGCGCTTCCGGACACGCTCGACGAGCTCGCGCCGTCGTGAGCGGCGGGCTCGTGGTGCGGCCGTTCGGCGACGGGGACACGGCGCGCGTGATCGACCTCTTCAACCGCGCCGCGCGGGCGGCGTACGGTGTCGACGACACGTCGGAGGCGGAGTTCCGCGTCTTCCTGACGGAGCCGAACGTCGAGCCGCAGCGCGATCTCCGCGTCGCGGAGCGCGGCGGCGAGCTCGTGGGCTACGCGGACGTCTACGACCAGAACCGGACGCACGTCCGCTACTGGTTCGACCTCCGTCTCGACCCGGACAACGCGGACGAGGAGGTGGCGCGGGCGCTCGTCGCGTGGCTCGAGGAGCGCACCGACGGCGAGCGCCTCCCGGGGGCGTTCCTCCGCGGCTTCGTCCCCGAGCGGAGCGCGCTCGTGAAGCGGGCGCTCGAGGAGGCGGGGTACCGGCTGATCCGCCACTCCTACCGGATGGCGCTCGACCTGCCCGCCGACGCGCCCGAGCCGGAGTGGCCGGACGGGCTGACGGTGCGGCCGCTCGCGCCCGGCGAGGAGCGCGCGGTGTACGAGGTCCACGAGGAGTGCTTCGCCGACCACTGGGAGCACGTGCGCGAGCCGTACGAGGACTGGGCGCACTGGACGGTCGAGCGGGACGACTTCGACCCGTCGCTCTGGTGGGTCGTCACCGACGGCGACGAGATCGCCGCGTACGCGCTCTGCCGGCGCCACGACGCGGAGCCCGAGATGGGCTGGGTGGAGATGCTCGGCACGCGCGTGCCGTGGCGACGGCGCGGTCTCGGCCGGGCGCTCCTGCACCACGTCTTCCGCGAGTTCGAGTCCCGCGGCTACGCGCGCGTCGGGCTCGGCGTCGACGCGGAGAGCCTCACCGGCGCGAACGTCCTCTACGAGCGCGTCGGGATGCGCGTCGTCCGGCGGTTCGACGCCTACGAGAAGACGCTGTCGTGAGCGTGCTCCGCGCCCGCTGCCCCGAGTGCCGGACGCTGACCGCGGTCGCGCTCGGCGGCGAGTACCAGTGCCACAGCTGCGGGCGGGAGTTCGGCGCGGGGCTCGTGCGCGTCCCGACCGCGTGGGGCGACGGCGGCGAGCCGATGGTGGAGGCCGCGCGGCTGCCGCTGCCGTTCCCGGAGGCGGTCGTCGTCGAGGAGGAGACGCTCCACGAGCAGACGCTCGCGATCGCCGCCTCCCTCCCCGACCGGCCGCTCGTCCTCGGCGGCTGCTGCTGCGCGCACCTCGGCGCGATCGAGGGACTCGCGGCGCGGACGGACAGGCTCGCCGTCGTCTGGTTCGACGCGCACGGCGACCTGAACACGCCCGAGTCGTCGCCGTCCGGGAACCCGTGGGGGATGCCGCTGCGCATGGCGATCGACGCGGGAGCGGTCGCCGCGGACGACGTCGCCCTCGTCGGCGCGCGCGCGCTCGACCCGCCGGAGGAGGAGTTCGTCGCGCGCTCCGGGATCCACGCCGGCGGCCGCGAGGCGATCGGGCGGGCCGTCGACGGCACCGACTGCGTCTACGTCGCGCTCGACTGCGACGTCTTCGAGCCGTCCGAGCTGCGGGCGTTCATGCCCGAGCCCGGCGGGCCGACCGTCGCCGAGGTCGCGCGCGAGCTGGAGGGGCTCGCGGCGCGGAAGACGATCGTCGGCGCCGGCCTCACCGGGCTCCGCCCGGAGCCGGAGAACCTCGAGCCGCTCCGCCGGCTGACGGGCGCGCTCGGGTTCTAGCCCGCTGCAACCGTCCCGCGCCGGGAGGGGTCTAAGATCAACGCCATGTCGAGCCGCATCGACGTCTCCGTCGAGCACAAGCAGCCGCCCGCGGAGCCGCGCGGGAAGCGTCACCCGAACACGTGCCCCGCGTGCGCGTCGCACTACCGGGACGACGAGCTCGCGGAGAACCTCTGGGTCTGCGGTCACTGCGGCCACCACTTCCCGATGCGCGCGCCCGCGCGGATCGCGCACCTCGCCGACGAGGGCAGCTGGGTCGAGGAGGCGGCCGACGTCCGCTCGGAGGACCCGCTCGGGTTCTTCGACCTGCGCCCGTACACGGAGCGGCTCGCCGAGGCCGAGGTCGCCACCGGCCTGGGCGAGGCGATGGTGATCGGGCAGGCGACGATCGACGGCCGCCCGTGCGAGCTCGCGGTGATGGACTTCGCGTTCATGGGCGGCTCGATGGGGAGCGCCTGCGGCGAGAAGTTCTCGCGCGCCTGCGACAGCGCGGCCGAGCGCGGCGTCCCGCTGATCGCCGTGGCGGCCTCCGGCGGCGCGCGGATGCAGGAGGGGATCCTCGCGTTGATGCAGCTCCCGAAGACCGTGTGCGCCGTCGAGGACCTGCGGGACGCGGGCGTCGCGTTCATCAGCGTCGTCGCGCACCCGACGACCGGCGGCGTGCTCGCCAGCTTCGCGACGCTCGGCGACGTGGTGATCGCGGAGCCCGGCGCGCTGATGTCGTTCGCCGGACCGCGAGTCGTCCAGCAGACGACGCGCGAGAAGCTCCCGGACGACTTCGGGCTCGCCGAGTCGAACCTCCGCCTCGGCCACATCGACGCCGTCGTGCCGCGGTCCGAGCTGCGGCCGACGCTCCACAAGCTCCTGGGGCTGTTCGCGCATGGCGGGTGAGGCGGAGCTCCGGCTGCGGAACCGGCTCAGCAAGCTGAAGCAGGCGCGCCTGCTCGGCGGCACGGGCCTCTCGCGGGAGCTCGAGCGGCTGCAGCGACAGCTCGACCGGATCGCGGCCGAGCCGAGCGACGAGGAGATCTGGCGCTCCGTCCAGCTCGCGCGACACCAGGACCGGCCGTACACGCTCGACTACGTCGAGCGGATCCTCGAGGACTTCTTCGAGCTGCACGGCGACCGCGCCCGTGGCGACGACGAGGCGCTCGTCGCGGGGCTCGGGAAGCTCGACGGCCGCACGGTCGTCCTCGTGGGGCAGCAGAAGGGGCGCGACATCAAGGAGCGGACGCGGCGGAACTTCGGGATGGCCTACCCGGAGGGCTACACGAAGGCGATGCGCGCGATGGAGCTCGCCGACCGGCACCGGTTCCCGCTGATCTCCCTGGTCGACACGCCGGGCGCCTACCCCGGCGTCGTCGCGGAGCAGCACGGGCAGGGCGGTGCGATCGCGCGTGCCCAGGCGGCGATGGCGCGCCTGCAGGTGCCGACCGTCGCCTGCGTGATCGGCGAGGGCGGCTCCGGCGGCGCGATCGCGATCGCGGTCGCGGATCGCGTGCTGATGCAGGAGAACGCGATCTACTCCGTGATCTCGCCGGAGGGGTGCGCCGCGATCCTCTGGCGCGACGCCGCGGAGGCACAGAAGGCGGCGGCGGCGTTCAAGCCCGACGCGCCGCACTGCCTCGAGCTCGGCGTGATCGACGCGATCGTCCCGGAGCCGGAGGGCGGCGCGCACACCGACCACGACGAGGCGGCGCGGCTCCTGCGGGAGGCGCTCGTCGAGTCGCTCGCCGAGCTCGAGGCGATCCCGGGCGACGAGCTGCGGCGGCGGCGGCGCGCGAAGTTCCGCTCGCTCGGCGTCTACGCCTGAGGCGACGCTTTCCACACTGTCCACAGGGTTTTCCCCCGCTTACAACAGTGATTTCGGAGCCGTAAACGGCCCAGGGCCGCCAGCTGGCGACCCCGGACACGACCCCCCCACAGGGTGGAGAAGCTTCTCCTCGCGCGGCTCGCGGGCTGCGCGTCGAAGCGTGGTGTCTCCGCTGCGCCGCCCGCTCAAACATCGCCGGGTTCTCGGTGTCTC
This sequence comes from Gaiellaceae bacterium, assembly GCA_035540835.1. Classification (GTDB taxonomy): domain Bacteria; phylum Actinomycetota; class Thermoleophilia; order Gaiellales; family Gaiellaceae; genus DATLFU01. Next base: position 35,609 of record DATLFU010000006.1, read on the forward strand.
CGCCCGGGAACATCGGTCGTCGTGAGCAGGCACGGCCTCGACGAGTACGAGCGGAAGCGGGATCCGAAGGCGACGCCGGAGCCCGGCGTCGCCGGCGCCGCTCCGCGACGGCGAGCGCGCGCCGCAGCCGCGCCGATCTTCGTCGTCCAGCGCCACGACGCGCGGCGCCTGCACTACGACTTCCGCCTCGAACGGAACGGCGCGCTCGCGAGCTGGGCGGTGCCGAAGGGCGTCCCGCTCGAGCCGGGGGAGCAGCACCTCGCCGTCCACGTCGAGGACCACCCGATCGAGTACGCGCGCTTCGAGGGCGAGATTCCCGCCGGGCAGTACGGCGCCGGGACGGTCGAGCTCTGGGACAGCGGCACGTACGAGCTCCTCGAGGAGAAGCGGAACGGCGGCCTCACCGTGCGTCTCCACGGTTCGCGCCTCGAAGGCGTCTGGGCGCTCGTCCCGGCGAAGCTGTCCGGCGACCCGAAGAACTGGCTGATCATCCGCAAGCGCGAGGACGGCGACGCGCCGCGGCCGCGGCGCGCGTACCGGCCGATGCTGGCGACGCTCGAGAGCTCCGTGCCGCGCGCCGACGGCTGGCTCTTCGAGGTCAAGTGGGACGGCTACCGCGCGATCGCGTCCGTCGTCGGCGGCGAGGCGACGCTGACGAGCCGCAACGGGAACGACCTGACGCAGCGGTTCCCGACGGTCGCGCGCGAGGTCGTGAAGGCCGTGAAGACGCCGCACTGCGTCCTCGACGGGGAGGTCTGCGCCCTCGACGCCGAGGGGCGGGCGAGCTTCTCGGCGATGCAGCAGGGCCACCCGGACACGCCGCTGCGCTTCTACGTTTTCGACGTCCTCGAGGTCGAGGGGCAGCCGCTCGTCGACCTGCCGCTGACGGAGCGGCGCGCGCGGCTCGAGGCGCTCCTCGACGGGCGGAACCGCGCCGTCAGGCTCTCGGAGACCTTCGACGACGGCGAGGCGCTCTACGAGGTCGTCGAGGCGCAGGGGATCGAGGGCGTGATCGCGAAGCGCGCCGACTCGCGCTACCAGGAGGGGCGCCGGTCGCGCGACTGGCTGAAGATCAAGACGCACGGGCGCCAGGAGTTCGTCGTCGGCGGCTACACGAAGGGGCGCGGGCGGCGCGGCGGCCGCTTCGGCTCGCTCCTCCTCGGGCTGCGCGAGGGCGACGAGCTCGTCTACGTCGGGAACGTCGGCACCGGGTTCGACGAGGCCGAGATCGACCGCCTGCTCGCGCTGCTGAAGCCGCTCGAGCGACCCGACGCGCCGTTCGCGGAGGTGCCGAAGCTGCCGCGCGTCCGCAAGGACGAGATCGTCTGGGTCGAGCCGCGGCTCGTCGCCGAGGTCGAGTTCGTGGAGTGGACGCACGACCGGCGGCTGCGGGCGCCGTCGTACCAGGGCCTGCGGGACGACAAGGAGGCGGAGGAGGTCGTGATGGAGCAGCCGGAGGAGGAGGGCGCCGAGCCGGTGCGGCCGGAGCCGGTGCCGCCCGAGGTCGTGCGCGGCAAGCGCGCGCTCAAGCTGACGAACCTCGACAAGCCGTTCTGGCCGGAGGAGCGGATCACGAAGGGCGACCTGCTCGCGTACTACCGCGCCGTGGCGCCCGTCGTCCTCCCGCACCTGCGCGACCGGCCGTTCACGATGAAGCGCTATCCCGACGGGTGGCAGGGCGGCCACTTCTTCCAGAAGGACGCGCCGAAGCACATGCCGGAGTGGATCCCGACGTGGCCGTTCGTCGCGACGACGCGCGACCGGCCGCCGAAGCGCCGGCGCGTCGAGGCGCCGATCGTGAACGACGAGCTCGCGCTGCTCTGGATGGTGAACATGGGCTGCATCGACCTGAACACCTGGTACTCGCGGATCGACAAGCCCGACCGCCCGGACTGGGTCCTCTTCGACCTCGACCCGTCTCCGGACGTCGGGTTCGCGGAGACGATCGAGGTGGCGCTGCTCGTGAAGGAGGCGCTCGACGCGCTCGGCCTCGTCAGCTTCCCGAAGACGAGCGGCTCGAAGGGGATTCACGTGCTCGTGCCGGTCGAGCGTCGCCACGGCTACGACGAGACGCGCGAGTTCTCGGAGATCGTCGCGCGCGCGATCGCGAGCACGAACCGCGGCCTCGCGACGACCGAGTGGTCGAAGGCGAAGCGGCGCGGCGTGCTCATCGACGCGAACCAGAACGGCGAGGGGAAGACGATCGCGTCCGTCTACTCGGTGCGGCCGAGGGCCGGGGCGCACGTCTCGACGCCGCTCCGGTGGGACGAGGTGAACGAGAAGCTCAACCCGTCGATCTACACGATGGAGGTCGTGCTCGACCGCGTCCGCCGGTACGGCGACCTCTTCGAGGGCGTGCTGACGACGCGGCAGCGGCTCGACCGCGCGCTCGCGAGCCTGCGCGGCTGACGGCGCCTACTCGCCGCGGAGGCCCGGCCGCTTCGCGAGGCCGCCGAGCTCCGCGATGTCGCGCTTGAAGAACAGCGCGATCGTCCAGTCGACGACGACGCGCAGCTTCCGCGACAGCGTCGGGAGCTGGAGCAGGTGGTACGTCCGCGTGAGGAACCAGCCGGGAAAGCCGCGGAACCGCAGCCCGAGCACCTCCGCGATCCCCTTGTGGCGGCCGAGCGTGGCGACCTGGCCGAGCGTCCGGTACGCGTACGGCTCCGGCGTCCCGAGCAGGTTCTTCGCGAGGCGCCGCGCCTGGCGGAGCGCGTGCTGGCTCGTCGGCGGGTCGAACCGCCCCGGCGTCGCCGCGTTCGGGACGCGCGCGCAGTCGCCGAGTGCCCACACGCGCTCGCGGCCCTCGACGCGCAGCAGCTCGTCGACGACGACGCGGCCGCGGTCGTCCAGCGGGAGGCCGAGCTCCGCGAGGAGCGGGTGCGCGGCGACGCCCGCGGTCCAGACGAACGTGTGCGTCTCGATCCGCTCGCCGTCGGACAGCGTCACCGCGTCCGGCTCGACGCGCTCCACGGTCGTTGCGACGCGGATGTCGATCCCTCGCCGCGCCAGCTCGCGCTGCGCGTACTCGCCGAGCCGGCTCGGGATCTCCGGGAGGATCTTCGGCGCCGCGTCGACGAGCACCCACCGCCGAGGGACCGGCCGGAGCTGCGAGTAGTAGCGGAGCGCGTCGTCGACGAGGTCGGCGAGCTCCGCGAGCGCCTCGACGCCTGCGTACCCGGCGCCGACGAAGACGAACGTCAGGTGCGGCCGGCGCCGCTCGTCCTCGAGCTCCGCCTGCGCCGCTTCGAGCTCGCGGAGCACGTGGTTGCGGAGGTGGATCGCGTCCGGCAGGTCCTTGAACCCGAGCGCGTGCTCGGCGAGGCCGGGGATCGGGAGCACGCGCGGCACCGAGCCGAGCGCGAGGACGAGGTGGTCGTACTCGATCTCGAACGGCCCCGCGTCCGTCTCCGCGTGGACGAGGCGACGCTCCTCGTCGAGCCCCGTCATCCGTCCGAGCAGCAGCTCCGCGCGGCGGCACATCAGCCGCAGCGGGACGACGACGTGCCGCGGCTCGAGCGTCCCCGACGCCGCCTCCGGCAGGATCGGCGTGAAGAGCATGAAGTTCTCGGGACTGATGATCGTGGCGCGGCAGCCGAGCAGCCGCGCGACGTACGCGCCGGCGAACCCGCCCCCGACGACGAGGTAGCCGTCCTGCGCCCGTCTCCGCGTCGCCACCGGCGTATCGTGCCGCGCCGGCGCCGCACGGCGTCGCGGTCCCCGCCGCCGTTTAGCGCGCCGCGGCTCCCGGAATACCGCGCGTTCCGTGTTCCGGCCCTGGACATCCCGCAGCGGTCGCGTCCGCGTCTACGGCTGCTCTCCCGGCTGCCTGCTCGCGTCGCTCGCGCTCTCGCTGCTCCTGACGCTCGCGCTCAACGCGTGCGTCCGCGTCTTCTAGCCGCGCAGCAGCGGGCGCGTCAGGCACGTCGGCCCGCCGTCGCCCTTGCGCGAGAGCTCGTCGCCGGCGTACGTCCGCACCTCGACACCCGCGGCCTCCAGCCGCCGGCGCGTCTCCGGGTTGCCCTCGAGCGCCAGCGCCACGCGGGGGCCGAGCGCGAGCACGTTGCAGCCCATCGAGTCGAACTCCGCCTCGGGCACCTCGACGAACGCGATGCCGCGCTCCTGCATCAGCTGGACGAGCCGCGTCGGCATCAGCGGCAGGTACACGAGCGCGAGGTCGTCGTCCAGCGGGCTCACGAGCGACATCAGGTGGAGGATCTCCGCGGCGCCGCGGAAGTGCGGCAGGTCGAACGCGAGGACGTCCACGTCCGGGAGCAGCCGCGCGATCGCCTCCGCGCCGGCCGCGTTCGTCCGGTAGCCGAGCCCGACCGCGAGCGTCCGCTCGTCGAGCCAGAGCGTGTCGCCGCCCTCGGCGCACGCCGGCGGCTCGAGACGGCCGAGGATCGGGATCCCGGCACGCTCGAGCTCGCGCGCCATCGGCCCCACCTCGTTCCGCCGCCCCGGCTTGCCCGGGCGGAGGAGCACCGCTCCCTGCGGCGCGACGACGGCCGGGTCGTAGACGTACACGGCGTCCGGGTTCGCGTCGACGGCGCCGTCGGCGACGAGCACCTCCGCGCCGGCATCCGCGAGCGCCGCCCGGAACGCCTCGTGCTCGGCCGCGATCCGCTGCGGGTCGGGGGCGTCGCGCCAGCCGTAGTCGCGCCAGCGGGAGAGGCTCGCGGGATCGGGTGCGCGCACGAGCACCCGGCGGAGCGGCGCGGTCATCGGGTGCGTCACGCGCGGATCGTCGCACGCAACTCCGCGAGGCGCCGTGCGAGGAATCGCCGCTCCGGCTCGTTGCGCGCGAGCGCGAGCGCGCGGCCGTACGCGTCGGCTGCCTCGTCCGCCCGCCCCAGCCGCCGCAGCAGATCGGCGCGCGCGGCGTGGAACAGGTGGTGCGACTCGAGGCCGCCGAGGCCGCCCAGCAGCTCGAGGCCGCGCTCCGGGCCGTCGGCCATCGCCACGGCCGCGGCGCGGTTGAGGGACACGACCGGGGACGGCGCCGCGCGCTCGAGCTCGCCGTAGAGCGCCGCGATCTGCCGCCAGTCCGTGTTCTCGGCGCGAGCGGCGCGAGCGTGGAGCGCGGCGATCGCGGCCTGCAGGACGTACGGGCCGCGCCCGCGCAGCGCGAGCGCGCGGTCGAGGACGCGCGTGCCTTCCGCGATCCGACCCGCGTCCCAGCGCGACCTGTCCTGCTGCTCGAGGAGGACGAGATCGCCGGCCTCGTCGACGCGCGTCGCCCGTCGTGCGTCGTGGAGCAGGAGGAGCGCGAGCAGCCCCAGCGCCTCGGGCTCGTCCGGCATCAGCGCGGCGAGGACCTTCGCCAGCCGGATCGCCTCGTCGCAGAGCTCGTCCCGGACGAGCCGGTCGCCGGCCGTGGCGGCGTAGCCCTCGTTGAAGACGAGGTAGAGCACGGCGAGGACCGACCGCAGCCGCTCGGGAAGCAGGTGCGCGGGAGGCACGTCGAGCGGGATGCCCGCGTCGCGGATCTTCCGCTTCGCGCGGACGAGCCGCTGCGCGACGGTCGGCTCCGGGACGAGGAACGCGCGCGCGATCTCCGCGGTCGCGAGCCCGCCGACGAGCCGCAGCGTCAGCGGCACCCGCACGTCCGCGGCGAGCGCGGGGTGGCAGCAGGCGAAGATGAGACCCAGGCGGTCGTCGGGCACGGCGTCCTCCTCGCCGTCGGGTACGGGCAGCGCCTCCACGCGCGCGAGCAGCTCCGTCTTGCGGACGAGCGTGCGGTCGCGCCGGATCCGGTCGATCGCGCGGTTGCGCGCGGTCGCGTAGATCCAGCCGCCGGGGTTCGGTGGCGGCCGGTCGCCCCAGCGCTCGAGCGCGGCCGCGAACGCGTCCTGGACGGCGTCCTCCGCGAGCGCAGGGTCGCCCGTCGCGCGCGCCAGCGCCGCGACGCAGCGACCCCACTCCTCGCGGAAGACCCGGTCGACTACGGCCGCTCCTCCTCGGTCACGAGCGGGCGGATCTCGACGGCGGCCGTGCGGGCGACGGGGATCAGCTCCGCCATCGCGATCGCGCCGTCGAGATCCTCGCACTCGACGAGGAAGTAGCCGCCGAGCTGCTCCCGCATCTCCGCGTACGGCCCGTCGGTGACGAGCATCTCGCCGTCGCGGACGCGCACGGTCTTCGCCGCGCTCGGCGGCGCGAGCTCGAGTCCGTCGAGGAGCTGCCCGTGCCGGCTCATCGCCGCGATTCGCGGCGTTCCACGCCGGCTCCGACTCCGCGTCGGCGCGCCGCGCCTCGTCCGGCGTCAGGTGCTCCCACGACGCGATCTCGTCCGCGTCGTTCGTCAGCAGCAGGAGGTAGTTCACGCCTCGGCCCTCACGTGCTGCGGCCGCACCTCGACGGCTCCGTGCTCGGCCGTCGGGATGCGCCGGGCGATCTCCAGCGCCTCCTTCATGCTCCCGCACTCGACCTGGAAGAACCCGCCGAGTTGCTCGCGCGTCTCGGCGAACGGCCCGTCCGTCACGAGCGTCTCGCCGTTGCGGACGCGCACCGTCGTGGCGGTCGCGGCGGGGCGCAGCTCCGCGCCGCCGGTGATCGCCCCGGCCGCGTTCAGCTCGCGCTCGAGCTCGCCGTACCGCGCGTAGATCCCGCGCTGCTCGTCGGCGTCGAGCGCCGCCCACTCCTCGTCGGAGCCGTAGATCAACAGCAGGTACTGCACGTCCGTCTCCCTTCCGTCGTGGTCATCCTCGCAGCCGCAGCAGCGCCAGCCGGAGCTCCGCGAGCCGGTCGCGCTCCGGCGCCGGCCACCGCACCGTCCGGCTGTCGGCGCCTGCGCGGCGGCCGAACCGGCGTCGTCTCATCGCCTCCTCCTTTCGCCTCGGGAGGACGACGAACGGGCGCCGCGGAAATCGACAGGCGCTACGCGGACGCGAGCAGCCGGCGCAACAGCGTCAGCGCGCCGCGCTTGTCCAGCAGCTCGTTGAGGTTGCCGCACTTCGGCGACTGCACGCAGGAGGGGCAGCCGCTCTCGCAGGGGCACCCGTCGATCATCCCGGCGGTGTCGGAGACCCAGCCCTCGAACGCCTCGAAGCCGCGCTCGGCGATCCCGACGCCGCCGGCGTGGCCGTCGTAGACGAAGACGGTGGGCCGGCCCGTCTGGAAGTGGACGTTCGTCGAGAGGCCGCCGATGTCCCAGCGGTCGCACATCGCCCACAGCGGCAGCAGCGCGATCAGCGCGTGCTCGGCGGCGTGGAGCGACGAGAGGAGGAGCGGCATCTGCTCGAGCCCCTCGAGCTGCTCCGGCTCCGGGAGGAACCAGACCGCCTCGGTGTCGAAGCTCGTCGAAGGGAGGTCGAGCGGCACCGTCTCGAGCGTCTCCCCGTCGCGGCCCTTCCGCTGGTACGCGACGACCTGCTCGCTGACCGTCACCGCGCCGAAGCAGAGCTCGAGGCCGAGCCGCCGCTCGCGCCGCCGCTCCTCGGCGATCGCGGTCGTCGTCTCCTTCTTCGCCTGCGTGTACCAGTCGCCCCCGAAGCGCCCGACGACGGCCGTGCGCGCGTCGAGATCGAGCGCGTGCACGAGGTACGGCTCGCCGAGGTGGAGGTAGACGGCGCCGTCGTGGAGCGTGTGGTACGCGCGTTCCCGCTCCACGAGCCCGAGCACGGAGCCGGTCTCGCCGTCCACGACGGTGATCGCGTCGGGGCCGGTGGAGCGGAGGGAGACGCGCGCGGCCGGGTAGTCGCGTCCGCTCCAGACGTAGCCGGCGGGCGTGCGCTTCAGCTCGGGCAGCGCGGCCGCGCGCTCGAGCGCGCGGCCGCGCTGCCCGAGCTGAAGCGCACGCCCGCCGGCTACGTCTGGAGCGG
>DATLFU010000007.1:0-20648 GCA_035540835.1 Gaiellaceae bacterium
CCCGACGTACGGCACGGTCTCGCGCTACGGGATCGTCGCCTTCGCGTCGAGCCTCGACCAGGTCGGGCCGGTGACGAAGACCGTGCGCGACTGCGCCCTCCTCTACCGGATCATCGCCGGCCGCGACGAGTGCGACTCGACGACGGTGGACGTCCCGCCCGTGGAGCTGCCGGAGCGCGAGGACCTGCGGGGCGTCCGCGTCGGCATCCCGCGCGAGATGAACGAAGCGGAGGGGATCGAGCCGGGCGTCCGCGCCGCGACGGAGCGCGCGATCGACCTCTGCCGCGAGCTCGGCGCGGAGGTGGGGGAGTGCGAGCTGCCGCTCTCGGTCGAGTACGGCCTCCCCTGCTACTACCTGATCGCGCCCGCGGAGGCGTCGTCGAACCTCGCCCGCTACGACGGCGTCCGCTTCGGCTTCCGCAGCGGCGGCGGCGGCAGCTTCCGCGACATGGTCGAGGAGACGCGCGACCGCGGCTTCGGCGACGAGCCGAAGCGGCGGATCATGCTCGGCACCTACGCGCTGTCGGCCGGCTACTACGAGGCCTACTACGGCCAGGCGCAGAAGGTGCGGACGGTGATCGCGCGCGAGCACGCCGCCGCGTTCGAGCGGTTCGACGTGCTCGTCAGCCCGACGTCGCCGACGGTCGCGTTCGAGCTCGGGGCGAGGACCGCCGACCCGCTCGCGATGTACCTCTCCGACCTGCTGACGATCCCGTCCTGCCTCGCCGGGCTGCCCGGCATGTCGATCCCGTGCGGCCTCTCGGAGGGGCTGCCGGTCGGGCTCCAGCTGATCGGCCCGCAGCTCTCCGAGAACACGCTCTTCCGCGTCGGCCACGCGCTCGAGCGCGCGATCGGCTTCGACACCGTCCCGGAGCGGCTGCGGTGAGGCGGATCGTCGATCCCGCGGCGGAGTTCCTGCCGACGGTCGAGCGCGTCTTCGGCCCCGGGCGCGTCGTCGACGGCGGCCGCGCCGTCCAGGTCGGCGACCTCAAGCTCCGCCTCGACGCCGGCGAGCGCGAGCTCTGGATCGTCCGGACGCCGGCCTTGGGTCTGGAGGACTGGGTCGGGATGGTCGAGATCGAGGGCGACCTCGCGCGCGCCGTCCGCGAGGCGAAGGAGCGGCTCGATGGGTAGCTGGCAGCCGGTCGTCGGCCTCGAGATCCACGTCCAGCTGAAGACGCGGACGAAGATGTTCTGCCGCTGCGAGGCGGGCTGGGGCGCGGAGCCGAACACGCGCACCTGCCCCGTCTGCCTCGGCCACCCCGGCGCGCTCCCCGTGACGAACCGCGCCGCGGTCGAGTGGACGGTGAAGCTCGGCCACGCGCTCGGCTGCACGATCGCCGAGCGGGCCGTCTTCGCGCGCAAGAACTACTTCTACCCCGACCTCCCGAAGGGGTACCAGATCTCCCAGTACGACCTGCCGCTCTGCACGGACGGGCGCTTCCTCGTGCCCGGCCCCGACGGCGACCACGAGGTCGGGATCGTGCGCGCGCACCTCGAGGAGGACGCGGCGAAGACGATCCACGTCGGCGGCGCCGGCGGGCGCATCGGCGGCGCCGCGCACTCGCTCGTCGACTTCAACCGGGGCGGCACGCCGCTCGTCGAGATCGTCACCGCGCCCGACATCCACTCGTCGGAGGAGGCGAAGCGGTTCCTGCAGCTCCTCCGGCAGACGATCGTGGAGCTCGGGATCTCCGACGCCGAGATGGAGAAGGGCACGCTGCGGGTCGACGCGAACGTCTCGGTCCGGCCCGAGGGCTCCGACGAGCTGCGCACGCGCACCGAGCTGAAGAACATGAACTCGTTCACGTACATCGCGCGCGGGATCGACGCGGAGGTCGCGCGGCAGATCGAGGTCTGGGAGTCGGGCGGCGCGGTCGTCCAGCAGACGTACGACTTCCACGCGGACACGGGGCGGCTGACGCCGCGCCGGTCGAAGGAGGAGGCGGACGACTACCGGTACTTCCCGGAGCCGGACCTCGTCCCGGTGCAGCCGCCGGCGGAGCTCGTCGAGCGGCTGCGCGCGGAGGTGCCGGAGCCGCCGGGCGCGCGGATCCGCCGCGTCGAGGACGAGCTCGGCTTCGACCTCGCGGAGGGGCTCGTCGCGAGCGGCCGCGACGGCCTCTACGCGCGCGTCCCCGGCGACGACCGCCGGGCCGTCGCGAACGTGATCATGAACCAGCTCGCGGGCGCAGGCGTCGACCCCGACGCCGTCGACGGCGCGGAGCTCGGGAAGCTCGTCGCCGCGCGCGACACGATGCCGCGAGCGACGTTCGCGGAGGCGATCGCGCGCAGCGGCGACGCCGGCTTCAGCGCGGAGCGCTACCTGGCGGAGGCCGTCGTCGTCGACGCGTCGGAGCTCGGTCCGCTCGTGGAGCGGATCCTCGCCGCGAATCCCGGGCAGGTGGAGCAGTACCGCGGCGGCAAGCAGGGCCTCCTCGGCTTCTTCGTCGGCCAGGTGATGAAGGAGACCGGCGGGAAGGCGAACCCGAAGCTCGTGAGCGAGCTCGTCCGGGCGCAGCTCGAGGCGTAGCTCGCTGCCGGCGTGATCGTCTCCATCGCGGCGCTCGCGGCGGGGCTCCTCGTCCTGTTCCGGGCGGCCGACGCGTTCGTGCTCGGCGCGAGCCGGGTGTCGCGGATGCTCAAGCTGTCGCCGGTCGTCGTGGGGGCGATCGTCCTCGGCTTCGGGACGAGCGCGCCCGAGCTGCTCGTCTCCGCGCTCGCGGCCGCGCAAGGGTCGCCGGAGATCGCGTACGGGAACATCGTCGGCTCGAACGTCGCCAACGTCACCCTCGTGGCGGGGCTCGCCGCGCTCGTCGCAGGCAGGATCGCGATCGCGTCGGCGACGATCCGGCGCGAGGCGCCGCTGGCCGCGCTCGCCGTCATCGGCCTCGCCGCGGTGCTGCAGGGGTCGCTGTCGCGCTGGGTCGGCCTCGCGCTCCTCGTCGCGTTCGTCGCGGCGATGGCGTGGATCGTGCTCGGTGCCGCGCGCGACGGCGCGATCACCGACGAGGCCGTCGAGGAGGTGCCGACGACCGGTCGCCGCGAGGCGGTGCGAACGCTCGCGGGTCTGCTCGGGACGGCGCTCGGCGCGCAGCTCGTCGTCCGCGGCGCGACGGGCGTCGCCGACGCGCTGAACCTGGACGAGGGGTTCGTCGGCCTCACGATCGTCGCCGTGGGCACGTCGCTCCCGGAGGTCGTCACCGCGGTCCAGGCGGCGCGCCTCGGGCAGAGCCACCTCGCCGTCGGGAACCTCTTCGGCAGCAACCTGTTCAACAGCCTCGCGATCGGCGGGACCGTGGCGCTGATCGCGCCGGGACCGCTCGAGAGCGGCGCCGTCGTCGGCCTCGGCGCGGTGACGATGGTGGTCGCGGGCCTCGTCGCGTGGCTCCTGCTCGGCACCGGGCGCGCGCTCGTCCGCTGGGAGGCGGCGGTGCTGCTCGCGGCCTACCTCGCGCTCCTGCCGTTCCTGGCGAGGTAGGCCGCGGCGCGGGGCGTCAGATCAGGCCGCAGTAGCGCGCCGTGTTCGGCCACGGGTAGAACCCGCGCCCGCTCCGGTACGCGCGCTCGGCGACCCAGATCTGCTCGATCGGGCTCCACCGGTCGGCGGTGCCCTTCCGGGCGAGGAGCCAGCCGCCGTAGGAGCGCTGGAACGAGATGTCCATCTGTAGCCCGCCGTAGTAGCCGTTGCCGGTGCGGGTCCGCCAGCCCTGCAGCGGGTGGCGCTCGTGGCGGTAGATGCAGAGCCACGCGCTGCGGCGCGGCGGGTTCTGCGCGATCCGGCGCTCCCGCGCCGCGCGCTGCTTCCACAGCTTGAGCACCCACTGGCGGTACGACGGCTTCCGCGACTTCGCGGCGCTGTTCGTCGTGGGGGTGAGCCGCTTGCCCATCAGCCGCTGCCAGTGCCACGTCTCCGTGCGGTAGCGGTTGATCTGCGCGAGCAGGTAGGGGCTGTTCGCGGCGAGCAGCCGTTGCGACGACTGCGTCGACCGCTCGGTCCGCGTCTCCTCCGAGCCGGCGTCGGCGGCGGTGGCCGCTCCGGGTCCTGCGAGGGCGAGCGCGCCGGCGAGCGCGGCCAGCCCGAGTACGCGTTTCCGCACTGAGTACCTCCCTGGGCGATTGCGGTGCGGCGCGCCGGGCTACTGCGGCCCTTCTAGCCCGGCCGGCGCGCGAGGGACGGTGGGGTGGTCCCGGTCCCGCTGCGGCACCTTAGCGATCGAAACTCATAACGACCGCGGTTCTTACAAAACTCTAGGATTCGAGCAGTGGAGCTTCTGATCGCACACGGGGGTGCCGGCGGCCTCGCGCTCGAGCTCCTGCCGGTGGTCGCGATCGGCGTCCTCTGGTTCGCGGTGTGGCGGCGGTCGAAGCGGCGCGGCGAGGCGACGTCAGCCGCGACGCGGCCCGACGACGAACCCCGCGTAGAGGAGCACCGCCGCTAGCGCCAGCGCGGCCGCGCTCTGCACGACGCCGATCCCGAAGAGCCAGCTGCCGACCGCGGCGACGGCGACACCCGCGACGATCAACGCATTGCCGAGCGGCCGCCGCCGCAGCGTCGCTGCCGCCACGCCGACGACCGCGAGCGTCCCGAGCACGTTCCCGAGCACCGCCGCGAGCCGCACGGGGAGGAAGCGGAGGTGCTGGCCGGCTTCCGGGATCGCCTGTCCCGTCACCGGCTCCGTCAGCGGCGCCGCGAGCGCGAGCCCCGCGGCGAGCCCGGCGTACGCGATCCCGAGCGGCCCCGCCCAGCGGAGGCCGAGGAGGAGGAGCGAGCCGACGCCGAGGAGCGCGGCCGTGAGCATCCCGCCGAACAGGTAGTAGGCGCGGAACGCCGCGTCGCTCCAGCCCCAGGCGGCGCCCCACGCGAGGGCGCCGGACGCGAGCGAGAAGCAGAGGAGGGCGGCCGCCCACGCGAGCAGCTCGGGGCGTCCCGTCTCGCGGCGCCGCGCGAGGAGCCGTCCCGCGAGGCGTAGCGTCAGCAGCGCGGCGGCGAAGGCCAGGAGCGCGTCCACGGGGGAGGAGCGTAGTAGGCTCGCCCGCCGATGAGGGTCGTGCTGACGGCGCCGCAGGAGGAGCACGTCGCCGAGCGGCTGCGGGCGGCGGGCGTCGAGGTCGACGTCGTCACGCGCGCCGACCGCGAGCGGCTGCGCGAGGCGGTGCGCGACGCCGAGGCGCTCCTGTGCCACCGGCTCGAGCGGGGCGACCTCGACGGCGCCGAGCGGCTGCGCCTCGTCCAGGCGCTGTCGGCGGGCGCGGACGCCGTCGATCGCTCGGCGCTCCCGCCGGGCTGCGCGCTCTGCAACGTCCACGAGCACGAGCGCGCGATCGCGGAGTGGGCGCTGCTCGGGATGCTCGCGCTGTCGCGCCGGCTGCTCGTCCACGATCGCGCGCTCCGCGAGGGCGACTGGAGGCGCGGCGACACGTTCGTCCCGAGGGAGCTGCGCGGCCGCGTGCTCGGCTGCGTCGGCTGGGGCCACATCGCGCGCGAGACGGCGACGCTCGCGGCCGCGCTCGGCATGAAGGTCGCGGCGGTGACGCGGACGCCGTCGCCGGAGCGCGCCGGCGTCGCGCGCGAGCTCGCGCCGCTCGACGCGCTGCCCGGGCTCCTCCGCGCCGCCGACTTCCTCCTCGTGGCGGTGCCGCTGACGGACGGGACGCGCGGCCTCGTCGGCGCGCGCGAGCTCGACCTGCTCGGCCCCGACGCGTTCCTCCTGAACCCGGCCCGCGGCGAGGTCGTCGACGAGCGCGCCCTCTACGAGGCGCTGCGCGACCGCCGGATCGCGGGCGCCGCGATCGACACCTGGTACCGGTACCCGCGCGGCTCCGACGCGCCCGTGCCGCCGTCCGAGCTGCCGTTCGGCGAGCTGGACAACGTCGTGATGACCCCGCACAACTCCGGCTGGACGGAGGAGACGCGGGCGGGTCGCGCGGCGTTCGTGCTCGCCCAGCTGGGACGCCTCGAGCGCGGCGAGCCGCTCCTGAACCTGCTCGCCACGGGCTGACCGGACGCGGCGCTACGCTGGCCCGGATGCCCGCGAAGCGCTACCTGTTCACGCCCGGGCCGACGCCGGTGCCGCCGCAGGTGCTCGCGGCGCTCGCGGAGCCCGTCCTGCACCACCGCGGCCCGGACTTCCGCGCCGTCTACGAGCGCTGCCTCGAGCGGCTGCGCGAGGTGGTGCGGGCCGAGCGCGACGTGCTCCTCTTCACCGCCTCCGGCACCGCGGCGATGGAGTCCGCAGTCGCGAACCTCTGCTCCCCGGGCGACCGCGTCGTAGTCGTCACGGCCGGCTACTTCGGCGACCGGTGGGCGGAGCTCGCCGCCGCGTACGGATGCGCGGTCGAGCGGCTCGAGTACGAGTGGGGGAGCGCGCCGTCCGCGGACGACCTCGCGGCCCGGCTCGCCGAGGTCGGCGGGGCGCACGCCGTCTTCCTCACGCACTCGGAGACGTCGACGGGCGTCGTCGCCGACGTCCAGGCGCTCGCCGCGGCGGCGAAGGACGCGGGCGCGCTCGTCGCGCTCGACGCCGTCTCGAGCCTCGGCGCGGTGCCGCTCGAGCCCGACGCGTGGGGGATCGACGTCGTCGCCTCCGGGTCGCAGAAGGCGCTGATGACGCCCCCGGGGCTCGCGCTCGTTGCCGTCTCGGAGGAGGCTTGGGAGGCGCGGGAGCGAGCGTCCTCGCCGCGCCTGTACCTCGACTGGGAGCGCACGCGCGCCGCGCAGGCGAAGCTCGACGCGCCGTTCACGCCGGCGACCTCGCTCGTCGTCGCCCTCGACGTCGCGCTCGGGATGATCCTCGAGGAGGGACTGGACGCCGCCTTCGACCGCCACGTCCGCCTCGGGCGCGCGTGCCGCGCCGGCGTCAAGGCGATGGGCCTCGAGCTGTTCTCGCCCGACGACGACTCCGCGGCGGTCGTGACCGCGATCCGCGCGCCCGCGGGCGTCGACGCCGACGAGCTCGTGCTGACGCTGCGCGACCGGTACGGGATGACGCTCGCGCCCGGGCAGGGGCCGCTGAAGGGGAAGGTGTTCCGCATCGGCCACATCGGCTGGTTCGACGTCTTCGACATCGCCACGGCGCTCGCCGCCGTCGAGCTCGCGCTCGCCGACGCCGGCGTGGAGCTCGAGCGCGGCGCGGCCGCGGAGGCGGCGCTCGAGGCGTTCGCGGCGCCCCCGCGCGTGTGAGCGCGCGCGTCCTCGTCCGCGAGCCGATCTCCGACGCCGGTCTGGCGCTGCTGCGCGACCGGTTCGACGTCGACGTCGCCTACGACGGCGACCTCGCGGAACGGATCGGCGACTACGACGCGATCGTCATCCGCTCGGCGACGAGGCTGACGGCCGATCTGATCGCGCGTGCCGAGCGGCTGCGCGTGATCGGGCGCGCAGGCGTCGGCGTCGACAACGTCGACGTGGAGGCGGCGACGCGGCGCGGGATCGTCGTCGCGAACGCGCCGGAGTCGACGGTCGTCTCGGCGGCAGAGCACACGATCGGGCTCCTCGTCGCGCTCGCGCGCAACGTCCCGCAGGCGCACGCGGCGCTGAAGCAGGGCCGCTGGGAGCGCTCGCGCTGGGGCGGCGTCGAGCTCGCCGACAAGACGCTCGGCGTCCTCGGCTTCGGCCGGATCGGGCAGCAGGTCGCCCGCCGCGCCGTCGGCCTCGGCATGAACGTGCTCGCGTACGACCCGTTCGTGGCGCGGGACCGGTTCCGCGACCTCGGGGCGGAGCCGGTGGAGACGCGGGAGGAGGTCTACGCGCGCGCCGACTTCCTCACCCTGCACCTCCCGCTCACGCCGGAGACGCGCGGCTCGATCGGCCGCGACGCGTTCGCGCGGATGCGCGACGGCGTGCGGATCGTGAACGCGGCCCGAGGAGAGCTCGTCGACGAGGACGCCCTCGTGGAGGCGCTCACGTCCGGGAAGGTCGCGGCCGCGGCGCTCGACGTCTTCTCGCAGGAGCCGTACGCGGGGCCGCTGCTCGAGCTCGACAACGTCGTCGTGACGCCGCACCTCGCGGCCTCGACGGAGGAGGCGCAGGACCGCGCGGGGAGGATCATCGCCGAGCAGGTCGCGGCCGCGCTCGAGGGCGGCCTCGTCACGAACGCCGTGAACATCCCCGTCATCGGCCCCGAGGACCTCGAGGTGCTCGGGCCGTTCGTTCCGCTCGCGGCGAAGCTCGGACGGCTGGCGATGGAGCTCGCCGTCGGCCGCGCGGAACGGATCCAGCTCACCTACTTCGGCGCGCTCGCGGAGTACGACACGCGCCTGCTCACGGTCGCCGCGCTCAACGGCGCGTTCCAGGGGCGGGTCGAGCAGCCGGTGAACTACGTCAACGCGCCGGTGATCGCGGCCGAGCGCGGGATCGAGGTGGCGGAGGAGCGGCGGCCGGCGGCGCGCGACTTCACGAACCTCGTCCGCGTCGCCGTCCACGCGGACGGGGAGGAGGTCCGCGCCGCGGGGACGACGATCGGCGGCGAGGACCGGCACTGGCTCGTCAGCGCGCTCGGCTTCCAGCTCGAGATCGAGCTCGCGCCGCTGATGGTCTTCTTCCGCTACGACGACGTCCCCGGCGTGATCGGCCACGTCGGCACGCTCTTCGGCGACGCCGGCGTCAACATCGCGAACATGGCCGTCTCGCGGACGCGCCGCGGCGGGAAGGCGCTGATGGCGCTGTCCGTCGACAGCGCCGTCCCCGCCGAGCTCGCGGAGCGCTTCCGCGGCCAGGGATTCGACGACGCCCGGTTCATCCGGCTCGGCTGACGCGCGGCCTCGCGCGAGACCGGGTCGTCCCAGGGGATCGTCTAGGCCGTTCGCGGGTCGAGCCGCTGCACCGTCTCGCGGACGACGCTGTTCACCTTCTCGACGATCTCGTAGCCCTTCGTGCGCTTCACGACGCGCTCGAACGACTCGTCCTCGTGGCCCGGGGCGAGGAGGAAGCGCGTCGCGCGCGACCGCACCTCCTCGTACGTCGAGAGCGGTGCGGCGACGCGGTGCATGCAGTGGCCGTCGGCGCACTCGCACACGAACTCCGCCTCGTCCGCCTCGAACCGCGCCGCGCTCTCCGCGATGCGCTCGTTGACCTCCCGGAACAGCGCCTCCGTCTCGGCGACGCGCACTTCGTCTTGATGCCGCATCGTTCCCCCGTCTGTCGAAGTTCGTCTCCCACCGGAGGAACGTCGCAGCACCCGTTCGGGTTGCGCGACGAGGGTACGCTCCCGTCGTGGCGGAGTGGCCGGAGGCGGTCGAGCGCGTCGCCGCGTTCCTGCGCGAGGCCGGTGCCGAGGCGCGGCTCGAGGAGTTCGCCGATGGGACGCCGACGGCGGCGGACGCCGCTCGCGCCGTCGGCTGCAGCCTCGACCAGATCGTGAAGTCGCTGGTGTTCGACTGCGACGGCAAGCCCGTCCTCGTCCTCGTTCCCGGCGACCGCCGCGCCGACGCCGACAAGGTCGCGCGCGCCGCGGGCGCGGCACGGGCGCGCGTCGCGGGCCGCCCGGAGGTGGAGCGCGCGACCGGCTACGAGCCCGGCGCGGTGGCGCCGTTCGCCCTCCGCGAGGTGGAGACGGTGCTCGTCGACCGCGGCGTGCTCGTCCACGACGTCGTCTGGGTCGGAGCCGGCTCGCCGTCGCACATGGCCGGGATCTCGCCCGCGGAGCTCCTGCGCCTCTCGCGCGCGACTCCGACGGACGTCGTCGAGGCCGGCGACTAACATCAGGGGCCCCGGGAAAGGAGACGGAGCGCGATGCAGGAGACCGAGAAGATCTGGATGAACGGCGAGCTCGTGGACTGGGCCGACGCCAAGGTCCACGTCGGCGTCCACGGCCTCCACTACGGCTCCGGCGTCTTCGAGGGGATCCGCTGCTACGAGACGGCCGACGGGCCGGCGGTCTTCCGGCTCACCGAGCACCTCGTCCGCCTCCACAACTCGGGGCGCCTCCTCGGGATGGAGGTCCCGTACGGGGTCGACGAGCTGCGGAGCGCGTGCCTCGAGCTCATCGGCGCGAACGGCTTGCCGGAGTGCTACCTGCGGCCGATCTGCTTCTACGGGTACGGACAGCTCGGCGTCGCCGCGCGCGAGAACCCGGTCGAGACCGTGATCATGAGCTGGCCGTGGGGCGCGTACCTCGGCGAGGAGGGGATGAAGCGCGGGATCCGCGCGAAGATCTCGTCCTGGCAGCGGATCGGGCCGAACGTGATCCCGCACGTCGCGAAGGCGACGGGGATCTACCTCAACTCCATGCTGGCGGTCACCGAGGCGAACCGCGCCGGCTACGACGAGGCGATCCTGCTCAACGCGGAGGGCTACGTCGCCGACGGCTCCGGCGAGAACATCTTCCTCGTGAAGGACGGGACGATCTTCACGCCGCCGCTCTCGCTCTCGATCCTCCCCGGGATCACGCGCGAGAGCGTGATCGAGATCGCGCGCGACCTCGGATACACCGTCGAGGAGCGGAACCTGATCCGCTCCGACCTCTACCTCGCGGACGAGGTGTTCATGTGCGGCACCGCGGCCGAGGTGACGCCGCTGCGCACGATCGACGACTACGAGATCGGCGTCGGCCCGATCACGCTCGAGCTGCAGCAGGCGTATCTCGACGCGTGCAAGGGCCGCAGCGAGCGCTGGGACCACTGGCTCGAGCGCGCCGAGCTGCGCGCCGCCGCAGAGGCTTGAGCACCGCGACGGGGCGGATCCCGCTCTCGCAGCCGTTCGTCGACGAGCGCGAGGAGGAGCTCGTCCTCGAGGTGCTGCGCTCGGGCCGGCTGTCGCTCGGCCCCGCGATCGACCGCTTCGAGGAGCTGTTCGCGGAGGCCGTCTCCGCGCCGTACGCGGCCGCCGTCTCGAGCGGCACCGCAGGGCTCCACCTCCTCTGCCGGATCGCCGGCCTCCAGCCCGGCGACGAGGTGATCACGTCGCCGTACTCGTTCGCCGCGTCGGCGAACTGCTTCCTCTACGAGGGCGCGACGCCCGTCTTCGCGGACGTCGACCCGCGCACGTTCAACCTCGACCCGGCCGCGGTCGAGGCCGCGATCACCGAGCGCACGCGCGCGATCGTCGCCGTCGACATCTTCGGGTACCCGTGCGAGCTGGACCCGCTCCGGGAGCTGGCCGACCGGCACGGGCTCGTGCTGATCCAGGACGCGTGCGAGGCGCTCGGCGCCGAGTACGGCGGCGCGCGCCTCGGCTCGCACGGGCCCTCGGCGGTGTTCGCCTTCTACCCGAACAAGCAGATCACGACGGGCGAGGGCGGCGTCGTCACGACGCACGACGAGGAGGAGTGGCGGCTGCTGAAGAGCCTCCGCAACCAGGGCCGCGCCGACGGCGGCGGCTGGCTCGAGCACGCACGGCTCGGGTTCAACTACCGGATGGACGACGTGCGGGCCTCGCTCGGGATCGGGCAGCTCGAGAAGCTCGACCGGATCCTCGACCTGCGGCGCGCCGCCGCGGCCCGGTACGGCGAGCTGCTGTCGGGGATCGGCGGCATCACGCTCCCGCTCGCCGACGACGACACGCACCGCCGCTCCTGGTTCGTGTACGTGGTCGAGCTCGACGCGACGCTCGACCGGGAGACGGTGATCGCGGCGCTCGAGGCCGACGGCGTCCAGACGGCGCGGTACCTCCCGTGCATCCACCTGCAGCCGTACATGCGCGAGCGCTTCGGCTTCGGCGAGGGGCTGTGCCCGGTGGCCGAGGCCCTCGCGCGGCGGACGCTCGCGCTCCCGTTCTTCACCGCGATCGCGGCCGAGGACCAGGAGCGCGTCGCCGCGGCGCTCGCGGACGCGGTGGGTTAGGACGGCGCCCGCGACGGGCACCACCTCCTCGTCCTACGAGCGCAGGGGGTGCGCGATGGAGGCGGGCAACGGACCGCGGTCGGCGGAGGAGGAGTACGGACGGCTCGGCACCGCCGGGCCGATCGAGGAGACGCGGGGGCCGGTGCTCCTCCCGGCGATCCTCGCGGGTGTCGCGGCGGCGGTCGTCGGCGGCATCGTCTGGGGGCTGATCGTCCGGTTCTCGGAGTACGAGCTCGGGATCATCGCGTGGGGCGTCGGGCTCCTCGCGGGGATGGCCGTCGCGTTCGCGGCGCGCGGCGCGCGCGGCCCGGTCCTCGCGGCCGTCGCGGTCGCGTCCGCGCTGCTCGGCATCCTGATCGGCAAGTACCTGTCCTTCGCGTGGGTCGTCCAGGACATCGCGGAGGAGGACGGCGTCAGCCTCGGGGTCTTCTCCGGCGAGACGTTCTCGCTCTTCCGCGA
Source organism: Gaiellaceae bacterium (assembly GCA_035540835.1). GTDB lineage: Bacteria > Actinomycetota > Thermoleophilia > Gaiellales > Gaiellaceae > DATLFU01. The sequence goes on from DATLFU010000007.1 coordinate 12,241, forward strand.
GAACCTCGGCACCGTGTTCAGCGGCTTCGACCTGCTCTGGGTCGGCCTCGCCGTCTTCACGGCGTGGAGGCTGCTGCGGCCGGAGGAGGAGGCGGAGGAGGAGGCACCGGCGGAGGCGTAGCGCGGGGGCGGGCCCGTTCATAATCGGCCGCAGTGCCCGACGGCCCGCCCCGGATGGTCTTCCTCGGCTTCGGCAAGTACGTCCGCGCCGACCGGATCTACGCGCTCGACCCGCTGACCGGCGAGGAGCGCGGCGGCGGACGCCGCACCCGCGTCTGGGTGGAGGGCATCCCCGACCCGATCGTGGCGTCGCGGACGGAGCGGACGATCCTCGCGGACATGGGTGTCCGCGCCGACTCGGTGGCGCCGCTCGTCAGCGACGCGCTCGCCCTCGCGGAGCGGATCGTCGACGACGCGGAGCGCGGTCGCGTCGACCTCGCCGACCTCGCGCGCCGCGCGCGGAAGCTGCTCGAGGCGAGCACCCGGCGCGAGCAGGAGGCCGACCAGCTCTTTTGACGCCGCTCGGGCGGGACTTCTTCGCGCGCTCGGTCCACACGGTCGCGCCGGAGCTGCTCGGCGTGACGCTCCTCGTCGACGGCGTCGGCGGTCCGATCGTCGAGGTGGAGGCCTACGACGCGGACGACCCGGCCGCGCACGGCTTCCGCGGCAAGACCGACCGGAACGCGTCGATGTTCGGGCCGCCGGGCCACGCCTACGTCTACCGCTCGTACGGCCTCCACTGGTGCCTGAACGTCGTCTGCGAGGAGGAGGGGAGGGCGAGCGCCGTCCTGATCCGCGCGCTCGAGCCGGCGGAGGGACTCGAGGCGATGCGGTCCCGGCGTGGGGTGGCGGACGACCGGATCCTGTGCGCGGGGCCGGGCCGCCTCTGCCAGGCGCTCGGGGTGACGCGCGCGCACGACGGGCTCCCGGTCGACGAGCCGCCGTTCACGCTGCTCCCGCGTCCGGTCGCGCCGCCCGTCGTCTCCGGGCCGCGGATCGGGATCACGCGCGCCGCCGAGCGGCCGTGGCGGTACGGCGTCTCCGGCTCCCGCTTCCTGAGCCGCGCGTTCCCGCGCCGGGGCTGACGCTCAGCCGCGCGCGACGGCGAGCTCGACGACGAGCTCCGGCCCGGCTGCGACGCCGGGCTTCGGCGTCTGCGAGACGACCATCCCCGGCGGGCCGTCCACGTACCCCCGCACCTCCGCCCGCAGCTGCGCCTTGCGCAGCCGCTCGCGTGCGACGTTGACCGGCACGCCGCGGACGTCCGGGACGACGCCGTGCGGCGCCTTCGAGACGACGACCGTCACCTCGTCGAACGCCGACAGCCGCCCCGTCGCGGGCCGCTGCTCGACGACGACGCCGACGGGCTCTCCCGGCTTCGCGTCGCGGTAGTCGACCGCCGGCGTCAGGGGCTGTGCCTCGAGCCGCTCCCGCGCGGCCGCGAGCCGACGCCCGCGTACGTCCGGGACCTCGACCTCGTTCTCGCGGCAGTCGGCGGTCTTCCTCGGCCCGAAGCCGGCGAAGTAGACGATCTCCACGCGCTCGCGGCAGAGGCCGTTGTCCAGCTGCACCTCGCCGTCCCGCTCGACGACGAGCCTCCCGGCCGCGTACAGCGACGGCGGCGGCGCGAACGGCACGGGCTCCTTCTCGAGGTACGGGAGCGCCTGCTCCATGAAGCTCTTCCAGATCAGCGCGGGGAACGTCCCGCCGGAGACGGGCTCGCCCTCGAACTCCGTCAGCATCGGCCGCAGCTCGGTCGGGTAGCCGACCCAGACCGCGACCACGAGCTGCGGCGTGTACCCGACGAACCACGCGTCGCCGTAGTTCTCGGTCGTTCCGGTCTTCCCGGCGGCCGGCCACCCGTCGAGGAGCGCCCGGCGGCCCGTGCCCTGCTCGATCGTCTTCTGCAGCATCAGGTTCACGTAGGCGGCCGTCCGCGCGCTCAGCACCTGCTTCTTCAGCGGCCGGTTCCAGTCGCTGACGCGGCCGTCGCCGCCGAGCACCGCCTCGATCACGCGAGGCCGGTTGCCGAGCTCCGGCCGCCGCGGCACCTCCGTGTCGACGCGGTACCCGCCGTTCGCGAACGCGGCGTAGGCGCGCGCGAGCTCGAGCGGGTTCACCGCCTGCGCGCCGAGCGCGATCGAGAAGTAGTTCTCGAGCGGGCTCTGGATGCCGAGCTTCCGCGCCGTGTCCGCGATCCGCTTCGGCCGGAGCAGCCGCGCGAGCTGCGCGTAGACGGCGTTGTCGGAATGGACCGTCGCCGTCTCGAGATCGACGCGCCCGAGGTAGACGTCCTCGTGGTTCTCGACCATCCAGTACCGGTCGCCCAGCGGGATCGACACGGGCTTCGACTCGAGCGTCGTCGCCGGCGAGATCCCCTGCTCGAGCGCCGCCGCGAGCACGAACGGCTTGAACGCCGAGCCCGGCTGCCGCTCGCTCTGGACGGCGAGGTTGAACTGGCTCTGGCGGTAGTTGCGACCGCCGACCATCGCGAGCACGTTGCCGGTCTCCGGATCGAGGGCGACGAGCGCCGCCGCCGGGTCCTCCTCCTCCTCCGGCAGCCATTCGGCGACCGCGGTGCGTGCGAGCTCCTGGAGGCCGAGGTCGATCGTCGTCTGCACGCGAAGGCCGCCGCCGAAGACGCGGGAGGCGCCGTAGCGGTCGACGAGCTGCTCCTTCACGTAGTTCGCGAAGTACGGCGCCTTCCCCTGGGTCCCCGGCAGCCGCACCTCGGACGGCCGCGGCAGCGGCGCCTGCCGCGCCAGCTCGTAGTCGACCCTCCCGATGTCGCCCTGGTCGAGCATCGCGCGGAGGACGAGGTCGCGCCGCGCCGCCGAGCGCGACGGGTTCGCGACGGGGTCGTAGCTCGACGGGTCGGCCGGGATCCCGGCGAGCAGCGCCGCCTCGTGCAGCTCGAGCGCCTTCGCGCTCTTGTCGAAGTACACGCGCGCCGCCTGCTGGATCCCGTACGCGCCGTTCCCGAAGTAGATCGTGTTCAGGTACGCGGTGAGGATGTCCTCCTTGTTCTCGGTGCGCTGCTCGAGCTGCCACGCGAGCGCCGCCTCCCGCACCTTCCGGCCGATCGTCTTCTCGTCGTCGCGGAGCGCGTTCTTCACGAACTGCTGCGTGATCGTCGAGCCGCCCTCGACGACGCGCTTCTCGCGGATGTCCGCCCAGAGCGCGCGGGCGATCCCGCGGAGGTCGATGCCGCGGTGCTCGAAGAACCGCCGGTCCTCGACGGCGACGATCGCCTGCTTCATGATCGGCGCGATCTCGTCGCCCTTCACGAGCACGCGGCTCTCGTCGCCGCGGAGGACCGCGAGCACCGTGCGCCCGTCGTTGGCGTAGACGACGCCGTTGACGCTCGGCCGCTGCTTCGCCGGGTCGAGCTCGGGGATCTCGCTCGCGACCGCGGCGACGAGCCCGAACATGAACGACGTCATCCCGAGCAGCCACAGCACGCCCACGAGGGCGAGGAGACGGAGCTTGCGGATCCGACGCCGGCGTCTCCGCGGCGGTTGAGCGACTCGAACCGGCACGAAGGGCCGGATTCTAGCCGCGAACCGGGCGGAATCCGATCCGCGCGCCCGAGACGCGCGCGCAGGCGAGAGCGGCGACGAGGCCGAGCGCCTCGATGCCCTTCGTCGCGATCGGGAGCGTGTCGGCTCCGCCCGCGGCGTGGCCGTGCGCGTGCTCCGCCGCGTCGGCCAGTGGAAGCCCTACGGTGCGGTCGACCGCGTAGGCGACGAGGACGGCGGCGAGCGTGCCGGAGGCCGCTCGGACGACCTGTCGCGTACCGACGTCGAGCGCGAGCGCGAGGCCGAGGAGGGAGAGCGCCGTCCCGGCCGCCGCGAAGAGCGCGGCGAGCGCGGGCGTCCCCGCCGTGTGGCCGGGGACGAGCGCGAGGTGGATGCCGCCGCTCACGAGGCACGCGGCGGCGGCGAGGATCCGGGAGAGCGCGTACATGGCGCGTGGCAGGAGGCGGCCCCGGGGCGGTGCGCCCCGGGGCCGGGGTGTGGCCTCCTACCCGGAGAAGCTCTCCGGATCCTGCTCGACGATCGCGCCCGAGAGCGTCGTGCCGGTCTCCCACATGTGGTGGTAGGCCTGGCGGGTCAGCTCGTAGGCCTCCGCGTGGTCGCCGGCGGCGTACGCGTCGATCTGGCCCTTCAGCTGGTTGACGTGCTCGGTGATCCCCTCCGTCAGCGCCTCCTCCGGCAGGCCGGTGGCCTCCGCGAGGAACGCGCTGAACGTGCCGACGTACGCCTGGAGGTTCTGGACCGCCTGGTTCTGCGCAGCCTCGTCGTTCTTCGCGAGCGCCGTCGTGTACTCGACGAAGAAGCGGATGTGGTCGCGCCACATGTTCTCGCCGTCGAGGAACGTCGTCTTGGCCTCCTCGCCGTAGACCGACCCGATCGCCTCTGCGAGCTCGACGCTGTTCGCATCGAGGGCCGCGGCGATCTGCTCGAAGTCCATCTCGCCGTCGTACCCCTTCTGCGTCGCGGCGATCGCGAGGATCGTGTGCTCGCCGAGGAGGCGGCCCAGCGTCAGCCGGAGGTCGGCCGCGCCCTGCGAGACGCCACCGTCGTCGAGCCCCTGCTGCTCCGCGATCGCGCCGGAGACTGCATCGGACGTCATGAACATGTGACCGTAGGCCTCACGCAGGAGCGGGTACGCCGTCTGGAAGTCGTTGGCGGCCCACGCGTCGATCTGGCCCTTGAGCTGGTTCACGTGCTCCGTGATCGCCTCGGTCACGGCCTCCTGGGGAGCGCCCGTCGCCTCGGCGAGGAACGTGCTGAACTCGCCGACGTACGCCTGCAGGTTCTCGACCGCCTTCTGCTGCCCCGCCTTGTCTTCCTTCGCGAGCGCGGTCGTGTAGTCGACGAAGTAGCCGATGTGGGCGCGCCACATGTCGTCCCCGTCGAGGAACTGCGTCCGTGCCTCGTCGCCGTAGACGGACCCGATCGCGTCGGCGATGTCGACGCTGTTCCCGTCGAGCGCGTTCGCGATCGCCTCGAAGTCCTCCTTGCCGGCGTAGCCCTTCTGCGTCGCGAACTGCGCGAGGAGCGCGTGCTCCCCGAAGAGACGGCCGAGCGCGATGCGGAGGTCGACCGCCTCGCTCTCGACGCCCGCGCTCGCGGCGCCGTGGTCCATGCCCGTATCCGTCTGCGACGCCTCCGTCTCGGCGGCCGTCGTGCCCGGAGTCGCCTCGTCGTCGTTGCCGCTGCCGCCGCACCCTGCGGCGATCAGCGCCAACGCCGCGACGAGCGCGACCAGGGCGGTTCCCTTGAACGTCATCTGCGTCTTCCCCTTTGTGGTTGCCGTGCTGGCCGAGTAGTTCGGCCGGCGGGGGAGAACGGTTCGCGGGGCCGGGCTCCCGCTCCGCGAAGGACTACGCTCGTGCGCGGAAGAGCGGCTCGCCGGTCGGCGCTTCGACGCCGCCGGCGCGCTCGATGGTGACGGCGACGGTCGCGCCCGGCGGCACCGGCTCGTCGAGCCGTACGACCTGGACGTCCTCGCCGCCGGCGAACAGCCCCGCCGGGACGGGCTGCTCGTCCTGGATCACCCAGATCTCGTACGTGTGGCCTGCCGGCGGCGCGCCGAGGCCGCTGACGACGAGCGCCGCCTCGCGCCCGTCCGTGACGACGAGGCGCCCTTCGGCGCCGGCGAGCGAGATCGACTGCGCGCGCGGATGGGCGAGGATCTCGAGCGCCTCGCGCTCGCGCTCGAGCTCCGACGACAATCCCGCGGCCCACGTCCCGACGCCGATCGCGGCCGCCGCGGCCGCGGCGGCGACGGCGATCGAGGCGTAGAGCGGGCGCCGCGACGCGAGCGGGACGACGATCGCGCGCTCCGCTCGCACCTGCTCGACGATGCGGTCGCGCAGCGCCGGTGGCGGCGCCGGCGCGTTAACCCCGTGCGCGAGCGCCGCGGCCGTGTCCGCGAACGCGCGCAGCTCCTCCTGGCACTGCGGGCAGCGGCGCAGGTGCTCCTCGTACGCGCGCTCCTCGTCCTCGGAGAGGGCGTCGAGCGCGTAGGCGGCGGTCAGCTCGTGGAGCTCGTCGGCTTCCACTGTCTCGTCTCCTGGTCTGCTTCCGCGAGCAGCTCGCCCAGGCGGGTGAGCGCTGCGAACATCCTGCTCTTGATGGTACCGAGGGGCTGCCCGAGCCTCTCCGCGAGCTGGGACTGCGTCAGGCCGCCGTAGTACGCGAGCTCGATCGCCTCTCGCTGCGGGTCGCTCAGCTTCCGCAGTGCGCTCTGGACTCGCTCACGCTCGAGCCGCAACCACGCCAGCTCCTCGGTCGCGGCGACGTGCGTCTCGACCGCCTCCTCGAGCGGCTCCGTCCGGCGGCGCTGCTCGCGCCGCACGAGGTCGATCGCGCGGCGGTGGACGATCGTGAGCAGCCACGTGCTCGCCTTCCCGCGGTCGGCGACGTACTTCCCTGCGCCGCGCCACACCGCGAGGAACGCATCCTGCACCGCGTCCTCGGCGAGCTGCGGGTCGCGGACGATCCGCAGGGCGAGCCCGTACGCGAGCCGTCCGTGGCGGTCGTACAGCTCCGCCAGCGCCGTCTCGTCGCCGCGGGCGACGAGCAAGACGCACGCTTCGTCCGAGAGGTGCGCGAGGTCGCGCGGCACCCGCGGGGTCTTCCCGCCGCCGCGCTTCCTGAACGTCGTCACCGTCGCCACGCCCCTCGTTCGCCGCCGCCGCGCGTTCGGTTCGGCGCCTCGCGCGTGCGCGCGCGGGCGCGCCCGGGTAGCGGTCGCGGCAGGCGGTAACCTCGCGCCGTGGACGTCGCGCAGCTGACCCGCAACGCCGTCGACGTACTGCCGGAGGGCGCGCTCGAGCGGAAGCTCGCGCAGGGACGGCCGCTGCGCGTGAAGCTCGGGATCGACGTCACCTCGCCGGACGTCCACGTCGGCCGCGGCATCCCGCTCCAGCGGTTGCGCGCCTTCCAGGACGCCGGCCACGTCGCCGTCCTGATCATCGGCGACTACACGACGCGGATCGGGGACCCGTCCGGGCGCTCGAGCGAGCGTCCGATCCTGAGCGACGAGGAGATCGACCGCAACGCGCAGCGCTACCTCGAGCAGGCGGCGACGATCATCCGCACCGATCCCGACGTCTTCGAACTGCGCTTCAACGGCGAGTGGCTCTCGCAGCTGACCTTCGCCGACGTGATCCGCCTCACGCGAACGCTGACGGTCGCGCGGCTGCTCGAGCGCGACGACTTCTCGAAGCGGTACGCCGCGCGCGAGCCGATCTCCGTGTCGGAGCTGCTCTACCCGCTGATGCAGGCGTACGACTCGGTCGCCGTCCGAGCCGACGTCGAGCTCGGCGGCACCGACCAGCTCTACAACCTGCTCGCGGGCCGCGAGGTGATGGAGGCCTATGGCCTCGAGCCCCAGGTCGTGCTGACGACGCCGCTCCTCCTCTCGTGGGACGGGGAGAAGATGAGCTCCTCCGTCGGCAACAACATCCCGCTGACGGCGCCGCCGGAGGAGATGTTCGGCCGGACCATGCGCCTGCCCGACTCGCTCCTCCCGGACTGGTACCGGCTCGTGCTCGAGGCCGACGAGGACCCGCTCGCCGGCGATCCCCTGGAGGCGAAGCTCCGCCTCGCGCGGTTCGTCACCGCGCGGTCGCACGGGGAGGAGGGCGCAGGCCGCGCCGAGGAGCACTTCACGCGCGTCGTCCGGCAGGGGCAGGCTCCCGAGGAGGTGCCGGAGGCGCCGCTGCCGGACGGGGATCCCGTGCACCTGCCGCTCCTCCTCCACGCGCACGGGCTCGCGGCTTCGACGAGCGAGGCGAGGCGGCTGATCGCGCAGGGCGCCGTCCGGATCGACGGTTCGGCCGTCGCCGATCTCGACGTCCCGCGGAGCACGCTCGAGGGTGCGACGCTGCAGGCCGGAAAGCGCAAGTTCATGCGGTTCGTCGGCACTTGACACGCCGGGCGGGCTTGCTAATATTCCTCGGCCGCCCAGGAAGGGCGGTGCAGGAAAGTCCCCGTACCTCGACGAACGGAGTCCTTCAGAGTCCAGCGGATACGTCTCTCGCTCGGTACACTGGAGGCCTCTGACGCGAGTCGGAGGCTTTTCTTTGCCCCTCGCGGGCGCGGTCTTTGAAAACTCAACAGCGTGCGAAACGTCGAGACCCGATCGGCTGCCCTCGTGGCTGCCGTGAGGGAATCAACCTCGTCGGTCTCTTCGGAGACCGGCCTTTGAGCTCAAGCTCGAAGTAGAAGTTTGCCCTTCGGGGCAAATCACTTCTTCACGGAGAGTTTGATCCTGGCTCAGGACGAACGCTGGCGGCGCGCTTAACACATGCAAGTCGAGCGAGAACCGGGGCTTCGGCCCCGGGGACAGCGGCGAACGGGTGAGTAACACGTGGGTAATCTGCCCTCGGTTCT
>DATLFU010000008.1:0-16419 GCA_035540835.1 Gaiellaceae bacterium
GGGGAGGGGAGGCCGGCGTTGTTGGTCGCGACGACCTGCTGCGGGTCGGCGGGGTCGCTGGGGGAGCCGGTGTGGGCGTAGGTGGCGTCGTCGCCGTCGAGCGTGCGCGTCCAGCCGGCCGCGGCGGCGGGGAAGGTGACGGTGTCGATCCCGGACTCCGCGTCGGTCGCGGTCGCGGTGACGGTGAACGAGCCGGCGCCGGCGCCCGGCCGGTACCAGACGGTGCCGCCGTCCTCGACGGCCGCGTCGAACCCGCCGAACGCCAGCGACGGCGCCGCCGGCGCGGTCGTGTCGACGCGGACGAGCACGGTCGCGACCGGCTCCTCGTTGCCGAGCCGGTCGTACGCGCGGAACTTCACCGTCGTCGTGGCTGCGACCGAGAACGGCAGCGTGTAGACCGTGCCGTTGATCGGCGACGGGTCGCTCCCGTCGGTCGTGTACCGCACCTGCGCGACGCCGGAACCGAGCCCGTCGTCGGCCGACAGCTCCACCGTCACGGGCGACGACGTGAACCAGCCGGCGCACGTCCCGGTGTCGCACGTCGCCGTCGTCGTCGGCGCGGCGCCGTCGGGGGTGACCGTGAACGTCGCGGCCGCGGACGCGACCCCCGCCCCGTTCGTGGCGGTGATCGCGAGCGGCTCCTCCGGGTCGGCCGCGTCGTCGGCGAAGGTGTAGGAGCCGTTCGTGTTGCCCCAGCCCGTGCCGAGGTCCGGGTACGTGTACCCGGCGACGTCGGACTCGGGGTCGCTCGAGGTCGGGACGACGGTGAACCCGCCGGCGACGCCGGGACGGAAGAAGACGGTCGTGCCGCCGCCCTCGACGGCGTTCGTGAACGAGCCGAACGCGAGCGTCGGCGTCGTCGGGGGCGTCGTGTCGAGGACGGTCGTCGTCTGCGCGGCGCCCGGTGCGTCCTCGAAGTTGCCGGCCTCGTCGCGCGCGCGCGTATAGAAAGCGTACGTCCCGTTCCCCTCGCCGGCCGTGAACGAGAAGCTCCCGCTCGCGCCCTGCTCGGTCAGCGCGTGCGTCCAGCCGCCGGCGCCGGGGCCGTCGACCCACAGCTCGACCTCCTTCACGCCCGACGTCGCGTCCGTCGCGCTGAAGGAGACGGAGAAGGTCGCGCTGGTCCGGTACGCCGGGAGCGCGCCGGGTGCCGACGACGGCTTCGTGGTGTCGAGCGTGGTCGACGCGTCGGCCTCGGCGGGCGCGTCCTCAGGGTTCCCCGCGTTGTCACGCGCGCGCGTGTAGAAGAGGTAGACGCCGTCGCCCGCGTCGGCCTCGTACTCGAAGCTCGGCGTGGCGGGGTCGTCGTCGGTCGCCGCCAGCACGTAATCCGAGTCGCCGGGGCGCTTCACCCACAGCTCGACCTCCTGGACGCCGGAGGTCGCGTCGCTGCGGCTGTACGCGACGGTGAACGTCGTCGCCGTCCGGTACTGCGGCAGCGCGCTCGCCGACGACGACGGCTTCTGCGTGTCGACGACGGTGCTCGTGTCGGCCGAGCCGGGCGCGGCCTCGTGGTTGTCGGCCTTGTCCTTCGCGCGCGTGTAGAAGAGGTACGTGCCGTCGCCGGCGTCCGCGACGTACGAGAACGACGGCGTCTCGGGCGTGACGTCGGTGGCCGCGAGCGCGTAGCCCGCGTCGCCCGGCCGCCGCACCCACAGCTCGACCGCGGCGACGCCGGTGCCCGAGTCGCTTGCGGTGTACTCGACGGTGATCGAGGTTCCGGCGTGGTACGCCGGGAGGGCGGACGCGGCGGAGACCGGCACCGCCTCGTCGACCATGACGGTCGTCGCGACCGACGCCGTGTTCCCGACGTTGTCGGTGCCGGTGAGCGTGTAGCGGTAGCAGCCGGTGTCGAGCCCTGTCTGCGTGGGCGAGCCGCTGACGATCGTCGCCGAGCCGAAGGTGCCGCAGGCGCCGTCGGTCATCGCCGCGTACTCGCGCACGAGGACGGAGGAGGCGAGGCCCGAGTCGTCGTCGCCGTAGTTCGTCCGCAGGTCGACCTCGAACTCGCCGTCCGTGTCGTAGCTCTGGCTGCCGGCGCCGCCCGTCGCGGCCGTGCCGTTGACGGTGAGCGCGCCGCCGCTCGGCGGCGTCGTGTCGTTCGCGACGGTGAAGCTCGTCGCGGTCGAGGTCGCGCCGGCGTTGTTCGACGCGGTGACGTCCTGCTGCGCCGGCGCGGCCGCCGCGCCCGTGTAGCTGTAGGTGCGCGTCGCGCCGCTCGCGCTCCGGCCGAAGCCGCCGAGCGCGCCGGTGAACGCGTAGCCGGAGACGTCGGTCTCCGCGTCGGTCGACGACGGCGTCACCTCGAACGACCCCGACGCGCCGGCCGCGCCGCGGTACCAGACGAGCGAGCCGGAGCCGGGGTAGTGGACGTCGCCGCTCGGGTTCGCGAACGACAGCGTCGGCGCCGCCGGCGGCGAGGTGTCGACCTTGACCGTCGTGGTGACGGAGACGGTGTTCCCGACCTTGTCCGTGCCGGTGAGCGTGTAGCGGTAGCAGCCGCTCGCGAGGCCGTCCTGGTCGGGCGCGCCCGTCACCTCGACGGGGCCGGCGTACCCGGAGCAGGAGTCGCCGGCGAGGGTGCCGTCCTCGCGGGTGAGCACGGACGAGGCGAGGCCGGAGCCGTCGTCCGACCACTCGTCGCGGACGCCGATCGTGAAGGAGCCGGTGGTGCTGTAGCTCGAGGAGCCGCCCGCCGTCGCGCCGGTGCCGTTGACGGTCAGCGCGCCGCCCGTGGGGTCGTCGCCGTCCTCGACGACGGTGAACGTCGCGGCGGCGGAGTCGGCGTCGGCGTTGTTCCGCGCGACGACGTCCTGCGGCCCGGCGGGCGCCGAATCCGTCGCGGTGAACGCGTACGCGGACGTGTACGGATGCGTCGTGTCGTTGCCGCCGCCCGTCCAGTCGCCGCCGAACGACGGGAACGCGACGTGCCCGATCCCGGACTGCGCGTCCGAGGCGGTCGCTGTCACGGTGAACCCGCCGCTCGTGCCGGGGCGGACGTAGACGGTGGTGCCCGTCGCGCTCGCGTTCGTGAACGCGCCGAAGGCGAGCAGGGGCGCGGCCGGGGCGGTCGTGTCGACGCGGGCGACGGCGGACGCGCCGCTCGTCCCCTCGTTCCCGACGTTGTCGGTCAGCTTCTGGCGGTAGCGGTAGCACTTGCCGCTCGCGACGGTGGTGTCGTTGCCGCCGCTGAGGGTGACGGTCGTCCAGTCGTCGGCGAAGGTGCCGCAGTCCCCGTCGGCGAGCTCCGCCTCGTCCCGCTCGAGGACGCTCGAGCCGGCGTCGCTGCCGCCGTTGAGGGTGACGGGGATCGAGAGCGACGTGTGGTAGCCGCCGGTGACGGTGGGGGCGGTGACCGACGGAGGCGTCGCGTCCGGCTCGAGCGCGTACTCGGCGGCGGGCGACGGTGCGCCCGCGCCGTTCGTCACCGTCACCTGCTGCGGGTCGGGCGGGTTCGAGGGGGAGCCGCTGTGGCTGTAGGTGCGCGTGCCGCCCGAGCCCGAGACGCTCCAGCCGCCGGCGGCGGCGGGGAAGCTCCACGACGCGATCCCCGACTCCGCGTCGGTCGCGCTCGCGGTGACGGTGAAGGACGCGATGCTGGCGCCGGGGCGGTACCAGACGGTGCCGCCGCTCTCGCTCGCGGCGGTGAAGCTGCCGAAGGCGAGCGTCGGGGCGGCGGGGGCGGTGGTGTCGACGCGGGCGGTGGCCGAGGCGGTGCTGGTGCCCTGGTTGCCGACGTTGTCGGAGAGCTTCTGGCGGTAGCGGTAGCACTTGCCGTTGGCGACGGTGGTGTCGTTGCCGCCGCTGAGGGTGAGCGTCGTCCAGGTGTCGGCGAAGGTGCCGCAGGTGCCGTTGGTGAGGTCGACCTCGTCGCGCTCGACGACGCTCGAGCCGGCGTCGACGCCGGAGCCGCTTCCGTCGCTGCCGCCGTTCAGCGTCACGGGAACGGACAGCGACGTGTAGTAGCCGGGCGTCACCGTCGGCGCCGTCACCGTCGGACCGGCGATGTCGTTCGTGAACGTGTACGTCGTCTGCGCCGTCCCACCGGCCCGGTCGGCGCCGGTGACGCGGTACTGCGGGCTGCTCGTCGTCCCGGCGCCCCAGCCGAACGGGTTCGAGTCGTAGGGGCCGCCGGTCGGCGTCGACACCGTCGACGCCGTGTGCGTCCAGCCGCTGCCGGCGGCGACGAGCGCGGTCGCGCTCGACGCCGGGCCGGAGGCGCTGTCGGAGACGGCGTTGCGGAGCTGGAAGCTGCCGGCGGCGGAGCCGCGGTAGAAGATCGTCGTCCCGCTCAGGTGCGCGCCGCCCGACCCGAGGAGGAGCGACACCGAGTTCGTCGGGTTCGTCGTGTCGACCTTCACCGTCGTGCGGACGGAGACGGTGTTCCCCACGCGGTCGGTGCCGGTGAGCGTGTAGCGGTAGCAGCCGTCCGCGAGCGGGCCCTGCGACGGGTTGCCGCTGATCGTCGTCGCGGACGCGAAGCTGCCGCAGACGTCGTTCGTCAGCGTCGCCGTCTCCCGCACGAGCGTGGACGAGGCGAGGCCGGACCCGGTCGCGTCCATCGCCTCCGTGTAGTCGGTGCGCGTGTCGATCGGGAACGAACCCGAGGTGCTGTACGTCGTCGTCCCGGCCGCGCTCGCCGCGGTCCCGTTGACCGTCAGCGCGCCGCCCGTCGGCGCCGACACGTCGCGGACGAAGTTCAGCGTCGTCGTGGCGGTATTCGTGGCGAGGTCCTCGCCGGTGATCGTCTGCGCGGACGGCGCGGCGGTGTTCGCCGTCGTCCACGCGTACGTGTTCGACGTGAACGGCGCGCTCGTGTCGGTGACGCTCGCGTGCTCGAAGCTCCCCGCCGGCGTCCCGCTGACGGCGGGGAACGCGACGGAGAAGGGGCCGGAGCCGGCGTCCGACAGCGCGTCCGTGACGGTGAAGCTGCCGGCGGCGGCCGGGTTGTAGTAGAGGCGCCGGTTCGTGGAGTCGAAGAACTGGCCGCCCGAGTTCGTCACGGCCGTGACGCTGAGCGAGTGCGTCGGCGCGACGTCGTCGGCGGGCGTCGGCGAGACGAGCGTGATCCCGTTGTTCACGTTCAGGAACACGCGGCGCGCGTTGTCGTTCCCGCCGGTGTACGCCGAGGTCATGTGCTGCCACACCTGCACCCAGAGCGTCTCGTTCGTGCCGAGCCGGAACTTCGGCGCGGCGACCGTGAACGTCGTCGTCGTCGGCGATGCGTTGTTCATGTCCGTGCCCGTGGGGTCGTCGGTGGGCGCGATCACCGTGCCGCCGCCGCTCGAGACCGACGTGGCGCACGGCGACGTGCACGTGAACGTCCCGCCGGAGAGGGTCCCCTTCCACACGGCGACGGTCATCACGGGGACGCCGCTCGTCTGGCCGCCGTGCGTCGTGCGGATCGTGAACGACCAGTTCCCCGCGGGGAACCCGGTGCCGCCGGCGGCGTTGACGATCCATCCGTTCGCGTTCGGGCTGGTGGCGGGGGCGGCGGGCGTACCGGCGTTCAGGGTGCCCGGGTTGAACTGGAGGTAGCCGGTGGCGCCCTGGGCGAAGCGGACGGCCGTCGTGGTGTTCGCCGTCGACGGGGCGGCCGTCACGAGCGTCCAGTCGGTCGTGCCCGTGACGGGGCCGTCGGTGCTCGCGAAGTACAGCGGCGCCGGGTAGTCGGCCGCCGGGTCGATCACGTACGGCAGCGGCAGATCCCTGTCGTCGAGGTCGAGGGTCAGCCAGGTCGCCCCGCCGTCCCTGACGAGCGACCACGAGAGCCCGTCCGGCGTCACCGTCCGCCCCGCGGCGTCGAGGATCGCGACCGGGCGGATCCGCAGCCGGCTGGGCGCGCCGCTTCGGTCGGTGAAGCGAATCCAGCCTCCGTCGAGGTGCGGCACGAGCGGCGTGTCGAGCCGCCACCGCCACGTGCGGGCGCCCTGGCGCTCCGTCACCGTCAGGAACTGCTCGACGCGCCGCGGCGTCACCGTGATCGTCTCGGCCCCGAACGCGGTGCTGCGCGTGACGCCGCCGGCGTGGCGCGTCCAGCGGCCGCCGTCGCCGCCGCCGGAGAGGGCGAGCCCGTGCCCGCCGGCCCGCACCGCGTACCCGTCGCGGGTGAGCGCGACGCGGACGCCCGTCGCCGGCTCCCTGACCAGCGGCGCGGCGCTCTGCGGGGCGCCGAGCGCGTCGGTCAGGAAGGCGGGGACGGTGGGGGCGGGGAGGGCGCTCCGCGAGCCCGCGAGCTGGGCGACGAGCGCGAGCGTGGCCGCGGCGACGACGAGCAGCGCGACGGCCGCGAGGGTGTGGGGGAGGCGGCCGGCGGGGTCAGGTGCGGCCCCGGCCGTAGCCGGGCGAGAGATGGGCCGCAGATCCCGAACGCTCGCCATGTGGTCGTTGCGCGCCCCCGCGCGCACAGGAAGTATCGGCGCGAACGCGGTCGGCTACAGGGAATCCGGGCGGTTTTCGACGGGAAAATCCCCCATCGGAGGGACGTCTCGCTGCGACCACGATCCGCGCTCTCCGCCGCGCGCGGACCGGAGGCAACCGACCTAAACCTCCACTAGAGGGTGATCCCTCGAATGAGGGAGCGCCGTGAGCGGTCGCCGTGGCGCCCTGTGGCCCCGCGATCCGGCGCTGCGACGGACCGCCGTCGCGACGCTCGCGGCGCGCGCCTGACGCTCGGGCCGAAACCGTGGTAGAAGGAGAGCGACTGCGGCGACGGAGGGAGGGAGGAGCGGTGGCAGCGCGCGGATCGACGGCGTCCGTCGGCCGGCACGACGGGCTGGTCTCCGTCGTCGTGCCCGCGTTCAACGAGGCGGCGCTCGTCGTCCGCTGCCTCCACGAGACCGTCGGCGCGCTCGAGGAGCTCGGCTGCCGCTACGAGGTGGTCCTCGTCGACGACGGGTCGCGCGACGGCACGGCCGACCTCGCGCGCGCCGCGGCGGAGCTCCTCCCGCGCGTGCGCGTGATCGGAAGCGAGGTCAACCTCGGCAAGGGCTCGGCGCTCGTCCGCGGAGCGTCCGCGGCGCTCGGCGACCTCGTGCTGTTCCTCGACGCCGACCTCGAGGTGCACCCGCGGCAGCTCGACCTCCTCTACGCGACGCTCGCCGAGACCGGCGCCGACGTCGTCATCGGCTCGAAGCTCCATCCGTCCTCGTCGATCGCGTACCCGCGCGGGCGCCGCGCGCTCTCGCTCGGCTACTACCTGCTCGTCCGCGCGCTCTTCCGGCTGCCGGTCCACGACACGCAGACCGGACTGAAGCTCTACCGGCGCGACGCGCTCGTGCGCGTGCTGCCGCGGCTGCTGGTGAAGCGCTTTGCGCACGACCTCGAGGTGCTCGTGAACCTCCACCGCCTCGGCTACCGGATCGTCGAGGCGCCCGTCGTCGTCACGCGCGCGCGGCCGTTCCCCCGCATCGGCCTCGGCGACGTGCTGCACGTCGCGTGGGACACCGCGGCGGTCTGGTACCGGGCGTACGTGCGGCGTTCGTACGACCGCGCAGGCGACGCGGTCGAGCCGCTGCTCGCGGAGACGCCGCCGCTCGACCTGACCGAGCTGCGGGTGCTCGCGGAGCGCTAGAGGTACCCGCGCCGCGCGAGGTCGTCCACGACGACGTCCGACGGCGACTCCGGCGGGAGCGGCGCGCGTCGCCGGTGGCGGCCGGGCTCCCGCAGGAACGCCGCCAGCGTCTCGACGCGCAGGCCGGAGACGACCGTCGTCTCTCCCAGCCCCTCCCGGTGGTCGACGACCTTCCGGTGGACGAGGCACGGCTTGTCCAGCAGCCAGCACTCCGCCTGGCTGCCGCCGCTGTCGGTGACGAGGAAGTCCGCCTGCCGGAGCAGCGCGACGAACGTGAAGAAGTCGAGCCGCGGGATCCGGCGCAGCCCGCCGCCGAAGAGGCGGTCGAGCCCGAACCGGTCGACGGCGGCGACCGTCACCGGGTGGTCGACGAACAGGAGCGGGAGCCGCCGCGAGGCGGCGCGGAGGGTCTCGAGCGTCCGGCGCAGGAGCTCCGCGTCGCGCAGCAGCTCGAAGCGGTGGAGGCTGACGAGCCCGAACGGCGGCTCGACTCCCGGCAGCTCGCGCGGCTCGCACAGCGCGAGGCTGTCGCGGATCGTGTTGCCCGGCGTGACGACGGCATCGCGCCCGCGCCCGAGGTTCGCCGCCTCCGGCTCGCCGGGCGCGTAGTGGATCGACGCGAGGCGGGTGACGATCCGGCGGTTCGCCTCCTCGGGGAACGGGTGTCGGAGGTCGAAGGTGCGGATGCCCGCTTCGAGGTGCGCGACCGGCAGCCGCAGCGCGCGGCCGAGCATCGCTCCGACGACGGTCGTCATCGTGTCGCCGTGGACAAGCACGAGGCCGCCGTCGCCGAGGCGGCGGCGGAGGCCCGGGGCGGTGCGCGCCGCGGTCACGGCGACGCGGCCGAGCCACGGCGGGATGTCCGCGGTCGTCCGCAGGTCGCGCCCCGCGCGCCCGCGCGCGAGCCACACGTCCGGCTGGGGAAGCCCGATGAGGTCGAGGAGCGGCGGGAGCTGCGACACCTGCTGCGCGGTCGTGACGCCGACGTACGACCCGCCGCGCGCGCGGATCCGCGCGAGCACCGGCGCCAGCTTGATCAGCTCGCCCGTCGTGCCAAAGACGGCGGCGATCATCCGCGTGCCGCGGCCGGCCGGCTCACGAGCCGGCGGAGCCGGCCCGCGCCGGCTCGAGCGCCCAGCCGGCCGGGGCGCCGGCGGGGGCGCTCGCGAGCAGCGTGCGGTTCCCGCCGAGCGCCACCGCGCCGCGGAGCGCGCGGTCGGCCGCCGTCCCCAGCTCCTCGTTCGTGCGCGCGTCTTCCGGGAAGCACGCGACGCCGACGGAGACGGCGAGGTCGATGCGCTCGCCCGGCGCCGGCTCGACCGACCGCGCCGCGACGTCGAGGCGGATCCGCTCCGCGAGCGTCCTCGCCCCCTCCCGCTCCGTCTCGGGGAGGACGAGGCAGAAGTCGAAGCCGGCGCCGCGGGTCGCGACGTCCGTCGCCCGCGTGTGCGTCCCGATCGCCTCCGCCACCTGCTCCAGCACGTCGCGCACGCCCGGCTCGCCGTACCGCTCGAGCACGTCGTCGAGGTCGTCGGGACGGACGCGCAGCAGGCTGACGCGATGGTTGTGGCGGCGCGCTCGCTCGAGCTCGAGCTCGAGCGACGAGAGCGACCGCGCCCCGCGCTGGAGCGCGTCGCCGAGGCTCTGCCGCTCCCGGACGTCGTCCTCTCGGGAGAGCGCGAGCGCGAGCCCCGCGTCGCGCAGCTCGCGCGCGTGGCGGACGTACGCGGCCGCGAACACGGCGGCCGCGATCGCGGACGCGTGGAACACCTGCACCCAGTAGCGCTCCGACACGAGCCGCCCGTTCGCGCCCTCCACCGCGAGGTACGCGGCGACCGCTGCGATCGCCGGCGCCCACGCGAGCCGCCGCGGCGCGACGTACCCGACGCAGACGGCGGCGGCGACGACGGCGAGCTGCAGCGCGCGTCCCGCGCCGCCCTGCAGGACGAGCGCGACGGCGACGATCCCGAGCAGGACGACCGTCGGGAGGAACGTGTCCGGCACCGGCTCGAGACGGCGCTCCTGCGGCGGCGTGCCGGGGCGGGAGCCCGCGCGACCGCGGGAGAGAGAGAAGCGTGGCGGCACGTGGATTTCCCCCGGAAGTACCGTACACTGAGCGGCGGGCACGTTCCTCGTGGGCGGAATGGACGATCTCTCGCACCTCACTCGGCTTCCGTACCGCCGCCTCGGCGGCGGGTACGAGCGCGAGGCCGTCCACTACATCCTGCGCGAGCTCGAGGACCGCATCCGCCGCCTCGACCAGCTCGTCGAGCAGTCCCGCGGCCGCTCGAGCGAGCTCGAGCAGGCGCTCGAGGCGGCGCGAGCCGAGATCTCGGGGCTGCGCGCGCGCGAGGCCGAGGTCGCGGAGCGCGTCGAGTCGGCGCAGCGCCGCGCGACGGAGATCGAGCAGGCGGCGCATGCGCGCGCGAGCGCGATCGTCGCCGAGGCCGAGGCGCAGGCGGCGCGGACGCACGGCGAGGTGCACCTGCGGATGGAGGAGGCCGGCCGCCAGCTCGACGAGCTGCTCCGCCTCAGGCGCGGGATGCTCGACTCGCTGCGGAAGGTCGTCGGCGACGTCGCGCACGCGCTCGACCGGATCGAGCGCGGCGAGCCGCTCGGCGCCGACGTGCAGCCCGAACCCGCGCCGGCGCCCGCGCGCGACGCGCTCCGCCTGGCGGACGACGTCCTCGACGTCGTCGCGCACGTGGGGAGCGCCGAGCCGGCGGTTCCCGGCGACGACCAGATCCTCGGCCCGCACGTCGAGGTCGAGGCCGGCCCGTTCGGCGACTTCGCGGCGATCTCGTCGTTCGAGCGCGCCCTCGGCCGCCTCCCGAAGGTCGAGGACGTCTACATCCGCCGCTTCAGCGACGACCGCGCGGCGATCGAGCTGACGCTCGCGGAGCCGATGCCGCTGCTCGCGGTCATGCGGCGCACGCTGCCGTGGGGCTTCGACGTGGAGCACGCCGACGCGCGCGAGGTCCGGCTGAACGTCCGCTCCGCGTCGCTCGCGAACAGCCGGTAGCGGCCCGCCGTGGGGATCGCGCGGCGGTACCGGCTGCTCGCCCTCTCGCTCGTCGTCCTCGCGGTCCTGGCGAGCTTCCTCGGGTTCTTCCTCGTCTTCGTGCTCGCTCCCGTCGTCCCGCTGGCGCTCTTCTACCTCGGATACCTGTTCGTGCGCGAGCGGCGCCTGCGGACGGAGCGGCGGGCGGAGCGGCGGATGCTGGAGCACGAGGCGGCGGCGCGGCGTGCGCTCCTCGAGCGCGAGAGCGAGGTCGCGTGAACGCGCGCACCGCGACCGCGGCGGGCGAGCGGGTACGGCCGCTCCAGGCGGACGCGGTGCTCGAGCTGCTGCGCCGCCACGCGCGCCCCGGAGAGCGAGGCGAGGACGTGCTCCTCGACCGCGGCCTGCTGGACGAGCACGAGCTCGCGCTCGCGCTCGCCACTGCGTCCGGACGCGAGCTCGTCGGCCTGCGCGGCTTCGTCCCGGACGCGCGCCTCTTCCTCTACGTCCCCGTCGCGACCGCGCTCGTCGAGCGCGTGTGCCCGCTCGTCCTCGCCGGCGACACGCTGAAGGTCGCGTCGGCGTACCTCGATCCCGACCTGTCGGCCGTCGAGGCGCGGTTCCCGAACCTCGCGCTCGAGCTCGCGGTGTCGCCGCGCGGAGAGATCCTCGCGGCACTCGCCCACGCCGCGCCGCGGTAGGCCGATGAGCGACCGGCCGCGCGACTCGTTCTACCGCCGGGTCGCCGCGCACGCCGCGCTGCCCTACCTCGAGCTCGACCCGCCGGAGGGCGCGGTCGACCCGGCCGTCGCGGCGCGGGTGCCGGGATGGGCCGCGCGCGCGTACGCGGTCGCGCCCGTCCGGGTGCGGGAGGGGCGGCTGCTCGTCGCCACGTCGCGGCCGGCGGACGACCGCGCGCTCGCCGCGATCCGCGGGATCAGCGGCCTCGACCTCGACGTCGCCGTCGCGCCGCCGGACGCGGTCGAGCGCGCGATCGCGCACGTCTACGGCGGTCCCGGCGAGAACCCGCTCGAGGCGCTGCGCGGCGCGGCGGCGGCGCCGGCCTCCGACGAGGAGGTCGCACGCGTGCGGCGGCTGGCGGAGTCGCTCGGGCTGCCGTTCGTGCGGCTCGAGCCGGCGGAGAGCGTCGATCCCGTCAACGCGGCCGTCGCGCAGCGGGTGTCGGCGCGGACCGCCCGGCGGCTCGGGCTCCTGCCGGTCGCCGCCGACGGCGGCGTCGTCACCGTCGTGCTCGCGGAGCCGCTCCCCCACGGCGAGCGGCTCGCCGAGGAGCTCGTGCGCGCGCCGGTCCGTCTCGCGCTGGCGCCGCCGGCGGACGTCGCGCGCGCGATCGCGCGCGTCTTCCCGACAGCGCCGGCCGCCGTGCCGCCGCGCACGGCCGTCCCGCTGACGCCGCGGGAGCGAGACCGGCGCCTGGGCGAGGTGCTGGTGGAGACGGGCCTCGTCGGCCGCGACGCGATCGCGGAAGCGCTCCGGATCCAGGAGCGGACGGGCGGCCGGATCGGCGAGGTGCTCCTCCACGCCGGCCTCATCAGCGAGGAGGACCTCGCCGCGTCGCTCGCCGCGCAGCTGCGGATCCCGCTCGCGGACGTGTCGGCGCTGAAGCCGGAGCCGAGCGCCGTCGCGCTCCTGCCGGAGCCGCTGATCCGCCGCCTCCGCGTCGTCCCGCTCGCGATCCACGAGCACGTGCTGTACCTCGCCGCCGCCGACCCGCTCGAGGACCGCGACGTCGCCGCGATCCGCGGGCACACGCAGCTTCCGATCAGGACCGTCCTGACCTCCAGGCGCGCGCTCGAGACGCTGATCCAGCGGCTGTTCGCCGACCGCTACACGCAGGTGGCGACGGCCGAGCTGCTGAACCGGTCGCCGGAGGAGTCGGCGTACCGGACGCTCTCGCGCGGGCAGAAGATCGTCTTCGGCGGCGCGGCGGTCCTCTTCCTGCTGTTCCTCGTGCGGTACCCGGTGTCGACGCTCGTCGCGTTCAACATCGGCTCGATCCTCTTCTACGGCGGGTTCTCGCTGTACAAGTTCAAGGTCATCTACGACGCGCTGGAGCACGAGCTCGAGCTGCCGGTGACACGCGACGAGATCGAGGCGCTCGACGACCGCGACCTCCCCATGTACACGGTGCTCGTCCCGCTCTACCGCGAGGCGGCCGTCGCGCGCCGGATCGTCCGCGCGCTGGCGCGGCTCGACTACCCGCGGGCGAAGCTCGACGTGAAGCTGCTCGTCGAGGAGGACGACGAGGAGACGCGCGCGGCGCTCGAGGCCGGCGACCTCCCGCCCCACCTGCGGCTCGTCGTCGTCCCCGACTCGCTCCCGAAGACGAAGCCGAAGGCGTGCAACTACGGGCTGATCCACGCCGAGGGGAAGTACGTCGTGATCTACGACGCGGAGGACCGCCCGGAGCCCGACCAGCTGAAGAAGGCGGTCGTCGCCTTCGCGAAGGCGGGGGAGCGGGTCGTCTGCATCCAGTGCAAGCTCAACTACTACAACCGCAACCAGAACCTGCTCACGCGCTGGTTCACGAGCGAGTACTCGAGCTGGTTCGACCTGCTGATGCCGGGGCTCGACGCGGCCGACTCGCCGATCCCGCTCGGCGGCACCTCCAACCACATCCTCCGCGAGAAGCTCGTCGAGCTCGGCGCGTGGGATCCGTTCAACGTCACGGAGGACGCGGACCTCGGGATCCGGCTGCACAAGGCCGGCTACAAGACCGCGATCATCGACTCGACGACGTTCGAGGAGGCGAACTCGGACCTCTACAACTGGATCCGGCAGCGCTCGCGCTGGGTCAAGGGCTACATCCAGACGTGGCTCGTCCACATGCGGCACCCGCTGCGGCTCTACCGGCAGATCGGCTTCCGCAGCTTCGTCTCCTTCCAGTTCGTCGTCGGCGGGACGTTCTTCGCCTTCCTGCTGAACCCGGTCTACTGGGTGCTGACGACGCTGTGGCTGCTGACGCACGCCGGCGTGATCCGCGAGCTGTTCCCGAGCTTCGTCTACTACGCCGCCGCGCTCGGCCTCTACGTCGGGAACTTCGTCTTCACGTACGTGAACGTGGTCGGGACGATTCGCCGCGGCTACCACGACCTCGTCAAGTGGGCGCTGCTGAGCCCGATCTACTGGGGGCTGATGTCGATCGGCGCCTGGAAGGGCTTCCTCCAGTTGATCTACCGGCCGTTCTACTGGGAGAAGACGGTGCACGGGCTCGACCACGGCGAGCCCGGGACCGTCGAGCCGGTGCCGGCGCCGGCGCGCGGGGGCGCCGCGTGACCGTCCTCGCGCCGCCGCGCGAGCGCGCGCCCCGGGCTCGGCACGCGCTGCCGCGCCGGCGACGGGAGCGGCGCGCGCTCGCCCCGAGCCGCGAGACGCTGCTGCTCTTCGGGGTCGCGTTCGCCGTGTACGCGGTCGTCGGGCTCCGCGTCGTCCTGCAGCAGCACGTGGTCGTCTTCGACGCGCTCGCGCGACTCGCGCACGCGTACTTCGTCTGGTTCAACGAGCCGCCGAAGCTCGCCGCCGTCGGCTTCGTGTGGCCGCCGGTGTCGACGCTCGTGTTCCTCCCGCTGGCAGCGGTGAAGCCGCTCGCGACCTCGCTCGCGGCGATGCCGCTCACGTCCGCCGCCTTCGGCGCGCTCCTCCTCGTCCTCCTGAACCGCATCCTCGCGCTCGCCGCGATGGCGCCGTGGCCGCGCTACGCGCTGGTGGCGGCGTTCGGGCTGAACCCGATGATCCTGTTCTACGCGACGAACGGGATGGCCGAGATCGTCTACCTCGCCCTGCTCGTCGCGGCCGTCTACTTCGTGCTGCAGTGGTACCTGACGCGGACGACGGGCGCGCTCGTGCTCGCGGCGGTGTCGTCGTCGCTCGGGATCCTCGCGCGGTACGAGGTGCTGGCGTGGGTGGCGGTGCTGACGGTCGTGCTCGCGGCCGCGCTGATCCGCCAGCACGTGTCCCGCAACCACCTCCAGGCGGCGCTCCTCGCGTTCCTCGCGCCGGTGACCTACGGCGTCGGTCTCTGGATGTTCTTCAACTGGCTCATCCTCGGCGACGCGCTGTTCTTCCTCCGGCACCAGGTTCCGGGCGCCGCGGCCCCCGGCGTCGCCGGCGGGGTGGTGGAGCCGGCGGCGCGCGGGGAGCCGCTCGCGGCCGGCGACGTCGCGCTGCGCCTGCTCGACCTGAACTGGACCCTGTTCCCGCTGACGGTCGTCGTGTTCGCGGCGCTCGCCGCGCTCGTCGCGGTCCGCCGCGACCTGATGGCGCTGACGCTGGCGATCCTGATCGGCCTGAACGCGGTCGTCACGGCGGCGATCGTCTGGGGCTCGCAGGCCGAGACGTACCTGCAGCTTCGCTACAACATGCGCGCCATGCCGCTGGCACTCGTCGGCGCCGCGTGGCTGTACGTCGCGGCGCGGCGGCCGCGCGCGCGGCAGGCGGTGTGGGC
Organism: Gaiellaceae bacterium; assembly: GCA_035540835.1. Lineage (GTDB taxonomy): Bacteria > Actinomycetota > Thermoleophilia > Gaiellales > Gaiellaceae > DATLFU01. The sequence continues at coordinate 15,040 of DATLFU010000008.1, forward strand.
GGCGACGCTCGCGCTTCTGCTGGTCGCGATCCCGACCGCCTGGCGCACGATGCAGTCGTACCCGCTGCAGTACCTGGAGCAGGCGTTCGTCCGCGCCCTCGCGACGGGCGACGAGCAGGAGGGGACGCGCTCGGCGGGCGGGTACCACGTCGGGATCGGCGCGGAGCGGCGGATGGCGGAGGAGGTCCTCCGCCGCGTCGACGGGCGCGACCGGATCCTGACCGACGACGCGCAGACGTTCGGCGTGATGCTCCTCACGGGTCGGCCCGACCTGTTCCTCGACCGGATCGACCGTGGGGACGCGTTCTGGTACCGCACGCTCGACGCGCCGTGGGGCGCCGTCGACTACCTCCTCGTCAGCGACCGGCGCGACGACCAGATCCGGCTCCGCTACCCGCGCCTCCTGCGGGACGGCGCTCCCGGACTGACCCGCGTCCACCGCGAGGGCAGCTACGTGCTCTTCCGCGTCTCCCGCCCGAGGTGACGCGCGCGCTTGCCCGGGCGGCGCTCCGCCTCCCCGGACGCGTCGTCCCCGGCTGGTTCCCGCTCGTGGTCGAACCGCTGCACGCCCGTGTCGCCCCGGCGGCGAGCGAGGTGGAGGCCGACGTCCACGGGTCGCGGATGCTGCTCCGCCTCGACGACTACACGCAGCGGAAGATCTACTACCGAGCGTTCGAGGAGGCCGAGGCGCGGCTGTACGCGCGCCTTCTCCGCCCCGGCGACGTCGCCGTCGACGTGGGTGCGAACGTCGGCTACTTCACCCTTCTCTTCGCGCGGCTGGTGGGCGAGGAGGGATTCGTGGTCGCGGTCGAGCCGGTTCTTCCGAACCTCGACCGGCTGCGGCGGAACCTCGGACTGAATGGCTGCGGGAACGTCGCCGTCGAGGCCGTCGCCGCGGGCGCGCGCAGCGGGACCTTGCGGCTGGGACTGCCCGCCGCGGCCGCGGCGGGCGTGCCGGAGAGCGGGTGGTACTCGGTCTCGGGCGGAGGTGCCGCCGTGGACGTCGCCGTCGCGCCGCTCGACGACCTGCTCGAGCACCGCATCCCGGGGCGGAGGCTGCGGCTCGTCAAGGTCGACGTCGAGGGGATGGAGCCGGAGGTGCTGGAGGGGCTCGCGCGGACGCTGGCCGAGCGGCCGCCGGACGCGGTCTCGCTCGAGGTCGGACGCGACCTCCTGGCGGCGCGCGCCCTCTCCGCCGACGACGCGCTCCGCCCGCTCCTGCGCCACGGGTACCGGCTCCATCGCGTCGGCGTGGGCGGCCGTCTCCGGCACTTCGCGCCGCCGCGGCCATGGTGGCCGCCGGACGCGGTCGCGACGGTCGTCGCGCTGCGCTAGGTGTAAGTCCCAGGAGCGTTGTTCGTCCGACCTGCCTTGGAGGCT
>DATLFU010000009.1:0-18926 GCA_035540835.1 Gaiellaceae bacterium
AGGAGACCGCCGACGGCGTTGACTCTCGAGAGACGCCGGCGGTAAGGGTGAAACGGTGGGGTAAGAGCCCACCAGCGTCGTGGCGACACGGCGGCTCGCCAAACCCCGTCCGGTGCAAGGCGAAACAGGCTCCGACGACGCTGCCCGCCGAGGAGCCGGGTACGCCGCAGAGATGGATGGTCATCCTCGACAGAATCCGGCTTACAGGCCTGCTACCGAGAAGCCCCGCGCCGCGGGGCTTCTCCAGTTCCGGGGGCGGAGCGAGGAGCGTTCAGGCGCGGAGGACGACCTCGAGCGAGGTGCCGCGGCCGGGCCGCGAGCGCAGCGCGAACGACCCGTCGATCGTCTCCGCACGCTGGCGCATGTTCTTCAGCCCCTGCCCCGCGCCGCCGTCGCGGTCGCGGATCCCGGAGCCGTCGTCGGTGACGCGGACGAAGCGGCGCGTGCCCGTCTGCCCGATCAGCACCTCCGCGCGCGTCGCGCCGGCGTGCTTGCGGACGTTCGCGAGCCCCTCCTGCACGATCCGGAAGATCTCGATCTGCTCGTCCGGCGCCAGCTTCACCTCGGCGTCGACCTCGAGCTCCACCTCGAGCGCGCCGTCCGCCGTGAGGAAGTCGACGTACCGCCGCAGCGCCGCGTCGAACGGCGCGTTCCCGCTCGCCGACGAGAGCGCGAGCACCGCGAACCGCGCCTCCTGCTGGGCGGCCGCGGCCGCTTCCTTCAGGCGCGGGATCGCCGTCTCGGGGGGCGCGCCGTTCTCGAGCATCGTCGCGTGGGTCGAGACGGCGAACAGGTACTGGGCGAGCCCGTCGTGGATCTCGCGCGCGACGCGCGCCCGCTCCTCCGCGACCGCGCGGCCGAACTCCGCCGAGCGGATCGCGTGCCACACGCCGACGAGCAGCACCGCGTAGCCGAGCAGGCGCAGGAAGTCGCCCTGCGACACGTAGCTGCTCGAGACGAGCGGCGCGAAGACGAAGTGGAGCGCCGCGAAGAGCAGGAACGTCGCCCCGAGCGCGAGCCACCGGTCGAGGTCCTCGCCGTGCCGGCGGAAGCGGAGGCCGAAGCCGATCACCGCGAGCAGCGCGAGGACGGCCTGCAGCGAGATCGCGAGCGTGAGCAGCGGCGGGAGCCCGCGGCCCTCGTCGGGGTCGAGGTCGGGGAGCGGGTGCGCGAGCGCCTCTGCGAGGCCCCAGACGAGCACGAGCGCGAGCGCGGCGGCTGCGAGCGACCCGCGGAGCGCGCGCCGTCCGGCGTTCGTCCGCCCCTCGGCGAACGGGGCGATCGCGATCAGCGCCGCGGCGAGCACGCGGCCGCCGACGTCGGCCCACGTCTCGCGCGAGCCGATGGCGCTCCCGTCGAGCGTCGGGACGATCGCGAACGCGAACGTCGACAGCGACGCGACGAAGAAGCCGCTCGAGAGCAGGAGATCCGTCCGCCTCCCCTCGACGGTGAACCGCACGCCGGCGAGGATCGCGACGACGGCGCCTGCGAGCGTGACGACCGTGGCGATGACGAGGCGGAGCTCCGGGAGCTCGTACGACGTCCGCAGGACCGGGTTCGACGCGAACAGCGCCAGGGACGCGCCGAGCAGCCCGAAGAGGAGGATCTCTCCGAGCAGCCAGGCGGTGTAGTCGTCGCGGTGGGAGTCGCGGCTGCGCACGTGCCTCTAATCGGCAGCGACGTCCCTGCCGATGAGGACTGCGTGACCGAGCGGATCCTCGTCGTCGACGACCACCCCCTGACGCGCGACGCGCTCGCGGCGCTGCTCGAGCAGCACGGGTTCGCCGTCGTCGGCCAGGCGGCGGACGGCGAGGAGGCGATCGAGCGGGCGCGGGCGCTCCAGCCGGACCTCGTCCTGCTCGACCTGTCGATGCCGGGCCTCGACGGGCTGACGGCGCTGCCGCGACTGCGCTCCGCCGCCCCGGCGTGCGAGGTCGTCGTCCTCACCGCCTCCGGCACCGAGGAGAACCTCCTCGCGGCGATCCGCGGCGGCGCCGCCGGGTACCTGCTGAAGAGCGAGCCGCCGGAGCGGATCGTCGAGTACCTCCGCGGCGTCGCGCAGGGCGAGGCGGCGCTCTCCGGCGTCGTCGCGCGACGGCTCCTCGACCAGCTGCGCAACGGCGGCAGCCGCAGCTCCGGCGTCCCCGACGTGATCGGCGACGCGCTCAGCGCGCGCGAGGTCGAGGTGCTGCTGCTCCTCGACGAGCACCTCGCGACGGAGGACATCGCGAAGCGGCTCTACATCTCCGAGCACACCGTCCGCTCGCACGTCAAGAGCCTGCTGCGCAAGCTCGGCGTCTCCTCGCGACGCGAGGCGCTCGAGCTCCTCACGGCCGCTCGCGCGTAGCCTGCTCCCTCGATCGAGGGACGCCGAATCCCCCGCAGCGGGGGATGCCGTGGGCGATGAGCCCGCCGCCCGCCGCGCCGATACTGACGCCAGCTACTCCTTCGGTCGGACGAGGGACGAGCGGTGGCGATCGGTGCGCGGCCGGCCCAGCGGGCCGGCCGCAGCAGTTCCGGGGCCGCTCGCAGCTTGTAACACAGTGTTACTTGCTCTCGAGGCGACGCGGTACCGGGCCCGGGCCGCTTGTAACACTGTGTTACTTGCCGCTCACGCCGCGCCGAAGCCCTCGAGCGCCGCTTCGACGAGGTGCGGCAGCGTGTCGAGGTTGTAGCCGCCCTCGAGCACGGCTGCGACGCGCGGCGCGAGCGCGGCGCACCGGCGCGAGAGCTCGCGGAACCCGGCCTCGCTCACGCACGCGTCCCCGAGCGGGTCGAGCACGTGCGCGTCGAATCCGGCGGAGACGATCAGCAGCTCGGGATCGAACGTGCGGATCGCCGGCTCCACCTCGTCCGCGAACGCGCGGAGCCACTCCGCGTCCCCCGAGCCGGAACGCAGCCCGACGTTCACGAGCGTCGTCCCCCGCTCCTCGGGGCCGCCCGTGCCCGGGTAGAACGGCCACCGGTGCAGGGACGCGTACAGCACCGAATCGTCGTCCTCGAACAGCGCCTGCGTGCCGTTCCCATGGTGGACGTCGTAGTCCACGATCGCGACGCGACGCACGCCGAGCTCCGCCTGCGCGTACCGCGCGGCGACGGCGACGTTGTTGAAGAGGCAGAAGCCCATCGCGCGGCCGCGCAGCGCGTGGTGCCCGGGCGGGCGCACGAGTGCGAAGGCGCCGCGGTCGACCGCCTCGATCGCCGCGCCCGCCGCGAGCGTCGCCGCCTCCCAGCTCGTCTCCGAGCACACGGTGTCCGCGTCGAGCCACGTCGCCCGCGCGACGCCGCGGACGAGCTCGACGTGCGCGCCGGTGTGACAGCGCTCGAGCTCCGCCGTCGTCGCGCGCCGCTCGACCTCGTCGGCCGCGATGGACGCGAGCGCCGCGATCCGCTCCGGCCGCTCCGGGTGGTGCCCCGTCGGGTGGAGGTGCGCGAGCGCGCTCGTGCGCAGCGCCTCCACGGTCAGGCGAGCGCTTCCAGCCGCCCCGCGAGCGCGCCGAGGCCCCAGCCGCCGACGAGAGTGGACGCCTCCGCCCAGGTGGGGGTCTGGTCGTGGAGCGGGGGAAGAGGGGCGGAGGCGTCCAGCGTTGCGATTCGCCGGTAGAGCCGGAGCTCCTCCGCCTCGGCCGAGAACCTCCCTGCTGCGAGCGCCGCCTCGAGGCTGCCGTACTCGCGCAGCAGCTGCGCCGCCTTCTTCGCGCCGACGCCGCGCGCGCCGGGGATGCGATCCGAGGGGTCGCCGCGGAGCGCGATGAAGTCCGGCACCTGCTCCGGCTCCACCTCGTACCGCTCGCGCACCTCCGCCGGGCCGATCCGCGCGAGCTCGCTCACGCCGCGCGTGGGCTGGAGAATCGTCACGCGCTCCGAGGCGAGCTGGTACGCGTCGCGGTCGGACGTGACGACGAGCGCGTCGCCGCCGCGCGACTCCTCCGCGCGCGCCGCGGCCGCGAGGAAGTCGTCCGCCTCGTAGCCGGCGCCCTTCGCCGTCGCGAACCCGAGCCCCTCCACGAGCTGCGGCAGCAGCGCCAGCTGCTCCAGGAGCTCGTCGTCGAACTCGCGCCCCGCCTGGTAGCCCGGGAGCGCCTCGTGCCGGTACGTCGGCACCTCGAGCGTGTCCCAGCCGACGAGCACGGCGCGCGGCTGCTCCGCCTCCCAGAGGCGCAGCAGCATGTTGGCGAAGCCGACGAGCGCGTTGCCCGGCCGCCCCTCCGCGCGCCGGATCGACTTCGGGAGCGCGTGGTACGCGCGGTGCGCGAGGGAGTCGCCGTCGACGACGAGGAGCGGGCGCGTCACGCGAGCGTCGCCTCGAGCTCCGCGATCGCCGCCATCAGCCTGTCCGTCGCCTCCTGCGCGGCGTCGCGCGGGTCCTGCCCGCGGAGGTCGTCGAGCGGCACCGAACGGCCGTACGCGACGCGGAACGGGCCGAGGCGGCTGACGCGGTCCGTCCCCGAGATCGCCGCCGGGAGGAGCGGCACCCCTGCTTCCAGCGCGATGCGCGCGGCGCCGGTGTGCGCCCGCGGCTGCCACTTCTTCCGCAGCCCCTTCCGCCGCCGCGTCCCCTCCGGGAACATCATCACGATCTCGCCCTCGCGGCAGAGCTGCGCGGCGGTCTCGATCGCCTCGGTGTCGCCCTGGCCGCGCCGGACGGGGAACGCGCCCGCGCCGCGGACGAGGAGTCCGAGCGGGAACCAGAAGAGCTCCGACTTCGCCATGAAGCGGAGCGTCCGCCGAGGGAAGAGCGGGAGGCCGACGGGCCAGGGGTCGAAGTTCGAGACGTGGTTCGCCGCGAGCACGGCGCCGCCCTCGCGCGGCACGTTCGCGACGCCCGTGGCGCGGAGCCGGAAGACGAGCCGGACCGGCACGTACGTCAGCAACCCCACGAGCAGGTACACGGGCGGCGGCACGGCGCGGAGTATCGCGCGGCCTCCGGCAGGACGTCGCCCGTCCTGCCCGAAACGGGCACTCTCCGCCGCGGAGGCGGCTCGCTATGGTGTCGCGCGCATGCCGAAGACGCTCGTAGTCGCAGAGAAGCCGTCCGTCGGCCGCGACATCGCGGCCGCCCTGCCCGGGAAGTTCGACAAGGGCGACGGGTGGCTCGAGTCCGACGACATGGTCGTCACCTGGACGGTCGGCCACCTCGTCGAGCTCGTCGACCCCGAGCACTACGACCCGCGCTTCAAGCGCTGGCGGATGGACGACCTGCCGATCGTCCCCGACCGCTTCAAGCTCGACGCCCGCGACGGCAAGGCGGAGAAGCAGCTCAAGGCGATCCACAAGCTCATGCGCCGCGACGACGTCGACGTGATCGTGAACGCGTGCGACGCCGGGCGCGAGGGGGAGCTGATCTTCGCCTACACGTTCGAGACGGCGAAGGTGCAGAAGCCGGTGAAGCGCCTGTGGCTGAACTCGATGACGAAGAAGGCGATCCAGGACGCGTTCGGGCGCCTCCGCGACGCGTCCGAGCTCGAGACGCTGCGCGAGGCCGCGCGCTCCCGCTCCGAGGCCGACTGGCTGGTCGGGATGAACGCGACGCGCGCGGCGACGATCCGCCTGCGGCGCGCCTTCGACGGCGCCGTCTCGCTGGGCCGCGTGCAGACGCCGACGCTGGCGATGCTCGTGAAGCGCGAGCTCGAGATCCAGGCGTTCGTCCCCGAGCCGTACTGGCTCGTCGAGGCGCGCTTCGCCGCGACGGGCGAGCGCCTCTACGCCGGGCGCTACCTCGGCGGCAAGCGGCTGCAGAAGGAGGAGGAGGCGGCCCGGATCGTCTCCGAGTGCACGGGCCGGCCCGGCCGCATCACCAAGCTCGAGAAGTCGGAGGAGCGCGAGCTGCCGCAGCTCCTCTACGACCTCACCTCGCTCCAGCGCCACGCGAACACGCTCTACGGGTTCCCCGCGCGGCGGACGCTCGCGGCGGCGCAGAAGCTGTACGAGGACAAGAAGCTGATCACGTACCCGCGGACGAACTCGCGGTTCCTCTCCAGCGACCTGATCGAGGACATCAAGCCGACCGTCGCGCTCGTCGGCGCGAACCGCGAGTACGCGACGGCATCCGACTACGTCCTCAACCTCGAGCGGCTGCCGCTCGGCCGGGTCGTCAACGACGCGAAGGTCACCGACCACCACGCGATCGTCCCGACGCGCTCGGAGCAGAAGCTGGACAAGCTGAGCGACGACGAGCGGAAGGTCTACGACCTCGTCGCGCGCCGCTTCCTCGCGATCTTCCACCCGGAGGCGGTGTTCGAGCGGACGCGCGTCGAGACGACGGTCGCCGAGCACGTCTTCCGGACGAGCGGGCGCGTCCTCGTCGAGGCCGGATGGAAGGCCGTCTACGGCGAGGAGGCGCAGGGGGAGCGCGCGGACGACGACACCGGTGGCGACCAGCTCCTGCCGCGGCTCGAGGACGGCGAGGAGGTCGAGACGCGCGAGGTCGAGAGCCTGTCGAAGATGACGCAGCCGCCGCGGCGCTTCACCGACGCGTCGCTCCTCTCGGCGATGGAGACGGCGGGCAAGGACATCGAGGACGCGGAGCTCCGCGACGCGATGAAGGACTCCGGGATCGGGACGCCCGCGACGCGCGCGGCGATCATCGAGCGGCTGATCAACGTCGGCTACGTCGAGCGAGACGGCCGCGCGCTCGTGGCGACGCCGAAGGGCGTCCAGGTGATCTCGCTCCTCGGCGAGCACGAGCTCACGTCGCCGGAGCTGACCGGTGGCTGGGAGCACCGCCTCGCGCAGATCGAGGCCGGCGAGCACAGCCGCGAGGCGTTCATGAAGGACATCGTCTCGTTCACGGAGCAGACCGTCGCGCAGCTCGACAAGCTGAAGGACGTCCAGGTCGAGCGCGCGAACCTCGGCCCGTGCCCCGTCTGCGGCCGCGACGTGATCGAGAACCGCAAGGGGTACTCCTGCTGGTCGAAGGACGATCCGGGCTGCGGCTTCGTGATCTGGAAGCAGAAGGCGGGGAAGACGCTCCCGCCGTCGGTCGTGAAGGAGCTGATGGCGAACCGGCGCACCGAGAAGCCGGTGACCGGCTTCCGCGGCCGGTCGGGGAGGTCGTTCAGCGCGAAGCTCCGGCTCGAGCAGAACGAGGAGGGCAAGTGGCGCGTCGAGTTCGACGAGGAGTGGGCGGCGCAGCCGCGCGAGGAGGCCGGGGCGCCCGCGTAGGCCGATAAGCGTTTGAAGTCGTTTTGAAACGACTTCGTAAGGACCTGCAACTAATCCGCAGCAGCAGCGTCAGACTGAACGGACGGGCGGTCCGTGCGGAATAGCGGCGCGCCCGCCCTCGTTCACCTGTACGAGCCCCTCGGCGGGGGACGGTTCCCCTGGCAAAGAGAGGGAAATCACCCTAGAGTGCGAAAGTTTGCAGCTACCCCCGAGACGAAGTGCTGAAAGGACGTAGAGCTTTTTGACGCAGAACCAGTTGCAGGAATTGCTGGACACCGATCAGGCGCGCGCGCTCGTCGAGGGCGCGGAGGAGCGTGGCTACCTCGAGGCTCCCGAGCTCGAGGCGTTCGCGCTCGAGCACGAGCTGAATCCGTCCGAGACCGAGGAGCTGACGCGGGAGCTGGAGCGGATCGGCCTCGAGATCCGCGAGCCGCAGGTCGCCGGCGACGCCGAGAAGCCGACCGAGGCGGCGGCGCCCGTGGAGGCGCCCACTCCGACGGTCGCGTCGGGCGCGGGCGACAGCCTGCAGCTCTTCCTCGCCGACGTCGGACGGCACAAGCTGCTCACCGCGCACGAGGAGGTCGTCCTCGCGAAGGCGATCGAGCGCGGCGACGAGCGCGCGAAGCGGCGGATGATCGAGTCGAACCTCCGGCTCGTCGTCTCGATCGCGAAGGGCTACCGCGGCCTCGGCGTCCCGTTCCTGGACCTGATCCAGGAGGGCACGCTCGGGCTCAACCGCGCGGTCGAGAAGTTCGACTGGCGCCGCGGCTACAAGTTCTCGACGTACGCGACGTGGTGGATCCGGCAGTCCGTCCAGCGGGCGGTCGCGAACCACGCGCGGACGATCCGCGTGCCGGTGCACGTCGTCGAGCGCCAGCAGAAGCTGTCGCGGGCGGCACGCCGGCTCGAGGTCGAGCTCGGCCGCGAGGCGACGAAGGAGGAGCTGGCGGAGGCGACCGGCCTGCCGATCCAGCACGTCGACGAGGCGCTCGGCGCCGCGCACGCGTCGGTGTCGCTGAACCAGACGGTCGGGGCCGACGACGAGGGCGAGCTCGGCGACCTGTTCGCCGACCGCGAGGCGGCGGACCCGTTCGACGAGGCGGAGGAGTCGCTGCGCCGGCAGGGCGTCCGCCGCGCGCTCGACGCGCTGCCCGAGCGGGAGCGCCGCATCCTCGAGCTGCGGTTCGGCTTCGAGGGCGAGCCGTGGACGCTCGAGGCGATCGGCCACGAGCTCGACCTGACGCGCGAGCGCGTGCGGCAGCTCGAGGGCCAGGCGCTCTCGCGGCTGGCCGCGCTGCGCGACCTCCAGTCCGTCGCCGCGGCCTAGCGCCGCTCCGCGACACCCGTTGCACGAGAGGCCGGCGCCCGCCGGCCTCTCGCGTTTGCGACTTCGGATGGTGGTTCCCATTTGCCGCGGGTGACGCCCGTCCCCGATACTTGCGTCCCGTCTGCCGCCGACGAGCGGCGAGTACCCGAAAGGAGAACCAGTGAGGGGAAGCACGCTCAAGTTCCTGCTCCTCGTCGCAGCCCTCGTCTTCGCGTTCGCAGCCGTCGCGGCCGGCTGTGGTGGCGACGGCGGCGGCGACGACGGAGAGGCCACCCAGACCGAGCCCGGGCAGGAGGGCGAGGCGGAGGGCGGCGGCACGCTCGTCTTCGGCACCGCAGCCGACCCAGTCGTCCTCGACGGCGCGCTCGTCTCCGACGGCGAGTCGCTCCGGGCGATCGATCAGATGTTCGAGGGTCTCGTCACGCTCGAGCCGGGCGGCACCGAGATCCAGCCGGGCCTCGCCGAGAGCTGGGAGGCGAACGACGACGGCACCTCGTGGACGTTCCAGCTGCGCGAGGGCGTCACGTTCCACGACGGCGAGCCGTTCAACGCCGAGGCGGTGTGCTTCAACTTCGACCGCTGGTACAACTTCCCCGCGCCGCTGCAGAGCCCGAGCGCGTCGTACTACTGGCAGACGGTGTTCGGCGGCTTCGCGAACCCGGCCGAGGGCAGCCCCGGCCCTGACGACAGCCTCTACCGCAGCTGCGAGGCGACGGACGAGCACACCGTCACGCTGAACCTGACGCGCCCGTCGGCGTCGTTCCTCGGCGCGCTCGCGCTGACGAACTTCACGATCGCGAGCCCGAAGGCGCTGCAGGAGTTCGGCGCGGACGAGGGCACGGTCGACGAGGAGACGGGCTTCCGGCCGACCGGCACCTACGGCACGGAGCACCCGTCCGGCACCGGCCCGTTCAAGTTCGAGTCGTGGGCGCGCGGCGACCGCCTCGTGCTCGTCCGCAACGACGACTACTGGGGCGAGAAGGCGAAGATCGAGCGCCTGATCTTCCGCCCGATCCCGGACAACGCGGCGCGCCTGCAGGCGCTCCAGACCGGCGAGATCCAGGGGTACGACCTCGTGGAGCCGCAGGACATGGAGACGATCGAGAACGACGACAGCCTGCAGCTCCTCGACCGGCCGGCCTTCAACGTCGGCTACGTCGGGATCACGCAGTCCCACGAGCCGCTCGGCCAGCTCGAGGTGCGTCAGGCCATCGCGCACGCGCTGAACCGCGAGCAGGTCGTGACCGACTTCTACGCCGGCCGGGGCGAGGTGGCGCACGCGTTCATGCCGCCCGACCTGTTCGGCTACGCGGAGGACGTCCAGCAGTACGAGCACGATCCGGAGCGGGCGCGGGAGCTGCTCCAGCAGGCCGGCGTCCAGACGCCGGTGGAGCTGACCTTCTGCTACCCGACAGACGTGTCGCGCCCGTACATGCCGGATCCGCGGCGCAACTTCGAGGCGTTCCGCGCGAACCTCGAGGAGGCGGGCTTCCGGATCACGCCGCGCGCCCTCCCGTGGAGCCCGGACTACCTCGGCGCGGTCGACGAGGGGAACTGCCCGCTCTACCTGCTCGGGTGGACGGGTGACTTCGCCGACCCGGACAACTTCCTGGGCACGTTCTTCCAGACCCAGCAGAAGGCCTGGGGCTTCGAGAACCAGGAGATCTTCGACATCCTCGACCGGGCCGAGGTTGAGCCCGAGGAGGACGCGCGGACGGAGCTCTACCAGGAGGCGAACCGGCTGATCATGCAGTTCCTGCCGGGCGTCCCGTACGTCCACACGAAGCCGGCGCTCGCCTTCCAGGCGTGCGTCGAGGGCTACGAGCCGAGCCCGGTCTCGCTCGAGACCTTCAACACGGTCACGCTGGAGGGCTGCTAGGCCTGCGGCAGCCGGCGGGCGACGACGGGTAGATGCTCCGCTTCGTCGTCCGCCGGCTGCTCCTCCTCGTCCCGATCCTCCTCGGGCTCTCGATCCTCGTCTTCATGTGGATCAGGGCCCTGCCCGGCGGGCCCGCGCAGGCGCTGCTCGGCGAGCGCGCGACCGAGCAGGCGGTCGAGCAGATCGAGCGGCAGTACGGGCTCGACCGACCGCTCCACGAGCAGTACCTCGCGTACCTGCGGACGGTCGGCCGGGCCGAGTTCGGCACGAGCATCGCCACGCGGCGGCCGGTCACGGCGGAGCTGAAGGAGCGCTTCCCGGCGACGATCGAGCTTGCGATCGCGGCGATGCTCTTCTCGATCGTCGTCGGGATCCCGCTCGGGTTCGTCGCCGCGAAGCGGCATGGCGGCGTCCTCGACAACGCGAGCCTCGTCGCCTCGCTGATCGGGATCTCGATCCCGATCTTCTTCCTCGCGATCCTGCTCAAGTACGTCTTCGCGGTGAAGCTCGGACTGTTACCGACGGTCGGTCGGCTCTCGGTGCTGATCGACCTCGAGCGGAAGACGAACTTCTACGTGCTGGACGCGATCCTCACGCTGAACGGCGCGGCGCTGGTCGACGCGCTCAAGCACCTCGTCCTCCCGGCGATCGCGCTCGGGACGATCCCGCTCGCCGTCGTCGCGCGGATCACGCGCGCGGCGGTGCTCGACGTGCTCAACGAGGACTACGTCCGCACCGCGCACGCGAAGGGGCTCGGGCCGCGGATCGTCGACGCGAGGCACGTGCTCCGCAACGCGATGCTGCCGATCTCCACGATCATCGGCCTCCAGACGGGGCTGCTGCTCTCGGGCGCGGTGCTGACCGAGACGGTGTTCGCGTGGCCGGGGATGGGGACGTGGCTCGTCGACGCGATCCGCGCGCGGAACTACCCGGTGCTCCAGGGCGGCATCCTGTTCGTCTCCGTCGTCTTCGTCCTCGTCAACCTGATCGTCGACATCACGTACGCGATCATCAACCCGAGGATCCGCTACTCGTGAGCGTCGCCGAGCTCGAGAGCCGCGAGGTCCAGCTCGAGTCGCGCGGCGGGGGCGGCCTCTGGTCCGAGGCGTGGCAGCGGCTGCGGCGGAACCCCGGCGCGCTCGTCGGGTTCGCCCTCGTCGTGCTCTTCGTGCTCGTCGCGGTCCTCGCTCCGGTCATCGCGCCGTACCACCCGCGCCAGCAGGCGCTGGCGGGGTCGCTCTCGTTCGCGCCCCCCTCGGGCGCGCACCCGTTCGGCCTGGACGGCCTGGGCCGGGACGTATTCTCGCGCGTCGTCTACGGCGCGCGGTACTCGCTCCTGATCGGCGTCGTCGCGGTCGCGGTCGGGCTGTCCTTCGGACTCCTCCTCGGCGCGATCGCGGGCTACGTGGGCGGGATCGTCGACTCGATCGTGATGCGGCTCGTCGACGTGATGCTCTCGATCCCGGGCCTGCTGCTCGCGATCGGGATCGTGGCGATGCTGGGGCCGGGGCTCCTGCAGATCATGATCGCCGTCGGCGTGACGCAGATCCCGATCTTCGCGCGCCTCCTCCGCGGCTCGATCCTCGCGCAACGCGAGAACGACTTCGTCCTCGCCGCGCGCGCCGTCGGCGTGCCGCGGCGGACGATCCTCGCGTCGCACATCCTCCCGAACGCGATCTCGCCGGTGATCGTCCAGGGAACGCTCGCGCTCGCGACCGCGATCATCGACGTCGCGGGCCTCGGCTTCCTCGGCCTCGGGCCGCAGGACCCGTCCATTCCCGAGTGGGGGACGATGCTCACCGACACGACGCGGTACCTGCAGACGGCGCCGTACCTCGCCCTCATCCCGGGCGCGGCGATCGTGGTGTCGGTGCTCGGGTTCAACCTGATCGGCGACGGCCTGCGTGAGGCGCTCGACCCGAAGCTGAGGAACCGCGCATGAGCGCGAGCGAGCCGCTGCTGCGCGTCGAGGACCTCCGCGTCCAGTTCCGGACGGGGCGCGGAACGGTGCACGCCGTCAACGGGATCTCGTTCGAGGTCGGCCGCGGCGAGACCCTCGGGATCGTCGGCGAGTCCGGGTGTGGCAAGAGCGTCAGCTCGCTCGCGCTGCTCGGCATCCTCGCCCGGAACGGCCGCGTCGCCGGCGGGCGCGCGCACTTCGAGGGCCGTGACCTGCTCCAGCTCCGAGACGCGGAGCTGCGACACATCCGCGGCCGCGAGATCGCGATGATCTTCCAGGACCCGATGACGAGCCTGAACCCGGTGCTGACCGTCGGGCGGCAGATCCGGGAGGCGCTCGAGACGCACTTCGGGATGGGCCGCCGCGAAGCGGACCGCCGCGCGGCGGAGCTCCTCGACCAGGTCGGGATCCCGAGCCCCGACCTGCGGCTGAAGGACTACCCGCACCAGTTCTCGGGCGGGATGCGCCAGCGCGCGATGATCGCGATGGCGCTCGCGTGCGAGCCGAAGCTCCTCATCGCCGACGAGCCGACGACCGCGCTCGACGTGACGATCCAGGCGCAGATCCTCGACCTGCTGCGGAAGCTCGTCGTCGACCACGACACGGCGCTGATCATGATCACGCACGACCTCGGCGTCGTCGCGGGGATGTGCGAGCGCGTGAACGTGATGTACGCGGGGTTGTTCGTCGAGACGGGCTCGGCGGAGCAGCTGTTCGCCCGGCCGCGGCACCCGTACACGCTCGGCCTGCTGCAGAGCGTCCCGCGGCTCGACAGCGCGCGGCGGCAGCGGCTCCAGCCGATCGAGGGGGCGCCGCCGAACCTCCTGCGGCCGCCGTCGATCTGCCCGTTCGCGCCGCGCTGCCGCTTCGAGGTGGAGGAGTCGCGCCAGGAGGTGCCGCCGCTCGCCGAGATCGAGGCGGGCCACCACGTCGCCTGCTTCAACCCGGTGCCGCTCGAGGAGTGGGAGCAGACGCGGGCGGCGGCCTCGTGAGCGCGAGCGCCAACGGGAACGGCGAGGCTCTCGTCGAGGTCGAGAACCTCAAGGTCTACTTCCCGATCAAGAGCGGGATCGTCCTGGACCGGCACGTCGGCGACGTCCGCGCCGTCGACGACGTCTCGCTGCGGATCGAGCGGGGCGAAACGCTCGGCCTCGTCGGCGAGTCGGGGTGCGGGAAGTCGACGGTCGGCCGCGCGATCCTGCGCCTGTACGAGCCGACGGCGGGACGGATCGTGTTCGACGGGGAGGACATCACGACGCTGTCGGAGGCGGAGCTCCGCCCACTGCGGCGGCGGATGCAGATGGTCTTCCAGGATCCGTTCGCGTCGCTCAACCCGCGCCACAGCGTCGGGCGGATCGTCGGCGAGCCGCTGCGCGTGCACGGGCTCGCGCGCGGGAAGGCCGCGACGCAGCGCGTGCGCGAGCTGCTGGAGACCGTCGGCCTCCCGCCGGACGCGGCGTCGAGGTACCCGCACGAGTTCTCGGGCGGGCAGCGGCAGCGCGTCGGCCTCGCGCGGTCGCTGGCGCTCAACCCCGACTTCGTCGTCGCGGACGAGCCGGTGTCGGCGCTCGACGTGTCGATCCAGGCGCAGATCATCAACCTGCTCGAGGACCTCCAGCGCGAGTTCGACCTCACGTACCTGTTCATCGCGCACGACCTCGCGGTCGTCCGCCACATCTCCGACCGCATCGCCGTGATGTACCTCGGGTCGATCGTCGAGGTGTCGCCTGCCGAGGAGCTGTACGAGAACCCGCTCCACCCGTACACGATCACGCTCCTCTCCGCGGTGCCGATCCCGGATCCGGTCGTAGAGCGTGAGCGCGAGGCGATCCTCCTGGCGGGCGACCTCCCGAGCCCCGCGAACCCGCCGCCGGCGTGCCGCTTCCACACGCGATGCCCGTACGTGCAGCCGACGCGCTGCCGTGACGAGGCTCCGCCGCTGCGCCCGTTCGGCACGTCGGGGCACCTCGCGGCGTGCCACTGGGTCGAGGAGATCAAGGCGGGGACGATCCAGCCGCACGAGGTCGAGCCGGTGTTCGAGCCGCCCGTGGGGCAGCCGCGAGCGTACGAGCCGCCGCCGACGTAGCTGGTGCCGCTCGTCGCGAATCCCTAGAACGAGGGGGAACCGCTAAAGCGGGCGTGGGAGGGCGCCGATACCGCAGTTCGTGGACGCTGCTGAGCGCAAGGAGATCCTCGATCGGTACATGGATCACTCCCGCCGGTTCGAGGCGGTCGCCGCACGGCGCGGCAACGGGGCCGCGGAGGTGATCCCGTTTTCTGCGCCGCTGCGCGAGGTCGGCCAGGAGCCGACGGTGCGCGAGATCGAGGTGCTCCAGCTGATCTCGGACGGTCTCGTCAACCGCGAGATCGGCAACCGGCTCTTCCTCTCGGAGGAGACGGTGAAGTCGCACGTGCGCCACCTGCTTGCAAAGCTGCAAGCGAGGTCGCGCGCGCACGCGGTCGCGGTCGGCTTCCGCCGCGGCCTGATCGGTTAGTTTCCCCGCTTTCCCCAGCTCTGTGGAAATCCCTCAACAGAGGGATGCCCGTTGTCTGGGGAAAACAGATGCTACGTCGGCTTTACCAGCCGCGGAGGCCGCCTGCAGTCGCAGCCTGGCCAACGAACCTGAGAATGGACTTACGCATGAATACGACTCCCGACGTGGGGGGGACTGACGGCTCCTCCACTCTAGACTGGCGCGCCGCGTCATTTCAAGGCCATGTCTAGTTCCGCCGTAGCCGCTCCTACTTCAGCGGTCGACCGGCGCATGCTCGGTTATGCCGCGGCACTCTCTGTGACCGCGGCCGCGATTGCGGGAACGCTGATCTACGCGGGGTTCGGTGTCGGCGGCTCGCCGCTCGCGATCGCGACGCTCGCGTTGATTTCGGCCGTGATCGAGCAGAGCCGGGTTCGGCTGACGGCGACGATCGAGATCTCGATCTCGCTGTTGCCGACGCTGTTCGCCGCAGTTGCGTTTGGGCCGCTTGCCGGGATGATCGTCGCGGGCGCGTCGATGCTGGGGGATTTTCGTCACGACCGCCTGAAGTGGGCCGTTTACACACCGAGCGAAGCGATCACGGGTGGTCTTGCCGGCCTCGTCGCGGCACTCGTTCTGAACCATGCGACCGACGGGTTCGGGGCAACGGTGGCCGCCACGATTGCGGCGCTTCTTGCGGCGCAGCTGTGCGACTTTGGGTTCTGCTCGCTGACGTTGATGCTCCGCGGCGCACCTGGACGCGGGCAGATCGCGTCGATGGTCACGCCGCTCCTCGTCGGCGCTGTGCCTCTTTATGTTCCCGTGGTCGCCGTCCTCGTCTTCGCGTACTCGGCAGTTTCGCCGTGGACGCTCCCATTGTTCTTGGCTCCGACACTTGCGGCGCAGCGGTTGTTCGTGCTGTATCAGCGCCAGCGCACCCTCGCGGTTGAGCTCGGGGAAGCGAACGAGACGCTCGAGCGGGCGAACCTCTCATTCGCGACCGCTCTCGTTGCCACGCTCGATGCTCGCGATCAGTACACGGCCGGCCACTCAGCGGCCGTCGCGGTCTACGCGCGTGACATTGCACGGCAGATGGGCCTGCCGGAGCGGGATCGCGAACTTGCGCACCTCTGCGGTCTCGTGCACGACATCGGGAAGATTGGCCTGCCGCCCGGGCTGCTTGAGAAGGAGGGGCCACTGACGTTGGAGGAGCGGCGACGGATGGAGGAACACGCTGCGATCGGCGAACGCATTCTCGCGAACGTCGAAGGCTACGAACCGATCGCGACGGCGGTACGTCACCATCACGAACGTGTTGATGGCAACGGTTATCCCGATCAGCTCGCCGGGTCTGACATCCCGCTGATTGCGCGAATCGTCGCCGTGGCCGACGCGTATGACGCGATGATCTCGCAGCGCCCCTATCGCGACGCTATGCCGAGTGCGGTGGCGCGTCTGCGTCTCGCGAATGCCGTTGGCAAGCAATTCGACATCAGTGTCGTTGCCGCCTTCGAGGCCATACTCTCCGTTGCCGACGAGGAATACCTGCTTGGAACGCACATGCGGCCAACGCGCGTGCCAGCGCCGTCCGCGCCGCTTGCGATCGCCGCGACGTCCTAAGTGCGCGTCGTGTCTGCGTACAGCGCAACGGCTTCGGTACGGCTTCGGACGCCCAACTTGCTGAGGATTCTCCGGACGTGCACCTTGACGGTGGACTCCGAGATGAATAGCTGCGCACCGATCTCGCGGTTACGCAGACCCTGAGCGAGGAGTTCGAGGACTTCCTTCTCGCGCCGGCTCAGCGGCGCTCCTGACTCTCGCGCCTCCCGGCGGGTCGCGACTCCCATCGATGCTGCTAGCCGAATATCGTGATCTACGACGAGCAGCGGCGCGATCGCTTCTGCGTCGCCAAGAAGGTCGGCAAGTGCCCGCAGAAGCGGCGGGAACCCACGATATGCGAACACGATCGCGTCGCGATTTCCCGTTCGAAGCGCGGCCTCCCACAGCGCCTGCACCTCCGCCGTCGCGGTCGGATCAGACGCCGTGACTGATGACACGGCCAAGGCGGCGTTCGCGAGGACCAGCGACTCCGGAGCTTCCGAGGCCTCCGTGGCTTCCTGCGCCGCGCGTTGCGCCTCCGTCTCGTCTCCTGCACACGCGTAGGCGAGTGCGCGAGTAGCGGCCACTTCTCCTCGCATCAGTGCGCCTAGCGCCGCAGTGTCGGCCTTAACGACGGCGAGTGCCCCCTCGGGGTTTCGTTCCGCCAATAGGATGCGGCTCCGCAGGCACGCAACGTTTGCATCATCGTGCGCGCTGTGGGAGTGGCGGCGTTCGACGAGACGGATGTCGCGTGCGGCTGCTCCGTGTCGACCTAGGCCGATGTTCGCAGCCGCTCGCGTCAGGTATGCCTGTGGCAACGCGAACTCGAGCCGATACGCCCGCGACTCATTCACCAGTGTCTGTGCAATCGCGGCTGCACCTGGGTACCGCGCGGTGAGGCGCAGGACCGTCGTCAGAATGTTCAAAAACGCCGTCCGCTGTGAGACGTCACCGACGCGGTCGACGAGGCGCGCGCCCCAGCCGCTCTTGTCGAGAGCTTCCTCCATGGCGCCGACCCGCATCGCCAGCGAGAGTCGAGCGTGCGCCACGAGAAGCTGGTCTGAGACGTCCTCCGGCTCGAACCAGTCGATGAACGACGCGAATGATCGAGTTATCTCGTCTGCCGTCTGGGCTGCGACGAACGCACCCCAGAGGGCGTCCCGCGTGTCGATGATCGACGCAGCGGCAGCCCGTGCTTCCTCGAAGTGCGCGCCTGCCTCAGGAAGGTCGAGGAAGTACGCCGCATACCCAAGGCGGATGCGGGCTCGCGCAGCGAGCGGGTGGTTCGCGGGAAGTGACGACGATGCGCGCGCCGCGTACGCGTGCGAGCGCCAGTAGTCACCTACGCGAAACGCGACCTCCGCCTCAGCAGCGTCGAACGTCGCGTCATCACAGATCCTGCGCCCCTCCGCTACCCACCTCTCGACGGTCGAGAGGCGTCCTTCTGCAAGGGCTCCTTCGAGACCATCTGCAACCAGCGCCGGGATCACGTCAGCGAGCGCGAAATCGCGCGCGACCGCGAACGCCTCGTCGTACGCGCCGCGTCGCGCAAGAACATCCACGGCAGTGCGGGCAAGCCGCTCTACGTCGTCGCGTGGAAGGTCGCGGACGCGCCGCCGCAGAAATCGGAAGATCAGCGGGTGGAACTCCAGCGTTCCGTCTTCCGCGGTTGTGCACAGGCCGAGCCGCGTCGCCTCGGCGTGGGCGACTCGCGCTTGCTCGGGCTGACCAAGCTCCTGTAGGAGGCTGACGGTCGGACGGCGAGTTACGCCGGCGGACATCAGCCAGCGACGCGTAGCCTCAGATGCCATTTCTAGAATTTCCTGCGCAACGAATTCGTCGAGCGACGTAGTGAGCGCAAGATCCGGCGGAGAACCGACTCCTGCAATGGCCAAGAGCGTGAGCGCCGCTGGCCACCCGTCGGCCGTCGCGACGAGCTTCGGCGACGGCGCCGTGCCATAGCGCAGGAGAACGGCCTCCGCTTCAGCCGTGTCGAACGCAAGGGACCGGGCGTCGAGCTCGACGGCTTCCCCGTAAAGGCGCTGGCGCGCAGTCACCCATGACGGCGGGACCCGGCTCGTGAGGAGCAGGCGGATCGAGCTGCCGAGGCGCGCGATGAAGTCCTCGCTCGGCGACGCGATCGCTTCATGACAGTCGTCGATGGCGAGGACGGAGTTGCCGCGACCCGCCAATTCCTCCGCCACCAGATTTGCGAGGTCTGCGGCTGTCGGCGGGGCCCCCGCTGGTACGGCAAGCCGCGCCTCGACGCGCCGGCTGCAGCCAGGAGCAACGGCGTCGAGCGCGCGGGACACGCCACGGGCGACTTCGGCTACATCAGACGCACCGGCGCGCGCCGAGTACCAGGCGTAAGGCTCGCCGCGGCCTTCGAGCCACTCTCGCGCGAGCGTCGTCTTGCCGTAGCCGGCGGGGGCTACGAGCAGGATGATCCGCGCGCTCGTCTCGTCGAGGATGCGCGTGAGGCGCGGGCGCTTGATGATGTGGCGCCGCGCCGGCGAGACGTCC
>DATLFU010000010.1:0-47734 GCA_035540835.1 Gaiellaceae bacterium
CTCTCCTCGCGCTCGCGGCCGCGGCGGCGGCGCTCGCGGCTCCCGCCGTCGCGCGCGCCGGCGGCTCGTGCACGGCCGCGCCCGACTGGCCGGCGCAGGAGGAGGCGCTCGCGGCCGCCGTCGTCGAGCTGACGAACGCACACCGCGCGACGCTCGGCCTCGCGCCGCTCCGCGTCTCGCCGACGCTCGGGACCGCGGCGGCGTGGAAGGCGCGCCACATGGCGCACCACCACTACCTCTCGCACGACGATCCCGCTCCGGCGCCGCGCAGCTTCGCGCAGCGGCTCGCCGACTGCGGCTACGGCAACGCCGCCGCCGGGGAGAACGTCGCGATGGGCTACCCGACGGCGCAGGCGGTCCTCACCGCGTGGCTCGCGTCCGAAGGCCACCGCCGCAACATCGAGAGCGCCCGCTTCGTCGCGATCGGCGTCGGCGCCGCCCGCTCCGCCTCCGGGCAGGTCTACTGGGCGCAGAACTTCGGCGGCGACGCCGGTGCCGCGGCTGCGCCGCCTGCGCCCGCTCCGGCGCCGGGCGGCTCCGCGCCCTCCGCTCCGGCGTCCGGCGCGTCCGTGCCGCCCGCTCCGGCGCCCGGCAGCTCCCCGCCGTCCACGCGCCCCGTCCCGACGAGCTCTTCGCAGCCGGTCGACCGCCTCGCCCTCGTCGTCGGCGACGGCCGCGCGTCGATCCGCCGCGACGACCGCGTCTACGTCTCGGTGCCGAGCGCTGGCGAGGTCCTCCTCGTCCTGCGCCAGGGCCGCCGCGTCGTCGGCGCCGCGCGGCTCCACGTCTCCGCCGGCGGGACGACGGCGGTCGCGGTCGGCAGCCTCGCCCGGACGCTCCGGCGCGGCGCGTACGCCCTCACGGCGACGCACGACGGCCGCTCCGTGCGCGTCGCCTTCCGCGTCCGGTAGCGAGTCCCTGCTTGGGTGCGTCCCGGCCGGTGACCGAGCGCGTCCACGTCGGCTGCGCGACCTGGGCGATCGGGGCCGCGAACGACCACCTGCTCCCGCACGTTCCCGGCGGGAACCTCGCGCGCTACGCAGCGCGGCTGACCGCGGCCGAGGTCAACTCGTCGTTCCACCGGCAGCACCGGCACGCGACGTGGGGGCGCTGGGCGCGGACCGTCGGGCCGAGCTTCCGCTTCTCGGTGAAGCTGCCGAAGGCGATCACGCACGAGCGGAGGCTCGTCGGCGTCGAGGAGCTGCTGGACGCGTTCGCCGCCGAGGTGCGGATGCTCGGCGAGAAGCTCGCGGTGGTGCTCGTGCAGCTCCCGCCGAGCCTCGCGTTCGACCGCGACGCTTTCGTGGCGTTCGACGCGCAGCTCCGGCGGCGCGTCCCGGACGCGGCGGTCGCGGTCGAGCCGCGCCACCCGTCGTGGTTCGAGGACGACGTCGACGCGTTCCTCGCGGAGCGGCGCGCCGCCCGCGTCGCCGCAGACCCTGCGGTCGTGCCGCGCGCCGCCGACCCCGGCGGCTGGCCCGGGCTCCGCTACTTCCGCCTCCACGGCTCGCCCGTGACCTACCGCTCGTCCTACCCCGACGAGTACCTGGACGCGCTCGCGGCGCGCCTCGAGCCCGGGGACTGGTGCATCTTCGACAACACCGCCTCGGGCGCTGCGCTCGGGAACGCCGTCGGTCTGCTGGAGCGGCTGCGCAGCGGGTGAGCGGTGCCCTAGCCGCGAAGCGCGCGCAGCACCTCGGGCGCGGCGAGCGGGACGGTCCCGAGCGTCGCGGCGGACGCGAGCAGGCACCACGAGCAGTAGGCGCGGTGCTTCCGCCGCTGGTCGAGCGTCAGCTTCACCGCCATCGCCGCGTCCGCGGCGATCTTCGCGCCGTAGGCGAGCGCGAGCCACCGTGGCCGCCGCGTGCCGCCTGCGGTCGCGAGCGCTATCGTCATTCCGTAGCTCGCGAGCCCCAGCGTCGAATCGGGAATCCCGAACGGGTACGCCTCGGGCGCCGAGTCCACCCGCTCGGCGTCGAAGAGCCGGAGCGGCGGCTCCGGGAGGTGCTCGACGATCCCGGACTGGTAGAGCGAGATCAGCCCCATCGAGGCTGCGGACACGAGCGACAGCCCGACGACGCGGCGCCGGCGTCGCAGGTCGTCGGACGAGGCGGTCCGGAGCTCGCGGCTGACTGCTGCGGGATCCACGCGGCGAGCGTTCCCGCGCGGGCCGCCGCTAATCGTCCGCGCGCCACCAGAAGGCGCCGAACGCGAGCGGGCCGGTGTGCGCGCCGACGGACGGGCCGACGCGGTAGCGGTCGACCGCCCCGCCGATCGCTCGCGCCCGCGCCGCGAGCTCGTCCGCGAGCGGCTCGACGTCGCGGGCAGCGTGCCCGACCGCGACGCGGAGCGGCGGCGCGGCCTCCGCGAGCCGCTCGGCGATCAGCCGCGGCACGTCGGCGGGCCCGGAGGAACCGACCACCTCCGTCGCGCCGCCGGCGAAGGCGAGCAGCGCGCCGCCCGAGGAGGGGACGCGTCCGCGCGCCGCTCCGGCCGCGAAGAACAGGTTCTCGAGCCGCGACCCGCGCCCCGCGGCGTCGGCCGCGACCTCTGCGGCCGTCGCCCCGGCCGCCGCGAGGCGCGCAGCGCGTGCGGCGACGACGGCGACGCCGTAGCTCGCCGTGCCGGCGTCGACGACCGTCACCGGAACCCGCGCGTCCGCCGCCGCGAGCTCGGCCGAGGCGAGCGTCCCGGAGGCGCGCGCGTCGAGGTGGATCGAGACGATCGCGTGCGCTCCGCGCTGCGCCGCGCGCTCGTAGGTCTCGGCGAAGCGGCCGGGACTCGGCTGCGACGTCGTCGCCCGTGCGCCGGCCGCGAGCCGCTCGTACAACGCCTCGGCGTCGAGCTCCGTCTCGTCGTGCTCCTCCCCGTCGAGGACGATGACGGCCGGGACGACGTCGATTCCGAGCATGGCCGCGTCGGCTGCCGCCAGCTGCGAGCTCGAGTCGGTGCAGATCGCGATCACGCAGGTGTGGCGCGGTCGCGGAGGAGCAGCTGCGTCGACCGCGCCGCGAGGATGGCGACCGTGGCCGCGTTCGCGAGCGGGAGCGCGCGCGTCGGCCGCGGCCCCCACAGGTTCGGGAGCCCGCGCCGCCACCAGACGGCGCCGGCCCCGACCCACGCCGCGGAGGACGCCGCGGCCGCGGCGAGCGCCGGCGTCGTCGCGCGCGCGAGCCGGTGCGTGCCGACCGCGACCGCGACGTCGAGCGGCGCGTACGCGGGGAACGTGGCGACGCACTGGCCGAAGCTCGTCGCGATTCCCTTGCCGCCGTCGAAGCGCGCGGTCGCGGGCCAGCAGTGGCCGGCCACCGCGGCGACCGCCCCGACGTGCGCGCCGGCGTCGCCCGCGAGCGCGCGGGCCACGACGGAGGCGGCGGCGCCCTTCGCGACGTCCGCGGCGAGGACGGCGATCCCCGCGCGCCGCCCGAGGAGGCGCGCGACGTTCGCCGTGCCGGGATTGCGGCTGCCCGCGCCGCGGACCGCCTCCGTTCCGCCCGTGAGCGCGCGGGCGACGGCGTCGGCCGACTGGACGCAGCCGAGCGCGTAGCCGGCCGCCGCCGCGAGCGTGAGCCGCGTCCGGCTCACCGCTCCGCCGCCTCCTTGAGCTCTGCGAGCGAAGCGTCGACGGTGCACATCCACGGGCGCGCGACGAGCGCACCCCACGCGCGTCCGAGCCACCAGAAGTCGGTGCCGAGCGTCCCCGCGTAGTCGAGGTGCGTGACGTCGCCGTCCTCGACGAGCGAGAAGCGCTCGGCGACGTACGGGACCGGCCCGCGGAGGAGTCGGAACGTGACCGCCTCCGGCCGTTCGAATCGCACCGCCTCGACCGTCACGGCGGTGAAGAGCGAGAGACGCGTCCGGTGCGCCGCCACGACGAGGTCGCTGCCGCGCTCGAGCACCTCGATCTTGTCCCGCAGCGCGCGCGGCGGCTGTGCCGAGAGGTACGGGAGCGCGACGAGGTCGAACACGCGCTCCCGCGGCGCCCGGATCGTCACCCTCCTCGACGGGAGCGGCCGCGTCCGGCGCCCGATCCCGGTGTCGAGCGTCAGGCTGCCGGTCGAGACCGCGACGTAGACCGCGGCGCCGGTGAGGGCGACGAGGGCGGCGACGCCGAGCGCGGTGGTCACGCGTCGCTACGCCCGGCGGAAGCGCACGCGGCGCGCTTCGACGTCGGCGACGGCCAGGCGGACGTCGATCTCCTCGCCGAGCGGGAGATCCTCGCCGTCGCAGCGGGCGGCGACGGCGGGGTCGGAGAGCTGCACGACGCCGCCGCGCTCGTCCGCCTCGACGACGACGACGGCGCGGAAGACGCGGCCGACGCTGCGCGCGAGCACCGCCGCCTCCACGATCGAGACGATCCCGCCGCCGTACTGCTGCGCCCGCCGGTTCGACCGCTCCATCGTCTCGGGCAGGTGCGGCAGCGCCGCGCGCGCCCACTCGGAGATGTCGGCCCCGGCGCAGACGGCGAGGCAGACCTCGCCGACGTAGCGGTCGACGAGCCGCCGGATCGGCGCCGTCGCGTGCGCGTACGGGGCGCCGACGCCCGCGTGGCGCGCCTCCTGCGGCGGCTCCCCCTCGAACGCCGTGTAGCCGGAGCCGCGGAGGAGGACCGTCGTCTGTGCGAGCACCGCCGCGTGCGCCGGAACCGCCGGGTCGAGCGTGCGGACGAACGCCGGCGCCTCGACGCCCTCCGGCCAGGACGCGCCGAGCGCGCGCGCCGTCCGCCGCAGACGCGCGACCGCGCCCGGATCCGCGCGTGGGAGCGTCCGCAGGATGCCGACGCCGCCTCGGAGCATCAGCTCCGCGGCGGCGCGCCCCGTCAGCAGCGAGACCTGCGCGTTCCAGCGCTCGACCGGCAGCGGCGCGCGCCACGCCAGCTCGTAGCCGTCCAGGCCGAGCGCGGCCTCCTGATCCGGGATCGGCAGGTCGACGCCTCCGCGCTGCGCCTCCCGCTCCTGCAGGAGCAGCCCGACCTCGCGGAGGAGCAGCAGCGGATCGTCCGCCGTGCCGTCGTCGAGCGCACGCTGCACCGTCTCGTAGTCGAGCTTCGCGCGGCTGCGGACGAGTGCGCGCCGGACGTCGGTCCCCGTGCTCTCGCCGTCTCGATCGAGGTCGAGCGTCCACAGGAGCGCGGGCCGTGTCTGCTCGGGAAGGAGGCTCGCCGCGCCCTCCGACACCTCGGCCGGGTACAGCCGCGCGTTCGCGTCGGGCGCGTAGAACGTCTGGCCGCGCGCGTGTGCCTCCGTGTCCATCGGGCCGCCTGGCGCGACGAACGCCGCGACGTCGGCGATCGCGTAGCGGACGCGGTAGCCGCCGTCCCGCCGCTCGAGGTGCAGCGCCTGGTCGAGGTCGAGCGAGCCCGGCGGGTCGATCGTGACGAAGGGGACGTCGGTCGCGTCCTCCTGCGGGAGGCGCGGCGAGCGAACAGCCTCGCGCGCGTCGGCGGCGACCTCGTCGGGAAAGCCGAGCGAGACGTCCAGCTCGTCGCGGAGCGCGGCGAACGCGCGGTCGATCCCGGCCGCGTCGGGTGGGGAGAGCCTGACGCGTCGCTGCGTCACGGGCCGAGGCTAGCCGCGGCGATGAGATTCCCGGCCCGGTGGAGTCTTCGGTGCGTCACGATCGAAAGGAGTTCCCGATGCAGATCACCCCGCACCTCTGGTTCGACACGCAGGCGGTCGAGGCCGCTGAGTTCTACGCGTCCACCTTCCCGGACTCCAGTGTCGGCGACGTGGCGACGCTGCGCGACACGCCGTCCGGCGACACCGACGTCGTCTCGTTCCGGCTCTGCGGCCAGCCGTTCATGGCGATCAGCGCCGGGCCGCTGTTCCGCTTCACGCCCGCGATCTCGTTCCTCGTGCGGTGCGGCAGCGCGGAGGAGGTCGACGAGCTGTGGGCGAGGCTCGCCGAGGGCGGGACGGCGCTCATGGCGCTCGAGGCCTACCCGTTCAGCGAGCGGTACGGCTGGCTCGAGGACCGGTACGGGCTCTCGTGGCAGCTCATGGCCGTCGGCGGGGGCGAGGTCGGGCAGCGGATCGTGCCGACGCTGATGTTCACCGGCGACGTCAGTGGCCGCGCGGAGGAGGCGATGCGCTTCTACGCGTCCGTGTTCCCGGACTCCGAGGTCGGCGAGATCGCGCGCTACGGCGCCGGTCAGCCGCACGACGCCGAGGGGACGGTGATGCACGGCAGCTTCAGGCTCGCTGGGCAGGACTTCGCGGCGATGGACAGCGCCTACCCGCACGGCTTCGGCTTCAACGAGGCGGTCTCGCTGATGGTCGGCTGCGACTCCCAGGAGGAGATCGACCGCTACTGGGAGCGGCTGTCCGGCGTCCCCGAGGCGGAGCAGTGCGGCTGGCTGAAGGACCGCTACGGCGTCTCGTGGCAGGTCGTCCCGTCGAAGCTCGACGAGCTGGTCGCGCGCGGCACCGAGGAGCAGCGCGCCCGCGTCACGGCCTCGCTCCTGCAGATGAAGAAGCTCGACCTGGCGGAGCTGGAGCAGGCCTACGAGGCCGAGGAGGCGCCGCTCGGCGGCCGGGGCTGATGCCTTCGGGCGCGCCGCCGCTCGCGGCTAGTTCATCAGAGAGATGAACGAGGCGACCTGCACCTCGTCGCGATCGCAGAACGCGATGACCCCCGCGCGGCCGCACAGGTGCTGCCACGTCCAGGGCGGGCTCGAGAAGTAGAACCACGACAGCTCGCTGCCCGATGCGTTGCACGTGGGGCAGGCGACGGACCCCGCGTGCGCGCCGCGGACGTCCGCGACCTCATCCGCGTGCTCGCGTTGAAGCTCCCGATCGCCTCGGGACGCGCGCAGGTCGGCGATCGGGAAGGACTGCATCGCGGCATCATCGCGGACGGCGGCGAAGCGTCGAGCCCGCCCTGTTTCCGTCCGTTTCGATCGCTGCGTTCGACGAGCGTTCACGGGCCGGTGCCGTCGTGTAGCGCCAGGTAGCCTGCGCTGGTGCGGCGTCTCCTGCTCATCGCGTTCGCGGCGGTCGCTGCGGCGGCGCCGGCGACGGCGGCCGTCGGGCCGCGGCCGATCGCGGTCGACCCGTTCGGCGCGGGCGTTCTGGGACAGCACGCCACGATCGCCGAGCCCGACAGCTTCTCCGTCGGGAACACCGTCGTGTCGGTGTTCCAGGTCGGCCGGAACTTCGGCGGCGGCGCGGCCGCGATCGGCTGGGCGACCTCGACCGACGGCGGCGTGACGTGGCGGAACGGCCTCCTTCCGGGACTGACGCCGTTCACGACGCCGGCCGGGCCGTACACGCGCGTCTCCGACCCCGTGGTCGCGTACAGCCGCGTGCACGGGGTGTGGCTCGCGTCGGTGCTCGCGATTCGCGACGTCGCAGGCGCCACGACGTCGGCGATCGTCCCCTTCGCTCGACCGACGGCGTCACGTGGACCGGGCCGCACGTCACCGCGCCCGACGCCGGTTCGTTCGTCCACGACAAGAACTGGATCGTGTGCGACAACGGCGCGAGCGGCTTCGCGGGTCGCTGCTACACCGTGTGGACCGACGTCCCGAGCGGTCGGCTGACGCTGTCCACGTCCCTCGACGGCGGCGTCACGTGGGGCGCCGCCGTCGGCGCCGCCGGCACTGCGCCGGGGAACGGCGCGCTGCCGCTCGTGCTGCCGAACGCAACCCTCGTCGTGCCGTACCGGACGTTCGGCGCGCTCATCGCCACCGCGATCTCCGCCGACGGCGGCGCGACGCTCACCCCCGGCACCGTCGTCGGGCCGGCCGTAGGCGGCGCGATCCCGGGCTTCCGGTCGCCGCCGCTCCCGTCCGGGGAAGTCGGCGGCGACGGCCGGATCCACCTCGCGTGGCACACGTGCGCGTTCCGCAGCGGGTGCACGGGCCAGAGCCCGTCCGCTGCGAACGACCTCGCGCTCGCGTCGTCCGCGGACGGCGTCACGTGGACGCAGCCGCAGCGGCTCGAGCTCGCCTCGGGCGGCGCGAGCCGTCTCCTCCCGGGGCTGGGCGTCGACGCGGCGAGCACCGGCACCGGCACGCGCCTCGGCCTCGTGCACTACGAGGTGACGCCGGTGGGATGCGCGGGCGACGCCTGCAGCATCCGGCCGCTCTTCACGTACTCGAGCGACGCGGGGGCGACGTGGAGCCGCCCGCTCGCGCTCGCGAGCCCGATGCGGCTCTCGTGGCTCGCCGCCACGTCGCAGGGGCGGATGCTCGGCGACTACTTCTCGACGTCGTTCGTCGGCGGCGGCGTCGCCGTTCCCGTCTTCACCGCGGCGCGCGCGCCGCAGGGGCCGCTCTTCCGGCAGGACCTCTACTCGGCGTCGATCGGGCCGCTGCCCGCCGCTCGACCGCTGACACTCTCGGCGAGGAGGCTCACCGTGTGGCCGCGAAGCGTGCGGGCCGACGCGGTGCTTCGCGCGACGCTCGGCGTGCGCAGGAGCGACCTCGGCGCGCGCCTCGACGGTCGCGCCACCTGCAGCGCGCGCATGCGCGGCCGCGCGCTCCCGGTTCTCACGAGCCGCACGCGCGGGCTCGTCGTCGAGTGCTCGTGGCGCATCCCGCGCGGCCGCGTCGGGCCGGTCGTCGCGACGATCGGCGTGCGCGTCGACGACGCGTCGGTCGCCCGCCGCTTCCGCGTCGCGTAGAGCGGTCGCGACCACCCGCCTCTACGCGATCGTGAACGAGTCCGTCTATCTCCGGCTCGTCGACGGCTGCGGCTGGACTCCTGACGAGTACCGCTCGTGGCTCGAGCGGACTTCGAAGAGCGCGCTTCTCGAACAGTGGCGCACCACGCGCCTCGGCGACACCGCGGCGTTGACCGCGCGCGCGACGTGAGGGCGTGGGCGAGCGCGCCGTGTCCCGCGAGAGCGCCCGCGGCGTCGCGGCAGTCTGCCCGCATCGCCGCGTGCCCCGCTCGCGGAGATCGGGGAGCTGCGGGTCGGTCGAGGCGGCGCTCTCGCCGAGCGCGATGACCCGTGCAGTCGCGCGCCATCACGTCCGCGCTCACCGGCCGGGCGGCCGCGCGCGCCTGACGCGAGGCGCCGAGGGACGAGGGTTCCCTTTTGGGCCAGCGACCCGCATACTGCGAGTGGGATGGGGGCGACTGACGAAGAGGGCGGGCGCGAAGCGTCCGCAGAGCGCGTGCCGTGGACGGGTGAGGAGCGCCGTGCAGGCGCGCGTGCCCGCGAGCGCGCGGCCGACGCGCGCGACGTCACCGCGGACGCGCGCAGCGCCAGCGCCGATGCGCGGGAGCTGGAGGCCGACGTGCGGCAGCTCGACACGGACGCGCAGCTCCTCGACGCCGAGACCCGCACCCGCGACGCGGACGATCGCGCCGTCGAAGCGGAGGTCCGCCTCGCCGAGGCGAACGTCCACATCCAGCTCGCGAAGGAGCACCTGGTCGCCGCTGCGGCCCAGGCGGCGCAGGCCGATCACAAGGCGGAGGACGCGGAGCGGCTGATGAGCTTCGCCGACGATCAGCTCGTCGTCGCCGCCGCGAAGCTCGCGGAGGCGACGAGCGACAGCGAGGAGTACCAGCGCGCGCTCTACCACTACACGCAGCTCGTCCGGCACCGGATCGTCAACCCGCTGCAGGTGATCGTCGGGGTCGCGCAGACCCTGCGCATGCGGCCCGACCTGCCCGCCGACGAGCGCCTCGCGATGCTCGATGCGGTCGTCGCTCAGGCCGACGTGCTGGAGCGTGTCTGCCTCGCGCCGAAGATCATGCACCCGAGCGAGCGCGGCCTCGACCCGGTGCCCGCTCTGCAGCAGCGCGCGGTGGCCTGAGCCGCCGTCGATCGTCTGCGCTTCCTCTAAGCGAATGAACGCGCGCGCCGGGCGCGGATTCGGCGCTCGCATGAGGGGTCGCCCGCCTTCCCGGCGACGGCGTCGGCCCGGAGGTCTACCTCGGCGTTCCGGGGCTCATCCGCAGGTACTTCGGATTCACCGACGACTCGGCGCCGCAGCGCCGTTTCGGAACGGGAGCGACGGGACTCGAACCCGCGACCTCCGGCGTGACAGGCCGGCACTCTAACCAACTGAGCTACGCCCCCAAGCGAAGCGGCGGCCATTGTACCGCGCGGCGCTGGGCGGCTGCGGGTGGCGCTCCGCGGGCGCGCGCGGCCGCCCGCCCGCTAGCGTGGCCGCGTGACCCGCGTCGACGCGCTCGTGCTCCTGCTCGTCGCGGTGGCGGCGGTCGCGGGCATGCGGAAGGGGCTCGTCGGCAGCGCGCTGTCGGCGCTCGGGATCTTCGCCGGCGCAGTCCTCGGCGCGCGCGCCGCGCCGCACCTGCTGCCGAACGGCGAGACGTCGGCGTACACGCCGATCGTCGGCCTGCTCGGGGCGGCGACGGGCGCGATCCTGCTCGAGACGATCGGGTCGCTGGTCGGCGCGAGCGTCCGCCGCGCGCTCCGGCTGACGCCGATCCGCGCGCTCGACACGCTCGGCGGGATGGCGTTCGGCGCCGCCGCGGGGCTCGTCGTCGCGTGGGTGGTCGGCGCCGTCGCGCTCCACCTGCCAGGGCAGACGGGGGTACGGGAGGCGGTGCAGCGCTCGCTCGTGCTCCGCGAGCTGAACCACGTCGTCCCTCCGGCTCGGCTGATGGACGCGATCGAGCGTGTCGACCCGCTCCCGACGATCGTCGGCCCGGCCGTTCCCACCGAGCCGCCCGACCCGGCGCTCCTCCGGCAGCGCGGCGTCGGCGAGGCGGCGCCGAGCGTCGTCCGCATCCTCGGTAGCGCGTGCGGCCTCGCCGTCACCGGGAGCGGCTGGGTCGCGCGTCCCGGTCTCGTCGTCACGTCGGCGCACGTCGTCGCGGGACAGCGGCGGACGACGGTCGAGACCGCCGCGGGCAGCGGCCGCCGCTTCCGCGCCGTCGTCTACGCGTTCGACGCGCGGAACGACGTCGCCGTGCTGCGCGTCGAGGGGCTCGACGCGCCGCCGCTCCGCATCGCCGAGCCGCGCGACGGCGAGCCGGTCGCGATCCTCGGCTACCCCGAGAGCGGCCCGTTCCACGCCGCGCCCGGCCGCCTCGGCCGCACGGCGACGGTGGTGACGCAGGACGCGTACGGCCGCGGACGCGTCAGCAGGCCGGTGACGGCGATCCGCGGGGTCGTCCGCCAGGGGAACTCCGGCGGGCCCGCCGTGTACGCGGACGGCAGCGTCGCCACGACGGTCTTCGCGGCGCGCGTCGAGGGCGGCGGCGGGTACGGCGTCCCGCCGGAGCCGGTCCGCGAGGCGCTCGCGCGCGCCGACGGCCCGGTATCGACCGGCTCCTGCGTCGGCTAGTCCAGGAGGTCGAGCACCGACAGCGGCTGCCGGTACGAGGCCGTCACGTAGACGCCCGCCGCGCGCTCGCGCGCCGCCTCGTACAGCTCGCGTGCGAACCGCATCCCGACCGCGGGCGCGTCCGTCCCCGCGCGCCGCATCGCCTCCTGCACGTGCTCCGGCACGACGACGCCGGGGAGCTCGTTGTGCAGCCGCAGCGCGAGCTGGTAGCTCCGCAGCGGCCAGATGCCGACGAGGACCGGGATCGGCCAGCTCCCCCCGAGCCGGTCGAGGAAGCGGTCGAGGTACTCGACGTCGAAGACGAGCTGCGTCATCGCGAACCGGGCGCCCGCCTCGACCTTCCGGTGGAACCGCTCGAGCTCGAGCTCCAGGTCGTCCGCGGTCGGGTTGACGGCGACGCCGGGGAAGAAGTTCGTCGGCGCGTCGATCGCGCGCCCGTTGAAGTCCTCGCCCCGGTTCAGCCGCGCGATCATCTCCGTCAGCCCGATCGCGTCGACCTCGTAGACGCCGCGCGAGCCGGGGTAGTCGCCGATCTCCGGCGGGTCGCCGGTGACGGCGAGCACGTTCCGGACGCCCTCCGCGTGCGCGCCGAGGAGCACGGCCTGCAGCCCCATGATCGTCGAGTCGCGCGGCGTCAGGTGCGGGATGGTCTCGATGCCGCACTCGCGCTCGATCGCCACGGACGTCATCAGCGCGTGGATCCCGACGCGCGCCGCGGCGTTGTCGTTCACGTCGACGAAGCCGACCCTGCCGGACTCCTTCAGCGCCCGCGCGACCTCGAGCAGGCCGCGGTTGTTGCCGCCGAGCGGCGGGTCGAGCTGCACCGACACCACCCACTCGCCCTCGCGGAGCGCCCGCGCGAGCCCCGTCTCCCGCTGCTCCTCGCCGAGGGAGACGACGAGCTCGCGCTCGCTGAAGTCGAGCGGCGCGCTCGGCCGGCGCTCCTCCTCGACGGCGGAGCGGATCGCGGCGATCTCGTTCGGCGTCGTTCCACAGCAGCCGCCGATCACGCGCGCGCCGAGGTCGCGTGCGTGCGCCGCGAACTCGGCGAAGTACTCCGGTGTCGCGTGCGGGTAGATGACGCGGCCGCCGGCGAGGCTCGCGAGCCCGATGTTCGGCAGCGCCGCGAGGACGCGCCCGTCGCCGCCCATCTCCTTCAGCGCCTCGAGCGCGACGAGCAGGCCCGCGCCGTGGTTCGCGCCGATCGCGGCGACGTCGAGGGACGCGAGCCGCTCCGCCGCCTCGCGCGCGGTCACGCCCGCGAGCGTCTCCGCGCCCTCGTCGAACGTCAGGAGCGCGACGATCGGGAGGCTCGACACGCTGCGCACCGCCTCGACCGCGTCCGTGAGCTCCTCGAGGTCGTAGAACGTCTCGACCATGAACAGGTCGGCGCCGCGGCCCTCGAGCACCGCCGCCTGCTCCGCGAAGAGCTCGCGCCGCACCCGCGAGGCCGCCGGCTCGCCGAGCGGCCCGATCGATCCGCCGACGAACACCTCGCGGCCGGTGATCTCCCGCGCCTCCCGCGCGAGCTTGACCGCGGCGGAGTTGATCGCCTCCAGCTGGTCGTCGAGGAAGTTCGCGGCGAGCTTGCGGCGATTCGCGCCGAACGTGTTCGTCTCGATCAGGTCCGCGCCGGCGTTGATGAAGCTCACGTGCAGCGAGACGACCGCCTGCGGCGCGCGCAGGTTCGCCTCCTCGGGGCACCGGAGCCGTGGCACCGCCGCCGACACGAGGGCGCCCATCCCGCCGTCGGCGACGATCGCCGGGCCGTTCCGGAGGCGCTCGAGGAACCTGCTCACCGCGGCCACTGTAGTCGCGCGCGGCCCCGGAAAGAGCTGGAGCGGAGCCGCCGCCCGGCTCCGCTCCTATGGGGTCTCATGCGAGACCGCTCTTCCGGAGCGGCCCCCGCCGCATCGGGGCCCCTCCGGTGTCTGCGCGCGGCCCCCGCCGCATCGGGGCCCCGCGAGATTGCGCACTGACTATGCGCCTCCCGCAGGCACTTGATCCATCACCCGATGGGCGGTTCACCGCGGCGCTTCACGGGTCTCGAGGGGTAAAGCCGCCGCGGATTCCTGCCGAAGAGAGGAGCGACTCCTCGCCGGGGGCTGACGGCAATCACCTGCGGCGAAGGGTTTGGGCGGCGGGCTCGGGCCCGCCGCTCGCGTTTCCGGCGTCAGTCGTCGTGGACGACGCGGCCCTCCATCCCGCCCGCGACGACGACGACCTGGCCGGTGACGTGCCCGCTCAGCTCGTCCGAGGCGAGGACGACCACCTGCCGGGCGACGTCCTCCGGCTGGGCGACCTTCCGCAGCGCCATCGTCCGCGACACCTTCCGCACCTGCTCCGGGTCGACGTGGCCGCGCGTCATCGGCGACTCCGTCCACCCGGGCGCGACGCAGTTGACGCGCCCGCGCGGCGCGATCCGCGTGATCTCGTTCTTCAGGCTCAGCGTCAGCCCGTACGCGAGCGCCGACTTCGCGGCGGCGTAGTCCGCGTGCCCCGCCTCGCCGACGAGGCCGGCCGTCGAGGAGACGAAGACGAGCGAGCCGTGCCCGTTCCGCTCCACTTCGCGCAGGAAGGCGCGCGCGGTGAGGAAGCTCGTGGTCAGGTTCGCGCGCAGCGTCTCCTCCCAGCGCTCGAGCGGCAGCTCCCACACCGGCAGGTCCTCCTGCGGCCACACGCCCGCCACCGCCGCGCAGACATCCACGCCGCCGAGCGCCGCGCGCGCCTCGGCGAAGAGCCGCTCCACGTCGTCCTCCCGCGTCAGGTCCGCGCCCGCGACCGGCGCGCCCCCGAGCTCCGCTGCGACCGCCTCCGCGCGCTCGCGGCCGCGGTGGTAGTGGACGAGGACGCGCGCCCCCTCCGCGGCGAACGCGCGCGCGCACGCCGCGCCGATCCCGCCTGAGGCGCCGGTGACGACCACGCGCTTCCCCGCGAGCCCCGTCTCCACGTCGCCTACGCTACCGCCGTGCGCGTCCACGTGATCAGCGACATGGAGGGCGTCGCGGGGATCGTGCGCTGGCAGCAGGTCTCGAGCGGCGAGGACATGTACGAGGAGGGCCGCCGCCTCTACACCGAGGAGATCAACGCCGCGGTCCGCGGCGCGAAGGCGGCCGGCGCGACCGAGGTCGTCGTCATGGACTGCCACGGCGCCGGCAAGGGCCACATGTTCAACAGCCTGATCCCGGACATGCTCCACGCCGACTGCGAGTACGTCGTGCAGGACGAGTGGACGGCGTACACGGAGTTCCTCGAGCGGGGCTGCGACGCCGCCGTCTTCATCGGGATGCACGCGCGCGCCGGGACGCTCGACGGCGTGATGAACCACACCGTCTCCGGCCGGTCGTGGAACAACCTCTCGTTCAACGGGACGCTCGTCGGCGAGACCGGGATCAACGCGGCGCTGTGCGGTACCTGGGGCTGCCCGGTCGTGCTCGTCACCGGCGACGAGGCGGTCTGCCGCGAGGCGCGGGAGCTGCTCGGCGACGGCCTGCGCACGGTCGCCGTCAAGCGCGGGCTCGGGGCGAAGAGCGCGCGGCACGTGGCGCCGCTGCGCGCGCGCGAGCTGATCGAGGAGGCGACGCGCGACGCGCTGATCGCGCGCCACGAGATGCAGCCGTACGACCCGGGCCGCCCGTGCGAGATCCGGGTGGAGTACAAGCTGACGGGCGTCGTCGAGAAGCTGCGTCGCGTCCCCGACGTCGAGATCGTCGACGCGCGCACCGTCGTCGCGCGCGGCGACGACTGGTGGAGCGCGTGGCAGAAGTTCTTCTTCTACGACTCCTGGATCGACGTCTGAGGGTCGCCGACGCGGTCGACGATCCCGAGGCCCTCGATCAGCGTGAAGTACGCGCGGGCGAAGGGCGACTCCTCCGTCCGCTCGCGCACGCGCTCCCAGTCGATCTGCTCCCGCAGCATGCGTCCCATCTCGAGGACGCTCGAGAAGTCGGGCTCCTGCTCGGTGAGCGCGAGCAGCTTCGTCGTCATCACGTCCTCGAGCGAGGCGACGCACATCCGCGCCGCGAGCACCTCCCGCTCCTCTGCCCGCTCGAACCAGTCGTCGGCGACGGGCCCGCCGGAGGGGCAGAAGATCAGGTCGATCAGGACGTCGCCGTCGTACGCCTTCAGGAGCCAGTCCTCCGCCGGGTACTCCTTCCGCATCCCCGCCTCCGCGAGCGCGTCGAGCGCGCGCTCCGCGTCCTCCGGCCTGACGAAGAAGTCGACGTCGTGATCCGTCTGCGGCCCGCCGCGCGCCCAGGCGGCGAGGCCGCCGCCGAGCATGAACGGCACCTCGGCGTGGCGGAGGACGCCGGCGGCGCGCTTCATGCTCTGCGTCAGCGCCTTGTGCTCCTCCTCCACGGCGGGTCGCTACCCGAGTCTCGGATCGTCGAATCCTGGGAAGGACGGGCCGCGTGAGCGCCATGGTCCGCATCGCCGCAGCCGGGGACGTGCACGCGTCGGAGATCCACCGCAGGCGGGTCGAGGAGGCGTTCGCCTCGCTCGGAGACACGGCCGACGTCGTCCTGCTCGCGGGCGACCTGACCGCGCACGGCGAGCCGGAGGAGGCGGAGATCCTCGTGCGCGCCTGCCGCCACGTCGACATCCCGGTGTACGCGGTGTTCGGGAACCACGACGTGCACGGCGACCGCGAGCGCGAGCTGCGGGAGGTGCTCGAGCGCGGCGGCGTGCACGTCCTCGACGCGGAGTCGGCGGTCTGCGAGGTCCGCGGCGTCCAGATCGGGATCGTCGGGACGAAGGGGTTCGTCGGCGGGTTCGCGGGCTCGTCGCTCCCGGACTTCGGCGAGCCGCTCCTGCGCCGCGTCTACGCCGCCACGACCGCGGAGGTCGCGGCGCTCGAGCGCGGGCTGCAGGAGGTGATCGAGGCCGACCTGCGCGTCGTGCTCCTCCACTACGCGCCGACGGACGAGACGCTGGAGGGGGAGCCCGTCGGCATCCACGCGTTCCTCGGGTCGGCGCGCCTCGGCATCCCGATCGCGGAGTACCAGCCCGACCTCGTCCTCCACGGCCACGCCCACGCGGGGACGTTCCAGGGCAGCATCGGCGCCACGCCGGTGTACAACGTGGCGATCCACGTGACGGGGCGCGACTTCTACGTGTTCGACCTCGAGGTCGAGGTGCGCGGGCGGAGCGGCGTCGAGGTCGCCGCGCCGCCGGAGCTCGGATGAGCGCGGTCACGCGCCTCGCGATCGCGCCGGTGAAGGGCCTCGGGCTCGCGCACCCCGAGGAGGTGCTCGTCGAGCCGCACGGCGTCACCGAGAACCGGCGGTTCCACCTGCTGGACGAGCGGGGGCGGTTCGTCAACCTGCTCCGCCGCAGCGACCTGGTGCGCGTCTCCGCCGCGTACGACGCGCGCGAGGAGCGGCTCCGGCTCGAGTTCCCGGACGGCGCCGTCGTCGAGGACGTGGTCGCGGTCGCCGACCCCGTCGTGACGGACTTCTACGGCCGCGACGTGCCGGGGCGCGTCGTCGTCGGCCCGTGGGCGGAGGCGCTGTCGCGCTACGCCGGGATGCAGCTCCGACTCGTCCGCTCCGACGAGCCGGGCGCCGCGGTCGACCGCAGCCGCGGTGCGGTCTCGCTCATGTCGGAGGCGTCGCTCGAGGAGCTCGGGAGGCACGCGGGGGCGGACGGGGCCGTCGACGGGCGGCGCTTCCGCATGCTCGTCACGGTCGGCGGCGTCGCCCCGCACGAGGAGGACGGATGGGTCGGCCGCCGCGTGCGGATCGGCGAGGCGCTCGTGCGCCCGCTCGGCCCCGTCGGCCGCTGCGCGATCACGACGCAGAACCCCGACACCGGCGACCGCGACCTCGACACGCTGCGGACGATCAAGGAGTACCGCGGGCTCGGCCCGCGCCGCGAGCTCGACTTCGGCGTCTACGGCGAGGTGCTCGAGCCCGGCCGCGTGCGGGTCGGCGACGCCGTGGAGGTGGAGTAGCGCCTGCCGAGCGCCGTCGCGCGGGGGATGACGCGCGCCGTCGGCCGGGGTAACGTCCCGTCGGATGGCGGCGGGCATCGTCACCACCGTCGACCGGGCGCTGGGCACGAGCGGCAACGGGAGCGCGACGACGCTCTCGACGGACGTGCTCGAGCAACGGGTCGACGTCGTCGCGCCGGGCGCGCGTGAAGCGCGCACGATCGAGCGGCGGAGCGAAGTCGTCTTCGTCGCCGGCGGCGCGGGCGTGCTGCGGGTGGCGGGCGAGGAGCATCCGGTCGCCGCCGGCACGGGCGCGTTCCTCGGCGTCGGCGACAGCGTCGAGCTGGAGGCGGGCGACGACGGGCTCCAGCTCGTCGTCGCGGTGACGCCGGGAGCCGAGCCGCGGCGGCCGGACGCGCGGCCGACGGTGTCGATCGAGGAGCGCGAGGCGCGCGACGCGGGCATCGGTCGCGAGTTCCACCTGCTCGTCGGGCCGGAGCACGGATGCGGCTCCGTCACGCAGTTCCTCGGACTCATCCCGCCGGGACGCGCGAAGATGCACAATCATCCGTACGACGAGGTTGCCTACGTGGTCGAAGGAAGCGGCGTATTGCACTGGCACGAGGGGCCGAGCGTCCCCGTGGGGCGCGGCTCCTGCATCCACTTTCCGCGGCTCGTGTTCCACTCGCTCGAGAACGTGGGCGAGACACCGATCCGGATCATGGGCGTCTTCCATCCGGCCGGCAGCCCTGCCGACCGGGTGGAGGTGCTCGACTACTGACGAAAGGGTGAACGCATGAGGAGACGACAGATGGCGCTGCTGCTGGCGCTCGTCTTCGGCCTGTCGATCGTCGCTGCGGGCTGCGGCGGAGACGACGGGGGCGACGACGCGGCGCCGACGGCGACGGAGGAGCAGCCGGCGGAGACCGGCGGCGAGGCGACGGACTGCACCGGGACGGTCGGGATCATGGGGCCGTTCACGGGTGACGCCGCCTCGATCGGCCAGGAGCAGCTGAACTTCGCCAAGTTCGCCGTCAGCCGGTACAACGAGGAGAACGGCACGGACTTCCAGCTGGAGGAGGGCGACACGCAGCTCGACCCGTCGCAGGCCTCCACGGTCGCCCAGCGGTTCGTCTCGGACGACAACATCCTCGCGGTCGTCGGCCCCGCCGGCAGCCAGGAGGTCGAGGCGGTCGGGCCGGTGTTCACGCGCGCGAACCTCGGGTTCGTCTCGCCGTCCGCGACGCGCACGTCGCTGACGGAGAGCGGCGAGTTCCCGACGTTCTACCGCGTCGTCCCGAACGACGACGCCCAGGGCCCGACGATCGGCGAGTTCATCGCGAACGAGCTCGACGCCGACGAGGTCTTCATCATCGACGACCAGACCTCGTACTCGACGGGGCTCGCGGACAGCGCGACGCAGTCGCTCGAGGGCGCGAACATCACCGTCCGCCGCGACTCGGTCAGCCAGGACCAGAGCGACTTCTCGGCGCTCGTCTCGCGGGTCGGCGAAGCCGACGTCGTGTTCCTCCCGTGGCAGCTGGCCGCGAAGGCGCAGGTGTTCGGGCAGCAGCTCCGCGAGCAGGACAACGACGCCGTGATCTTCGGCTCGGACGGCCTGTTCTCGGAGGACTTCTCGCTCGAGGGCTCGTACGTCTCCTCGTTCGCTCCGGACATCAAGGCGATCGAGGAGAGCGCGGAGCTCGTCGAGGCCTACGAGGCGGAGTACGGCGAGTTCTCGAGCACGTTCGGCCCGCCGTCGTACGCGGCGACGTGGACGGTGCTGGAGGCGATCCAGCAGGCGTGCCAGGACGGCGAGGCGAGCCGCGAGGCCGTCGCCGAGGCGATCGGCGAGACGGATCAGGAGGAGTCGATCCTCGGCCAGCCGATCCGGTTCGACGACAACGGCGACGTCGAGGGCGCCCGGTTCTTCATCTTCCAGGTGCAGGGCAAGGGCGAGTACGAGCTCGTCGGCGACGACGAGTCGTAGTCCACTGCGGCCGCGCGCTCCCTCGCGGGGGGCGCGCGGCCGCTCCGTCTCTCCGTGCTCGCGCCGCTCGCCGCCCTCGTCGCCTCGCTCCTGCCGGCCGCGGGCGTCCCGGCGCGGGCGGTCGAGGCGCCGGTGCCGTGCCGGGGGGCGCAGGTCGTCCTGCTCGCGCCGCTGTCCGGCGCCGCGGCGCGCGTCGGCCGCGAGCACGAGGCGTGGGCGCGGGCCGCGCTGACGGCGTACCGGACGAGCCCGCGCGTCGCGGTCGAGCTCGTCGTCGCGGACACGGCGCAGGATCCGGCGCGCGCCGAGGCTGCGGCCGCGCGTGCGGCGGCGGCGCCGCGCACCGCCGCGGTGGTCGGGGCGCGGACGAGCGGCGAGGCGCTCGCGGCGGCAGTGCCGCTCGCGGCGGCGTCGCTCCCGCTCGTGTCGGCGACCGCGAGCGCGACGGCGCTCGCGGACGGACGGCTCGCGACGTTCTTCCGCGTCGTCCCGAACGACGACGCGCAGGCGCTGCGGATCGCCCGCCTGCTCGCCGAGACGGTGGGCGCGAGGCAGGTGCTCGTCGTCGACGATGGCACCGTCGACTCGCGGCCGCTCGCGGCGGCGCTCGCGCGGCGCCTGCAGGCGCTCGCGATCGGCGTCGAGCGGGCCACGGCCGGCGCGGAGGAGGCCGCCGCGCTCGCGGGGCCGCAGACCGACGCGGTCGTCGCCGCGTGGAAGGCGCCGGCGCGGGTGCAGGCGCTCGCCCGGCTGCTCCGCGAGCACGGGAAGCGCGCTGCCGTCGTCGGCGCGGCGGGCCTCGCGTCGCCCGGGGAGGTGACGGCGGAGGGCGCGTACCTCGTCGCGCCGGTGCCGGAGCCGCGCGCGCTCGCGGGCGTCCCCGGCGTCGAGGGGCCGGCCGTGTTCGCGGCGGTGCGCGCCGCCGTCAACGCCCTGGGGAACGCCTGCCGCGACGGCAGCGCGACCCGCGGCGAGATGGTCACGTGGGTGCGGCGGACGTACCTGCGGCCGACCCCGCTCGGGCGGCCGCTCGCGTTCGACGGGCGCGGCCAGCCGCGCGCCGCGGCGTGGAGCGTCCTGCAGGTGCGCGGCGGTCGGTACGCGCCGGTTCGCTAGTTCCGCCGCGCCGGCTATGTGAGAGGGTTCGCGCGCAGTGGTCGAGGTACCCCTCGCCGTCAACAGCGACTTCCTCCTGCTGCAGCTCGTCAACGGGCTGACGCTCGGGAGCGTCTACGCGCTGATCGCGCTCGGGTACTCGATGGTCTACGGGATCCTGAAGCTGCTCAACTTCGCGCACGGCGACGTGTACATGATGGGCGCGTTCATGGGCTACGGCGTCCTCGTCGCCTTCGGCGGGCCCGCGGCGCCGACGATCCCGATCGTGCTGCTGCTGACGCTGATGTTCCTCGCGGCGATGCTCGGCTCGGGGCTGCTCGGGGTGACGATCGAGCGGTTCGCGTACCGGCGGCTGCGCAACGCGCCGCGGATCGCGCCGCTGATCACCGCCCTCGGCGTCTCCTTCTTCCTCCAGAGCACGGCGCTGCTCCTGTTCGGGCCGCGCTTCCGCAGCTACGCGACGTTCGAGTTCCTCAGCGGCGGCGTGCAGGTCGCCGGGATCCGCGTCGCGTACACGCGCATCCTGGTGATCGTCTCGGCGTTCCTGCTGATGCTCGCGCTGACCTTCCTCGTCAACCGCACGAAGCTCGGGAAGGCGATGCGCGCCGTCTCGTACGACCGCGAGGCGGCCGCGATGATGGGGATCGACGTCGACCGTGTCATCGTCGCGACGTTCTTCATCGGCTCGATCCTCGCGGGGGCGGCCGGGGTCATGTTCGGGCTCGTCTTCTTCTCCGTCTTCCACCTGATGGGCTTCACCGCGGGGCTGAAGGGGTTCACCGCCGCGGTCGTCGGCGGGATCGGCCACATTCCGGGAGCGATGCTCGGAGGGCTCCTCATCGGGCTCGCCGAGGCGTTCTCGGCCGGCTACGTCTCGTCGACGTTCCAGGACCTGATCGTCTTCTCCATCCTCGTCGCCGTGATGCTGTTCCGGCCGACGGGGCTCCTCGGGAAGGCGGACATCCGCAAGGTATGAGCGAGCCGCAGAAGCCGCGCGAGGAACAGGGCCCCGGCGCGCCGCGCGTCGGCGTCGACGAGTGGGTCGCGACGCACGAGCAGCGACGGCAGCGCGCGGGCGGCGTCTGGGCGCGCCTCGGCGAGGCGTGGCACCGGCTCCCGCCGTGGGCGCAGCTCGCGGTCGTCGTCGTCCCGGCGGCGTTCTTCCCGTTCACGACGGAGTCCGACTACCTGATCCGCGTCGGGATCAACGCGCTGCTGTTCGCGCTGCTCGCGCTCGGGCTCAACATCGTCGTCGGCTACGCGGGCCTCCTCGACCTCGGCTACGTCGCGTTCTGGGGGTTCGGCGCGTACGCGTACGCGATGCTCTCGTCCGCGAAGTTCGACCTCCACCTGCCCACGGTCGTCTCGCTGCCGATCGTGATCGCGGCCTCGGCGCTCCTCGGCCTGCTGCTCGGACTGCCCTCGCGGCGGCTCCTCGGCGACTACCTCGCCATCGTCACGCTGTTCTTCGCCCAGATCTTCATCACGTTCACGACGAACGGGAACCGGCTGAACCTGCCGTGGCGCGACACGCCGGTCGACCTCACCGGGGGGCCGAACGGGATCCCGGGCGTCGACGCGTTCGACCTCTTCGGCTGGGAGGCGACGACGACGACGTCGTACTTCTACATCTCCCTCGTCACGTTCGCGCTCGTGCTGAGCGGGCTGCACTTCCTCAACCGCTCGAGGACGGGACGCGCGTGGCGGGCGCTGCGCGAGGACCCGCTCGCGGCCGAGGCGATGACGATCCCGGTCAACCGGCTGAAGCTGCTCGCGTTCATGTTCGGCGCCGCGACCGCCGGCCTCACCGGGAGCATCTTCGCGGCGGTCCAGATCGGCGTGTTCCCGCAGAACTTCGAGCTGCCGCTGCTGATCACGCTGTACGCGATGGTGATCCTCGGCGGCGCCGGGTCGCTGCCGGGCGTCGTCATCGGCGCGGTGACGATCACGGTCCTGCTCGAGATCCTGCGCAGCCCCGACGACGCGCGCCTGATCCTGTACGCCGTGATCCTCCTCGGGCTCGTCGGCTGGCTGCGGCCGTGGCGGAGCCTCGCCGCCGTCGTCGCCGGGACGGTCGTCTTCGGGTTCGCCGTGCACGCGCTCGCGTCGGCGGTCTGGCCGCGCGGCGTCGAGCGGACGGCGATCGGCGGCGAGGGCGCGCTCGGCTGGGCGATCGAGCACTGGGTGCTGCTGCCGACACAGCCGGGGACGCTGGCGAACGTCGGCTTCGTCGCGCTCGTCGCAGCGATCCTCGCGCTGACGCAGATGCCCCGCACGTGGCGGCTCGTCGCGCTCGTGCCGACGCTCTACCTGGCGGCGTTCGTCTGGGAGAACAAGCTCGTCTTCCAGCCGAGCGTGACGCGCCTGCTCCTCCTCGGGGCCCTCCTCGTCGCGCTGATGAACCTGCGCCCGCAGGGGCTGCTGGGGACGGCACGGGTGGAGATCGTCTGATGGAGGCGAGGCGGCCCCTGCTCGAGCTCCGCGGCGTGTCGCTCGCGTTCGGCGGGCTCACGGTGCTGAACGGGCTCGACCTCCACGTCGACGAGGGCGAGATCGTCAGCGTGATCGGGCCGAACGGCGCGGGGAAGACGACGCTCTTCAACGTCGTCACCGGGATCTACCGCCCGGACGAGGGCGACATCCTCCTCGACGGCGAGTCGATCGTCGGGCTCGAGCCGCACCGGATCGCCCAGAAGGGGGTCGCGCGGACGTTCCAGACGCTGCGGCTGTTCCTGAACATGAGCGTCAAGGAGAACGTGATGGCCGCGGCGTACGGCGGCACGAAGGCGACCGTGTTCGAGTCGATCCTGCGGCTCCCGCGCGCGCGCCGCGAGGAGCGCGAGGTCGAGGCGCTCGCCGAGGAGAAGCTCTCGTTCTTCGGCCAGCGCCTCGTCGGCTACCGCTGGGACCAGCCCGCGTACAGCCTCTCGTACGCGAACCGGCGGCGGCTCGAGATCGCGCGCGCGATGGCGACGCAGCCGCGGATCCTGCTCCTGGACGAGCCGGCCGCGGGGATGAACCCCGCCGAGACGCACGAGATCACGGAGCTGATCGGGAAGCTGCGCGAGGACGGCGGCTACACGATCCTCGTGATCGAGCACGACATGCACGTCGTCGAGGGCATCTCCGACCGCGTCGTCGCGCTCGACCACGGCGAGAAGATCGCCGAGGGCTCGTTCGACGCGGTCGCGACCGATCCGCGCGTCGTCGAGGCGTACCTGGGCCGGCGGGAGGCGACGACGAAGTGACGGACGCCTCCGGGAACGGCGGGCCGCTGCTGCGGCTCACCGGGATCGACACCTACTACGGGGAGATCCACATCCTCCAGGGGCTCGAGCTCGAGATCGCCCAGGGGGAGCTCGTCTGCCTGCTCGGCGGGAACGCGTCGGGCAAGTCGACGACGCTGAAGACGATCCTCGGCATCGTCCAGCCGCGCAACGGCACCGTCGAGTTCGCCGGCGAGGACGTCACCGGGCGGACGACGAGCTACCGCATCGCGCGCGGGATGGCGATCGTCCCCGAGAACCGCCGCCTCTTCGCGCCGATGACCGTGCTCGAGAACCTCGAGATGGGCG
Organism: Gaiellaceae bacterium; assembly: GCA_035540835.1. Classification (GTDB taxonomy): domain Bacteria; phylum Actinomycetota; class Thermoleophilia; order Gaiellales; family Gaiellaceae; genus DATLFU01. The sequence goes on from DATLFU010000010.1 coordinate 23,880, forward strand.
CGTACCTGCGCGGCGGCGACGACCTCCGCGAGGACTACGACCGCGTCTACGAGCTATTCCCCGTCCTCTACGAGCGCCGCTCGCAGCTCGCCGGCACCCTCTCCGGCGGCGAGCAGCAGATGGTGGCGATGGCGCGCGCGCTGATGTCGCGGCCGAAGCTCCTGCTGATGGACGAGCCGTCGATGGGGCTCGCGCCGATCCTCGTCGAGCGCAGCTTCGAGATCATCAGCCAGGTCCACGAGGCCGGCGTCGCGATCCTCGTCGTCGAGCAGAACGCGAACGTGTCGCTCTCGATCGCCGACCGCGGCTACGTCCTCTCGACCGGCCGCGTCGTCCTCCACGGGAAGGCCGGGGACCTGATCCAGGACGAGAACCTCCGCAAGGCCTACCTTGGACGCTAGGACGACGGCACCGCCCGCGGTCGCCGCGAACGGCCTCGGGCCCGCTCCGCACCGCGCCGATACCGTGGGAGCGATGCGCCCCGCCCACTCCGGCCCGCTGCCCGACCGGTGCCGCTCCCGCTTCCCGATCTTCGAGCGGCTCGTCTACGTCAACAGCTGCTCGCAGGGCGCGCTCTCGGACGACGTCCGCGCCGCCTACGACGCGTACCTGCGCGACTGGGACGAGCACGGCGCGCCGTGGGAGTACTGGGTCGAGCGCGCGGAGACCGCGCGCGGCGCGTTCGCGCGGCTGGTGAACGCGACGCCGGACGAGATCGCCGTGACGACGTCGCTGTCGGCGGGCGTCAGCGCGCTCGCGAGCGGGCTGCGCTACGCGCGGCGGTCGAAGCTCGTCCTCACCGACCTCGAGTTCCCGACCGTCGGCCAGATCTGGCACGCGCAGGAGGCGCGCGGGGCGCGCGTCGTCCACGTGCGACCGAACGAGAGCGGCATCGTCCCGCTCGACGAGTTCGCGCGCGTGATCGACGACGACACGCTGCTCGTTTCGATCACGCACGTCTCGTACCGCACCGGCGCGATGGTCGACGTCCCGGGCGTCGTGCGGCTGGCGCGGGAGGCGGGCGCGCTCGTGCTCCTGGACGCCTACCAGACGATCGGCTCGCTGCCGATCGACGTCCGCGAGCTCGACGTCGACTTCCTCGCCGCGGGGGTGCTGAAGTACCTGCTCGGCTCGGCCGGGCTCGGATTCCTCTACTGCCGCCGCGAGCTCGTCGAGCGCCTGTGGCCGACGACGACCGGCTGGTTCGCCGACCGCGACATCTTCGCGATGGACCACCGCGACTACTCGCCGTCGCCGACGGCGCGCCGGTTCGAGTCGGGCACGCCGCCGATCCCGGCGATCTACGCCGGCCTCGCGGGCGTCGAGCTGATGGAGGAGATCGGCATCGCCGAGACGCGCGCGCACGTGCAGGACCTCAATCACCGGCTGCTCGAGGGGCTCGACGAGCTCCGCGCGAGCGTGGTCACGCCGCGGAAGCGCGACCGCCGCGGCGCGCTCGTCTGCGTCCGCTCGACCGACGCGGAGGAGCTCGTGCGCGCCCTGCGCCGCGAGGGGGTCGTCACCTCGTCGCGCGACGGCAGCGTCCGCGTCTCCGCGCACGCGTACAACTCCGTCGAGGACGTCGACGCCGTCCTCGCGGCGCTCGCGCGGAACCGGCGCCTGCTCGCGTAGCCGCGCCTTCGGCCCGTCCGCGATAATCGCAGGGATGCGATATCAGGACCACTTCCGCACGGCGCAGTCCTTCGAGCGCCTCCGCCAGCGGATCGCGCGGGCCGAGCAGGGGTGGCTGTTCGCGCAGATCGCCGGGCGCGTCGCGGAGCGGCGGGCCGAGCTCGGGCTGTCCCAGGCGCAGCTCGCGATGCTGACGGGCACGACGCAGTCGGCGATCGCGCGGCTCGAGAAGGGCGGCAGGCCGCCGCGGATCGACACGCTGCTCCGGATCGCCGAGGCGCTCGACTGCGACCTCGTCGTCGGCCTCGTGCCGCGCGAGCGGGAGTGACGGCGCCGACGCGTCCCGCCGTCCACGTGACGAGGCGGCTGCCCGACCGCGTCGAGGCGGCGCTCGACGCGACGTTCGAGCGGGCGCCGGAGCCGAGCGGCGCCGACGGCCTGGTCACCGTCCCGACCGACGTGGTCGACGCGTCGTTCCTCGACGCGGCCGGCCCGCGGCTCCGCGTCGTCGCGCAGTTCGGCGTCGGCTACGACAACGTCGACGTCGCGGCGGCGAGCGAGCGCGGGATCGTCGTCGCGAACACGCCAGACGTGCTCACCGCGGCGGTCGCGGAGCTGACGCTCGGGCTCGTGCTCGCGCTCCTGCGGCGGATCGCGGAGGGCGACCGGCTGATCCGCCGGGGCGGCGCGTGGGAGCTCGCGCCGACGTTCATGCTCGGCCGCGGCCTCGCGGGGCGGACGCTCGGCGTCGTCGGCTGGGGCCGGATCGGCCGCGAGGTGGGGCGCCTGGCGGAGGCGTACGGGATGCGCGTCGTCTGGACGCGGCGGAGCGGCGGCGGCGTGCCGCTCGACGAGCTCCTGCGCGAGGCGGACGTCGTCAGCGTGCACACGCCGCTCACGGAGGAGACGCGCCACCTGATCGCCGCGCGCGAGCTCGCGCTGATGCGGCCGTACGCGGTGCTCGTGAACACGAGCCGCGGCCCCGTCGTGGACGAGGCCGCGCTCGTCGCCGCGCTGCGGGAGGGGCGTCTCGGCGGTGCGGCCCTCGACGTCTTCGAGCGCGAGCCGGAGGTGCCGGCGGAGCTCGTCGCGCTGGAGAACGTCGTGCTCACGCCGCACGTCGGCAGCGCCACGGTCGAGGCGCGCGAGGCGATGGGGATGCTCTGCGTCGACGCGCTGCGCGCCGTGCTGCTCGAGGGCCGGCGGCCCGCGAACGCGCTGGACTAGCCCGCGCGCTCCGCGCTGCGCAACCCGGTCAGCGCCCAGAGGGAGAGCGCGACGACGAGGCCGGCGACCGCGAGGAACGCGACGCCGACGCCCGTCGGCGCCCCGGCGAGCAGGCTCCGCGCCGCCTCGAGCAGGGGCGTGAACGGGTTCAGCGTCGCGACGCTCCGCAGCCACCCCTCGAGGAGCTGGAACGGCACGAACACCGGCGCGAGGAAGAGGAGCAGGAAGATCGGCAGCTGCATGAACGGGCCTGCCTGCGTCGAGCGCACCCGCATCGCCACGCCCGTCGCCCACAGGGCGCCGGCGAAGTTGACGAACAGCGCCAGCACGAGCAGCCCGAGGAGGTCGACGGGCCCGCCGAAGACCTGCATCCCGAGGACGAGTCCGACGACGAAGACGACCGAGATGACGAAGAGCCACCGCACCATCGTCGCGGCGGCGTAGCCGAGGACGATCCCGCTCCGCCGCGGCGCCGCGAGCATCAGCCGCCGCGCGAAGCCGTGCTCGAAGTCGCGTGCGATCCCGAAGCCGGTGAAGACGCCGCCCATCGCGGCCGACTGCAGGAGCACGAACGCGAACTGGAACGCCTCGTAGCCGGGCGGGTAGTCGAACCCCGGCACCTGGCGGATCCGCGCGACGCCGCCGGCGAAGCCCACGAAGAAGATCATCGGGAACATCAGCGCGGGGACGAGCAGCGCGGGGTTCGTGAACGCGTTGTGGATGCCGCGCCACGCGACGCCGCGCGCGACGGAGACGACGCCGGCGCCGCTCACGTGCGCGTCATCCTCTCCCCGAACGCGGCGGCTGACGCGGCGAGCGCGGCGGCGACGAGCGCCGTCCCGCACCCGAACGCGAGCGCGAGCGCCTGCCCGTCCCAGCCGGCGATGACGAGGCTGCGCAGCCCCTCGATCAGGTACGAGACCGGGTTCAGCGTGGCGATCGCGCGGAACCAGTCCGCCTCGATCAGGTGGCGCGGCATCACCATCGACGAGAGGAAGAGCGCGACGAAGAAGACCGGGAAGAGCCCCTGCACGGACTCGCTGTTGCCGGTGCGGAGCGCGATCGCCGTCCCGAGCGAGCCGAAGGCGAGGCTCGCGAGCGCGGCGAGCGCGAGGATCACCGGCACGCCGAGGAGGCCGCTCTCCAGGCGCACGCCCGCGAGCGTGCCGACGCCGAGGTAGACGAGCGCCTGCCCGACGCCGAGCGCCGCGGCCGCGAGCAGGTGCCCGAGCACGAGCGGCACCGATCGAGCCGGCGTGAGCGCGAGCCGGTTGAGGAAGCCGGTCTCGATGTCGCGGCCGAGCTCGACGGCGGCGTTGATCGCGACGAAGAGCCCGCCGTGGACGAACGGGATCGCGAGCGCGAACGCGAGGAACGAGTCCGCCGGGAAGCCCGGCAGGTGCGCCGCGCGGTCGAGGCCGCCCGAGACGACGAAGAGGAACACCATCGGGAAGACGAGCGCGAAGAAGATGTGGCCCGGCTGCCGGATCGCGCGGTCGAGCGCGCGCCGCGTCAGGTACGTCGCCTGGACGAGCGCCGCCGTCACGAGGCGACGGCTTCCGGCTCCTCCGCCGCACCCTCGAGCCGGTGCCCGGTCTTCGCGAGGAAGACGTCGTCGAGCGTCGGCGCGTGCAGGTGGAGGTTGTCGACCTGGAGCCCCTCCGCGTCGAGCGCGCGGACGACGTCCGCGAGGTCGTGGCCGTGGTCGAGCCGGACGGCGACCCCGCCGCGCGGCCCCTCGACGGAGCCTCCGAACCGCTCCAGCGTCTGCGCGAGCGCCGGGCGGTCGCCGGCCTCCGTCGGGATCGCCTCGACGGACGGGCTCCCGATCTCCGCCTTCAGCTCCGCCGGCGTGCCCTCGGCGACGAGGCGGCCGCTGGCGATGATCCCGACGCGGTCGGCGAGGATGTCCGCCTCCTCCAGGTACTGCGTCGTCAGGAAGACGGTGACGCCGTCGCTCTTCGCGAGCCGCCCGACCTCGCCCCAGAGCGCGGAGCGGCTCTGCGGGTCGAGCCCGGTCGTCGGCTCGTCGAGGAAGAGGATCGACGGCCGGTGGACGAGCGCGAGCGCGAGATCGAGGCGGCGCTTCATCCCGCCCGAGTAGCCCTTCACCTTCCGGTCGGCGGCGAGCGTGAGGCCGACGCGCTCGAGCAGCTCCTGGCCGCGGCGCTTGCGCTCGGCGCGGGGCAGCCCGTGGAGCGCGCCCTGCAGGCGGAGGTGGTCGCGCGCGGTCAGGAACGGGTCGAGCGCCGCCTCCTGGAGCGCCGCGCCGATCACGGAGCGCACCTTCGGCCCCTCGCGGACGACGTCGTAGCCGCCGACGCGCGCCGTGCCCGCCGTCGGCGGCAGGAGCGTCGTCAGCATGTGGACCGTGGTCGACTTCCCGGCGCCGTTCGGGCCGAGGAAGCCGTAGATCTCGCCCGGGGAGACGTGCAGGTCGATCCCGTCGACCGCGCGCGGCCCCTTCTTGAACTCCCGGACGAGCCCCTCGGCGTGGATGCTGTTGTCGCGCGCCACGAGGCCGAACGCTACCGGTCGCGCGCGGGGTGGCCGCGACCGCCGCGTCCCCGCCTCCTACGCGTCAGGCCGCCGGCGGCGCGTTCCCGCCGAGCTGCTTCTGCCACCAGTCGGCGTCGCGGCGCTCGAGGCTGCTCTGGACCTGGCCGATGTAGGCGGCGACCTCCGCCTCCTTCTGGCCGAGGCGGCGCTCCAGCTCCGCGAGCGCCTGCTCGCGCCGCTGCAGCTTGTCCTCCCGCAGCTCGAGGTCGGCCTCGACGCCCGCGCCGCGCGTCTCGAGGTCGGCCTCGCGGTCGTCGAGGTCCTTGATCCGCGCGTGGAGGGTCTCCTCCATCGCGGCGAGCCGCTTGTCGCGCCGCTCGAGCCGCTTCAGCTGGTTCTCGAGCAGGCTCTCGGAGCTCGCCAGCTCGCCTTCGCGCGCCGCCAGCTCGCGCTCGCGCTCCTCGAGCCGTGCCGCCAGCGCCTCGAGGTCGCGCCCCTGCACCGACTCGCGCTCCGCGCGCGCGGCCGCGGCCTCGCGCCGGTTCAGCTCCGCCTCGCGGGCGATCAGCGCCTCCTCGCGCGCGTCGAGCTCGCCGAGTCGCGCGAGCGCGGCCTCGGCCTGCTTCCCCTGCCCGGCCCACTCGCGCTCGTACCGCTCCGCGTGCTCGCGCAGCCGCTCCTGCTTCACGAGGAGGTCGGCCTCGCGCTCGCCCAGCGCCTCGTCCTTCGCGGACAGGCGCGCCTCCTGCTTCGCGGTCTCGCGCTCGCGCGCCGCCAGCCGCTGCTCCCGGTCGGAAAGCTCCTTCTCGCGCGCCTTCACGAACGCCTCCCGCTCGTCGAGCGTCCGCTGCCGCGCGTCGAGCCGAGCCTTGCCGTCGCGGTCGCGCGCCTCGACCTGCGCCTCGCTGCGGGCGAGCCGCTTCTCGCGGTCGGCGACCGCCGCGGCCTGCTTCGTCAGCTCCGCCGCGGCGCGCTGGCGCTCGCGGTCGGCCTCCTTCAGCTCGCGCACCTTCGCCTCGAGCGCCGTGCTCCGCTCCTCGACGTACGCCTGCTCCGACGCGAGCTGGTCCTGGAGCGCGGTCAGACGCGCGCGCTCGGCGTCGATCTCGCCGCTGCGCTCCGCGAGCCGCCGCTCCCGCTCCTCGAGGTCCGCTGCCTGCGCCGACAGCCGCGCCGCCCGCTCCTCGAGCTCCGCGTGGCGGATGGCGAAGTCGCGCTCCACGTCGAGTCCGCGCTCGTGCGCCTGGAGCTGCTCCGTCAGCGCGCTGCGGAGGTCCTGCTCCCGCGCGAGCGACGCCGACAGCTCGCTGCGGAGCGCCTCGACGTCGGCGAGCGCGGCGGCCGCCGCGTTGGGGTCGGCCGGCGCGTCGGCGCTCGGCTCGGGATCCGGGACGGGCGCGAGCTCCTGCTTCGGCTCGCGGCGCCCCGCGACCTTCGCGCGGAGGCCGGTCCCGAAGCCCTTCTCGGTCTCGTTGGTGTTCTCGGTGTCTGCGATTGCGGCGGCTGGCTCGGACATGCGGCGGCTCCAGGACTAGAACATCTCGAGGAGGTGGAGGAAGGCGGGTCCCAGGATCACCAGGAACATCGCCGGGAAGATGAAGAGGACGGTCGGGAAGAGCATCTTGATCGGCGCCTTCATCGCGCGCTCCTCGGCGGCGGCCTGGCGGCGGAGGCGGGAGTCGGCGGCCTGCACGCGAAGGATCCGGCCGAGCGACATCCCGAGCTGGTCGGCCTGGATGATCGCGCGGACGAACGCGACCACCTCCGGCACGTCGACGCGCTCGGCGAACCCGCGCAGCGCGTCGGCGCGGCTCTCGCCGATGCGCATCTGGTTCAGGGACAGCGTCAGCTCGTCGACGAGCGGCCCCTCCATGTGCTCCGTCAGCTTCGAGATCGCGCCGTCGAAGCCGAGCCCCGCCTCGACGCTGACGGCGAGCAGGTCGAGCGCGTCGGGGAGCTCCGCGCGCACGCGCTCCTTGCGGGAGCGCGCCCGTGCGTTCAGCAGGAAGTCCGGCGCGAGGAAGCAGACGGCCGCGCCGCCGACGGCGAAGAGGATCCCGACGCCGGCGCCGCCGAGCGTCGTCCCGAACGTGAGCCCCGCGAAGAGCCCGGCGAGCGCGAGCGCGCTCTTGCCCGCGAGGAACGCCGACGGCGAGATCGTCCGCGACAGCCCCGCGGCGCGGAGCTTCGCCGACGTCGACTCGACGGTCGCGCGCGGCGTCAGCCGGAGCGCGAGCGACGCGAGCTTCATCGTCGCAGGCCCGACGACGCGCTCGGAGAAGCTCTCCTGCCCCGCGCGCGAGGCGAGGCGCACCTTCCCGTACGTGGCGGCGCGGCGGATCGAGAGCGCGCGCTGCCGCGCCGGGTGCGTCGCCGCCTCGGCCGCGAAGTACGCGGCGGTCGCGAGGACGGAGACTCCGAGGACGAGGAAGATCATGCCTACCCCCTGAACGAAACGATCTTCTTGAGGAACAAGGAGCCCATCGTCATCATCGCCAGCCCTCCGGCGATGAGCATGTGGCCGGTGCCGCTCGTCCAGAGCGGCTCCATGAACGTGCGGTTGACGAGGGTGAGGACGCCTGCCGTGAAGAACGGCAGGGCGACGAGCACGTACGCGGCGGCGCGTCCCATCGCCGTGAGCCCGCGGATCTTCCGCGCGAACTGCTGACGCTGGCGCACGGCGTCCGCGACCATGTCGAACAGGCCCGCGAGCGAGCCGCCGACCTGCGACTGGATCGTCACGGCGCTGATCACGAACTCGAGGTTGCGCGAGTTGACGCGCTCGGCCATCTCGTTGAGCGCGTCCTCCATCGGGCGGCCGAGCCGCGTCTCCGCGAGCACGCGCGCGAACTCCTTCGACGCCGGCGGCTGGCCCTCGTCGACGATCGTCTGCAGGCCCTGGCGGAAGCTGTGGCCGGCCTTCAGCGACGCCGCGAGCGTGAGCAGCAGGTCCGGGAGCTGGTTCTCGAACGCCTTCAGCCGCCGCCGCGCGCGCCACCAGATCCGCGCGTAGGGCGCGCTGCCGCCGGCGGCGAGCGCGAGGAGGACGAGGATCGACGACTGCCCGGTCACCGCGACGAGGAGCCCGAGCCCCAGCGCGCAGCCGGCGGAGATGTAGAGGAACTCGACCGTGCGCAGCTGCGAGTCGGCCCGCTGGAGCTGCCGGTGCACGCGGCGCCACCAGGCGAGCTCGCCGAACGCCCGCTCCGTCGCGCGCAGGAGCGCCGCGCCGGCGGCGAACGCCTCCTCGGCGCGCGCCTTCCTGACCGCCGGGACGTGGTGCTCGAGGTGCGGCGCGAGCCGGGTCCGCAGCCACGAGCCGCGCCGCGCCGCCGCCGCGAAGACGAGCGCGCCGAGGACGAGGAATCCGGCTGCGAGACCGACGGCGATCGTCCCCCAGGGACCCTCGAGCGCGGCCGCGGGCAGCGTGGCGCCCCCGGCCGCCGGGTGCGAGGCCGGCGTCGAGCCGGGGATCCTGAACGTCGCCTCCGCGCCGCCGGCGGCCAGCACGAGCGACTCGCCGGGGCGCGCCGCGGTGACGTAGCGCAGCCGCCACGTCCGCCGCAGCTCCTGCGCGATGCGGCCGTAGATCGCGGTCAGCGCCGAGGTCGACGCGGCCGAGTAGTACGTCCCGCCCGTCTCTCGCGCGAGCCGGCGCAGCGGCGCGGGCCGGAAGCTCGCGCTCTCGATCGCGACCGGGTAGACCGCGACGTCGGCGTCCCTCGCGGCGGCGACCGCCTCGTCGAGCGTCGCGCGGCTCGTCACCTCCTGCCCGTCCGTGAGCAGGATGAGCACGCGCCCGGGGAACGGCTCGGCCGCGAGCGCGCGAGCCGCGACCACGACGGTGTCGTAGAGCGCGGTTCCCGCCTCGGCGTCGATCTCGATCCCGCGCAGCGCAAGGTCGGCGTCGATCGTCGCCGACGAGAACGACGTCAGCGCGAGCGCCTGGTGCCCGACCGCGAGGATTCCGATCCGGTCCGCGCGCGGCTTCGCCTTCACGAACGCGCGCGCCGCCGCGACGGCGTCGTCGAGCGCGCGGCCGCGCATCGAGTGCGACCGGTCGACGGCGAGCGCGACGCTCTTGCCGCGGCCGAGGTTCTCCGCGACGAGCCCCGCGGCGGGGCGGCCGCCCTCCCGGAGCCCGGGCGCGGCGGCGGAGGGCGAGACGACGGTGACGGAGATCGTCGGGTGGTCCGACGCGTCGACGTGCGCGATCCGCGGCGCTGCCGCCGCCGTCGGCGCCGCGACGCACGCTGCTGCGAGAACCGCGAGCAGTCGCCTCACTGGAAGCCCCCGTAGCTCGACGCGGCGAACGACGGCCGCTCCTGCTGGAAGAAGTTCGCCGGCAGCGTGACGCCGTTCGCGGCGAGCTTCTCGAGGAAGTGCGGCTTCAGCCCCGTCGCGCGGAGCGGCGTCAGCAGCCGCGTCCCGTGCGTCGCGACCGCCGTCTCCTCGTCCGGCGGCTTCGCCACGAAGATGTCCTGGAGCGTGATCACGTCGGACTCCATCCGGAGCACCTCGGTGATGTGCGTCACCTTCCGCGAGCCGTCGACGAGGCGCGAGATCTGCACGAGCAGGTCGAACGCGCTCGCGATCTGCTCGCGGATCGCGCGGTGCGGCAGCTCGACGCCCGCGGTCATCACCAGCGTCTCGAGGCGGGAGAGGGCGTCGCGCGGGGTGTTCGCGTGGATCGTCGTCAGCGACCCCTCGTGGCCCGTGTTCATCGCCTGGAGCATGTCCAGCGTCTCTGCGCCGCGGACCTCGCCGACGATGATCCGGTCGGGGCGCATGCGGAGGGCGTTGCGGACGAGCTCGCGGATGCGGATCTCGCCCTGACCCTCGATGTTCGCGGGCCGCGACTCGAGCGTGATCACGTGCTCCTGCTGGAGCTGGAGCTCGGCCGCGTCCTCGATCGTGACGATGCGCTCGTCGCCCGGGATGAAGGCGGAGACGGCGTTCAGCGTCGTCGTCTTGCCGGTGCCCGTGCCGCCGGAGATGAGGATGTTCAGCTTCCCCTTCACGCACGCGGCGAGGAACTGCGCCGCGTTCGCCGTGAGCGACCCGAAGTTGACGAGGTCGTCCATCGTGTACGGGTCGCGCGAGAACTTCCGGATCGTCAGCGTCGGCCCCTTGAGCGAGAGCGGCGGGATGATCGCGTTCACGCGGCTCCCGTCCGGCAGTCGCGCGTCGACCATCGGCGAGGCCTCGTCGATCCGGCGTCCCACCTGCGAGACGATCTTGTCGATGATCCGGAGCAGGTGCGCGTTGTCGACGAAGGCGACGTTCGTGCGCTCGATCTTGCCGCTGCGCTCGACGTAGATCCGGTCGTACGCGTTGACCATGACCTCGGTGATGTCGTCGTCCTTCAGCAGCGGCTCGAGCGGCCCGTAGCCGAGGATGTCGTCGGCGATCTCGCGCACGATCTGCTGGCGCTCCTCGCGGCTGAGCGGCGTCCGGTCGAGGATCAGCTGCTCCGTCACCGCGCGGACGACGCGCTCCGCCAGGTCCTCGGTCGTCTCCTGCGAGAAAAGCTCCGGCCCGAGCTTCGCGATGCACGCGTGGTGGATCCGGCTCTTCAGCTCCGCGTACGGGTCGACCGTCCCCGCGTGGACGACGCGCGGCGCGGGCTGCCCGGCCAGCGCGACGCCGCCCTCGGGCGCCGCCGCGTGGCCGTTGCCGTTCGGCGTGCTCTTGATCCGGTCGTGGAGGCCCATCTACGCGCGTCCCCGCGCCAGGAACCGGCGCTTCCCCTTCTTCGGCTCCGCGCGCGGCAGGAGCCCCGTCGCCATCCCGCGGATCGAGCGCGAGAAGTCGCACTTCCCGTCGGTCAGCGCGAGCGGCGCGCCACGGTTGACCGCGAGCGGCACGGCGCCGTCGCTCGGCACCTCGAACGCGATCTTCCGCTCGAGCGCCTCCTCCACCTCGCGCGGCTTCATCCCGACCTTCGTGTTCGTGCGCCGGAGGACGACGCGGATGCGGTCGGTCGGGAACGAGAGCAGCTCGAGCGTCTGCAGGCTCAGCCGCACGTTCTTCACCGTGGGGACGTCGAGCGCGCAGAGGAGCAGGAGCTCGTCGGTGCGGTCGAGCGTCGCGAGCATCGGGCCGTGGAAGAACGGCGAGGTGTCGACGACGATGACGTCGTACGACTCGCGGGCGACCTCGAGCAGCCGGGCGAGCTTCGCCTCGGTCACGAGCTCCGCGTCCTCCGGGCGCAGCGGCGCGGGGAGGATCTCGAGGCCGCTCTCGTGCCGGCTCGTGTAGCCCGCGAGCTTCTCGGCGTCGAGCTCGCCGGGCGAGACGACGAAGTCGTGGATCGTCTTCTCCGGCTCGAGCCCGAGCATGATCGCGGCGTCGCCGAACTGCAGGTCGAGGTCGAGCAGCAGTGTCCGCCTGTTCGCGTACTTGGCGAACGCGACGGCGAGGTTCGTCGCGGTGACGGTCTTGCCCGTCCCGCCCTTCGGCGAGAAGACGGTGACGATGCGCCCGCGGCGGCCGGTCGGCGCCTGCAGCCGGCGGCCGGCGTGCGCCGCCTTCTTGATCGCGAAGACGACGTTCTCCGGCAGCTGCGGCAGGAGCAGGACGTCCGCGAGGTCCGCCTCGAGGGCGTCCTCGAGGAGCGTGGGCGACTCGACGCCGGCGAGCAGGACGACCGGCGCCTTCGTGTGCTCCCGGATCGACGCGAGGTCGTCCGCCGGCAGCTCGTGGCCGCTCGTCGCGTGCAGCACGCAGCCGAGGTGGCCGCCCGTCAGCGCCCCCGCGGCGTCGAGGACGTACTGCGAGGAACCGACGAGCTCGACGTCGGGATGCGCGGCGAGGGCCTCCTGCAGCCGCGGCAGCCCCTCGCACCAGCCGGTGACGAAGATGCGGACGGGCCCGCGGCCCTCCTGGTCGTGGTCGTGCTCGAAGCTCACGGCGTACCACCCCTTCCGGCGTAGAGCTGGCGGAACTGGTTCGGGCTCAGGCCGTCGCCGAGGACGGACTCGATCGTCTCGACGCTCTCCGGGCTGTCGGCGGCGTCGATCGCCGGCCGCAGCTGGAGCGACCAGTCGCCGTTCTTGATCACGAACAGGAGCTTCTGCGCCTGGGCGTCCGTGACGGCGAGCTGGACGGAGTCGGGCGCGGTCGGGCTCGCGACGGACTCGGAGCTCGGCGCCGCCGACGCGGCGCGGAGCACGAGGAGGTCGCGGAGGACGACGCGGGATGCGACGCGCTCGGTGTCGCCCCCCGCCGCCGCCTCGGTGCTCGCGATCTGCCCGACCTTGTACCGGACGTTCGCGACGACGTCGACGCGGTCGCCGCGCTGGAGCGTGCCGGCCAGGAGCTGGTTCGCGTCTCCCGGCACCTGCAGCGCCCGCATGTTGCCCTTGAGCTCGGCGCGGATGCCGGCGGCCTCGGCCGCGTGAAAGCGGCGGACGGTGATCTGCTCGCCCTCGTAGATCGCCTCGGTGGCGACGAGCTCGCGCACCTGGTCGGGGCTGGAGACGGCGCCGGGGACGACGTTGCGCCTCGCCACCTCCGTCGTGGTGAAGAGGTCGCGGGAGATCGCGTCCGCACCGCTCATCCCCGCGGGGATCTCCTTCGCGGCGACGACGACCGGGACGGTTTCCTCGCCGCTGATCACGCTGCGCTTGTAACTGGCGACGTAGAAACTCGTCAGCAACGCTGCGAGCGACGCGAGCGCAATCGCGATGACGATATTCCTGAGGCGGTATGTCATGGAATTCGGTTTCCTTTTTCCCTTCTAGTCGACGAGGGCGATGATCTTGACGCCGGGGCTGCCGGAGGTCGCGGTCGTCGCCTGCAGGCCTTCCCAGACGACCGACGTGAAGTGGCCGAGGATCCGTTCGTCGTTCCCCTTGAAGTCGACGCCGGTGACGTGGAAGCCGACCCAGCCGACGATCTCGTACTGGGCGTTCGACCCGGTCGAGGCGAGCGTCCGGTAGATCGGGAACAGGAGCTCCTCGCCGAACCGCGCCTTCAGCGCGTACTCGACGTGCGACGAGCTGAACGGGTTCCCCGTCCGCGCGTTGTAGAGGCCGAGGTCCATGTAGCGGTCGAAGCCGTGCTCGATCCAGCTCCCGAGCTCCGACGTGCCGGGGTTGTTCGACCCCTTGAGCAGGTTGATGAAGCCGAAGGAGCCGGAGCCGTCGGGCGACCCGTTCGCCTTCAGGTGCTGGTAGTCGAGCGACGTCGCCTGCCCGAAGCACGGCTGGGGCGTGCAGTTCAGCATCGGGTGCTTCTCGTCGACGACGATCGGCGCGACCCACTTCGCCTGCGCGGGGCCGCCGGTGCGGGCGGTCGCGGTCGCGCGGACGGTGACCGAGTCGATCCCGAAGAGGCGCGCGAAGACGCCGGGCGCCGGCGCCTCGACGGTGACGCGCACCGTGTCGCTCGACTTCAGCGTCGTCTTCAGCTCCACCGCGACCGACTGCTTCGGCTGGCTGTTCTTGCCCGCGTACTCGTGCGCGAGCGCCGTCGCCTTGCTCGGGTCGTCGGGAAGGGCCTGCGCGGCTGCGAGGGCCGCGGCGTCGGCGGTCGCCTGCGCGGCGCGGTCGGCGCGGAACCAGGTTCCCACGTCGAGCACGAGCGCGGACATGCCGAGGAGGACGGTGAGGAAGACGACCGAGAGGACCGCAACCTGCCCGTCGTCGCGGCGAAAGCTGGTCATTCGACACGCTCCGTGGTCTTGCTCGAGAGCTTCCCGGTCTTCACGACCACTCCGAGCACGTTGATCTTGAAGGGATAGGTCGCCTGGACGGTGACGTCCTCGCCCGGCTTCCAGGTGGAGGTGACGGTGACCTCGATGCCGCTGCCGAGGTCGACGGCGGCCTTCTTGACCTCCGCCTTCGTGTAGCCGCTCGGGTCGCTCAGGTGCCGCGCGACGGCGCCCTTGCGCGTGCCGGCGCGGACCGCGTCGGTGAGCGTCAGGTAGTCGCGGAAGACGATCCCGAACTGGAAGATCGCGACGAGGATCAGCATCAGGACGGGCAGGACGAGCGCGAACTCGACGGCGGCCTGTCCCTCGGTCTGGCGGATCCGGCTCGGTTGCGGCGTGCGGCGGGTCATCTCGGTCTGCGGCGGCTTTCGGATCGTGGTGCGGTGGACGGGGGCGGCGGGTAGGCCCTCTGCGGACCAGGGCCCACCCGCCGGTCGTGCGGGTCTACGAGCCGCCCTTGACGACGGCGGTGACCTTGTTCAGGGCCTGCTCGATACCACCCGAGAGGAGGAGCAGGGCGCCGACGATCATGACCGTGATGACGGCGAGGACGACGCCGTACTCGGCCATCGTCTGGCCCTCCTCGCGGCGGAGCGAAGCGGCGTACGACTGCGCGAGAGCGAACAGCTTCAGCACGTGATTCACCTCCCTTCGCAGCGTCCGGGCACACGGACGCCGTGTGCCAAATGACAGAAGAGGGAGCAAACGGTGCTGCTCGGTGCAACTGGCTGCGTTGCTGCCACGCTCGGAATTCCTCCGTAAATGTCTCGGCGTGGCCGCGCCGCCTGTTGCGTTCGTCCCAGCGATCATCGTGTGGCATCACGACGCTGGAAATCCCCCGCCCTAGTGATTCGCGCGGCGGCTCACTCCATCGGGGGAAGAGCGCGCCTCGGCCGGCGGCGATAGTCGGAACGTCCGTAAGCGGCAGCGGATCGACAAGCACATCTCGACCCGCGCCGTTGGCGTCATCGGCGCTCTTAGGAGGAGCAACCGACATGCCGAAGCGGACAGAGCGAACCAGGAGGCGTCTGACGCGCCTCGCCCTCTTCTCGCTCGCGACCTGGGCGTTCCTCGCCCTCGGACGCTCGACGCGTCCCGAGGAGCAGGGCGCGCCGCAGGTGCGCGAGCAGCGCGACCCCGAAAGCGTGCCGAGCTGGGCGTCCAGCTCGGCTCCCCCCGCGCCGCTGCGCCGCCGTCGCGGCTCGCGGCCGCGCCGCCTCGCGGCGAGCTTCGCGTTCACGGTGCTGTTCTTCGCGGGCGCCTCCTTCTCCGCGCTCGGCGGCGATGCCGTCGTCGCGCTGCTCGAGGAGGACCAGGCGTCCGTGGAGGCGGCGGCGGCGGAGACGCCGGAGCCCGAGACGGCACCCGAGGAGCAGGCGCCGGAGCCCGAGCCTGCGCCGGCGGCGCCCGAGGCACCCGCGCCGGAGCCTGCGGCACCCGCGCCCGCGGCACCCGCGCCCGCGGCGCCCGAGCCCGCGGCGCCCGAGGCGCCGGCCGCCGCCGAGGCGCCGGGCGCCGCCGCCGAGCCTGCGGCGGAGGCCGCACCGGCCGCGCCCGCCCCGGCCGCCGCCGCACCCGCGCCGGCGCCGCCGAAGCCCGCGCGGATCAGCGCGTTCGCGGCGGGGAAGCCGGTCGCGCCGGCGCCCGCCCCGAAGCAGGTGCCGCTGCCGGCGGTGGAGGTGGAGGTCGAGGCGCACGACGGCCGGACCCCGACCGTGTGGCTCCACCGCGCGCTCCCCGACCCGACGCCGCCGTCGCTGCGCCTCTCGCCGCAGCTCGCGAAGCGGCTCCAGCAGACGGCGCGGCGCAACGACCTCGACTGGGCGTACCTCCTCGCCGTGCTCCGCGCGGACGGGCGCAGGGTCTCGACGCCGGCGCGGCTCCCGACGCTCGCCGAGACGGCGGCGCGCCTGCAGCGCCTGCGCGCGAACGACGACCCCTGGGGGGCCGCGCTCGCGATCCACGGGCGGACGCCCGCGGCCGACCGCGCCGTCGCCCTCGCGCGCTACTACCGCGCCGTCGGCATCCGCGCGCTCGTGCGCGGGCTCCAGGCGGAGCGGCGCGCGCTGGCGAAGCGCCTCCTCGCCGACGACCGCGTGCAGGTCTACGGCGGCGGCCGCGACGACGTCGCCGCGGATCGCGTCGACGTCCGCGTCCTCGCGCTCCTGGCGTACCTGGCGGAGTCGTACGGCCAGGTGACGGTCTCGTCGCTCGTGACGGGGCACCGGCTGTTCGCGCGGCCGGGCGTCGTCTCGGCGCACGTGTACGGCCACGCGGTCGACATCGCGGCGCTCGGCGGCCGCGCGATCGCCGGGAACTCGCAGCCCGGCGGCCTCACCGAGCAGGCGGTGCGCGACATCCTCCTCCTGCCGGCGGAGGTGCTGCCGCGGCAGGTCATCTCCCTCCTCGGGCTCGGTGGCCCGTCCTTCCCGCTCGGCGACCACGGAGACCACATCCACGTGGGCTTCTAGTGCGGGTCGTCGGCGCGGATCGACGGGAGGTGTGCGAGCGGGTGGTCCTGGCGGACCGCCCGCTCGCACGCATGCGCGGGCTGCTCGGCCGCCGTGCGCTGCCGCAGGGGGAGGGGCTGCTGCTCCGGCCCGCCGGCTCCATCCACACGGCGTTCATGCGCTTCCCGATCGACGCCGTGTTCCTCGACGCGGAGCTGCGCGTGGTGCGGATCGCGTCCGACCTCCCGCCGTGGCGCGCGGCCGCCGCGCGCGGTGCGCGGGCGGTGCTCGAGGTCGCCGCCGGCGAGTCCCGCCGCGTCGGCCTCGCCGTGGGCGAGCGGCTCGCGCTGGACTGACGCTGCCGCGCGCGGGTAGTCGCCGTGCCATGCGCGCACGGGACGCGATCGTCGTCGGCGCCGGGCACAACGGGCTCGTCTGCGCCGCGCTGCTCGCGCGCGCGGGACTCGACGTGCTCGTGCTCGAGCGGCGGGAGCTCGCGGGCGGCGCCGCCGCGACCGAGGAGCTGCTTCCCGGGCACCGGTTCTCCACGTGCGCGTACGTCGTCCACCTGCTTGAGCCGGCCGTGCTGGAGGCGCTCGGGATCGCGGAGGACGAGCTGCGGCTCGCGCCCCTGCCTGCGCGCGTCGTCGTCTCCCGGGGACGCGTCCTCGAGGACGAGGAGCCGGAGGAGTGGGCCGCAGTCGGCGAGGTGCTCGCGCCGTTCTCGCTGCGCGACGCGCCCACGGAGGACGAGCTCCTGGCGGAGGCGCGGCGGCGCGGACGCGGCGAGCTCGTCGAGCGGTTCGCGCGCCTGAGCCTCGACGAGCTCGGCCTCGCGGGCGAGCTCGCGCCGCCGTACTACGAGGCGGATCCCGCCGAGCGCGGCGGGCCGCTCGCGTACGCGTGGACGAAGCGCCCCGCCGCGGCCGCGGGCGTCCCCGAGGGCGGGATGGCGACCGTCGCAGCCGCCTTCGAGCGCGCTGCGCGCGAGGCTGGAGCGGAGCTCCGCTTCGGCTCGACCGTCCAGCGCCTCGCGGGCGACGGCGTGGTCGTCGACGGCGAGGAGGTGGGCGCCGCCGTCGTCGTCTCGAGCCTCGACCCGGCGACGACGCTCCGGCTCGCGGGGGAGGAGCCGCCGCAGTGGCCGTCGGGCCCTGCCGGCGCGAAGCTCCACCTCGCGCTCGCGGGCGAGCCCGACCTGTCGCTGCTCGGGCCGCCCGACGAGCTCGGGCTCGTCCACGTCGTGCCGGGGCCGGACTGGCTCCGCCGCGCCCTCGCGGACGCGTGCGAGGGGCGGTGGCCGGAGCACGCGCTCGTCGAGCTCCAGCTCCCGACGCTCCGCGACCGGTCGCTCGCGCCGCAGGGACGCCACTGCCTGTCGGTCTTCCTCCCGCACGCGCCGCCGCGCCTGCGCGAGGGCGGCTGGGACGCGCGCCGCGCCGACCTCGCGGAGCTGCTCCTGCGGCGGGCGGCGGAGGCGATCCCGAACCTCCGCGACCTCGTCGACGGCGGGGTGGTGCACACGCCCGACGACCTCGAGCGGCGGCTCGGCCTCCCCGGCGGCGCGATCCACCACCTGCCCCACGTCCCGGCGTGCATGGGCTCCGCCCGCCCGGGGCCGCGGACGCACGTTCCCGGGCTCTTCCTCTGCGGCGCGGGGACGCATCCCGGCGGCGAGCTGTCGGGCGCGCCGGGCGCGAACGCCGCCCGCGCCGTGCTCGCGGAGCGGTAGAACAGCGGCGTGGAGGTCGAGTTCGCCGGTCTGAAGCTCCTCGCCGCGCCCGGCGTCGTGATGGTCCCGCGGCCGGCGACCGAGCGCCTCGTCGCGGCCGCCGCCGACCGGATCGGCGGCGAGGCCGTACGCGTCGCGGACGCGGGGACGGGAGCCGGCGCGATCGCCGTCGCGCTCGCGGTGCGTGCGCCGTCGGCGCACGTCTGCGCCACCGACGTCTCCGAGGACGCGGTCGAGCTGACGCGCGAGAACGCGCGCCGTCACGGCGTCGCCGACCGCGTCACCGCCGTCGTCGGCGACCTGCTCGAGCCGATCGAGGGGCCGCTCGACCTGGTCGTCGCGAACCTCCCGTACCTGCCGGACAGCCTGGCCGGCACGCCGGAGTACGCCGAGTACGACGCCGAGCCGCGCGACGCGATCTTCGCGCCGGGGAGCGGGCTCGCGCCGTACCTACGGCTGCTCGACCAGGCGGAGGAGCGGCTCAGGGACGCCGGCGGGCTCCTGATCCAGTACCACCGCCGCGTGCTCGAGGCGTCGCGCGAGCGGATCCCCGCGCTGCGGGCGCGGCTCTACGCGGAGAGCCGCATCGACGCGTCGACGCCCGGCTCGTAGCACGCCGTACAGCGCGCCTCGTACGAGTCGAGCGCGCCGACGACGATCGTCTCGCCGCTGAACGGCGCCGGCTCCCCGTCGAGGAGCCGCTGCGTCCGCGTCGCGGTGCCGCCGCAGCGGTGGCAGACCGCCTGCAGCTTGTCGACCAGCTCCGCCTGGGCGAGCAGCGTCGGCATCGCCCCGAACGGCTCGTGGCGGAAGTCCGTGTCGAGGCCCGCGGCGACGACGCGCACGCCGCGCTGCACGAGCGTCCGCGCCACCTCGACGATGCTCTCGTCGAAGAACTGGACCTCGTCGATGCCGATCACGTCGTACCCGGCGGACAGGCGGAGGACGTCCGCGGGCGTGTCGGCCGCGACGGCGCGCATCTTCGCGCCCGCGTGGCTGACGACGTGCGAGACGTCGTAGCGGTCGTCGATCCTCGGCTTCACGATCAGCACGCGCTGGCCCGCGATCTCGGCGCGGCGCAGGCGGCGGATCAGCTCCTCGCTCTTGCCGCTGAACATGGGGCCGCACACCACCTCGAGCCACCCGCCGCGCTCCGGGACGTTCCTGATCACGGGCGCGGAGTCTACGACCGGCGTCGGATGCGGCCGGTCTACAGGGTCTGCGGCGCGATCCGCTCGGCGAGCGCCTGCAGCACCTTCAGCTGGACCTGCGGCGAGTCGCGCAGGAGCTTGCGGAAGTCGCGGTCGGTGACGACGAGGACGCGCGCGTCGCCGGCGGCGACGACGGTGGCGTTCCGGGGCGCGTCCGTGAGCAGCGCCATCTCGCCGAAGAAGTCGCCGGACGTCAGCGTCGCGACCTTCCGTCCCTTCTTCCTCACGACCGCCTCGCCGTCGACGAGGACGAAGAACTCTCGCCCCGGCTCGCCCTCGCGCGTCAGCTGGCGGCCGTCCTCCACGGGGAGCTCGTCGGCAAGCTGCGCCACCTTGGTCAGCTCCGACCGGGAGCAGCCGGCGAACAGCGGCACCTTCGAGATGAGCTCGACCTTCGCATCCTTTCGCAGCCGCATCGGCGCGATTCTAGTTCCCGCCGGCGCGAAGTCCAGCGGCTCCCGCGGATCCGCTGGGGCCGCTGCGACGTTGATCATGTGGAGATGGCGAGGAGACGGCACGGACGGCTGGGATGGGCCGCGGCTCGGCCGCGCCTGTTCGCGAGCCTCGTCGTGGTCGCGGCGCTCGCCGGGGCGCTCGCCGGCGCGGTCTCGGCGGCGGGGCCGTTCTTCTTCATGGACTGCAACCCGGAGGAGCTCGCCGAGCATCGGATCGGCGAGACGAGCGTCGTCCTCGCGACGAACGGGGCCGTCCTCGCGACGATCGCCGGCGACGAGCAGAACCGGCCCGTCGAGCTGGCGCAGATCTCGCCGTGGCTGCGGAAGGCGACGATCGCGATCGAGGACCGCCGCTTCTACGAGCACGAGGGGATCGACTACCGCGGCACGCTGCGGGCGCTCGTCCGCGACATCGAGGCGGGCTCGGCGGCCGAGGGCGGGTCGACGATCACGCAGCAGCTCGCGCGGACGCTCTACCTCGGGCAGGACAAGACGCTGTCGCGGAAGCTCACCGAGGGGTGCATCGCGGCGTCGATCGAGCAGCGGTGGTCGAAGGAGCGGATCCTCGAGACGTACCTGAACCGCATCTACTACGGGAACCGCGCCACCGGCGCCGAGGCGGCGGCGCGCACGTACTTCTCCAAGTCCGCGGAGAAGCTCACGATCGCGGAGGCCGCTCTGCTCGCCGGGCTGCCGCAGGCGCCGTCGCGGCTCGACCCGATCGGGAACCCGGACGCGGCGAAGGAGCGGCGCGAGCTCGTGCTCCGCGCGATGGCCGAGACGGGCGCGATCGACGAGCAGCAGCTCGACGAGGCGCTGCGGACGCCGCTCGAGCTGAAGCCGTCGCCGAGCTTCGGCAAGCAGCGCGACGCGTACCTCGCGAACTACGTCCACGACCTGCTCGTCGAGGCGTACGGCGCCGGCGCGGTGCGGCGCGGCGGGTTCCGCGTGCACACGACGCTCGACGCGCGCCTGCAGCGGGCGGCGCGCGAGGCCGCCGCGCGGACGCTCGACCAGGAGGGCGACCCCGCCGCCGCCGTCGTCGCGATCGACCCGTCCAACGGCGCCGTTCGCGCGCTCGCGGCGGTGGTGCCGGGGCGCGAGAGCGTCTCCTTCAACTTCGCGGTCGACGGCAAGCGGCAGGCGGGCTCGACCTTCAAGACGTTCGCGCTCGCCGAGGCGGTGCGCCGCGGGATCAACCCGTGGTCGACGCAGTACCTCTCGGCGCCGTTCACGGGGCCGGAGTCGCAGGGCGAGCCGTGGCAGGTGAAGACCTACGACGGGACGTACCTCGGCCGCGTCCCCCTCGCCGGGGCGACGACGGCCTCCGACAACACGGTCTACGCGCGGCTGATCGTCGACCTCGGCCCCGAGGCGGTGCTCCAGACCGCGCACGCGATGGGCATCGAGTCGGAGCTCCCGTCGGTGCCGTCGATCGTGCTCGGCAGCGGCTCCGTCTCCCCGCTCGAGATGACGGTCGGATACGCGACCCTGGCGAGCGGCGGCGAGCGCGCCGAGCCGCGGGTGATCGCGAAGGTCGTCCGCGCGGACGGGAGCGAGGACACGGAGCGCTGGAGCCGCGAGGAGCGCGAGCGCGTGCTCCCGGAGGCGGTCGCGCACCACGTCACGCGCGTGCTCGAGCAGAACGTCGTCAACGGGACGGGCACGGGCGCGCAGATCGGCCGGCCGGCGGCGGGGAAGACGGGGACCACCGACGACTACTCCGACGCCTGGTTCGCCGGCTACACGCCGCAGCTCGTCGCCACCGTCTGGGTCGGGTATCCGGATCGCCCGGAGCCGATGCGCGACGTCCACGGCCAGAGCGTCAGCGGCGGCTCCTTCCCGGCGACGATCTGGCAGCGGTTCATGGCGCCGGCGCACGAGGGGCTGGAGGTCCACGCCTTCCCCGAGCCCGGCCCGCTCGACTGGAAGCGCTGGTGCGGCCGCGTCCAGTTCGCGCGCACCATGGCCGAGGCGCGGCCGGAGAACGGCTGCCCCGAGCCGACGACGACGGCGCGGCCGACGGCGACGACGACGCGGACGACGACGCCGCAGACCCAGACGATTCCCACGGAGCCGGAGACCGAGACGGTGGCGGCGCCGACGACCGCGCCCGCGCCGACGCAGACGCAGACGGCTCCTCCGCCTCCGCCGCCGCCGACGACGACGCAGCAGCAGCCGCCCCCGCCTCCGCGCCAGCAGCCGCCGCCGCCCGCCTCGGGCGCGCCGCCGCAGAGCCTCGTCGGCCGGCGCGGCACCGTCACCGTCGAGATCCCCGAGGCGGACGGCACCGGCGAGCCCGCGCTCGGCGAGGTGCAGATCGGCAACCGCACGTGGCTCGCCGCGAGCGAGGACGGCGCCCGCATCCAGGTCGGCCGCGAGGTCGAGGTCGTCGCGGTCGAGGCCGACCACGTGATCGTGCGCCGACGCCGGTAGGGGATCGCCTGAAGCGCTGCGCGCTTCAGGCGACTTCGGCCGCTCGGCGTGGGTCGGGGGTTCTGTGGGCTGCTACGCGCGGTGCGCCGCCGGGCGGCGCGCGCTTCGCGGATGGCGCCCGGAGGCGGGCGCGCAGTCGCCGGAAGCCTGCGTCTTGCGGCTCCTAACCGCGCTCTTCCGGTGCGCGCTGCGTGAACCCTCGACCACCCCTCAGGGTGTCTGACACCGAACGGCGGGTTCGGGGCGCTCTAGCGGTTTCGCTCCGGTGACGCGGGGAACGCGTCTGGCGTGGCGCAAGCGGGCTCGAAGGAGGTCGACCCGACGAGCGCGGAACGCATCGCCCGAAACGACGCGGTGTTCCGTTCCGCGAACGAGGCGATCGCGGAGGCGGCCGACGAGTACGACGTCGAGGGCCCGCTGCCGGTCATCTGCGAGTGCGCGGAGCCGACGTGCAAGGAGATCCTTCGGCTGACGCGCGAGGAGTACCGGCAGGTACGGAGCGATCCGCGCACCTTCCTGAACGCGCCCCGTCACCAGGTCGCCGCCCGCGGTTGGGGCGAAGTGGTCGCGGAGCACGAGGGCTACGTCGTCGTCCGGAAGATCGGACGCGCCGGAGACATCGCGGCGGGCTTAGCCGAAGCAGACGGGCGCTAGACTGTCGCGGTGGACGAGCGGGCGAGGCGTGTGGCAGCGAACGAGGCCGTTTTCCGGACGGTGAACGAGAAGCTGCACGCGTTGAACGAGGCGTTCGCAGCGGTCACGAGCACGGTCGCGATCGTCTGCGAGTGCGGCGACATCGCGTGCGCGGAGCAGATCGAGCTCTCCGAGGACGACTACGCGCGGCTGCGCTCGGATCCGACGTGGTTCGCGATCATCCGCGGCCATCACGACGCCGACTCGGAGGACGTCGTCGAGCGGCACGACGCGTACGACGTCGTGCGCAAGCACGAGGGCATGCCCGCCCGGTTCGCCGAGGAATCGGCCCCCTAGACGCGGTCGGAACCGCTGCGACCTCGACGGCGCGCCCTGCCGACGCGTCCGGGCCTGGAGCGCATGCGCGCGACGACACCCTCAACGGTGTCTGACACCGTCTGGAGGGTTCCGCCACGCCCCAGCGGCGTCGGCCGGGCGGGATCACAGCGGCGAAGCCGCGTATCCCGCCCGGCGCGATGCGCTCCGCCGTCGCCAGCGTGTCCGGGCCCGGAGCGCATGCGCGCGAAGCGCGCACGCGCGGAGGGAAGCACGCCCGCCCCGGTCCACCCACGCGGAGCCGAGCCGGCCTGGCGCGGGCACGACCGCGCTCGTGCCCACGCCCACACCACCGGCGAACCCACGCGCAGCGGAGAAGGAGGGGGCCCGTGGGGGAACCATGGGTTCCCCCACGACGCCACAGCGGCGTCGGCCGGGCGGGATCATTGCGGCGAAGCCGCGTATCCCGCCCGGCGCGAAGCGCTCCGCATGTCGCCAGCGTGTCTGGGCCCGGAGCGCATGCGCGCG
>DATLFU010000011.1:0-65359 GCA_035540835.1 Gaiellaceae bacterium
GGTCTGGCTCGGCCGCGGCGTCGAGGTGGAGGTGGGGCGCAGGGTGGAGGGGTCGACGCGGGAGGCCGTGCGGGCCGTCGCGCCGCTCGTGCGGGCGCCGCTGCCGGCGCGCGTCGCGTCCGTCCGCACCTCCGACGAGGAGCTCACGCTCGTCCTCCGCAGCGGCTTCGAGGTGCGGCTCGGGGACGGCTCCGACCGGGCGCTGAAGCTCGAGATCGTGCGCCGGATCCTGCCCGCGCTGCCGCCGACCGGCTACCTCGACGTGAGCGTGCCGAAGTTCCCCGTCGCAGCCGAAAGTCTCAACTCTCAGGTAGAGGTCGAGGCAAGTTCCTCGACTTCCCCTTGAGGTTCGCGTTGACAGTGCCGAAGAGGAGACGTACCCTGCACGCGGAAAGGGACGCTCGCACCTCTATGCTCTAGTCGAGCTTCAGGTTCAGGCAGGTCGAGAGCGGCACGACAGGCATCCGAACGAAGGCCCAGACATGAGAGACGCATCCGGGAACTACCTCGCGGTGATCAAGGTCGTCGGCGTCGGCGGCGGCGGCACGAACGCCGTCAACCGCATGGTCGACGCAGGCGTCGGCGGCGTCGAGTTCATCGCGGTCAACACCGACGCGCAGGCGCTCCTGATGGCGGACGCCGACGTGAAGATCCACATCGGCTCGAAGGCGACGCGCGGCCTCGGCGCCGGCGCGGACCCGGCCGTCGGCCTCGCAGCCGCGCAGGAGAGCCGCGACGAGCTGAAGGAGGCGCTCAAGGGCGCCGACATGATCTTCGTCACCGCCGGCAAGGGCGGCGGCACAGGCACCGGCGCCGCGCCCATCGTCGCGGAGCTCGGGCGCGAGCTCGAGGCGCTGACCGTCGGCGTCGTCACGAAGCCGTTCGCCTTCGAAGGTCGCCGCCGCTCCGACCAGGCGGAGTTCGGGATCCAGAACCTGCGCGACCGGGTCGACACGCTGATCGTGATCGAGAACGACCGGCTGCTGCAGGTGGTCGAGAAGCGGACGCCCGTGACCGAGGCGTTCCGCATCGCCGACGACATCCTGCGCCAGGGCGTCCAGGGAATCACCGACCTGATCACGATCCCGGGGATCGTCAACCTCGACTTCGCGGACGTGCGCACGATCATGCGCGATGCGGGCTCCGCGTTGATGGGGATCGGCGTCGCCTCCGGCGAGAACCGCGCGGCGGAGGCCGCGCGCACCGCCGTCTCCTCGCCGCTCCTCGAGCAGTCGGTCGACGGCGCCACGGGGATCCTGCTCAACATCACGGGCGGCCCCGGCCTCGGCCTCTTCGAGGTGAACGAGGCGGCGGAGGTCGTCACGAGCGCGGCCGACGCGAACGCGAACGTCATCTTCGGCGCCGTCATCGACGAAAGCCTCGGCGAGGAGGTGCGCGTCACGGTGATCGCCACCGGCTTCGGCGGCCGCGCCCGCCGCCGCCCGCGCGTCGAGCTCGGCGCTGCGCCGGTCGGCGCCGGCGTCTCCGGGGACGAGCCGTCGCGGGAGCGGCCGCCGACGGACACGGAGCTCGAGATCCCGTCGTTCCTGCGGGAGGACTGAGCTCAGGTTTCGGATCTCGCGGGCGCGGTACACCCGCGACATGCCCTCTTGGCTCGCTGCCCGGCGAGTCTAGGAGACCCGGTCCGACGCCCCGGCTTTCGCCGGGGCGTCGTGCTTTTCGGGGCCGGTGCCAGGGCGGCCGAGAGCGGCGCCCGTGCCCGCCGGCCGGCGGTAGAGTCCGCGCCGTGCAGACGCTCCTCCGCACGCCGCTCCACGAGCGCCACGTCGCCGCGGGTGCGCGGCTCGTGCCCTTCGCGGGGTGGGAAATGCCGGTGCAGTACGAGGGCGTGGCCGCCGAGCACCGCGCCGTGCGCGCCGACTGCGGTGTCTTCGACGTCTCGCACATGGGCGAGCTCCACGTCGAGGGCCCGTCCGCGCACGAGTTCCTCCAGTCCGTGCTCTCGAACGACCTCGACAAGGTCGGTGACGGCGGCGCCCAGTACACGCTGCTCACGAACGAGCGCGGCGGCATCGTCGACGACCTGATCGCGTACCGCCTGGGCGCGCACCACTACCTCCTCGTCGTCAACGCGAGCAATCGCGAGCCCGTGTTCACGTGGCTGAAGGAGCGGGAGGTGCGGGGCTCCGAGGTCCGCGACGCGACCGACGAGTACGCGCTCCTCGCCGTCCAGGGCCCCCGCGCGCTCGAGCGCCTCGGTCTCCCGCAGGCGAAGCCATTCACGCACGCCATGGGCGAGGTGGAGGGGGTCGAGGTGATGGTCGGCTACACCGGCTACACGGGCGAGAGCGGCTGCGAGCTGATGTGCCCGGCGGAGGACGCCGGCGCGCTCTGGGACGCCGTCGTCGCCCGCGGCGCCGTCCCCTGCGGCCTTGGCGCGCGTGACACGCTGCGCCTCGAGGTCTGCTACCCGCTGCACGGGAACGACATCACCCCGGAGACGGACGCGATCTCGGCGGGCCTCGGCTGGGCCTGCGCCCTCGGCAAGAAGTTCACCGGCGCCGACGAGCTGCGCCGCGTCAAGGAGGCGGGGCCGGAGCGGAAGCTCGTCGCCTTCGTGATGGAGGAGCGGGCGGTGCCGCGGCAGGGCATGCCGATCGCAGGAGGCGGCGTCGTCACGAGCGGCACGCACTCGCCCATGCTCGACCGCGGGATCGGGATGGGGTACGTCCCCGCCGACCGCGCGGACGCCGGCGCCGAGCTCGTCGTCGACGTGCGCGGGCGGGACCGCCGCGCGACCGTCGTCCCCAAGCCCATCTACCGGAAGGAGTCGTGACGTGGCGGCAGCCGAGAGCTACCCCGAGGAGCTGAAGTACCACCCCGAGCACGACTGGGCGCGGATCGAGGGCGACGAGGCGGTCGTGGGCATCACGTGGTTCGCGCAGGACGCGCTCGGCGAGCTCGTCCACTTCGAGGCGCCCGAGGTCGGCGGCACGATCGAGAAGGACTCGTCCTACGGCGAGGTCGAGTCGGTCAAGGCCGTCTCGGACGTGATCGCGCCTCTGTCCGGCGAGATTCTCGCGGTCAACGAGCAGGTGGTCGAGGCGCCGGAGACGGTGAACGAGGACCCGTACGGCGAGGGCTGGCTGCTCCGCATCCGCCTCTCCGACCCGTCGGAGGCCGAGGCGCTGCTCGACGTCGAGGCGTACAAGCAGGTCCTCGCAGACTCTTGACCGCTCACTTCCAGAGCGGTCAGCTCTCGCTCACGGACGACGACCGCGACGCGATGCTCGAGACGATCGGGGTCGCCTCGATCGACGAGCTCTTCCGCGACATCCCCGCGGCCGTCCGGCTCGACCGGCCGCTCGACCTCGAGCCTGCGCTCTCCGAGCCTGAGCTCGTGCGCCATCTCGAGGAGCTGGCGGCGCGGAACGTCGACACGACGCGGGAGCTCTCGTTCCTCGGCGCCGGGATCTACGACCACTACGTGCCGGCGGTCGTCGACGTCGTCCTCTCGCGCGGCGAGTTCCTGACCGCGTACACGCCCTACCAGCCGGAGATGAGCCAGGGCGTGCTGCAGGCGATCTTCGAGTACCAGACCGCGATCTGCGAGCTGACGGGGATGGACGTCTCGAACGCGTCCGGCTACGACGGGACGACCGTCGCCGCGGACGCCTGCTTCGTCGCGAAGCACGTCACCGGCCGCGACAAGGTCGTCCTCACCGAGACGCTGGCGCCGCAGGTGCGCCAGGTCGTGAAGACGTACGCCGTCGGCTTCGGGCTCGAGGTCGTGGAGGTGCCGCACGACGGCGGCACGACGGACCCGGCCCGCGTCGCGGAGGCAGCCGACGGCGCCGCCGCGGTCCTCTTCCAGCAGCCGAACTTCTTCGGCTGCCTCGAGCCCGCGCCCGAGCTCGCCGCAGCCGCGAACGAGGCGGGCGCGCTCGCGATCGCCCACGTCGACCCGATCTCGCTCGGCGTCCTCGAGGCGCCGGGGAACTACGGCTGCGCGCTCGCGATCGGGGAGGGGCAGAGCGCCGGCAACCACCAGAGCTTCGGCGGCCCGCACTACGGCTTCCTCGCGGCGAAGGACGAGTTCGTGCGCCGGCTGCCTGGGCGGATCATCGGCGAGACGACCGACGTGGACGGCGCCCGCGGCTTCGTGCTGACCCTGCAGACGCGCGAGCAGCACATCCGCCGCGAGAAGGCGACGTCGAACATCACGACGAACCAGACGCTGCTCGCGCTCGCCGGGCTCGCGCACCTCGCGTGGCTCGGGCCGCAGGGGCTGCGCGAGACGGGGGAGACCTGCATGGGCCTCGCCGCCTACGCACGCGAGCGCCTCGCCGATAGGGTGCTGTTTCCAGAGCGGGCAACGTTCAAGGAGTTTGCCGTGCGGGTCGGACGGAACGCGACGGACGTGATCCGCGACGCGCGCGAGCGCGGCGTCCACCCCGGCTACGCGCTCGGACGCGACTACCCGGGGATGGACGACGCGCTGCTCGTCGCCGTCACCGAGAAGCGGACGCCGTCCGAGATCGACCGCCTCGCCGACGTGCTGGCGGAGGTCGACCCGCTGTGAGGCTCCTCTACGAGAAGTCGCAGCCGGGCCGCCGGGCGTCGACGCTCCCCCGGTACGAGGGGCTGCCGCGCCCGGAGCTCCCCGACGAGCTGCGCCGTTCGTCGCCGCCGCGCCTCCCGGAGCTGTCCGAGCCGGAGCTCGTGCGGCACTTCACGGAGCTGACGACGCGGAACTTCGGGATCGACACCGGCTTCTACCCACTCGGCTCCTGCACGATGAAGTACAACCCGCGCGTCAACGAGCGCGTCGTCTCGCTGCCGGGCTTCCGCGACCTGCACCCGCTGCAGGAGGAGGAGGCGGCGCAGGGCGCGCTCGAGCTGATGTGGCGCCTCCAGGAGATCCTCGCCGAGATCGCGGGGCTCCCCGCCGTCTCCCTCCAGCCGGCCGCCGGGTCGCAGGGCGAGCTGACGGGGCTGATGCTGATGCGCGCGTACTTCGCCGACCGGGGCGAGGAGCGCGACACGATCGTCACCGCCGACACGGCGCACGGGACGAACCCGGCGAGCGTGACCATGGCCGGGTACAGGCTGGCGAAGGTCGAGACCGACGCGCGCGGCAACCTCGACCTCGCGCACCTGCGCGAGCTCGTCGACGAGCGCACCGCCGGGCTGATGCTGACGAACCCGTCGACCCTCGGGCTGTTCGACGAGCGGATCGAGGAGGTGGCGCGGATCTTCCACGACTCCGGCGCGCTCCTCTACTACGACGGCGCGAACCTCAACGCCGTCTGCGGGATCTCCCGCCCCGGCGACATGGGCTTCGACATCGTCCACTACAACCTGCACAAGACGTTCTCGCAGCCGCACGGCGGCGGCGGCCCCGGCGGCGGTCCGGTGGCGGTGCGCGAGCGGCTGGAGCCGTTCCTGCCCGTGCCGGCGGTCGTGCGCGACGGCGAGCGGTTCCGCCTCGACTACGACCGGCCGAAGACGATCGGGAAGGTGCGAGGGTTCTACGGCCCCTTCGGCGTCTTCGTCCGCTCGTACGCCTACATCCGCGCCTTCGGCCCCGCCCTGCGCGAGATGTCCGAGACCGCGGTGCTGAACGCGAACTACCTGCTCGCGCGGCTCCGCGACGCGTACGACCTCCCGTACGACCGGCTCTGCATGCACGAGTTCGTCCTCTCGGCGCGGACGCTGAAGCGAGAGCACGGCGCGAGCGCGCTCGACGTCGCGAAGCGCCTGATGGACTACGGCTTCCACCCGCCGACGATCTACTTCCCGCTCGTCGTCTCCGAGGCGCTGATGATCGAGCCGACGGAGACCGAGGCGAAGGAGACGCTCGACGCCTTCGCCGACGCGATGCTGGCGATCGCGCGCGAGGCCGAGGACACTCCGGAGCTGCTGAAGGAGGCGCCGCACGGCCGGCCGGTGGGGCGGCTGGACGAGGTGAAGGCGGCGAAGCGCGCGGTCGTGCGGTACGGGTTCGAGGAGCATCCCGACCTCGCGGCGGACGCCACGGCTCCGCGCGCGCTCGAGGCGCAGAAGGGGGCGTGACGGGCTGCGGCCGCGGCGGCTCGCTGTGGACGGGCGTCGTCCTCGCCGGGGTCGTTCTGGTCGTGGCCTTCGCAGCCGCCGACGCGCTGCGTGGTCGGGAGCCGGACTCTGCTCCGGAGCCGCGGCCGGCCGAGACCGAGGTGCCGCCGGAGGATCCCGGGCCGAACCCGGGGGTCGTCCACCGCCTGCGGGCAGAGGGCGTGGCGGGGACGCTCGTCGTCGCCGACGCGAACTGCCGCGTCGTCAGCGTCGAGCTGCCCGAGCTCGAGGCGACGGCGCGGCCGGGCGTGTCGTGCGTCGTCGGCCACCCGGAGCCGGCCGAGCAGCTCCCACTCGGCGACGACGAGCTGCGGCGCACCGGCGTCTCCGAGCCGCGCGTGCTCGACCAGGTCCGGCTCTCGCCGAGCCGCGCCGCAGTCCTGCTGTCGTCGCCCGGTGGCGGGTACGTGCTCGGGATCTTCGAGGGCGGCGAGCTCGTCGCTTCGCACCGCTGGGGCGGCGAGGGGCCGGGGCGGCTCGTGGCGGCGCCCGGTGGAGCGCTCTTCGCCGCGCCGCCGGCGCGGGTCTTCCGCCGCGACGGGACGCCGGTGCGGCTCGCCCCGCGCTTCCGGAACGCGCGCGCGGTCGCGTGGTCGCCCGACGGCGCGTGGGCGGCGCTCGCGATGGTCGGAGCGACGACGCTCGTGCCGACGCACGCGCTCGTCGGCGGCGCGGAGGCGCGCCGCGCTATCCGGCTCCCGTACCCCGCGCGCGACGTCGCCTGGCGCGAGACGCGGAGCACGGGCTGAGTGGCGGGCGAGCGGGAGCTGCGCGCGCGCTTCGACGCGGCTGCCGCCGGACGGGAGGGCCCGGAGCTCGTCGCCGCGGTGCGCGCGCTCGCGGACGACCTGGACGAGGCCGACCGCGAGACGCTCGGGCGGCTGCTCCTCGAGCGGGCGAAGGAGCAGGGGAGCTTCGACTACGGCCTGATCCGGCGGATCCAGGAGCCCTACCTGCAGCTCTTCCGGCCGCGGCCGGAAGAGCCGGGTCGCGAGCCGCGTCGGCGACGGTGGAGACGCGGGTGAGGGCACACTAGGCGCATGGAGCGATGGGAGCGCGAGCGGATCCTCGGCGAGTGGGGCGTCCGCGACGGGACCGTCCGCAGCGAGGCGGAGCGCCGCGCCCTCGAGGAGGAGCTGGAGGCGAGTCCGCTCCGCGGACGCGCGCTCCCCCGCAGGCTCCGGAACTTCAGGCCTGACGCCGCGGGGTACGTCGTCTCCGCCGGCGGCCCGCTCGCGTACATGGTGCGGCTGCGGGCGATCCACGACGAGACGGCGGAGCACGAGTCGCGGCTCGACGAGGCGTGGCACGAGCTCGCGCGCGAGTGCGCTGACGAATCGGAGTTCGCGCGGCGATGGCGGCTCCGCGCCGAGCGGTGGAGCTTCCACGCGGTGAACGAGCTGATCGAGCGGCACAACCGGTGGTACCCGATCGAGGCGCGGCTGCCGATGGACCCGAAGACGGGCGACTACGCGCTCGTCGGAGGCAAGCCGTACCGACGCCGGCCGCTCGACGCGGACTGGGTGCTGGAGCGGTTCCCGCCCGTGCTCGGCCTCGCGCGCGCCGCGGCGTAGTTTCCCGGGGCGCCGCCCGCGGAAAGCCGCCGCGGACACGACCGCGGAGGAGAGACGTGAGCGAGATGGAGAACCCGTCCGAGCAGGGGCCGCAGCCGCCGTACCCCGAGCAGGAGCAGGATCCGCCCGGGCTCGAGGCGGAGATGACGCCGAAGCCGGACTACGGCGAGGAGAGCTACCGCGGCAGCGGGAAGCTGGAGGGCCGCGTCGCGCTCGTCACCGGCGGCGACAGCGGGATCGGCCGTGCGGTGGCGCTCGCGTTCGCGCGCGAGGGCGCCGACGTCCTGATCTCCTACCTCGACGAGCACGAGGACGCGCGGGAGACCGCGCACGCCGTGGAGGAGTCGGGGCGGCGCGCCGTCGCGGTTCCGGGCGACATCGGGGACGAGGCGCACTGCCGCTCGCTCGTCGACCGCGCCGTCTCCGAGCTCGGCCGGCTCGACGTCCTCGTGAACAACGCGGCGACGCAGATGAAGCGAGAGAGCATCGTCGAGATCCCGTCCGAGGAGATCGAGACGGTCTTCCGCACGAACATCCTCGCGATGTTCTGGCTCTGCAAGGCGGCGATCCCGCACCTGCGGCCGGGCTCGACGATCATCAACACGACGTCGATCCAGGCGTACGAGCCGTCGCCGGAGCTGATCCACTACGCGACGACGAAGGGCGCGATCGCGACGTTCACGAAGGCGCTCGCGAAGGAGCTCGTGGAGCAGGGGATCCGCGTCAACGCCGTCGCGCCGGGACCCGTGTGGACGCCGCTGATCGCGATGTCGTTCCCGGCCGAGGAGGTGGCGTCGTTCGGCGAGGACAACCCGCTCGGCCGCCCGGCGCAGCCGGCCGAGATGGCACCGGTGTACGTCTTCCTCGCCTCGGACGAGTCGCGGTTCGTCGTCGGCGAGGTGATCGGCGCGACCGGCGGGCTGCTGCTGCCGTCGTAGCGGTCAGCCCGCGAGCCGCTTGAGCGCCTCCCACGAGCCGCGCGCTTCCGCCACGTCGCTCTCCCCGACGAGCAGGTAACGCCACTCGACCCCCGTCTGATCGGACACGTGGTTCGCCCAGCGCCGCGCCGCGAGCTCCTTGCTCCGCACGTCGACGCTCTCGAGGTCCCGGTCCGCCTTCGCCTCCACGACCCAGTGGACGCCGTTGCCGTCGACGGCGATGAAGTCGGGTTCGTAGTTGCGGCCGTCGCTCTCCCAGACGATCCGCAGCTCGCCGCGCTGGAGCCGCACCCACACGTCGATTTCGTCGGAGTCGTCGAGCGCGATAGCGACGAGCTTCTCCGTCCCGGAGTCGAACCGGTCGTGGTCGTAGAGCGATTTCGCGAAGCCCGTGTACCCGACCCCTCGTCGCCACGAACCGGCGCGGTCGCCGCTGAGCTCCGCTGCGGGCGCGCGCTCGGGACCGAACTCCTCGACGTCGACGACCTTCTCGTAGACAGGCTTCGCGACGTACGCCCGGTGCTGCTTCGTCACCTCGCGGACGAGGCGCCCGGCGGCGGTGGAGAGGAAGCCGCTCAGGACGCGCTCCGCGTCGGAGCCGAGGCCCCGGAGGAACGCGTCGACGAGGCGCGCCGCGGCTCGGTCCTCGCCCATGCGCAGCGTGACGACGTCGGCGTGGAGGACGGCGTCCACGAGCTTCTCCCGCGCCTCGGCGAGCGGCAGCGCCTCCGAGTGCGCCTCGACCAGCTCGCCGCGCCGCGTGCCGAGCTTCGTCACCGGCAAGCCGTCCGGGCCGACCTCGACCTCGGCCACGATCTCCTCGCGGCGGAGGTCGTCGCGGGGCGCGAGGGCGAATTGCTTGCCGAGGCGCTCGAACGCGTCCTCGTCGGTGATGCTGCTCAGCGAGAACGGGAGCGAGACCGCCGTCATGGTCAGCCTCGGCAGCGGAATGGTGCGGCCGCCGCGCGGCGTGAGCGGTTTCGCGAGGCGCTCGGACTCGCGCGTCGCCTCCTCCTCGCGCTCGGCGAGCGACTCGATCGCCGGTGTCCCGCCCGACGCGTGCGACACCGCCACCTCGATGCCCGTCTGCGTCGTCTCGACGCTCACGCTCTGGTCGCCGAGCGGGTCGGTGTGCACGATGAGCCGGGTGCGCCAGTCGACGAACTCCTGGTCGATCACTCCCTTCTTCTTGAGGAGCTGG
Organism: Gaiellaceae bacterium; assembly: GCA_035540835.1. GTDB lineage: Bacteria > Actinomycetota > Thermoleophilia > Gaiellales > Gaiellaceae > DATLFU01. The sequence continues at coordinate 9,789 of DATLFU010000011.1, forward strand.
TCGTACTTCTCGTGCGCGAGCACCTCGAGCGTGTCGAGCAGCCGGACGTCCGTGTACTCGCCGAAAGGCAGCCGCAGGCCGCGGCCGAGCGTCTGCTCCTGGAGCAGCTCGGAAAGCATGGGGCGGAGCGAGCAGATCGCGTAGACGTTCTTCACGTCCCACCCTTCCTTGAGCATCCCGACGGAGACGATCACCCGGATCGGGCTCCCCGGATCCTCGACGGTCTCGAGCGCGGCGAGCGCGTCGTCGGGTGCCTTCGAGTGCACCGTCAGGACGGCGTCCGCGTAGCGGCCGTCGAAGAACTCCGGGTCGCGGAGGATCGCGCTCGCCTCCTCTGCCTCCTCGATCGTCGTCGCGATCACGAGCATCACCGGGTTCACCGGAGGCTTGCCGGTGAGGCCGCAGTACCGCTCGACGGCCGCGCGTTTCGCCTCGAGCAGGCGGAGGCCGTCGCCGAGCTTGGTTCGCGGGTCGCGCCGCTCGTCGTGGCGGCCGACGATCACCGGCGTCTTGACCAGCCGGTCCGCGATCGCGTGCGAGAGCGGATACGCGTAGACGACCTGCTCGCGCGGCGTCTTCGGGTGCGGTGTAGCCGTGAGCCCGGCCAGGAGCCACGGCTCGAGGTCCCGGATCGCCTGCGAGAAGGATGGTCCGTAGTAGACGTGGTGCTCGTCGGCGAAGACGATCAGGTCGTCGCGCGCCTTCAGGTAGTCGTAGAAGGCGTCGCCGAGCGTCTCGTGGAAGGTATGCGCCCGCCGTCCCTGCTTACCGGTCGGCTTCGTCAGCGACTGCACGCTGAAGACGTAGAGCCGAACCCTGTCGTCCTCCGCATGGTCGACCGTCGCGAAGCTCTCCGCCGTCACGACGAGCGGCTCGACGTCCATCCCGCCGAGCAGGCTCTTCGGGTTGCCGGGCGTGAAGTTCGCGATCGTCTTCTCCAGGATCGTGCGGCCGGGCGCGACGACTGCGAAGTGGCGGTGGCCGCGTGCGGCGAAGTAGTCGATCGCCGCCGCCATCACGAACGTCTTGCCGACGCCGGTGGCGACGTCGATCACGCACTCGTACGGCGGCTCGCGCCCCTCGATCGCGTAGTGCTGCTCCGCGGTGTACGCGATCGCGCGCAGCGCCTCGACGTTCGGCGCGCGGAGGTCGAGGCGCGCCGCGATCGCCTCGATCGCCGCCTCGTCGACGTCGAGCCGGCGCGCGCTCACCGCCATTCGCGGGCGACGCGGTACTCCGCGAGGATCGACGCGGGGATCTTCCGCGTCCGCGAGCCCGGGCGCAGCTCCCGGAGCGTGTCGCTCGCGTCCGGGTCGACCGCGGTGCCGCAGAGGACGAGGCGCTCGTCAGGGGCGAGCGCGCCGACAAGCAGGCGCGCGACGTCGCCGTTCACGAGCCCGTCGACGACGGCGAGCCGCGTGCGCCCCTTCCGCCCGGCGAACGGCGGCTCCGGCTCGTAGGCGAAGCCGAGCTGTGCCGCGGTCGCCTCGCCGAGTCGGCCGTTCGCGGCCCAGTCGGCGAGCCAGACGCGCCCCCCGGACTCCGCGAACATCGACGGTCCCACCTCGAGGACGCGGAAGCCGCCGCCGCCCTCCCAGGCGGCGGTCTCCGTGATCCCGCCCGGGTCGTCGCCCGCGACCACCTTCTCGAGGCGCGGCCTCGTGAACGTCTCGACCGTGGCCGCGCTCTGCTCGACGGTGACCCAGCGGCGGCCGAGCTTGTGCGCGACGGCGGCGGTGGTACCCGAGCCGGCGAAACAGTCGAGGACGACGTCGCAAGGGTTCGACGCGATGTGGATGATGCGGTGAAGGAGCCGCTCTGGTTTTGGGGTAGCGAAGATGTTGTCGCGCCCGAACAGCTTCGTTACCTCAGTCTTCGCCTCACGGTTGTTTCCGACCTCTTCGTGTAGCCAGACGGTAGAGGGAACCACGTCGCGAACCTCGGTGAGGAACCGCTTCCGGAACGGGAATTGCTTTCCGTCCCTGCCCCACCACAGTCTGTCGTCCGCGCGAAGCGCCTCGAACGTCTCTCGCGAAACGGCCCAATTGCGGCCACGGCGAGGTCTGAAGGCTGTACCCGAAGGTCCTACGACCTCGTACTGACCCTCTGCATACGGCTTTGACGCGGTCAAGTCAGATCGGCGCCAGAGGCCGCGCGGATCGTTATCGGGGTTCCAGAACTCGCGGTTCGTGTAATCCGTGCGCGGCAGTGGGCTACGCCGCCAGTCCTCTTTCGACCTCGCGAAAACGAGGAGATAGTCGTGGTTAGCGGAGAAGTGCCTCGCTGCATTGTTGGGGGCGTGGATCTTCTGCCAGATCACCACATCGACGAAATTGTCTCGGCCGAAAACCTCGTCCATCATCACCTTGAGGTAGGCCTGCTCCGAGTCATCGCAGTGCACCCAGACGCTGCCGTCCGGCGAGAGCAGCTTGCGGATCTGGAGCAGCCGGTCGCGCATCATCGTCAGCCAGACCGAGTGCTCGAGCGCGTCGTCGTAGTGCTCGAAGGCCTGCCTCGTGTTGAACGGCGGGTCGAGATAGGCGAGCTTGACCTTCCCGACGTACTCGCGGGCGAACTCCGGCAGCTCGCAGAGGCTCGTCAGCGCGTTCAGTGCATCGCCGCGGATGAGCAGGTTGTCCTTCGCGCGCGACCGGACGCCGTGCGTCTCGCCGACCTCCTCGACGTCGTGCAGCAGCCGAACCTCCGCGACGCGGTAGTCCGACGGCTGCACCCACGTGTAGCCGCCCTCCTCGTCCGCGAGCAGGCGCAGGTGCTTGTTGGTCCACGTCAGCTCGAGCTTGCCGCTGGGGGCGAGCTGGGGGCCATCCGCACCCATGGGGCAGAGTGTATGAACGATGCCGGGCGGTAACGAGGCGGACCTCTACAGGCTCGCGTTCGAGGAAGCCGTCCGCGGCCTCTCGCAGCAGCAGTCGGCGCTCGACAACTTCCGCACGCGGGCAGGCCTTCTCGTCTCCGCGGCCGCGATCGCGACGTCGTTCCTCGGTGGGCAGGCGCTCGCGGGCGGCGGCTTCACGTGGCTGTCGTGGCTCGCAGTCGCGCTCTTCGTCGGCGTCGGAGCGTCCGCGCTGTTCATCCTCTGGCCGCGCAAGGATTGGGAGTTCGTGGCTGGCCCGCGCCGCTTGATCGCGACCTACGCCGAGACCGAGAACCCGCTTCCGCTGGAAGAAGTCCACCGGGACCTCGCGCTGCACATGGAGGACAGCTACGACGCGAACGCCGTGCGGCTCCAGCGCCTCGTCGTGGCGCTTCGGCTCGGCTCGCTGTTCCTCGCCGGCGAGGTGCTCGCGTGGGTCGTCGCGATCGCCGTCGGCGGCTAGACTTCCGGCATGGCAGACCGGCCGCGTCCCGAGCCGGTGCGTCCGAGCCCGATGAAGCCGGAGGGGCGCGACGCGCCCCCGCCCGAGACGAAGCGCGACTAGCTCGCGATCACGCTGCGCGTGCCGTCGTCCGGCGCGAGCGACTCGAGCCGGTCGATCCGCGCCATGGTGGGGAAGAGGCGCGGCCACGCGAGCGCCGCCGCGATCGTGATCGCGCCGCCGGCGACCACTGCGGGGACGGCGCCCACGAGTGCCGCGGCGGCGCCCGACTCGAACGCGCCGAGCTCGTTCGACGCGCTGATGAACACCATCTCCACCGCGTTGACGCGGCCGCGGAGCGCGTCCGGCGTCGCGAGCGCGACGATCGTCGCGCGGATGTTCATGCTGATCATGTCGGCGAAGCCGCCGACGGCGAGCGCCGCGAACGAGAGCGCGAACGACCGCGACAGGCCGAAGACGATCATGCTCGCGCCGAACACGGCGACGACGAGCAGGAGCGTGCGGCCCGCCCGTCCGCCCACCGGCCGCCGCGTCAGCATGATCCCCGCGAGCAGCGCGCCGACGGCCGGTCCGCTCCGCAGCACGCCGAGACCGGCAGGACCGACCTCGAGCACGTCGCGTGCGAACAGCGGCAGCAGCGCGACCGCGCCGCCGAAGAGCACGGCGACGAGGTCGAGCGAGATCGCGCCGAACAGCACCGGCGTCCGCCGCACGAAGCGCAGCCCCGCGAAGAGGGCGCCGAGCCGCGTGCCGGCGACGAAGCTCGGCGCGTCCTCGACGACGCGCGGCCGGATCGCGGCGACCGCGACGGCCGCGACCAGGAAGAGCCCGACGCCGCTCGCGTAGACGAGCTGCGGGCTGATCGCGAAGAGGAGCCCGCCGAGCGCCGGGCCGGTGACGACGGTCGCCTGCCCCACGGTCGACCGCAGCGCGAGCGCGCTCGCGAGCAGCTCGCGCGGCACGAGCGTCGGCGGCATCGCGCGCGCCGCCGGGTTCCCGAGCGCCGCCGCGACGCCGCTCGCGAGCGAGAGGGCGAGGAACGGCCAGAGCTCGTTCGCGCCGCCGAGGCTGACGACGAGGAGCCCGACCGTGATCGCCGCGTCGAGCGTCACGGACGCGACGAAGACGCGCTTGCGGGAGAGGCGGTCCGCGATCGCGCCGGCCGGCAGCGCGAGCAGCGGCAGCGGCAGGAACTCCGCGAGCCCGACGAGCCCGAGGTGGAGCGGGTTCCGGTCGATCGCGTAGACCTGCCAGCCGACCGCGACGAGCACCATCTCGCGGCCGAAGCCCATCGCGACGAGCGCCGCGACGAGGCGGGCGTAGTCCCTCTCGCGGAGCGGGGCGGGGAGTCGCGGTCGCACGCGACGCGCGAGGCTATCTGCGGCGGCGCGTGAGGCGCCGCGGGCGCGGGTACGAGCGCGGCGTGGACGGCACGACGTACGCCGAGCCCTGGTACGACTTCCTCGCGCTGCCGATCGCGCCGCTCGTGCTCCTCGCGCAGGGGCTCGTGCTCCTCGTGCGCGACCGGCGGCTCCGGCTGGCGCTCTCCGGCGCGGCGACGGTCGCGATCGCGGCGATGTTCGTCTACGTCGCGTTCGTGCTCGACGTACCCGAGGAGCAGGGCGCGAACATCGGCGCCGGCGTCCTCTTCCTGTGGCTGGTGGTGTCGCTCGCGCTCCTGGCTGCCGCGGCCGTGCCCCGCGGCGCGGAGAGCGAGGGGGACGCCGCGCGCGGGAACGCGTGGGCGAAGGTGGCGGTGGTCACGGCCGTTCTCGTCCTGCTCCTGCCGCTGACGCTGCTCCTCGTCGTTCCGGTCGCCGCGACGGCCGTCTCCTGGGCGCGCGAGCCAGCGGGGCGCTGGCGCTGGGCGGCGACCGGCGCGACCGCGGCCGCGGCGGCCTACGTCCTGCTCGGCTGAGGCGCGGCGGCGGCGCGCCGGCCGCGCGGGGCCGTCGCGAGCTGGCCGCACGCGGCCTCGATGTCGCGGCCGCGGGTGAGCCGTACCGTCGCCGGGATCCGCGCGCGGTCGAGCACCGCCTTGAACGCGGCGATAGCCTCGCGCGACGAGCCGTCGTAGCGGCCCGTCGGGTTGTACGGGATCAGGTTCACCTTGAACGCGCCCGGGTCGAGCAGCGCCGCGAGCTGCGCCGCCTGTTCGACACGGTCGTTGACGCCGGCGAGCATCACGTACTCGACGAACACCTTCCTTCCGCGCAGCTCGACGTAGCGGCGGCACTCGGCGAGGACGTCCTCCAGCGGGTACCGGTCGTTCACCGGCATGATCGCGCTCCGCAGCGCCGCCTCCGGCGCGTGGAGCGAGAGCGCGAGGCGGATCGGCTCCTCCACCTCGTCGACGAACCGCCGCAGCCCCGGCAGCCAGCCGACGGTGGAGATCGTCGTCCGCCGGTGGGTGATGCCGACGTCCGGCAGCCGCCGCGCCGCCGCGAGCACCGCGTCCAGGTTCAGCATCGGCTCGCCCATCCCCATGAACACGAGATGGTCCACCGGCTCGAGCCGGCGGAAGTGGAGCGCCTGGTCGAGGATCTCGGACGGCGTCAGGTTGCGTCCGAACGCCATCGAGCCGGTCGCGCAGAACGTGCACGTCAGCGGGCAGCCCGACTGCGACGAGACGCAGATCGAGCGCCGGCCGTCCCGGTAGCGCATCAGCACCGCCTCGACGGGGTGCCCGTCGTGGGTGCGGAACAGCGTCTTCACCGTCCCGTCCCGGGCGACGCGCTCCGCCTCGACCGTCAGCGTCGAGAACGGCACCTCCGCGGCGAGCGCGCTGCGCAGCTCGGCCGGAACGTTCGTCATCGCCTCGTACCCCGCGGCTCCGCGCGCGGTCCACTCCCACACCTGGCGCGCGCGGAAGGCGGGCTCGCCGCGGTCGGCCAGGAACGTCCCGAGGCGCTCGAGATCCACGCGGCTACGGTAGCCGCAGGCGGGCTGGACTACGCGCCGCGCTCGCGGGCGCGGCGGTCGTCCTCTTCCCGCGCCTTCGCCTCGTGGTACGCGATCCGCTCGCGAACGAGCCGCTGCGTCTCGTCGCGGCGGGCGCGGTCCTCAGCCGTCATCTTCCGGTGCCTGCGTGGCCTCTCCATCGTCGTCCTCCAGCAGTTCGGGGACCCCGCGGACGTCCTCCTGGATGTCCCCGAGCAGGCGCATGATAGTCGTGACGTCGCCGTGGCTGATCCTCGGCTCCACGTCTGGATCGTGCCGAGAGGCGCGCGTCTCCGCTAGTCGCTCTTCGAGCCGTGCCCGAGCAGGGCGAGCACCTGGACGTGGCCGCCCGTGCGCGCCCGGTCGGCCGCCGCCAGCCCGTCGTCGGCGCGGAGCTCCGGGTCGGCGCCGCGCTCCAGCAGCAGCTCGACCATCGGCACGTCGCCGTTCTGCGCCGCCGTCTGGAGCGGCGTGAACCCGCGCGCGCCGCGGCCGTTCGGGTCGGCACCGGCGTCGAGGAGGGCGCGCGCGGCGTCGAGACGGCGCGCGAACGCGGCCGTTCCCAGCGGCGGCACCTCCGCGAACGGGCTCCGTGCCACCGCGTCGAGCGGCGCTCCGCGCTCGACGAGCAGCCGCACGGCGTCGCCGCCGCCCGAGAAGCACGCGAGGTGGAGCGGCGTGAACCCGTCGTCCGAGAACGCGCGCACGAGCTCGGGATCCGCGTCGAGCAGCGCGCGCAGCCGCTCCACCCGCCCGAGCGCGGCCGCGTCGAACACGTCGAGCTCGCCGCCCGCCGCCGCCTCGGCCGCCGGGCGGTCGCCGCGGTAGAGGGCGTCGCGCACGGGGGAGACCGGGCGCGTCGTCCAGCCCAGTTCCGCCGCCTGCTCCGCATACGGCGTCCGGACCTCCGCGAAGCGCGCCGCGAACTCGACGGCGCCGCCGCGCAGCGTCGCGTCGAGCATGTCGAGGTGCGCGTGCCAGCCGGCGCCGTACCCGACGCCCGCGTCGCGGCCGAGGCGGCGGTGGTCGAGGACGAGCAGCGTCCCCTGCTCGCGCGGGACGACCTCGAAGCGGACGACCGACTCGTCCTCGCCCGGGTACGTCCACGTGTACTCGAGCACGCGCTCCGGCTCGAGCGCGAGGATCTCTCCGCGCACCTCCTCGTCGCCGTCGAACTGGAAGTGCACCTCGCCGCCGACGCGGAGGTCGAGCGACCGGACGTGCGCGAGCCACCCGCGCAGCTGCTCCGGGTCGGTGAGCGCCGCCCACAGCTCCGCCGGCGTGGAGTCGTAGAGCCGCTCGAAGCGGACGGCGCACCGCTCCTCGTCGTCGCGGAGCCGTCCGACCTCGGTCGCGTTCATCGTCGCTCCTCTCTCGCCGCGCGCCGGAGCTGCGTGTCGAGCGCGTCGAGCCGCTGCGACCAGAAGCCGCGGTAGCGGTCGAGCCACGCGTCGAGCTCCGCGAGCGGGGCGGGGTCGATGGAGTAGAGCCGCCGCTGCGCGACGCCGCGGCTGCGGACGAGGCCGCTCTCGCGCAGGACGCGCAGGTGCCGTGACACGGCCGGCCGCGTCACCGGGAAGTGCGACGCGAGCTCTCCCGCGCTCCGCTCCCGCTCCGCGAGCAGCTCCAGGATCCGGCGGCGGGTCGGGTCGGCGAGTGCCTCGAGTGCCTGCACGCCGCTGAGCGTAACACCACGCTTACATAAACGTCAAGTTACAGAGAGGCGTTCGGGTAGCGTTGGCCGCCGTGGTCGACCTCCGCTCCGACACGCTGACGCAGCCGACGCGCGCGATGCGCGAGGCGATCGCGAACGCGGTCGTCGGCGACGAGCAGAAGCGCGAGGACCCGACGGTGCTCGAGCTCGAGCGGCGCGGCGCGGAGCTGCTGGGGCACGAGGAGGCGGTGTTCCTGCCGACGGCGTCGATGGCGAACCAGATCGCCTTGCGGATCCTGTCGGAGCCGGGCGACGAGCTGCTCGCGGACGCGCACTCGCACGTGTTCCTCTACGAGCAGGGCGGCCCGGCCGTGCACGCGGGGCTCGTGATGAAGCCGCTTCGCGCCGTCGACGGCCGGTTCGACCCGGAGACGGTGCGCGCGGCGTGGCAGCCGGCGACGACGCACACGGCGCGGACGCGGCTGGTCTCGATCGAGAACACGAACAACAGCGCCGGCGGTCGCGTGTGGCCGGTGGACGAGGTCGCCGAGGTGGCGCGCGTCGCCCGCGAGCTCGACCTGCGCCTGCACCTCGACGGGGCGCGGCTGATGAACGCCGCGGTCGCGGCCGGCGCCCCGGCCTCCGAGTACGGGCGCCATTTCGACACCGTCACGCTCTGCCTCTCGAAGGGGCTCGGCTGCCCGCTGGGCGCGCTCCTCGCCGGCTCCAGCGAGCTGATGGCGAAGGCGCGGCGCGGCAAGCACCTCTTCGGCGGTGCGATGCGCCAGGCGGGGATCGTCGCCGCCGCCGGGCTGCACGCGCTCGACCACCACGTCGAGCGCCTCGCCGACGACCACGCGCGTGCGAGGCGGCTCGCCGAGGCGTGGCACGCCGCCGGGCTGGCGGTGCGGCCGGAGTGCGTGGAGACGAACTTCGTGCAGCTCGACGTCGCGCCGCTCGACATCTCGCGGCAGGAGGCGATCGAGCGGATGGAGCGCGAGGGCGTGCGCCTCTCGGTGACGATCCACCCGACGGTGCTGCGCGCGGTCACGCACCTCGACGTCGGCGACGAGCAGGTCGAGCACGCGTGCGAGGCGGTGCCGCGCGCGCTCGGGCTCCTTGCGAGCGTCTGACGAGCTCGGCCGCGCGCTCGAGGCGCTCGTCGCCTCCGCGCAGGCGAAGCACCGGGCGCCGAGCGTCAGCGCGGCCGTCTTCCGCGACGGCGAGGTCGCGTGGGCGCACGCGCTCGGCGTCGCCGACGTCGACGCGGCGGTGGAGGCGACGCCGGAGACGCAGTACCGCGTCGGGTCGATCACGAAGACGTTCACCGCCGTCGCCGTGATGCAGCTGCGCGACGCGGGCCACCTCTTGCTCGAGACGACGATCGGCGACGTCGTCCCGGACTGCGCGCATCCCGGCCCGACGGTGCGGCGGCTGCTCGCGCACCTGGCGGGGATCCAGCGCGAGCCGCCCGGCGAGGTCTGGGAGACGCTCGAGCTGCCGGAGCGGGAGCAGCTGCTGGAGCAGCTCGTCGAGGCGGAGCAGGTGCTCGAGCCGGGCCGGCACTGGCACTACTCGAACCTCGGGTTCGCGCTGCTCGGCGAGATCGTCGAGCGCGTCTCGGGGATGCCGTACCGGGAGTACCTGCGGGAGCGCGTGCTCGAGCCGCTGGGGCTGGCGCGGACGACGTTCGGGCCGCAGGACCCCGCGGCGCAGGGCTACTACGTGGACCCGTTCAGCGACACCGTCCGCCCGGAGCCGCCGGTCGACACGCGCGGCGCCGCCGCCGCGGCGGAGCTCTGGAGCACGACCGGCGACCTCGCGCGCTGGGGCTCGTTCCTCTCCGACCCCGACCCGGAGGTGCTCTCGCCGGAGACGGCGGAGGAGATGACGACGGTGCAGGCGATCGCGGAGCCCGACGGCTGGCGGCGCGGGTGGGGGCTCGGACTCGAGCTGAACCGACGCGGCGACCGCGTCTGGGCGGGGCACGGCGGCGCGATGCCGGGTCACCTCGCGGCGCTCGCGTGCCGCGCGAGCGAGCGGCTGGGCGCCGCGGTGCTGACGAACACGGGCATGGCCGTCGACACGATGAGGCTTGCGATCGACCTCGCCGAGTGCGCGCTCGAGCATGAGCCGGCGGTGCCGGAACTGTGGCGGCCGGCCGACCCCCCGCCGCGGGAGGTCGAGGACGTGCTGGGCCGCTGGTGGATGGAAGGGCACCCGCTCGACCTCCGCTGGCGCGACGGCCGCCTCGAGGCGCGCTCGCCGGAGGCGGCGGAGTGGCAGCCGCCGTCGGTGTTCGCACCCGACGGGGACGGGCGGTTCCGGACCATTGCCGGGCGCGAGCGCGGCGAGCTCCTCCGCGTCGTGCGGGACGAGCAGGGCGTGGCCGTCAAGCTCTACTGGGCGACGTACCCGCTGACGCGGACGCCCGCGAGCTTCGCGCGCGACTAGGGCCCGAGGCGAACCTCGACGTCGCCGGGCGCGCGGTCGCGCAGGGCCTCCTCCACCTGCGCGCGCGTGGCGCCGCGAACCTCGACCGCGCCGGCGACGACCCGCGCGTCGAGCCCGCGGGCGCGGAGCGCGGCCGCGACCTCCTCCGGCGGACCGGCGACACGCGGCAGCGCCGCCCGCCCCTCGGCGGGCGCGGCCTCCATCGCCGCGGGTGCGTCGCGCTGCGCGTCCTGCGCCGCCATCTCCTCGGCCACGCGCTCCGGATCGGTGTCGCCGGTGAGGGCGGCCACCGCGACGGCGGCGGCCACCGCCGCGAGCGGCACGGCGACGCCGAGGAAGCGCCGTCCCGGTCGGGGCGGGCGTCCTCGCCGCGGTAGCGCCGCGAGGATCGCCTCGCGACGCGCCGCCGGCAGCTCGAGGAGCGGCGCCGAGCGCAGCGCGTGCCGCCCGGCGGCGGCAGCGTCGACCGCGCCGCGGCAGTCGGCGCACGCGCGGAGGTGCGCCTCGACCTCACGGCTCGGCTCGCCGTCGGCGTAGAGGAACAGCTGCTCGTCGGTCGGGTGGAGCTCGCTCACCGTGTCTCCGACTCCGTTCGGGGCCGGACGGTTCCCAGCGCGCGCGCGAGCTGCGCGCGGCCGCGGAAGATCCGCGAGCGCACCGTTCCGACGGGCACGCCGAGCGAGTCCGCGATCTCGTCGTAGCCGAGGCCGGCGACGTCCGCGAGCAGGACGGGGATCCGGAAGTCCTCGTCGAGCCGTGCGAGCGCGCGCTGGAGCTCGTCCGAGAGCTCGTGCTCCGCGATCCGGTCGCGCGGGTCGGCCGGCTCGTACGTCTCGTCGAGCGGCGCCGTCGGCCTCGCACGGGCTCGCAGGTCGTGGACGACGTTGAGGAGGATCCGGTGCAGCCAGGTCGAGAGGCGCGCGTCGCCGCGGAACCTCGGGATCCCGTTCCACGCGCGGATGAGCGTCTCCTGGACGGCGTCGGCGGCGTCCTCGCGCGATCCGAGCTCGCGGGCGGCGACCGTGAACAGGCGGTCCTGGTGGCGCTCGACGAGGAGCCCGAAGGCGAAGCGGTCGCCGCGCTGCGCGCGGCCGAGGAGCTGTCTCTCGTCGTCCATCGGGAACTTTCGCCGCCGCGGTCGGGTCGGACGGGCACAGCGATCGTACGAGGAGGACCCGATGACCCCCAGCAGAATCGCAGCAGCCGTGTCCGTGGTGGTGCTCGCCGCGAGCGTGGCCGTCGCGCTCGCGGCGACGCGCGCAGGCGGCGGCGACGCCGTCGACGCGGCGCGCGCGTCCGCTCCGCAGGGCGGCTCCGCGGGAGCCGGCGCCGGGTCGAGCGGGTCCACCGGCGCCGTCGCCGCCAGCGAGCCGATGTCGCTCCCCGTCGTCTCCAGCGACCCCGTGGCGCCCGCCGACCCGGGCGAGCCGCCGCAGCGTGGCATCACGGTCACCGGGAGCGCGGTCGTCGAGGCGGCGCCGGACCAGAGCGAGTGGTCGTTCGGCGTCCAGGAGCAGGGGGAGACGGCGCGGCAGGCGCTCGACCGCGCCTCCGAGGCGGCGAACCGGCTCGTCGCGGCGCTCCGGCGCGAGGGCATCGGCGAGCGCGACCTGCGCACGGAACAGGTCTCGGTGTGGCCGAACCACGACGGCCGCGGCATCTCCGGGTACGTCGCCTCGACGTCCGTGCACGTGCTCGTGCGCGACGTCGAGCGCGCGGGACGCGTCGTGGACGCCGCGGTGTCCGCCGGCGCGAACCAGGTCTCGGGGCCGAACCTCTCCAGCAGCGACCGCGACGCGGTCTACCGTCAGGCACTCGCGGCCGCCCTGCAGCAGGCGCGCGCGAACGCGCAGGCGCTCGCGCGGGAGGCCGGCGCGGAACTCGGCGGGGTCGTCGCGATCCGCGAGAGCGGCTCCGCGCCGCCGCCGGTCCACGCGCGGATGGCGCCCGCGGTCGCCGAGGACGCCGCGGCGGTGCCGATCGAGCCGGGGCGGCAGCAGATCGGCGCGACGGTGACGGTGACGTTCGCGCTCGGCGGCTGATCGCGCGCGGCCTCGCCGCTACTCGTACTGGAGCGCCTTCAGCACGTCCAGCCGCGACGCGCGGCGCGCCGGGAGGATCGCGGCGAGCACGCCCGCGACCGCGGCGATCAGCGTGAACGCGACGAGCGAGAGCCACGGAAGGGAGAAGACGACGCCCTCGTCCCGCAGCGCCGCCGTGACGAGGCCGGCGAGGAAGACCCCGAGGGGCAGGCCGAGCACCGCGCCGATGAGGGCGGTGATCACGCTCTCGTGGCGGATCATCCGCCGCGCCTGGCGCCGCGTCATGCCGACGGCGCGCAGCAGGCCGAGCTCCCGCGTGCGCTCGAACACCGACAGCGCGAGCGTGTTCACCATCCCGAAGAGGCTGACGACGACGGAGAGCGCGAGCAGCACGTACAGCATGTTCAGCAGGATGTCGACGCCGCGCTGCTGCGTCTGGATGTACTCCTCCTTCGTCTGCAGCGTCGCCTCGGGGTACTCCTCCAGCCGCCGCTCGAGCGCCGCCGCGGCCTCGGGAATCGGGTCGCCGCGCACGTCCACGTAGGTGTTGAGGTTCACCGGCTGCGGGAACGTCTCGTCCCACGCGTCGATCGAGATCGAGACGTCGCCGAGCAGCGACCCGAGCGGCGGCGGCTCGTAGATCCCGATCACCCGCGGCTCGATGCGGGTGCCGCCCGGCGCCGTGATCGGGAGGCGGTCGCCGACGCCGACGCCCTGCGAGTCGGCGATCGCGCGCGTGACGATCGCGCCGTCGCGGGCGAGGCCGCCGACGACCTCGTCGGATCCCTCGACCCACTCGAACCGGTAGAGGCGCGTGATCGTGTCGGGGTCGATGCCGGTGACGTAGGCGGTCTCGTCCCGCCCGACGAGCGCCGCGTCGGCGCGGACGCTCGAGGCGACCTCGACCTCGGGCGCGGCGGCGACCGCGTCGCCCGCGCCCGCGGGGAACGGGTTGAAGCCGTCGCGGGCGCCGATGACGTAGTCGGCGCGCACCTGCCGGTCGACGGTCTCGACGACCGAGCCGCGGAGTCCGGCGCCGAGGACGGCGACGAAGGTGACGAGCGCGAGCCCGATCATCAGCGCGGCCGCGGTCATCGCCGTGCGCCCGGGGTTGCGTGCGGCGTTCTCGCGCGCGATCCGCCCGGCGATGCCTCCGAGGCGCTCGGTGCCGCGCCCGACCGTCGCCGCGAGCGGCCGGACGAGCCGCGCGGAGACGAGCGCGACGCCGACGAAGAGCGCCGCCGCTCCGGCCGCGAGCGTGAGCAGCCGGTCGCGCGTCCCCAGGTCCTCCGCGAACAGCCCGAGCCCGAGCAGGACGAGCGCGACGGCCGACACCGCGGCCGCGAGCCACGGTGCGAGCGGCGCGAGCCGCGATGGCGGCAGCGTCGCCCCCTCGCGCACGGCGAGGATCGGCGGGACGCGCGTCGCGCGGAACCCCGGGACGAGCCCCGCCAGCACCGTCACGCCGATCCCGATCAGGAGCGAGACGACGATCGTCCGCGGCGCCAGCACCTGCGCGGTTCGCGGCAGGTCGATCTCGAAGGCGGTGAAGACGGCGTCGAGCAGCCGCGCGAGGCCGAGCCCCGCGAGGATCCCGACGACCGACGCGACCGCCCCGACGACGAGCGTCTCCACGGCGATCGACCCGAGCACCTGCCGGCGCGACGCGCCGAGCGTCCGCAGCGTCGCGAACTCGCGCGCCCGCTGGGCGACCGTGATCGTGAACGTGTTGAAGATGACGAACGCGCCGACGAAGAGCGCGATCCCGGCGAAGGCGAGCAGGAAGTAGCGGACGATCCGCAGCGCCTGGTTCACCTCGCCCGCCTCGCTGTCGGCCTGCTCCGCGGCGCTGCGGACGACGACTCCCTCCGGGACGAGCGGCTCGACCGCGTCGATCACCTCCTCGGGCGGCACGCCGGGCGCGGCGCGGATCTGGATCGTGTCCAGCTCGTCCTCCTTGCGCAGGAGCCGCTGCGCGCGCTCGAGCTCGAGCACGGCGAACGTCGCGCCGCCGATCGACGAGACGGTGCCGAAGCGCGCGACGCCGACGACGTCGAGCGTCTCGACCGGGCCGCCTGCGGCGATCCGGATCTCGTCGCCGACGCCGAAGCGGTGCCGCTCCGCGGTCGCTTCGTCGATCACGACCTCGTCGCCGCCGGTCGGCCAGCGCCCCTGGCTGAGGACGAGCGGCGTCGCCGTGTCCTGCTCGCGGTCGACGCCGATCGCGAGCGTCGGCGCACCGCCGGTGACGATCGGCTCGCCCTCGCGGTCGATCAGCCGTGCGGTCGGGCTCTCGACCGTTCCCCACGCGGCCTCGACGCGGTCGAGCTCCCGGATCTCGTCGAGCAGCTCCTCCGGGACGGTCGGCGCGCCGCCGACGGCGAAGTCGACGACGCGCTCGCCGGCGACGACGACCGACACCCCCTCGTAGGCGCTCTCGAAGAGCGTGTCGAACGCCTTCATGATCGTGTCGGTGAGGACGTAGGTGCCGCTCACCATCGCGACGCCGAGGACGATCGCGAGCGCGGTCAGGAACGAGCGGAGCTTCCGCCCGGCGAGGTCGCGGAGCGCGACGCGGATCACGCGGCGGCGAGCTCTTCGAGCGCGGCGAGGATCTCCGGCTGCGTCGACCGCGGCAGCTCGCGCACGACGAGGCCGTCCGCGAGGAAGAGGATCCGGTCGGCGATCGACGCCGCGCGCGCCTCGTGCGTCACCATCACCGTCGTCTGCCCGAACGCCTCGACCGACTCGCGCAGCAGCTCGAGGATGCCGGCCCCCGTGGTCGAGTCGAGGTTCCCGGTCGGCTCGTCCGCGAAGACGACCGTCGGGCGGCTGACGACCGCCCGCGCGATCGCGACGCGCTGCTGCTGCCCGCCGGAGAGCTCCGACGGGCGATGCGTGCGGCGGTCGGCGAGGCCGGTGCGGCGCAGGAGCTCCTCGAGGAACGCGGGATCGGCGCGGCGGCCGGCGAGCGAGAGCGGGAGGACGACGTTCTCCTCCGCGTTCAGCATCGGCAGCAGGTTGAAGAACTGGAAGACGAAGCCGACGTGCTCCCGGCGCAGGCGCGTGAGCTGCGTGTCGCCGAGGCTCGCGAGGTCCGTGCCGGCGATGGCGACGCTGCCGCTCGTCGGCCGGTCGAGGCCCGCGAGGATGTGCATCAGCGTGGACTTCCCGGAGCCGGACGCGCCCATCACCGCGGTCAGCTCGCCCCGGCGGACGGCGACGGACACGCCGCGGAGCGCGTCGACGGCGGCCTCGCCCGTCCCGTAGCGGCGGGTGAGGTTGCGCGCGGAGACGACCGCGCCGTCGGGGGCGGGGTCGACGGCCACGAGCCAAGGCTACCCGCGGCGGGTCGCGGCTCTACCCGACGATCACGGCGACGACGAACACGATCCAGAGCAGCGCCCAGATCACGACCGCGATCGCGTTGAAGCGCCGCCGCACCTGCAGCGACCAGATGGCGAGCAGCCCGCCCGCGACGCCGAGCCCCGCGGCGAGGAACGAGTAGAAGTCGAGGTCCCAGCTCGTGAACACGAGGCCGATCGCGATCGGCAGCGTCGACTGGAACACCATCGCGCCGGTGATGTTCCCGAGCGCGAGCGTGTCCTTCGCCTCGCGCACCCAGAAGAAGCTGTTCGCCTTCTCGGGGAGCTCCGTCGCGAGCGGGGCGAGCACGAGCGCGAGCACGAGCGCCGGCACCCCGAGGTGCTCCGCGATCTCGAGCAGCTCGTGCACGAACAGGTGCGCGCCGCCGACGATCGCGCCGAGGCCGATCGCGACCTGCGTGACGACGGTGGAGGTGCGCGGAGGGCCGCCGTGGCGCGTGAGCGACAGGATCAGCGGGTTCAGCGTCTCCTCCTCCTGCACGGTGCCGCCGCCCTTCAGCGTCGAGCGCACGTACGCCGCGTACGCGAGGACGAAGATCGCGGCGGCGAGGTACTCGAAGTTCTCCGGCGCGCCGAGGCCGAGCAGGATCCCGAGCGTGAAGAACACGACGAAGAAGGTGAGGTCGCGGCGCAGCGTGGGGACGTGGACGTTCAGGCCGAGCCCCTGCGGCCGCCGGCGCCGGTAGAGGAAGGCGGAGGTCCCGACGAGCGCCATCGCGATCGTGCCCAGCAGGAACGGCGCGCCGACGATCGCGCCGATGGCGACGTCCTCCGATCCCTCCGCGCCCGAGATGATCGCGACGACCGGGATCAGCGATTCCGGCATCGCCGTCGCGACGGCGGCGAGCAGGCTGCCGACGGCGCCCTGCCCGAGCGACAGCCGGTGGCCGAGCCACTCGACGGCGTTCGTGAAGAGGAGCGCGCCGGCGAGGAGGATCGCGAAGCTCGCGAGCAGGAGGACGTACGCCACGGCGCAGGAGCGTACAGGCCCGCGGCTACGCTGCGAACGGTGGTCGACGCCGTCCTCTTCGACTACGGCGACACGCTCATGCGCTTCGCCTACGAGCCCGAGCTCCTCGAGGCGGGGCACCGCGCGGGGCTCGACGCCCTCGGCCGCGAGGGGCTCCCGGAGCCGGACGCCGTCGCGGCGCGCTTCCGCGAGCGCTACGAGCCGCTCCTGTGGTCGGCGGACGCGGTCGACGAGCTCGAGTACCCGGCGCTCGTCCGCGAGCTCCTCGCGGAGCTGGGGGTGGAGGTCGACGACGAGGAGCTGGCGCGGTTCCTCGAGGCGGAGCACGCGGCGTGGGCCCCGGCGCGGCTGCTCGGCGCCCACACGCACGCGCTCCTCGAGTCGCTGCGGGCACGCGGCCTGCGGCTCGGCATCGTCTCGAACGCGTTCGACCCGGGGTGGCTCCTCCGCGGCGACCTCGACGAGCTCGGCCTCGCGTCGCGCGTCGACCACGCCGTCTTCTCCTCGGAGGTGGGGAAGCGCAAGCCCGACCCGGCGATCTTCCACGCCGCCCTCGACGCGCTGGAGGTCGAGCCGGAGCGCGCCGTCTTCGTCGGCGACCGCGTCCGCGAGGACGTGGCCGGCGCCGCGGCCGTCGGGATGCGGACGGTGCAGGCGTTCTGGTTCCGCGCGGAGGAGGGCGACGCCGAGCCGGACTTCCGCGCGTTCACGCCGCACGACGTCCTGAACGCCGTCCGCCGCCTGAACGGCGAGTCGTGACGCGCCCTACCGGGTACGCCGCGCGAAGTCAAGACTTGCGACCATGACGAACCGGGCCGACAATCAGCGCATGCCGGAGCCCCGCAGGGCGGCAGACGAGCTCCCCCTCCGTCCGCAGGACGAGGTCGAGTGCCGCCGCTGCGACGTCCACTGCGACAAGGTCGTCTACCCCTCCGCCTGCCTCGACCGCGCGTGCCCGTTCGTCTACGCGTACGAGGATCACGGGCACACGTACATCGGCTGCATGCAGAAGGTGTACGCCGTCGAGATCGACGCCGACCTGCTCCGCGCGGCGGAGGCGACGAACGCGGGCTTCGGCGCGATCCGCGCGGCGCGCAAGCCGCTGCCGATGTGCAAGACGGAGGTGGAGCGCTGCTACGAGAGCCGCGAGGCCGGGCTGGGCTGCGTCAACCCGGAGTTCAACGAGCTGCCGCGCGGACGCCCGACGTTCCGGGTGATCGCCTCGCTCGAGAGCTGACGCCGCCCCGCCGGGACGCCCTCGTAACAGTCTGTTACTTGGGATAGTCCGGCAGGTGGGCGCGAAGCCTCGACCGCTCGAGGTGGCGGGCGACCGCGCCTCTAGGTCGTGCGGGCGTGCGCGCGCCCGCGCGGGCTCGTCCAGCGGGCGTGGATCGCGCGCAGCCTCTCCATCTGCTCCGCGTCGGGGCCGTTGCCGTCGGTGCCCGGCACCTCGCAGACCGCCGGCAGTCCCTGGAGCGCCGGGTGCGAGAGGAAGACGCCGAGCCGCTCGCCGATGAGGCCGTCGCCGACGTTCTCGTGGCGGTCGCGGTTCGAGCCGAGCGGCGCCTTCGAGTCGTTCACGTGCAGCGCGCGGAGGCGGTCGAGGCCGATCAGCAGGTCGACCTGCTCGAGGACGAGGTCGAGCACCTCGCGGTCGCGCACGTCGTAGCCCGAGACGAACAGGTGGCACGTGTCGAGGCAGATCCCGAGCCGCGGGTGCCGGCCGAGGGCGTCGAAGAGGAGCGCGAGCTCGTCGATCGAGCGCCCGATCGTCCCGCCGGCGCCCGCGGAGTTCTCCATCAGCAGCCACGTCGTGTCCGAGCAGCGGTCGAGCACCTGCTCGATCGCGGCGACGATCCGCGTCATCGCCGGCTCGAGCCCGGCCCCCTGGTGCGAGCCGACGTGGAAGATCACCGCGTCGGCGTCGAGCTTGCACGCCGCGTCGACGGTCGAGCGCAGCGCCGACACCGACTTCCCGTAGAAGTCGTCGTTCGGGCTCGCGAGGTTGACGAGGTAGAGCGCGTGCACGAGGACGCTCCGGATCGCGTTCTCCTCGCGCCGCTCGCAGAACCGCCGCAGCTCGGCGGGGTCGTGGTCGGGGAAGCGCCACGTCCGCGGGCTCTGGACGAAGAGCTGCACCGCGTCGGCACCGATCCCGATCGCGTGGTCGAGCGCCTTCTTCACCCCGCCCGAGCAGTGGCCCCCGAAGATCACCGGGCCACCGTAGCGGGATCAGCCGCGGACGCCGATGCGGTCGACCGCCGCGTTCACGAGCCAGACGATCAGCACGGCGACGACGTACGTGAGCAGCCCCTCGATCTCGAAGCCGCGGACGAGGACGTCGGTGAGCGCGAGCACCGCGATGTTGATCACGAGCAGGAACAGCCCGAGCGTGAGGATCACGAGCGGGAGCGACAGGAGGACGAGCAGCGGCCGCAGGAACGCGCTCAGCAGCGCGAGCACCGCGCCGGCGATCAGGAGCGGCCGCCAGCCGGCGATCTCGACGCCGCCGAGGAGCCTGTCCGCGACCCAGAGAGCCGCGACGTTCGCGAGCCAGCCGACGAGGAACTTGGTCAGGAGCTGCACGGGCCGATCGTAAACCGCCCGATACGCTTGGCGGCATGTCCGTCGTCGTCCGGTTCGCGCCCAGCCCCACGGGTCTCCTGCACATCGGCGGGGTGCACACGGCGCTGTTCAACTGGCTGTTCGCGCGGCACGAGGGCGGCGAGTTCCGGCTGCGGATCGAGAACACCGACACGAGCCGCGAGGTGGCGGAGGCGACCGACCACATCCTCGACTCGTTCCGCTGGCTCGGGCTCGACTGGGACGGCGACGTCACCTTCCAGCTCGACCGGATGGAGCGCTGCCAGGAGGAGGCGCGCCGCCTCGTCGCCGAGGGGAAGGCGTACGAGGACGAGGGCGCGATCCGCATCCGCATGCCCGACGAGGGGACGACCGGCTGGGACGACCTGATCCGCGGCCGCATCGAGGTGCCGAACGAGCGGCTGGAGGACCTCGTCGCGATCCGCGCCGACGGGCGGCCGACCTACAACTTCGCCTCGCCCGTCGAGGACTGGCTCGACGGGATCACGCACGTCCTCCGCGGCGAGGACCACATCTCGAACACGCCGAAGCAGATCCGCATCCTCGAGGCGCTCGGCGCGCCGCTCCCGCTGTACGGGCACGTGGCGAACATCCTGGGCCAGGACGGCAAGAAGCTCTCGAAGCGCCACGGCTCGGTCTCGGTCGCCGAGTTCCGCGCCGACGGCTACCTCCCGGAGGCGCTCGTCAACTACCTCGCGCTCCTCGGGTGGAGCTACGACGGCGAGACGGAGCTGATGACGCGCGACGAGCTCGTGGAGCGGTTCACGCTCGACCGCGTCGGCGCGAGCGCCGCCGTCTTCGACTACCAGAAGCTCGACCACTTCAACGGGATCTACCTCCGCCGCCTTCCGCCCGAGGAGTACGCGGAGCGACTCGCCGCGTACCTCCGCGAGCAGGGCTACGACTGGGACGACGGGCTCGTGGTGCGGGCGGCGCCGCTCGTGCAGGAGAAGATCGCGCGGCTCGGCGAGTTCCCGGGGTTCGCCGGCTTCCTCTTCGGCGACGTCGACCCGGACCCGGCGCTCCTCGACGGCGGCGCGCCGATGCTCGCCGCGGCGCGCGAGGTGCTCGAGCCGCTGGAGCCGTTCTCGGCGGAGCGGATCGAGGAGGCGCTGCGGGCGGCCGCGGGGCACCTCGAGCTGTCGCCGCGGAAGGCGTTCCAGCCGGTGCGCGTCGCCGTCACCGGCTCGAAGGTCTCGCCGGGCCTGTTCGAGAGTCTCGAGCTCCTCGGGAAGGAGCGGTCGCTCGCCCGGATCAGTGCCGCCGCTGCCGTGGCGGCCTAGGCGGCGCGAGCGGGTCGAGGGCGCGCTGGAACTCGAGCCAGGCGCGGCGGCGGAACTGCGTCGTCGGCAGCGGTAGCTCGTGCTCGGAGACCTGCTCGAGCGGCCGGTGCTCGTGGCGCGATTCCTCGGACGGCGTGCGGGGGGCCGGGTTTATCACTTTCGGTGAGTAAACGGGCTGCCGCGGCCTTCGGTTACGGGTCCGGTGCGACAGCTACACTCGCGCGTCGTGGAGCGGCGGCCCAGCGTCCTCGTCGTCGACGACGACCCCTCGATCCGGCTCCTCTGCCGGGTCAACCTCGAGCTCGACGGGATCGGCGTCCGCGAGGCGGCCTCGGTCTCGGAGGCGCGCGGCCAGCTCGACGGCGGCGGCCTCGACGTCGTCCTGCTCGACGTCCACGTCGGCACCGAGAGCGGGCTCGACCTCCTCCGCGACATCCGCCGCGACCACCCGCGCCTCAAGGTCGCGCTCCTGACCGGGAGCGAGGGCACCGACGTGCGCGGCTCCGACCCCGACGCCGTGATCGGCAAGCCGTTCACGCTCGACGACCTCCGCCAGACGGTCGAGCGGCTCGCCGCCGACGGGTAGGCTGGACCGCATGGCGACGACCGGCGTCCGCAGCGCGGCGGAGTACGAGCAGGAGCTCCAGCGGTACCTCTACGAGCGCTCCGAGGAGTTCCGCGCCGTGCGCGTGGGCGAGAAGGAGACGTCCGAGCAGGCCGCGATCGTGGCGCGCTACGCCGACCTGTTCAGCCGCGACCAGCTCGGCGCGCTGCGCGAGGCGGAGGAGGCGGAGACGGGCGACGAGCGCGAGCGGCTGTACCGGCTGCGCAAGGCGTGCGAGGGCGGCCTCGTCACCGCGGAGCTGGCCGAGCGGGAGGACGCGCTCGAGAACCGGATCCTCGCGGCGCGGGTCGAGTTCCGCGGCGAGGAGCTGCCGCTGCGCGCCGCGCAGGCGCGACTCGCCGTGCTCGACTCGTACGCCGACCGCGACGAGCTCGGGCGCCTGCAGGCCGAGCGCTCCGCGGAGTTCAACGACGAGCGGCTCGAGCTCCTGCGCGCGAACGAGGAGCTCGAGGCGGAGCTGTCGCACGAGCCCGACCCCGTGCGTCGCAACGAGGAGCAGAAGGGCATCTCCCTCCGCGGGCTCGAGCGCGTCCTCGCCGAGGCGAGCGAGCGCTCGACGGCGGCGTGGAGCGGCCTCCGCGAGCGCTGGTTCGAGCGGCTGCTCGGGCCGGAGCGCGACGAGGTCCCCACCTCCGACCACACCGCGTACATGCGCCGCCTGTCGCCGCTCGAGCCGACGTACACGAAGGAGCGCGCGGTCGAGGTGTGCATGGCGACGCTCGCCGGCCTCGGCTTCCGGCTCGAGCCCGGCGGGAACGTCCGCCTCGACCTCGACGACCGGCCGCAGAAGTCGCCGCGTGCGTGCGTGATCGCGTCCGACCCGCCGCACGTCGTGCACCTGATCACCCGCGCGCAGGGCGGGCTCCACGACTACCAGGCGTTCCTCCACGAGGCGGGGCACGCGCTCCACTACGCGGGCTGCGACCCGCGCCTCCCGTACACGTTCCGCCGGCTCTCGCGCGACCACGCGCTGACGGAGATCTACTCGTACATCCTCGAGGCCGTGAGCCGCGAGCCGGGGTGGCACGCGGAACACTTCGGGCTCTCCGACGAGGAGGCGGCGGAGAACGCCGAGGCGACGACGTTCCTCGAGGCGCTGCTCTTCCGCCGGTACACGGCCAAGCTCCAGTTCGAGCTGGACTTCTGGGCGCGTTTCGACGAGGACGGCGGCACGCCCGACGGGTACTCGGAGCGGCTGACGGCGGCGACGGGGATCCACTACCGCCCCTCGGCCTACCTCTCCGACATGGACGCCGGCTTCTACTCCGCCGACTACCTCCGCGCGTGGATCCGCTCCGCGCAGCTGCGCGAGCACCTCGTCGCCGAGGTGGGCGAGGACTGGTGGCGGCGGGCGGAGACCGGCGAGCGCCTGCGCGCCCTCTTCGCGGAGGGGACGAAGCCGTCGAGCGAGGAGGTCGCGGCGCGGATCGGCGCCGACCCGCTCGACACGCGGCCGCTGCTGCACGAGCTCGGCGCGTAGCGCGTCCCGCGCCGGCCGCGGATCGCCCGGTGTAGCGTCACGCGCGTGACCGCTCCCGACGGCGTCGAGCTCCTCGCGCCCGGCGACGAGGAGATCCTCTCCCGCGACGCGCTCGCGTTCGTGGCACGGCTCCAGCGGGAGCTCGGGCCACGGCGGCTCGAGCTGCTCGAGCGCCGGCGGCGGCGGCAGGAGGAGCTGGACCGCGGCGCGCGGCCGGACTTCCTCCCGGCGACGCGCGACGTCCGCGAGCGGGAGTGGCGCGTCCCCGAGGCGCCGCCCGACCTCCGCGACCGCCGCGTCGAGATCACCGGCCCGGTCGACCGGAAGATGATGATCAACGCCCTGAACTCCGGCGCGCGCGTCTTCATGGCCGACTTCGAGGACGCGACGTCGCCGACCTGGGAGAACGTCGTCGAGGGGCAGCGGAACGTCCGCGACGCCGTGCGCCGGACGATCGCGCTCGAGACCGGCGAGAAGTCGTACCGCCTCGGCGAGGAGGTCGCGACGCTCGTGATCCGGCCCCGCGGGTGGCACCTCCCGGAGCGGCACGTCCTCGTCGACGGCGAGCCCGTGTCGGCGTCGCTCTTCGACTTCGGGCTGTGCGTGTTCCACGACGCGCGCGAGCAGCTCGAGCGCGGCACGGGGCCGTACTTCTACCTCCCGAAGCTCGAGTCGCACCTCGAGGCGCGCCTCTGGAACGACGCGTTCCTGCTCGCGCAGGACGAGCTCGCGATCCCCCGCGGCTCGATCCGCGCCACGGTGCTCGTCGAGACGGTGCTGGCGGCGTTCGAGATGGACGAGATCCTCTGGGAGCTGCGCGAGCACGCCGCGGGGCTGAACGCCGGCCGCTGGGACTACATCTTCAGCGTGATCAAGAAGTTCCGCACGCGCGACTTCGTCCTCCCGGACCGCGCGCAGCTGACGATGACGGTGCCGTTCATGCGCGCGTACACGGAGCTCCTCGTCGCGACCTGCCACCGGCGCGGCGCGCACGCGATCGGCGGGATGGCGGCGTTCATCCCCTCGCGCCGCGACCCGGAGGTGAACCGCGTCGCGCTCGGCAAGGTGCGCGAGGACAAGGAGCGCGAGGCGCGCGACGGCTTCGACGGGAGCTGGGTCGCGCACCCCGACCTCGTCCCGGTCGCGCTCGAGGCGTTCGACGAGGTGCTCGGCGACCGCCCGAACCAGCTCGACCGCCTCCGCGACGACGTCCGCGTCGGCGCGGCGGACCTCCTCGACTTCGACGTCCCCGGCGGCGCGGTCACGGACGAGGGGCTCCGGACGAACGTCTCCGTCGGCGTCCGCTACGTCGACTCGTGGCTGAGCGGGGTCGGCGCCGCGGCGATCGACGGCCTGATGGAGGACGCGGCGACGGCGGAGATCTCGCGCTCGCAGGTGTGGCAGTGGGTTCGGCAGGGGCGCGTCTCGGAGGAGCGCGTGCGCGAGGAGGTGGACGCGCTCCGCGGCGACCACCCCGAGGCGGCGGCGCTGTTCGAGGAGCTCGCGCTCGCCGACGAGCTCGCCGAGTTCCTGACGCTCCCCGCGTACGACCGGCTCGGATAGCGCCGGCCGGCCGCTGACGCGGGCTCAGGTTCCGGCGGCGGCGGCGAGCCCCTCCCGCCACTCGCGCCACTCCCAGTACCACTGCGGCACCCGCCGGGGCGCGTCCTCCGGACGCGGGCCGCGCTCCTCCGCGGGCGTCGAGTGCCACTCGTTCAGCGCCCATGCCCACTGCGGGATCCGCTCGGGGACGATCTCGGGCCGGGGCGGCGGCTCGGGCGTGGGGTCGGCCTGTGCGGCGGCGCCCTCGTCCTCCGCCGGCGCGACCGCCTCGACCTCCTCGGACGGCGCGATCACCGGCGCGAGCGCGTACGCGTAGGCGACGTAGAGGCCGCCGACGAGCGCCGCCGTCGCGGCGAGCCGCCGGCCGTAGCGGCGCGCGCGCCGCCACGGCGTGTCCGGGGGCGGGTCGACGCTGGAGATCGGCCGCAGCGGCTCCTCCGCGACGTCCGGCGGACGCTCCTTGGGTGCGGTCACGGTGTCGTCGCCCATGCTCCATCGTTCTCCGATGGAGCGGGGCGGAAAACCAGCTACGGGCGCCGCAGGACGAGGCCGACGAGGACGCCGGCGGCGAACACCTGCGCCCACGCCGGGACCCCGCCCGGGCGGTGCCACCCGCGGAAGCGGTGCGACGGGAAGAGCTTGCGCCCGCCCGGCCGCGGCAGGCGGACGACGTGCTCGAGGTCCGGCGCCTCGGCGGCGAACGCGCCGACCGTCGCCGGGTCGAGCGGCCCGCGCGTGGCGGCGAGGGCGGCCATCAGCGCGAGGCCGCTCCACTGCTCGAACCGCTTCGAGGCGATGTCCCAGTGCGGCATCCGGTCGCCGGCGAGGTGGAGCAGCGGCCCGGCGACGAGTGCCGCGCGGCGGGAGCCGAGGAGCGCCCCGGCCACGGCTCCGGTCGCGATGTGGAGCGACACGATCACGGCGGCAGTGTACGAGGCGCCTCTATGCTCGGCCGAGGTGGACGCCGCGGAGATCGAGTTCCGGGAAGCGACGAAGCGGTACCCCGGGCGGCGCGAGGCGGCGGTCGACCGGCTGTCGCTCCGCGTCGCGCCGGGCGAGGTGTGCGTGCTCGTCGGGCCGTCCGGAGCCGGGAAGACGACGGCGCTGAAGCTCGTGAACCGGCTGGTCGAGCTCGACGACGGGGACGTGCTCGTCGGCGGGCACAGCGTACGGCAGCTCGACGCGACGGCCCTCCGGCGCGGGATCGGCTACGTGATCCAGCAGGCGGGGCTGTTCCCGCACCTGACGGTCGCCTCGAACGTCGCCACGGTCCCGAAGCTCCTCGGCTGGAAACGGAGCCGGATCGACGCGCGCGTGCGCGAGCTGCTGGAGCTCGTCGGCCTCGACCCCCTCGCGTACGGCCCGCTGTACCCGTCGCAGCTCTCGGGCGGCCAGCGCCAGCGTGTCGGGCTCGCGCGCGCGCTCGCGGCCGATCCCGGCGTCCTGCTGATGGACGAGCCCTTCGGCGCGCTCGACCCGATCACGCGCGCGCGGCTCCAGGAGGAGTTCCTCGCGCTGCAGCGGGAGGTGCGGAAGACGGTCGTCTTCGTGACGCACGACGTCGACGAGGCGACGACGCTCGCGGATCGGGTCGCGGTGCTCCGAGAGGGCGGCTCCCTCGCGCAGCACGCGCCGCCCGACGAGCTGCTCGCCGCCCCGGCGGACGAGTTCGTCGCGCGGTTCCTCGGCGCCGACCGCGGGCTGAAGCGGCTCGCGCTGCGGCGCCTCGGCGACGTCGAGCTCGAGCCTGCGGAGCTCGTCCGCCCCGGCGACCCGGAGCTGCCGGCGGCGACGAGCCTGCGCGACGCGGTGTCGGCGATGCTCGCGGGCGGGCGGGCGCGCTGCGCGGTCGCCGACGCGGGCGCGGTGCGCGGCTCGCTCTCGCTCGAGCGCGTCGCGGCGCTCCTCGGCCGGAACGGCAGCCGGTGAACCGACCGGTCATCCCGGACTTCGGACGCGGCTCGGACTGCGTCCGGGAGAACCGGCTCTTCTGCGGCGAGTGGGTGCGCGACAACTGGGAGGGCGTGCTCCTCCCGCGCCTCGTCGAGCACGTCGAGCTGACGCTCGTCGCCGTCGCCGTCGGGTTCGCGATCGCGTTCGCCGCCGCGGTCGCCGCGCACCGGCTGCCGCGGCTCGAGACCCCGTTCGCGTTCGTCGCGGCGTTCCTCTACACGATCCCGAGCCTCGCGCTGTTCCAGCTGCTCGTCCCGGTGACCGGCCTCACCGTCGCCACCGTCCAGGTCGCGCTCGTCGGGTACACGCTGCTCGTCCTCTTCCGGAACGTCCTCACGGGCCTCCAGTCGGTGCCGCCCGACGCCCTAGAGGCGGCACGAGGGATGGGGCTGACACGGCGGCAGACGCTGTGGCGCGTCGAGCTTCCGCTCGCGCTCCCGGCGCTCCTCGCCGGCGTCCGGATCGCCGTCGTGACGACGGTCTCGCTCGCGACCGTGGCCGCGTTCGTCCTCCCGCGCGGCCTCGGGCAGCCGATCTTCGACGCGCTGCGCGAGTACTTCACGACGAAGCTGATCGCCGCGGGCGTGCTCGCCGTGCTCCTCGCCGTCGCCGCCGACGCGCTCCTCGTCCTCGCCGGGCGGGCGGTCACCCCGTGGACGCGCGCGCGGAGGCCGGCGTGACGGCGTCGTTCCGTCCCGGCGTGTTCGCCGACGGCGTGCGCTTCGTGCTCGAGAACCCGGGGCTGATCGCGGACAAGACCGGCGAGCATCTCGTCCTCAGCGGCGCCGCGATCGGCCTCGCGCTCCTCCTCGCGATCCCGCTCGGGGTGGTGCTCGGTCACGCGCACCGGGGGTCGTTCCTCGCGGTGAACGTCGGGAACGTCGGCCGCGCGCTGCCGAGCCTCGCCGTGATCGCGATCGGCGTCGCCTTCCTCGGGATCGGCTTCGCGAACGTCCTCGTCGCGCTGGTCGTGCTCGCGGTGCCGCCGATGCTGACGAACGCGTACGTCGCCGTCGACGAGGCGGACGCCGACGCGGTCGACGCGGCGCGGGCGATGGGCATGTCGCCGGCGCAGGTGCTCCTGCGCGTCGAGCTGCCGCTCGCGGCGCCGCTCCTCTTCGCCGGGATTCGCACCTCGTCGGTGTACGTCGTCGCGACCGCGACGATCGCGGCCGTCGCGGGCGGCGGCGGCCTCGGCGAGATCATCGTCGACCAGGCGAGCTACCGGCTCGAGGGCGTCGTCGGCGCCGCGCTGTGCGTGTCGGCGCTCGCGCTCGCCGTGGACGTCGTGTTCGCGGCGCTGCAGCGCGCCGTGACCCCGCCGGGCGTGCGGTCGCGCGTTCCGGCGTTCGAACCGGAGGTGAGCGCGGCGCGAACTGCCGTTTAGGGTCCCACATCCCCACGAGAGGAGTTCCGGTGAAACCGACCTGGCGCAGAGTCCTGTTCCTGCTGGTGGTGATGGCGGCGCTCGTCGCCGGCTGCGGCGGCTCCGAGGAGCCGACCGCGACGGCCGACGAGACGACCGCCACGCCGGCCGCCCCCGCGCCGACGATCACGATCGGCACGAAGAACTTCACCGAGCAGTACGTGCTGGGCGAGCTGTACCGGCAGGCGCTCGAGGCGAAGGGGTACGACGTCGAGCTGAAGAGCGACATCGGCTCGACGGAGATCATCGACGCGGCCCTGACGAGCGGCCAGATCGACATGTACCCCGAATACACCGGCACCGCGCTCACCGTCGTCTTCGGCGAGGAAGGTTCCGCCGAGAGCGCCGAGGAGACGTACGAGCGGGCGAAGGAGCTGTACGAGGAGCGCGGGCAGACGCTGCTGGCGATGACGCCGTTCTCGGACTCGGACGCGATCGCGGTGACGAAGGCGACGGCGACCGAGCACGGGCTCGAGACGATCGCCGACCTGAAGAAGCTGCCGCGTCTGCGGCTCGGCGGCCAGCCCGAGTTCCGCACGCGGTCGCAGGGGCTCCCCGGGCTCGAGCGCAACTACGGCCTCACGGACGTCCAGTTCGTCCCACTCGCCGGGATCAGCCCGTACGAGGCGCTCGACCGCGGGCGCGTCGACGCCGCCGCGATCTTCTCGACCGACCCCGCGCTCGCCACCGGCAGCTACGTCGTCCTCGAGGACACCGAGGCCCAGTTCGGCTTCCAGAACGTCGCACCCGTCGTCGACGCCGACCTCGCCGCGGAGCTCGGAGACGACTTCGCGGACACGGTCGACGCGGTGTCGCGGCTCCTCACGGAGGAGGCGATCATCGCGATGAACAGCGCCGTCGCGATCGACCAGCGCCCCGCGGCGGAGGTGGCGCGGGAGTTCCTGGAGGCGAACGACCTGCTGTGACCGACCGCGGCCTCGTCCTCGCCGCGGCGGGCGCGGCGCCGGAGCTCGAGCCGATCGAGCTCGACCCGCCGGGCGAGGGCGAGGTCCTGGTCCGAGTCACGGCCGCCGGCGTCTGCCACACGGACCTCCACGTCGTCGAGACGGGCGGCTGGGGCCTGCGGCTGCCGGTGCTGCTCGGGCACGAGGTGGCGGCCGTCGTGGAGCAGCCGGGCGCGGGCGTGGACGCGCTCGCGCCCGGCGACGCGGTCGTCCTCGCGTGGCGCGTCCCCTGTGGGCGCTGCGCCGCGTGCGCTCGGGGAGCGCCGAGGCGGTGCCGCACGCCGAAGCGGGCGAAGCGGCGCGCGCGTCGCGCGGCCGACGGGGCGCAGCTCACGCCCGCGCTGCTCGTCGGCGGGTTCGCGACCCGCCTCGTCGTCCACGCCGAGCAGGCCGTGCGCGTGCCGCCGGAGCTGCCGCCCGAGCAGGCGTGCCTGCTCGGCTGCGCGGTCGCCACGGGCGTCGGCGCCGCGCTCCACACCGCGCGCATCTGGGAGGGCGCGCGCGTCGGCGTCGTCGGCTGCGGCGGCGTCGGCCTCGCCGCGGTCCAGGGGGCGCGGATCGCCGGCGCCGGCGAGATCCTGGCGGTCGACGTCGCGCCGGAGAAGCGCGAGCAGGCGCTGCGGTTCGGCGCGACCGACGCGCCCGCCGTGCTGCCGGAGGACGCGCAGCTCGACTTCGTCCTCGACGCCGTCGGCCGACCCGCGACGGTCGAGGCGGCGGCGCGCGCGCTCGGCCACGGCGGCGTGCTCGTGCTGGTCGGGATCCCGCGCCCGGGCGACGAGGCGCGGCTCGACCTCGGCCGCCTCTTCGACGCGCGCGCCGAGGTGCGCGTCTCCCACGGCGGGGACCACCTCCCGGCCGAGGACGTGCCGCTGCTGGCGCGCCTCGCGCTCGAGGGCCGCCTCGATCTCGGCGGGATGGTCAGCCGCACGCTCCCGCTCGCCGACGCGGCCGCCGCCGTCGCCGACGTCGGGCGCGGCGGCGCGATCCGCACCGTCGTGCTCCCGTGACCGTTCCCGCCGGGCTCGCGCTCGCACCACGCGAGCGCTAGAGCCCGAGCTCTCGCTCGCACCACGCGAGCGCGACCTCGAGCTGACGCCGTTGCAGCGCACGCACCGTCGGCGCCGTCGGCGGCGGCGGGAGACCGACGGCCGCCGCCCACACGCCCGCGAGGAACGCCGCGTACGCGCCGGCGCCCGGCAGGACCTCCCACGGCTCCGGGCCGCCCTCCACCGCGAGGCTCGGCAGCCACGCCGCCACGTCGAGGTCGGGCGCGCCGAGGCAGCAGAGGTTCCAGTCGACGAGGAGCGCGCGCCCGTCCCGGAAGCAGAGGTTGTCGCTGCGGACGTCCAGGTGGAGGAGCGCCCCGCCGTCCACGGGTGCCGCGTCGGCGGCCGCCGCGAGGCGCGGCAGCGCGCGCTCGAGCCACGCGCGCGAGCGGATCCCCGTCGAGAGGAACGGCTCCGGGTCGTCCTCGACCTGCGCCCACCGGCCGAAGAGGCCCGGGTGGGACTCGCGCACGGGCAGCGTTCCGGGCGGCGGCGCCGTCGCCGCGACCTCGGCGAGCGCGGCGCGTACGGCCGCCACGCGCTCCTCCGTCCACCGCGGCGCCCAGTCGGCGTCGCTCAGGTCCTCCAGGACGAGCAGCGGCTCCGCCGCGTCGTCGTCGAACGCGACGAGCTGCGGCAGGAACGAGCCGCGGAGATGCGCGTAGACCTCGTGCTCGCGCCGCAGCCACCCCGCGAGGAGCTCGCTCGTGGCCGACTTGACGAACACGCGGCGGCCGTCGTCGAGCCGGACGGTGTAGCGCACGTTCCCGCCTGCGACCGCGTCCGCGGGCTGCCACGGCGCGGCGCGCGGCGTCCACTCCGCCGGACGCGCCCCGAGCAGCCGCTCCACCCGCTCCGCGAGCCTCTCCATCGCCGCAGGATGACGGGGGCCGGCACCGTGTCGCAACGTGAGATAGTCACGCCGTGGACCTGCGCGACACGCCGGAGGAGGCAGCGTTCCGCGCCGAGGTCCGCGACTGGATCGAGGCGAACCTCCCGCAGGAGCTCGTCGGCCAGGGCCGGATCCGCACGCAGATGGAGGAGCCGTGGCGCGAGTGGAGCCGCAAGCTCTCCGACGCGGGGTACGCGGGGCTGACGTGGCCGCGTGAGTACGGCGGCGCCGGCGCCCCGTACAGTCACCAGGCGATCTTCTACGAGGAGATGGCGCGGGCGGAGGCGCCGCCGCACATCGGCGTGATCGGCCTCGGGATGGCGGGGCCGACGATCATCGCGCACGGGACGGAGGCGCAGAAGTCGCGGTACCTGGCGAAGATCCTCTCCGCCGAGGAGATCTGGTGCCAGGGCTTCTCCGAGCCGGACGCCGGCTCGGACCTCGCGGCGGTGAAGACCACGGCGACGCTGAACGCGGCCGGCGACGCGTTCGTCGTCAACGGGCAGAAGGTGTGGTCGTCGTACGCGCACATCGCCGACTGGTGCCTCCTCGTGACGAGGAGCGACCCCGAGGCGCCGCGGTACCAGAACCTCACGTACCTGCTGGTCGACATGCACTCGCCCGGCATCGAGGTGCGGCCGCTGCGGCAGATCACCGGCGAGGCGGAGTTCAACGAGATCTTCTTCACCGACGTGGCGGTGCCGCGCGAGAACGTGATCGGCGACGTCGGCCAGGGGTGGACGGTGGCGATGACGACGCTGCTGCACGAGCGCGGCACGCTCGGGTTCGCGCTGACGACGGCGCTCGAGGTCAACGTCCGCAAGCTGCTGGCGCTGACGCGGGAGCGCGCGCCGGACGACCCGATCGCCCGCGACCGGGTCGCGCGGGAATGGATCGAGCTGCAGGCGCTCAAGTACACGAACTACCGCTCGCTGACGACGCTGATGCAGACCGGCATCCCCGGCCCGGAGGGCTCCGGCGTGAAGCTCCACTGGTCGGAGCAGAACCAGCGGCTGACGAAGCTCGCGCTCGAGCTGCTCGGGCCGGAGGCGCCGCTCCTCGACGGCGAGACCGGCGGCTACTGGCAGTACCAGCAGCTCCGCAGCCGCGGCAACTCGATCGAGGCGGGGACGTCGGAGATCCTCCGGAACATCGTCGCCGAGCGCGTCCTCGGCCTCCCGAGGTCGCGCTAGTGGAGTTCGCCTTCACCGAGGAGCAGGAGAGCCTCCGCCGCGAGGCGCGCGGCCTCCTCGCGCGCACGCCGGAGCCGTCGTGGGAGCAGCTCGCGGAGCTCGGCTGGCTCGGCGTCTCGATCTCCGAGGAGCAGGGCGGCGTCGGCCTCGGCTTCCTCGAGGAGGCGGTGCTGTTCGAGGAGCTCGGCCGCGCGCTCTACGCGGGACCGTACTTCGCCACGATCGGGCTCGCGCTGCCCGCCCTCGGCGACGCGGCGCTCGAGCGCGTCGCCGCCGGCGAGGAGCGGTGGTCGGCGGAGGTCGACGGGCTCGTCCCGGACCTCGGTTCCGTCGACCGCGTCGTCACGGCGGACGGCGCCGTACCAGCGGAGGGCGAGGTGCTGCCGACGGTGGACGACACGCGGCCGCTCGGCCGCCTCGCGAGCCGCGACGGCGCCGAGCCGCTCCCGGGCGCCCTCGACCGTCCGCGAACGCTCGCGGCGCTCGCGCTCGAGGCGGTCGGGATCGCGGCGTGGGCGCTCGAGACCGGGGTCGGCCACGCGTCCACGCGGCAGCAGTTCGGCCGCCCGATCGGCGTCTACCAGGCGGTGTCGCACCGGCTCGCCGACACGTACGTCCAGACGGAGCTCGCCCGCTCGCTCGCGTACTGGGCGGCGTGGTGCGTCGCCGAGGGCGACGCGCAGGCGCCGGTCGCGGCCGCGGCCGCGAAGGCGTACTGCTCGGAGGCCGCGGTCGCCGCGTGCGAGCGCTCGCTCCAGGTCCTCGGCGGCACCGGCTTCACCTGGGAGCACGACCTGCACCGCTACTACAAGCGCGCGCAGTGGATCGAGTCGTTCTGGGGGACGCCGACGGCGCTCCGCGCCGAGGTGGCGGCGACGATCCTCGCGCCGGCCGAGAGGAGGAGCGCCGATGGGATACCGGCACGGATCGCTTGACGAGATGGGCTCCGGCCCGGGCTTCCGGAAGGTGCGGCAGGAGCTCGGCGTCGAGGCGTTCGGCGTGAACGGGATCGTCTTCCCGCCGGGGCAGGCGGGGGTCCCGCACTACCACGACGAGCAGGACGAGCTGTACTTCGTCCACCGCGGGACCGCTCGCTTCGAGGTCGACGGCGAGACGGTCGAGCTCGGCCCGGGCGGCCTCGTCCACGTCGAGGCGAAGACCGTCCGCAAGGTCTCGAACGTCGGCGAGGACGAGCTCGTCCTCCTCGTCGTCGGCGGGAAGGGCGGCTACGTCGGCCGTGACGGGCACCTGCTGAACGAGGAGGACCTGGAGCGGCGCAAGGCGTTCGGCTCGGGCGGCTCCTGAGCGGCCGCCGCGGTTGCCCGCGGCGCCGCGATGCGAGACGATTCGCGCCCGGGCGTCGACGCGAGGAGGGTCTCACCTGATGAACGGCCTCATCATGGACTACCAGCTGAACATCCCGGCCATCCTGCGGCGGGCGGAGCAGCTGTACGCGGGCAAGGAGATCGCCTCGCGGCAGCTCGACAGAAGCTTCCACCGGTACACCTACGGCGAGTTCGCCGCGCGCGCGAAGAAGCTCGCGTCCGCGTTCCGGAAGCTGGGCCTCGACGACGGCGCGCGCGTCGCCACGCTGTGCTGGAACCACTACCAGCACCTCGAGGTCTACTTCGGCGCGCCGCTGTCGGGGAACGTCGTCCACACGCTCAACCTGCGCCTCCACCCGAGCGACCTCGCGTACATCGCCAACCACGCGGAGGACAGGGTGCTCGTCGTCGACCAGTCGCTCCTGCCGCTGTACGACGCGATCAAGGGGAACGTCGGCTTCGAGCACGTCGTCGTCGTCAACGGCGACGGGCCGGAGGGGACGATCGCGTACGAGGACCTCCTCGCCACCGGCGACGACGCGTTCGAGCCGGAGGACGTCGACGAGCGCGCGGCGGCGGTCATGTGCTACACGAGCGGCACGACGGGGCAGCCGAAGGGCGTCCTCTACTCGCACCGCGCGATCGCGCTGCACTCGCTCGCCTCGACGCAGTCGGGCACGCTCGGCCTCAACGAGGCCGACACGACGCTCCCCGTGGTGCCGATGTTCCACGCGAACGCGTGGGGCTTCCCGTTCACGTGCACGCTCGTCGGCGCGAAGCAGGTGTTCCCCGGGCCGCACATGGACCCGGCGAGCCTGCTCGAGGCGCTCGAGTCCGAGCGCGTGACGGTGACGGCCGGCGTCCCGACGATCTGGATGGGGATGCTGCAGATCCTCGACGCCGAACCGGGGAAGTACGACCTGTCGCGCGTCCGTTCGATGATCGTCGGGGGCTCCGCCGCGCCGCGGGCGATGATCGAGGGCTTCCAGGAGCGGCACGGGCTCCACGTCACGCACGCCTGGGGGATGACCGAGATGGCGCCCCTCGGGACGGTCTCGGAGATGACGAGCGAGCTCCAGCAGGAGCCGCAGGACGTCCAGTACGGCTACCGCGCCAAGCAGGGGATCCCGGCGCCGTTCGTCGAGATCCGGGCGCGGGGCCCCGAGGGGTTCGTCCCCTGGGACGGGCAGTCGATGGGCGAGCTCGAGGTGCGTGGCGTCTGGATCGCGAGCGGCTACTACGAGGACGACACACAGGCCGACCGGTGGACGGACGACGGCTGGTTCAAGACCGGCGACATCGTCACGATCGACGCGCGCGGCTACATCGAGATCCAGGACCGGGCGAAGGACCTCGTCAAGTCCGGCGGCGAGTGGATCTCGACGGTCGCGCTCGAGAACGCGCTGATGGGGCACCCGGCGGTCGCGGAGGCGGCGGTGATCGCCGTCCCCGACGAGAAGTGGGCGGAGCGCCCCATGGGCGTCCTCGTGCTGAAGGAGGGGGCGGAGCGGCCGTCCGACGACGAGCTGCGCGCCTTCCTCGCGCCGAGCTTCGCGAAGTGGTGGCTGCCGGACCGGTTCGAGGTCGTCGACGAGATCCCGAAGACGGCGGTCGGGAAGTTCCGCAAGACGGCGCTGCGGGAGCAGTTCTCGCAGACGCCCGCCGCGACCGCGTAGTGGAGATCTCCGGGAGGACGTTCCTCGTCACGGGTGGGCGGTCGGGCCTCGGCGCCGCGACGGTCGCGGCGCTCGAGGCCGCAGGCGGGCGTGCCGTGGTCGCCGACCTGCCGGAGTGCGACGTCACGGACGAGGAGGCGGTGCGCGCGCTCGTCGACGGGCTCGACGAGCTGCACGGCGCCGTCAACTGCGCCGGCATCGGGGGCTCGGCCCGAGTCGTCGGCCGCGATGGCGAGCTGTTCCCGCTGGACCTCTTCCGGCGGATTGTCGAGGTGAACCTCGTCGGGACGTTCAACGTCGTCCGCTTCGCCGCGGCGAGGATGGCGCGCAACGAGCCTGGGCCGGAGGGGGAGCGCGGCGTGATCGTGAACACGGCGTCGAACGCCGCGTACGACGGGCAGATCGGCCAGGCCGCGTACACCGCGTCGAAGGGCGGCGTCGCGGCGATGACGCTGCCGCTCGCGCGCGACCTGGGCTCGCTCGGGATCCGCGTCGTGACGATCGCGCCCGGCCCCGCGGACACGCCGATGCTGGCGCGGCTCCGCGACGACATCCGCGCGTCGCTCGAGCAGCAGGTGCCGTTCC
Source organism: Gaiellaceae bacterium (assembly GCA_035540835.1). GTDB lineage: Bacteria > Actinomycetota > Thermoleophilia > Gaiellales > Gaiellaceae > DATLFU01. The sequence goes on from DATLFU010000011.1 coordinate 45,192, forward strand.
CGAAGCGGCTGGGGCGGCCGGACGACTTCGCGGCGCTCGTGCGCCACATCGTCGAGAACGACTACCTGAACGGCGAGGTGATCCGCCTCGACGGCGCGCTTCGCATGGGTCCCCGCTGAAAGGAGAGAGATGCCGGAGTACGTGACGTCGGAGCAGGACGGGCTCGTCGCGGTCGTGACGATCGACAACCCGCCGGTGAACGCGCTGAAGGCGGCGCTGCTCGAGGAGCTGGAGGCGGAGCTGCTGCGGCTCGACGGCGACGACGGCACGCGCGCGATCGTCCTGCGCGGCGCGGGCGAGCGCGCGTTCGTGGCGGGGGCCGACATCAAGGAATTCCCGGCGCTCCGCGAGGCGCCGCCGCAGGAGGGCGGCTCGGCGCGGGGGATCCAGAAGGTCGGCGGCACGATCGAGCGGATGCGGACGCCCGTCGTCGTCGCGATCCACGGGTTCTGCCTCGGCGGCGGGCTCGAGCTGGCGATGGCGTGCGACGTCCGCGTCGCGGCGGAGGACGCGCAGCTCGGGCAGCCCGAGATCAACCTCGGACTCATCCCGGGCGGCGGCGGGACGCAGCGCCTGCCGCGCCTCGTCGGCCACGGCCGCGCGCTGCTGCTCAACCTCACGGGCGAGTTCCTCTCGGGCGCGCAGGCGTACGAGTGGGGGCTCGTCGAGCGTGTCGTCCCGGCGGGGGAGCTGCTCGACGCGGCGCTCGCCGTCGCGCGGAAGATCGCCGGTCAGTCGCCGTTCGCGGTCGCCGTCGTCAAGGAGCTCGCGGCGGAGACGCGCGACCTGCCGCTCTCGGAGGGGCTCCGGCGCGAGGCGGAGGGGTTCCGCCGCTGCCTCGCGAGCGAGGACGGCCTGGAGGGCGTGACCGCGTTCATCGAGAAGCGGCAGCCCGTCTGGTCCGGGCGGTGAGCGCGGCGGTCGCCGACCTCGGCCGGTGAGCGGCGTCGCGCTCGTCACCGGCGCCGCAGGCGGCATCGGCAGCGCGCTCGTCCGGCGGCTCGTCGCCGACGCGTGGGAGGTCGTCGGCGTCGACGTCGACGAGGAGGGGTTGCGCGATCTCGGCTGCGTCGCCGAGCCGGCGGACGTGTCCCGCGCCGACGAGTGGGAGCGGCTCGCGGCGCGGCTCCAGGGGCTGGAGCTCGCGTGCCTCAACGCCGGCGTCCTCACCGGCACCGCGTCGGTCGCGGACCTCGACGAGTCCGCGTACCGCCGCGCGCTCGGCGTCAACGTCGACGGCGTCGTCTTCGGCGTGCGCGCGCTGCTGCCGCTGCTCGAGCGCTCGCGCGGGACGATCGTCGTCACCGCGTCGCTCGCGGGGCTCGTGCCGATGGAGTCCGACCCCGTGTACGCGCTCACGAAGCACGCCGTCGTCGGCTTCGTCCGCTCGATCGCGCCGCAGCTCGAGCAGCGCGGCGTCCGGATCGTGCTGGTGAACCCCGGGATCGCGGACACGCCGATGGTCCGCGGGCCGATGCGCGAGGCGCTCGAGGCGGCGCGGTTCCCGCTGCTGCGGCCGGACGACGTCGTCGCTGCGATCGTCCACGCGATCCGCGTCGGCCGGCCCGGCGAGGCGTTCGCCGTCCAGCCGGGGCGGGAGCCGGTGTCGTTCCGGTTCCCGAACGTGCCGGGGCCGCGCGTCGCCGGCGCCGAGCGCGCCGTTCCGCCGCCGCTGCCCGGGTAGGATCCGCGCCGTGGTCGTCGCCGCGCAGCTCCGGGACTACCTCCCGTTCCTGATCTACGCGTTCTTCGCGTTCGCGATCCCCGCGTCGATGATCCTCTTCTCGTTCGTCTTCTCCACCCGCCCGACGCGGCGGACGAAGGCGCGCTCGCTCCCGTTCGAGTCCGGCGTCTCGACCGGGCCGATGAAGCAGCACAAGTTCACGGTCAGCTTCTACCTCGTCGCGATCCTCTTCATCGCGTTCGACATCGAGATCGTCTTCCTCTACCCGATCGCGATCGTGCTCGAGCAGTTCGGCTGGTTCGCCGTCGCCGCGTTCGGCTTCTACCTCGGGCTGCTGATGCTCGCCTTCGTCTACGACTGGCGCAAGGGCGCGCTCGACTTCGGCCCGCAGTAGCGCGTGGCGAACGCGACCTCGTAACAGACTGTTACTTGGACTCGGCGGCGGTCTCTCCGGGCCGCGGCCGCCGTACCGCGTGGAGGAGGTACTCCACCGCGCCTCGCCGGCCGGGGTGGGGCGACTCGATCGCGCCGCAGACGTGCCAGCCCGCCTGCTCGAACCCCGCGCAGGCGGCGCGCAGCGCGGTGGCGCGCGCGCGCGCCGGCTCGTCGGTGGCTCCGGGAGGGCGAGCTCGAACTGCGGCTTCACGAGCGCGACCGCGTCCGCGGAGGGAGCGAGCCGCACCCGCTCGAGCTGCGGCACCGCGGCGGCGAGTGCGAGGTACGAGACGTCGATCGTGACGAGCTCGATCGTGGGACGAGTTCCGGCGTCACCTCGCCGAGATTCGTCCGCTCCATGGCGACCACGCGCGGGTCCTGGCGCAGCGACCCGAGCAGCTGTCCGTGCCCGGCGTCGACGGCGTAGACGCGGCGGACGCCGTGGTCGAGCAGCACGCGTGTGAAGCCGCCCGCGGCGGCGCCGACGTCGAGCGCGAATCGACCCTCGACGGCAACGGCGAAGGCCGCGACCGCCGCGCGCAGCTTCGCCTCGCCGCGGAGCGGCGGCTCGCGCCGGAGCGCCACCGACGCTCCGGCGCGGACGAGCGACCGCGGGTTCGTGACGACGATCCCGTCCACCACGATCTCGCCCGCCGCGATCGCCGCCGCGGGGTCGTGCACCTTCGGATGAGCCTGCGCGACCACGTCCTCGAGGCGGCGCAGGCGAGGGCGCTGACGGCCCACGATGCCTCCTTGGCTCGCCGGGTCGGGACCACGGCGAGGCGGAGGCGCGCGAGCGCGTGCGAGGCGCCGCTCGGAGTTCGAGCCCTACCGCTAGGTGAAGCCGGTCACGGCGCCGACCCTACGCGAGCGCCGCGAACGGTGCCTCGTAACAGTCTGTTACTTGGACTAGGAGAAGCGGTACACGCCGCCGCCCTCGAACTCCTTGAGGATCCGGCGGCTGACGACCATGCGGTGCACCTCGTCGGGCCCGTCGTAGATGCGGGCGCCGCGCGCGGCCAGGTACATCTGTCCGAGCGGCGACTCGTCGGTCAGTCCGCGCGCGCCGTGCACCTGGATCGCGCGGTCGACGACGTCGTGCAGGACGCGGGCGGCGTAGAACTTGATCAGCGAGATCTCGACGCGCGCCTCGTCGCCCGCGTCGATCTTCCGCGCCGCGTCCATCGTCATCAGCCGGCATGCCTGGATCTCGGCCGCCGAGTCGGCGATCCAGTTCTGCACCGTCTGCTTGTCGGCGAGCCGTGAGCCGAACGCCTCGCGCTCGAGCGCGTAGGAGCACATCAGCTCGAACGCGCGCTGCATCTGGCCGAGCCAGCGCATGACGTGGTGGATCCGGCCCGGGCCGAGGCGCTTCTGCGCGATGCGGAACCCGTCGCCCGGCTCGCCGAGCGTGTTGTCGACCGGCACGCGGACGCCCGTGTACCGCACCTCGCAGTGCGTCGACCATCCGCGTCCGGCGTGGCCGAGCACCGGGATCGGACGCACCACCTCGACCCCCGGCGTGTCCGCGGGGACGACGATCTGCGACGCCCGCCGGTGCGGCGGCGCGTCGGGGTCGGTCACGGCCATCACGATCCCGAACGCCGCGCCCTCGGCTCCCGAGGAGAACCACTTGTGCCCGTCGATCACCCACTCGTGGCCGTCGCGCACCGCGCGCGTCCGCAGCGTCGTCGGGTCCGACCCCGGCACCTCCGGCTCGGTCATCGAGAAGAACGAGCGGATCTCGCCCGCGACGAGCGGCCGCAGCCACCGCTCCTTCTGCTCCGGCGTCCCGTACAGGTGCAGGATCTCGCCGTTGCCGGCGTCGGGCGCCTGGCAGCCGAAGACGAGCTGCGCCCACGTGCTGCGGCCGATCTCCTCGTTCAGGTCGGCGTAGTGGAGGAAGCCCTCGCCGGTACCGCCCGCCTCCGGCGGCAGGTGCGGCGCCCACAGTCCCTCGGTGCGCGCGAGCTCCTGCAGCCTGCGGATCAGCGCCTCGGCCTCCTCGTCCTCGCGCGCGAGCACCGGCTCGGCAGGGTAGACGTGCTCCTCCATGAAGGCGCGCACCCGCTCTCGGCGCGTCAGGGGAGGCGAGAGCGTCTCGCTCACCGGGCTAGCATCGCACGTCGCGGACGCTAGTTCAGCGACGGGTCCGGCGGCATCGTCGCGACGAGGACGTACGGGCCGCCCTTCCGCCGCATCACGTCGCCCCAGAGGTCCGTCTCGGGCCGGGAGAACGCGTCTTCGGGACGCGCGGGCTCGACCAGCCAGGAGCCCTCCTCGAGCTCCGCTTCGAGCTGGCCGGCGCCCCAGCCGGCGTAGCCGGCGAAGACGCGAGCGCGGACGGCCGCGGACGGCTCGGTCTCGTCGCCGAACAGGCCTATCTCGCCGAAGACGAGCAGCCCCGCCTCGTCCGGCTCCGCGAACTCCGCGAGGACGAGCAGGCTCGTCGGCGCGACCGGGCCGCCCACGGCGACGCGGCGGTCCGCGAGCGTCTCCCCGAGGTCCGGGAGGATCGGGCGCGCCTCCGCGTCCGAGGGGCGGTTCAGCACGAGCCCCATCGCGCCGTCCTCGTCGTGGTGGACGACCAGGACGACCGTCCGCCGGAAGTTCGGGTCGCGCAGCGCCGGCGACGCGACGAGCAGCTGACCCTGGAGCGCGTCCACGCACGGATTGTGCCGGGGTTAGCATCGACCGGTGCGGCTCGGCTTCTACATGGGCTACGCCCCGCCCGGGACGAACCCGACGCAGCTCGTGGAGCTGGCGCAGGAAGCCGAGCGGCTCGGGTACGACTCGGCGTGGGCGGCCGAGGCGTGGGGAACGGACGCCGTCACCGTCCTCTCGTGGCTCGCGGCGCGGACGGAGCGCCTGCGCGTCGGGTCGGCGATCCTCCAGATCCCCGCGCGCACGCCGGCGATGACGGCGATGACCGCGATGACGCTCGACCTGATGTCCGGCGGCCGGTTCCTGCTCGGGCTCGGGACGTCCGGGCCGCAGGTCGTCGAGGGCTGGCACGGCGAGGCGTGGGGGAAGCCGCTCGGGAAGACGCGCGAGTACGTCTCGATCGTCCGCACGGCGCTGCGGCGGGAGGTCGTCGAGCACCACGGGGAGCACTACGACGTCCCGTACGGCGGCGCGGGAGCGACGGGGCTCGGCAAGCCGCTGAAGCTGATGGCGCGCCCGCTGCGCGCCGAGATCCCGATCTACCTCGCGGCGATCGGCGAGCGCAGCGTCCGGCTCGCCGCGGAGATCGCGGACGGGTGGCTGCCGATCTTCTACTCGCCGGAGCAGGCGCAGGCCGTCTTCGGCGCGCAGCTCGAGCCGGCGCGAGGCCGCGAGTTCGACGTCGCGCCGAGCGTCCCGGTCGTCCTCACGGACGACGTCGCGAGCGGCCGCGACGCGCTCCGCCACTACTACGCGCTCTACGTCGGAGGGATGGGCGCGCGCGGCAGGAACTTCTACAACGCGCTCTTCGCGCGGTACGGCTACGAAGCGGAGGCGCGTGCGATCCAGGAGGCGTACCTGGAGGGGCGGCGGCAGGAGGCGGCGTCGCTCGTCCCCGACCGGTTCGTCGACGAGGTCGCGCTCGTCGGCCCGCGGGAGCGGATCGCGGAGCGGCTCGACGCGTGGCGGGAGTCGGGCGCGACGACGCTCCTCGTGTCGACGCGCCAGCCGGAGGCGCTGCGCGTGCTCGCGGAGCTCGTGCTGTGATCGAGCAGGCGCTGCGCGAGCGGCTCGGAGCCGTCACGAGCGTCCGCCAGCTCGCCGGCGGTGCGTCGAAGGAGGCGTGGGCGGTGGAGGTGGAGGGGCGGACGCTCCTCGTCCGCCGCGCCGGCGTCGGCGTGATCCACCGCGACACGCTCACGCTCGAGCAGGAGTTCCGCGTCCTCGAGGCCGCGCACGCGGCGGGGGTGAAGGTGCCGCGGCCGGTCGAGTACCTGGGCGACCTCGGCGGCCGCGAGGCGTTCGCGATGGAGTTCGTCGAGGGCGAGACGATCGGCCGCAGGATCGTCCGCGACCCCCCCGACGAGCTCCCGCGGCAGATGGCGGAGGAGCTGGCGCTGATCCACGCGATCCCGCCGCCGGACTTCCTCCCGAGCGGCGACGTGGTCGCGCGGTTCTACGACGAACTCGACTCGGTCGACGAGCCGCACCCGGCGATCGAGTACGGGCTCGCGTGGGTGCGGGAGCGGCTGCCGCCTGCCCGGGAGCGGACGTTCTGCCACGGCGACTGGCGGATCGGGAACCTCGTCGTCGGGCCGGAGGGGCTCCGCGCGGTGCTCGACTGGGAGTTCGCCCACGTCGGCGACCCCGTCGAGGACGTCGCGTGGCCGCTCGTCCGCGCGTGGCGGTTCGGCGCCGACGCCCGGCGCCTCGGGGGCGTCGGCGCCGTCGAGCCGTACCTGGAGCGCTACAACGAGCTGACGGGGCGCGCCGTCGGCGTCGACGAGCTGCTCGTCTGGGAGGTGCTCGGGAACGTGAAGTGGGCGATCGGGTGCCTGACGCAGTGCCGCCGCCACCTCCGCGGCCAGGACCGCAGCGTCGAGTACGCGGTGCTCGGCCGGATGGCGGCGGAGATGGAGTACGAGCTCCTCCACCTGATCGAGCGGGCCGCCGCGTGACGCACGACCGGCCGACCGCGCTGGAGCTGCTGGAGGCGGTGACGGAGTTCCTGGCCGCCGAGATCGTCCCCGCGCTCGGCGACCACCGGCTGCGCTTCCGCACCCTCGTCGCCCTGAACGCGCTCGGGATCGCCTACCGCGAGCTCGCCGCCGACGCAAGTAACACAGTGTCACTTGCACACGGCGCCGGTTCCGGGCGGGGCGGAGGAGCAAGTAACACAGTGTTACTTGCTCCCGAGGAGCTGCGCGAGCTGGCGGCGCGGATCCGCGCGGGCGAGGCCCCGCCGGACGTCCTGCCGCTCCTGAAGGAGCACGTGGCGGCGAAGCTGCGCGTCTCGAACCCGCGGTACCTCGAGACGTACGAGTGACGCGGCGGCGGCTCTACCTGATGCGCCACGGCGACGTGGCGTACTTCGAGGAGGGCGTCCCCGTGCCGCCGCACACGGTGACGCTGACGCCGGCCGGGCACGCGCAGGCGGAGGCGGCGCGCGACGCGCTCGCCGGCGTCGAGCTCGACCTCGTCGTCTCCAGCGACCTCGCCCGCACCGTCGAGACCGCGAGGATCGTCGCCGGCCGCGACCCGGAGCGGTGGCCGGAGCTGCGCGAGTGGGAGGGAGGACGCCTGCGCGACCTTCCGGAGGAGCAGCTCGAGCAGGAGTTCGTCGGCGCGCTGCGGATCGAGCACGACGACGGCCGCTTCCTCGGCGGCGAGTCGCTCGCGGAGGTGCGGGCGCGCGTGCTGCCGGCGCTCGAGCGCCTCGTCGCGCGCGACTGGGACGCGGCGCTCGCCGTCCTCCACGGCGGCGTCAACCGGCTCGTCCTCTCGTACGCCCTCACCGGCGGCGCGCGGTACCTGTGGAACTTCGAGCAGGCGCCCGCGTGCATCAACGTCCTCGACCTCGCCGCCGACCACTGGATCGTCCGGACGGTGAACTACATCCCCTACGATCCCCTGCACCCGGCGCGCGAGACGACGATGGAAGCGCTCTGGCGCCAGTACCGAGGAGGAGCCGGTGAGGAACGACCGTGACGCGGTGGTGGCGCTGATGCGCCGCGACGTCGACCCGCAGGAGTACGAGGAGATCCGCGAGCTCTGGAAGCGGCACTCGATCGCCGAGGACGCGCGCGACCTCCCGGGGCTGATCTCGACGCTGACCGAGGACTGCGTGTACGAGGTCGTCGGCGTCGACGGCGCGCGCTGGGAGGGGCACGAGGGCGCCGCGCGGTTCTACACGTCGTTCCTCACCGCGTTCCCGGACGTGCACTTCTCGCTGACGGACATCGTCATCGGTCCGCAGGGCGTGTGCGAGGAGGCGGACGTGACGGGGACGCACGGGGGCGAGTGGCTCGGACGCGCGGCGACGGGCGAGCGGCTCGAGTGGAAGGTGGCGATCTTCTTCCCGTGGGACCGCGAGCGGCGGCTCTTCAAGGGCGAGAAGGTGTACGCCGCGGGCCTGCCGCTCCCCTAGAACGCGGACGGGGCCGGCGTGTGCCGGCCCCGTCGCAGGTCGTGCGTGCCGCCGCGGGCTACCGCGTCCGCTGCAGCGTCCCGAACTCGGTGAAGTTCCCGTTGTTGTACCGGGCGAGCTTCTGGTGCCGGATCGGGAAGGCGCTCCGCGGCGTCGTGATCACCCGCGCGCCGGGGATGAGCCACGGGCTCGGCATCTGCAGGTTGCGAACCGCGTTCATCATCGAGGCGCGGGTCGGGTTCCGCCCCGCCCGGTACAGCGCCTGGACGAACGTGTCCGCCTTCGCCATCCCGTAGAAGAAGAGGCAGTCCGTGGCGGGCTGGCCCGGGGCGTAGCGCGCCATGATCGCCTTGTACATCCGGACGCGTGCGTCGTTCTCGTAGGCCGGCGAGTTGCAGTCCTTCAGGTACGTCGTCGTGACGACGCCGTTGACCGCTTCCGGCGATCCCGCCGACTGCTGCGCGAGGCCCATGAACGTCGTCGTCGCCGCGACGGAGTTGACGAGCTTGTTCGGCCGCCAGCCGATGCGGAACGCGGTGACGAGGGCCGTCACGGCCTCCGTGGGCGTCGCGATGACGAGGAACGTGTCGGCGCCCGACGCCCGGAGCCGCGAGACGGGGCCGGGGATGACGGCCGCGCCGCCGTTCCGCGGGTACGTCTCGGTGGCGACGACGAAGCCGCCGCCGGCTCCGGCGAGGAAGCCCTGGAGGAACTCGCGGCCGTAGTCGTCGTTCTGGCGGAGTACGGCGACCTTCGCGTTCGGCAGGTTCTGCCGGACGTAGCGGCCGAGGAGGATGCCCTCCTGCACGTAGTCCGGCTGCCAGCCGATCGTCCACGGGTACTGGCGGTGGAGCGAGCCGAACTCGCTGAGGCCGGTCGACACGTACAGCTGCGGCACCTTCCGCTGGTTCATGTAGCCGCGGACGGCCTGCTGGTTCTCGGTGCCGAGCCCGCCGAGCATCGCGAAGACGCGGTCGGCCTCGACGGCGCGCCGCGTCTGCTGCACGGTCAGCGCCTCGTTGTACTGGTCGTCGTAGACGTTGAGGATGATCTGGCGCCCGTAGACCCCGCGGGAGCCGTCACGCGCCCGACGCGCGTTGATGTAGCTGAGGTACGAGCGCATCCCCGTGCCGATCCGCGCGTACAGCGACGCGGGGCCGCTGAGCGGCAGCGTGGTGCCGATGATCACGTTCCGGGCGGTGACGCCCGGAGCGCTCGCCCGCAGCGGCGCCGGCGTGCCGGTCGGGTTCGCGGTCTGCCCGGCGGGAGCCGCGCTCGCCGCCGTGACGCTGAACGTGCACACGGCGGCCAGCGTGGCCACCAGCACGAAGACTCTTCGACTCATTCGTCTGCTCCTTGGTGTGGGCCCCAGTCCTCGGGGGGCTGCGATCATAGACGGGTTCCGGGCGATCTTGTTAGGAAATTCTCAGGATCCTTCCGAGGCGCTGGGCGAGGCCGGCGGCTCCGCGCGGCGCCAGCCACAGCACGGCGAGGAGGATCACGCCGTACACGACGGACGGGACGCCGGGCGTCGTCGGGTCGAACCCGCCGCCGGGCAGCCCGATCCGGTCGCCGATTCCCGTCAGGCGCCCGACGACGTCTCCCGCGTAGAGCGGCACGAATTGCACGAACGCGGCCCCCGCGAGCACGCCGACGAACGACGCGGCGCCGCCCACCACGAGCCCCGCGAGCAGGAGGATCGAGAGCGTGATCGGGAACGTCCCCGGCGCGACGATGAAGTTCAGGATCGCGTAGAGCGACCCGGCGACCCCCGCGTAGAACGCGGAGACGCCGAAGGCGAGCGTCTTGTAGCGCGTGAGGCTGACCCCTGCGGAGACGGCGGCGATCTCGTTCTCGCGGACCGCCCGGAGCGCGCGGCCGCGGCGGCCGCGGACGAAGATCGTCGCCGCGGCGAAGAGGACGATCGCGATCGCCCACGTCACGTAGTAGAGCCACTTGTCCGGGCTGAGCGCGCCGATCGGGCTCGTCGGCAGCTCGAGCAGGATCCCGGCGGTGCCGCCCGTGCGGTCGCCGAGCGCCGTCGCCAGCGACGGGACGATCACCGCGAGCGCGAACGTCGCGAGCGCGAGGTAGACGCCGGCGAGCCGCAGCGCCGGGAAGCCGAAGAGGAACCCGACGATCCCCGCCGCGATCCCGCCGAGCGGCACCGTCAGGAGGTCGTACACGCCGTAGTTCACCGACAGGATCGCTGTCACGTACGCGCCGATCGCCATGAAGCCGCCGTGACCGAGCGAGATCTGGCCCGTGTAGCCGGTGAGGATGCTGAGGCCGATCAGCGCGATCGCGAAGACGCCGACGTACGCGAACTGCGACGCGCGGAAGTCGCTGATCACGAGCGGCAGGAGCAGGATCGCGGCGAACAGGACGCCGTGGCCCGCGAGCTGGCGCCACGTCGGGCGCATCACACCCTCCTCACGACGACGCGGCCCAGCAGGCCGGCGGGGCGGAAGAGGAGCACGAGGACGAGCACGACGAACGCGATCGGGAGCTCGAGCTCCGGCGTGACGACGTCGACGTACGCGCCGAGGAGCGTCGTCCCGACGCCGAGCAGGAGGCCGCCGAGGACCGCGCCGAGGGGGCTCTCGATCCCGCCGAGCACCGCCGCGGCGAACGCGTAGATCAGCGCCGCCTGCATCATCGTCGGGCTGAGGAAGACGATCGGCGCGACCATCATCCCGGAGACGGCGCCGAGGACGGCCGCGAAGCCCCAGCCCATCGCGAACATCCACCCGACGCGGACGCCGAGCAGCCGGCTCGGCTCCGGCCCGACGGCGGCCGCGCGCATCGCGAGCCCGAGCTTCGTGAAGCGGAAGAACGCCCACAGGAGCGCGACGGTCAGGAGCGTGACGGCGATCACGCCGACGTCCTGCCGTGCGATCGCGACGCCGCCGACGTCGAACGGGGCCGCGCTGAACGGGCCGAGGAAGGCGCGCTGCTCCGGCGACCAGATCCAACCGGCGGCCCCGTTGAAGATCACGAACAGCGCGATCGTGACGAGGATCACGGTCAGGTGGGACGAGTGTTCGAAGTTGCGGATCACGAGGCGCTCCACGCCGACCCCGAGGAGGAACGCGATCCCGAGCGTGACGAAGAAGGCGGGCCAGAACGAGAAGCCGTGGTTCTCGATCAGCGACCACGCGATGAACGTGGTGAACATCGCCATCTCGCCCTGGGCGAAGTTGACGACGCGCGTCGTGCGGTAGATCAGCACGAGCGCGAGCGCGAGGCTGCCGTAGACGCCGCCGATCGCGAGGCCGAAGACGAGCTGCTGCAGGAACTCCGACATCAGTAGCCCAGGTACGAGCGGCGCACGCCCTCGTGCCGCCGCAGCTCGTCGCTCGACCCCTCGACGGCCACCGCGCCGACCTCGAGCACGTACGCGCGGCTCGACACGTCGAGGGCGATGTTCGCGTTCTGCTCCACGACGAGGACGGTGAGCCCCTCCTCCTCGTTCAGCCGCCGCACCACCTGGAAGAGCTCCTGGACGATCATCGGCGCGAGCCCGAGCGACGGCTCGTCGAGCATCAGCAGCTTCGGACGCGCGACGAGCGCGCGGGCGAGCGCGAGCATCTGCTGCTCGCCGCCGCTGAGCGTCCCCGCCTGCTGGCCGCGGCGCTCGTCGATCCACGGGAAGTGCTCCGTCGCCATCCGCTCGAGGTCGGCCTTCACGGCCGCGCCGCGCCGCATGTACGCGCCCATGCGCAGGTTCTCCCAGACGGTCAGCTCGGCGAGGATCCCGCGCCCCTCGGGGACGTGCGCGATGCCGAGGCGCGCGACGGCCTCCGGGCCGCGGCGCGCGACGTCCTGGCCGGCGTAGGCGATCCGCCCCGAGGTGGCGACGGTGCCTGACACCGCGCGCAGCGTCGTCGTCTTCCCGGCGCCGTTCGCGCCGAGGATCGCCACCACCTCGCCCTCGTCGACGGCGAGCGAGATCCCGTGGAGCGCGACGATCGGGCCGTACCGCGCCTGGACCCCCTCCAGCTCAAGCAGGGGCACCGGCCGCCCTCTCCGGCTCCGGCTCGCCGCCGTCGCCCGTCCCGAGGTACGCGTCGATCACCGCGGGGTCGGCGCGCACCTCCGCCGGCGTCCCCTCGGCGATCTTCCGCCCGAAGCTGAGCACGTGCACGCGGTCCGAGACGGCCATCACGAGGTTCATGTGGTGCTCGACGAGCAGGATCGTCAGGTCGAAGTCGTCCCGGAGCCGCCGGATCAGCCCCGTCAGCTCCTCCACCTCCTCGTGGTTCAGCCCGCCCGCCGGCTCGTCGAGGAGGAGCAGTCGCGGCTTCGCCAGGAGCGCGCGCGCGAGCTCGATCCGCTTGAGCGTCCCGAACGGCAGCCCTGCGGCCGGGCGGCGCGCGAGGTCGGTGAGGCCGAGGTAGCCGAGCGCCTCCATCCCTTCCTGCCGGGCCGCGGCCTCGTCGCCGAGATCGTCGCGCGCGTGGCCCCCGAGGAGCACGTTCTCCAGCACGCTCATCATCTGGAAGAGCGCGACGTTCTGGAAGGTCCGCGCGATCCCGAGCCGCACGATCCGGTGCGCCGGCACCCGCAGCAGGTCGACCTCGTCGAACACGAGCTCGCCGGAGTCGGGCGCGTAGAGCCGCGTGATCACGTTGAACGCGGTGGTCTTGCCGGCGCCGTTCGGCCCGATCAGCCCCGCGATCTCGCCCTCCCCGACGGCGAGCGAGACGTCGTCCAGCGCGACGACGCCGCCGAACCGCAGCGTGAGCTTCCGCAGCTCGAGGAGGGGCACCGCGCGATCTTACGGCGCGCGTAGGCGGTTGAATAGGCCGCGTGGTCGAGGTCGCCGACGGCGTGCTGCGGGTCACGTTCGGGCTCCCGCTCGGGATCGACCACGTCCACTGCTACGTCGTCCGCGCTTCGGACGGGGCGTGGACGCTCGTCGACACCGGCCTCGGCCGGAGCGACCCGGAGGCGGTCTGGGCGCCACTCCTGGCGCAGCTCGACGGTCCCGTGGAGCGGATCGTCGTGACGCACCTGCACCCCGACCACGTCGGGGGCGCCGCCGACGTCGCCGCGCTGACAGGCGCGCGCGTGCTGCAGGGGCGGCTGGACCACGAGCAGGCGCTGGCGGCGTGGGGCGATCCCGACGGACCGGCGCGGAGCGCCGCGCACCTGCTCCACCACGGGATGCCGCCCGAGCACGCGCACGAGCTGGCCGAGCAGGGGCGGCTCCTGCGCGAGCGCGTCCGCGTCGTCTCCGACGTCGAGCTCCTCGACGAGGGGGACGAGGTCGACGGGTGGCGCGTGCTCGAGCTGCCCGGCCACGCGGACGGCCACGTCGCGCTGTTCCGGGACGGCGTCCTGCTCGCGGGCGACACCGTGCTCGGGCGGATCACGCCGACGGTGGGGCTGTACCAGCAGTCGCGGGCCGATCCGCTCGGCGACTACCTCGCGTCGCTCGAGCGGATCGCGGCGCTCGGCGCGCGCGTGGCGTTCGCGGGGCACGAGCAGCCGATCGACGACGTGGCGGGGCGGGTGGCGGAGCTGCAGCGCCACCACGCCGAGCGTCTCGACGAGGCCGCCGCCGCCCTCGCGCCGGAGCCGCGGACCGCGTACGACCTGTCGCTGCGGCTGTTCGACCCGGGCCTCCCGCTCGTCCAGCGGCGCTTCGCCGTGGCCGAGACGCTCGCGCACCTCGAGCGGCTCGTCGCGGAGGGCCGCGCCGCGAGGGCGGAGGTCGACGGCAGGCCTGCGTACCGGCGTCCGGCGCCGTAGCCCGTGCGCGTCTTCACCGTCGGCCACGGCGCGCGGACGATCGAGGAGCTGCTCGAGTGCCTCGTGGGTGCGGGAGTGCGGACGCTCGTCGACGTGCGCCGCTTCCCGGGCTCGCGGCGGCACCCGCAGTTCGGCCAGGCGCCGCTCGCGGAGGCGGTGGAGGCGCAGGGGATCGCGTACCGGCACGCGGTCGAGCTCGGCGGGCGGCGCAGCGGGGAGCCGGGCGAGGAGCGCTTCTCGTGCATCCGGGTCGCCGCCTTCCGCAGCTACGCGGCGCGCATGCGGCAGACCGAGTGGCAGGAGGCGCTCGCGGGCGCGCTCGACGCTCCGGCGCCGTCGTTCCTCTGCGCCGAGACGTTGTGGTGGCGCTGCCACCGGCGGCTGATCGCCGAGCTCCTGCATTCGCGCGGCCACGAGGTCGTCCACCTGCTGCGGCCCGGCCACGCAGAGCCGCACCGGCCGTGGGAGCCTGTCGCGGAGTCGCGCGACGGCGTGCTGTACCTGTGCGGCGAGCGCGTCGCGTAGCGCGTTGGACGCTTCGCGCCGCGGGTACAGCGCGTCCGTGGCCGCACCGCTGAGCGAGTTCGCGGCGACGCCGGCGCGCGTCGTCGTCCACGACCCGTCGCCGACGGGGGCGCTCGACGCGCTCGCCGCCGTCCCCGCCGACGAGCTGAAGGAGCGGACGCTCTTCGCGGCCCACCCGGACGCGGCGGCGTTCGCGGAGCAGCACGCGGCGCTCGTCCGCGCGATCGAGGAGGCGGGGGTCGAGGTCGTGCGGCTCGACGAGCTGGTCGCCGGGAGCGACGTGTGGCGGCACGTCGCGGCGAACCCGAACCAGGTCTACACCCGCGACTCGGTGATCACCCTGCCGTGGCTGCCCGGCGCGTACGTGGCGGGCGCGATGCGCGTGCCGATCCGGCGTTCCGAGGTCGAGGTGATGTCGGCCGCGCTGCGGAACCTCGGGCTGCGGGAGCTCTTCGCGATGCCGCCCGGCCGGTACCTCGAGGGCGGCGACGTGATCCCGCTCGTCCGCGCCGGTCGGCGCACGCTGCTCGTCGGGTACGGGCCGAGGAGCGCGCGCGAGAGCATCGACCTCCTCTGGGAGCGGCTCGCGCCCGACGCCCTGGACGAGGTCGTCGGCATCGAGCTCGAGCCGTGGCGGATGAACCTCGACGGCGTGCTCGTCCCGGTCGCGAGCGACACGTTCCTCGTGCACCCGGGCAGCATCCGCGGCTCGTTCGTCCGCGACGCGCGCGGCGAGCGGGAGGTGGACGTGCTCGACCTCCTGCGGGAGAGCGCGATGGAGCCCATCGAGGTGACGCGCAAGGAGTCGATGGAGATGCAGGCGTGCAACTGCTTCTGCCTCGGCGACCGGCGGATCGTCTGCTACGACCTCTGCTCCCGGACGGTCGAGGCGCTGCGCGAGCGCGGGATCACGCTCACGGCCGTCCCCGGGAGCGAGCTGATCAAGGGCACCGGCGGCCCGCGCTGCATGACCCGCCCGATCTACGGCTGACGCACGCGAACGGCGCGAGCGGCCCCGGGAGGAAGCCGATCTACCGGTGCTGGGTCACGTTGATCACCGCGCCGTTCGGATCGCGGACGAAGAACCGCCGCAAGCCCCACTCCTCATCCGTGATCGGGTAGATGATCGCGGCGCCGGCTGCCCGCGCACGCTCGTAGACGGCATCGACATCGTCCACTTCGATCGACACATCCGGATGGACGTGCGCCTTGACGTCGAGCCTCATCACGCTCAGCTGGACCTCGCGCTTCTCGGTTCCGAAGAACAGGATCCAGTCGAGGCCGTCGCCGCCGTCGAGGCCGATCACCTCGTTGTAGAACGCGCGGCTCTCGTCGAACCGGTCAGAGAGAATGTTCGGCTTGATCCATCTCACAGCCACGCGGCCAGTCTAAGGCGCCTCGGCGGATGGAGCCACGCCTCCAGGACGGCGCGGCCGCCGGTGTCGGTCGCCCCTGAAAACGCCGGAACCCGCGGCGGGGCGGGTTCCAGGAGAGGCGCATACGGGATTCGAACCCGTGCTACCGCCGTGAGAGGGCGGCGTCCTAGGCCACTAGACGAATGCGCCGCGACGGCGGAAGTGTAGCGTCCGCCTCCGTGGCGCGCAGCGTCGTGATCCGGCCGTTCCGCGACGACGACGCGCCGGCGGCGGCACCGCTCCTGCGCGAGGCGGCGCCGGGATGGCTGACGACGCCCGAGCTGCTCGTGCACGAGGTGCGCGACACGCCCGAGCGCGCGAAGCTCCTCTACCTCGTCGCCGAGGAGGAGGGGCGGATCGTCGGGTGGGGAGAGGCGCAGCTCCGGTGGCGCGCCGCCGACCCGGGGATCGGGTTCGTGTGGGCCTGCGTGGCGCCCGGCGCGCGCGGCCGCGGGATCGGCTCGTCGCTCCTCGCCGCCGCGATCGAGCACGTGCGCGCGCACGGCGTGCACACGCTGAACAGCACCGCGGACGCGGAGGGCGCCGCTTTCGCGGAGCGGCACGGGTTCGCGCGCACGCGCGCGGAGCGGCTGTCGCAGATCGAACCGCGCGCCGCCGACCTCTCCGAGCTCGAGCCGCTCGAGCGCGCGCTCGCGGCGGACGGCTTCTGCGTCGCGCCGCTGCGCGAGCTGCTGCACCGGCCGCGCGAGCTCCACGCGCTCTACGTCGAGGCGGAGGAGGACATGCCGACCGACTATCCGCGCGGCGAGCTCCCGTTCGAGGAGTGGGAGCGGGAGACGCTCGGAAAGCCGCTGCTCGACGCGGACGGGAGCATGAACGTCCTCGACGGCGACCGCCCGGTCGCATTCGCGTGGCTGCTCGTCGACCGGGAGGGGCGTCGCGGCGAGCACGAGCTCACGGGGACGCTGCGCGCGTACCGCGGCCGCGGCCTCGCGCGGCTGGCGAAGCTCGCGGCGCTGCGCTGGGCGGCGGAGCAGGGGATCGAGGCGCTCCTCACCGGCAACGACGAGGAGAACGCGCCGATGCTCGCGATCAACGCGCGCCTCGGGTACCGGCCGGGCCCCGTGTGGGTGGAGCTGGCGCGCCCCTTGTAACGACCGCCTCGACGCCGTAGGGTCTTCCGCGTGATCGACGCGGAGAGCCTCGCGCCGCTCGCCCTCTTCGCAGACCTCGAGCCGCCGCAGCTCCACGAGCTGGCGATGACGCTGGACGAGGAGCGGTATCCGCGCGACGCGCGGATCCTGCGGCAGGGGATGAGCGGGAACGCGTTCCACGTCATCCTCAGCGGCGAGGCGTCCGTGCGGATCGACGGGAGCGAGCGCGCGCGCCTCGTGCCCGGCGAGTTCTTCGGCGAGGTCTCGATCCTGCTCGGCGAGCCACCGACGGCCGACGTCGTCGCCGCGACGGAGGAGCTGCGCTGCGCGGTGCTCGCCGGCGCCGATTTCCGCGCGTTGCTCCTGCGGCACCCGAGCGTCCTCTACCGCGTCCTCCAGACCGAGGCGCGGCGGCTCCGCAACGCGAACCGGTGGCAGGGCTAGCGGGGAACGGCGAGCGCCCGTTCCCGCCCGGCGACTACGACGCCGTCGTCGTCGGGAGCGGGCCCGGCGGCCTCCAGACGGCGTACTTCCTCGAGCGGCTCGGCGTCCGCGCCGCGTGCGTGTCGCGCGACGACGGGCCGGGCGGGATGTTCCGCGCGCTGCCGATCTTCCAGCGGCTGCTCTCGTGGACGAAGCCGGACGCGCCCGCCGAGCGCGGGACCCGCGAGTACGAGTGGTACGACCACAACAGCCTCGTCGCGGCCGAGCCGTCGCACGCCGCGCTCGTCGCGGCCGAGATGGACCGCGCGTACGCGGTGCCGTCGCGACCGGAGATGGAGCGCGGCCTCGCCGCGTTCGCGGAGCGCGCCCCCGTCCGCGTCCGCTACGGGTGCACGTGGGAGTCGACGCGCCGGCTCGACGACGGGCGGCTCGCGCTCGCGACGAGCGACGGCGAGTACCGCTGCCGCGCCGCCGTGTTCGCGCTCGGCGTGACCGAGCCGTGGCGGTCGCCGATCCCGGGCATCGAGCACGCGCCGCACTACGTCGAGACGCGCCCGCCGCGGGAGTACGCGGGCGCGACCGTGCTCGTCGTCGGGAAGCGGAACTCCGGCTTCGAGATCGCGGACGGCCTCCTCCCGTGGGCGCGGCGGGTCCTGCTCGTCTCGCCGCGGCCGGTGGACACGTCGGTGCTCGCGCTCACCTCCGTCCGCGTCCGCTACATGCAGCCGCTGGAGGACAGCGCCGCCGGCGGCGGCACGGTCGTCCTCGACGCCGCGGTCGACCGGGTCGAGCGGACCGCCGAAGGGTGGCGCGTGCACGCGCGCGGGACGACGCACCCGGGCGACCACCTGCTCGAGGCCGACCACGCGATCGCCGCGACGGGGTTCGCCGCGCCGCTCCGCGACCTGCCGGGGCTGGGCGTCGCCACCGTCGCGCAGGGGCGGATGCCGGCGCTGACGCCGTACTGGGAGAGCATCGGCGCGCCGGGCGTGTTCTTCGCGGGCAACGTGACGCAGGCGGCGACGGGGCTGCGGCGGCACGCGAACGTCGGCAGCTCCGCCGCCGTGCACGGCTTCCGGTACAACGCGCGAGTCCTCGCGGAGCGGCTCGCGGCGACGCTCGGCGGGACCGTGCCGGAGCGCCGCCGCCTCGCGGCGGACGAGGTCGTCCCGTTCCTGCTCGGCGAGGCGACGCGCGCGCCCGAGCTCTGGGCGCAGAAGGGCTACCTCGCGCGCGTCGTGCTCCTCGCCGGCGACGGCGGCCCGCGCGACGGCGGCGTCGTCCCGCTCGCGCACTTCGTCGACGAGCCGGGACCGGACGCGGTCGCCGTCGCCGTCGAGCTCTCCGGCGGCGGCGAGATCTTCCCAGGCGTCTACCTCCGCCGAGGCGGACGCGTCGACGCGCACGACCTCCCCGGCGACGCGCTGAACCGGTTCGACGGCGACGAGCACCGGCGCGCGCTCGCGGCGCTGCTCGCGTGACCGCCCGCGCCGCGATCTCCCTCCTCGCGCTCGCCGTTCCCGTGGCCGTGCTCGGGCTCCTGCTCGCGGTGCCGGAGCTGGACGCGACGTGGGAGAACCACCCCGCGCACTTCTGGCTCGTGCTCGCCGCTGCGCTCGTGAACGTCGTCCTCGGCGTCGCGATCGGCGAGGCGGCGCGCCGGCGGCGCGACGCGCGGCTGCTCCTGCTCGCGCTCGCGTTCGTCGCCGCGGCCGGATTCCTGGGCCTGCACGCGCTCGCGACGCCGGGCGTCCTCCTCTCGGGCCCGAACGCCGGCTTCACGGTGGCGACCCCCGTCGGCCTCCTCCTCGCCGGCGCGTTCGCGGCACTCTCCGGGGTCGAGTGGGGGGTGGCGACGTCGGTCGCGCTCGTCCGGCGGTCGCGGCTCCTCCTCGGCGCGCTGCTCGCCGCGATGGGCGCGTGGGCGGTGCTGTCGCTCCTCGAGCGCGGCCCGCTCGCGGGCGCGCCGCCGCGGGAGACGACGGCGGGGATGGCGGCGCTCGCCGCGGGCGGCGTCCTCCTCTTCCTCGTCGCCGGGATCCGGTACCTGCGGCTCTACCGGCGCCGCCGCGAGCGGCTCGTGTTCGCCGTCGCAGTCGGCTTCGCGCTGCTCGCGGAGGCGCTGGTCGTCGTCGTCGCCGCGCTGCCGACGTCGTGGCAGCTGTCGTGGTGGGAGTGGCACGTGCTGATGCTCCTCGGGTTCGCGTTCGTCGCGTACGCGGCGCGGCGGGAGTGGCACGAGGAGCGGTTCAGCGCCGTGTACCTCGACGAGACGCTCGCCGGAGCGAAGGACGTGAGCGTCCTCTTCGCCGACCTGGAGGGGTTCACGCCGTACGCGGAGCGGCACGCCCCGGCGGAGGTGACGCGGATGCTGAACGCGTACTTCGAGCGGATCGTGCCGGCGATCGCGGAGCGACACGGCGGCGAGGTGCACCAGCTGATCGGGGACGCCGTCATGGCGGTGTTCAACAAGGACGGCGGGCAGGCCGACCACGCCGTCCGGGCGGTGCGCGCGGCGCTCGACCTGCAGCGCATCGCGACGGAGGCGGCCGAGGCCGGGTGGCCGCGGTTCCGCGTCGGCGTCAACAGCGGCCGCGTCTCCACCGGCGTCGTCGGCGCGGGTGCCGGCCATCGCAAGCACGGCGTCGTCGGCGACACGGTGAACCTCGCGGCGCGGCTCGAGCGGGAGGCGCGGGCGGGGG
>DATLFU010000012.1:0-51724 GCA_035540835.1 Gaiellaceae bacterium
CACGCAGGGGCAGCACAACATCGCGCTCGTGGGCGCCGGCCGCCTCGG
Source organism: Gaiellaceae bacterium (assembly GCA_035540835.1). Lineage (GTDB taxonomy): Bacteria > Actinomycetota > Thermoleophilia > Gaiellales > Gaiellaceae > DATLFU01. The sequence continues at coordinate 49 of DATLFU010000012.1, forward strand.
CCAGGCGATCGCGAGCTCGCCGATCTTCGGCGAGCACGGCATCAACATCGCGGCGGTGCTCGACACCGACCCGGAGAAGGTCGGCCGCAACGTCGGCTCCCTCCCGGTGTCGCCGTACGGGGAGCTGAAGCGGATCGTCCGCGAGAACAACATCATCGTCGGCGTCCTCGCCGTGCCGGCCGACGCGGCCCAGGACGCCGCGAACGACCTGATCGACGCCGGCGTGAAGATCATCTTCAACTACTCCGAGGCGCTGCTCGACGTGCCGCCGGACGTCGCCGTGCACACGTCGAATCCCGCGGTCGAGCTCCTCTACGCGCTGTACTTCCACCTCACGTAGCGGCTCCGCGGCCGATGCGGATCCTGCTCTGGCACGGGTACCTGCTCGGCGGGACCGGGTCGAACGTCTACACGCGGGCGCTCGCGCGCGAGTGGGCCCGCGCCGGCCACGACGTGACCGTCTTCGCGCAGGAGCCGCACCCCGAGCGGTACGACCTGGGCGGCGCCGAGGCGGTGCGGCCGGACGTGGGAGGGCTGCTGCCGGTCTTCGTCCTCGACCGGTACGAGGGGTACACGGTGAAGCTGCTCCAGAGCTGCACGCGCGCCGAGCTCGACGCGTGGGTCGAGGCGAACGCGGCGGCTCTGCGCGAGCGCCTGCCGGCCGACGTCGTCTTCGTGAACCACGTCCTTCTCGGCGGCGCCGTCGGCGCCGCGGCCGGTGCTCCCTACGCCGTCAAGGCGCACGGCTCGGAGCTCGAGTACTCGATCCGCGGCAACGCGGAGCTCGCCGCGTGGGCCCGTGAGACGCTCGCCGCGGCCGAGGCGGTCTACGTCGGTTCCGCGCACATCCGCAGCGTCGTCGAGGAGGTGGTCGGGCACGTCGACCGCGTCTACGAGGTGCCGCCCGGCGTGGACGTCGACGAGTTCGTGCCGCAGCCGCGCGACGAGGCGCTCGCGGAGCTGCTCGCGGAGTGCCGCGCCGACCCGCCGAACCCGGCGAACGCGCAGGAGCGGCTACCCGACGAGGGGAACGCCGAGCGGCTGGCGGAGTTCTTCGCGAGCGACGAGCCGACCGTCCTCTACTTCGGGAAGCTGCTCTACAACAAGGGCGTCCACGTGCTGCTCGAGGCGCTGCGCCGGATCGACGCCCGCGCGGTGATCGTCGGCTTCGGCGACTACCGGGAGGAGCTGCAGGCGGCGGCGCCGCCGCGCGCGCTCTTCACCGGGCCGCTCGAGCACCGGCACCTCGTCCACCTGCTCCCCCTGGCGGACGTCGCGGTCGTTCCGTCGATCTTCCCGGAGGCGTTCGGGATGGTGGCGGCGGAGGCGGCGGCCGCCGGCTGTCCGCCGCTCGTCGCGCGGCACTCGGGGCTCGCGGAGATCGCGCAGGGGCTGGAGGAGGAGTACCCGGAGGAGCACCGCGACCTCGCCAGCTTCACGACCGGCGACGTCGACGAGCTGGCGGCGAAGCTCGAGCGCCTCCTCGCGCTGCCGCGGGCGGAGCGCGAGCGGCTCGGCGAGGCGGCGCGCGCCGCCACGGTCGCGCGGTGGAGCTGGGCGGGCGTGGCGAACCGGCTGCTCGAACCCTTCGAGTAGCCTGTCGCCGATGGGCGACGAGCAGCGCGTGCCCGCGGACGAGCTGATCCGGCTCGCGCGCGAGGCCTTCGACGCCGGTCGCGACTTCACCCTCGCGGTCGAGGAGGAGTTCGCGCTCCTCGACCCCGAGACGCACGAGCTCGTCGACCGGTTCGAGGAGCTGCAGGCGGCGGTCCGCGGGACGCCGCTCGAGGAGCACCTCGTCGGCGAGCTGATCGCCTCGGAGGTCGAGGTGAAGACCGGCCGCTGCGAGTCCTGGGGCGACGCGTCGGCGCTGATCGGCGAGCGGCGCGACCAGCTCGCGGAGCTCGCGTCGCGCCTCGGCGTCGGCCTCGGCGCCGCGGGGACGCACCCCTGGAGCGCGTGGCAGGACCAGCGGATCATCGACACGCCGCACTACCGCCGCAACGACGAGATCCTCCGCTACGTCGTCTGGCGCAACAACACCTTCGGCCTGCACGTCCACGTCGGCATCCGCGGCGCCGACCGCGCGATCCGCGTCTGCGACGCGCTCCGGGTGTGGCTGCCCGACCTCCTCGCGCTCTCCGCCAGCTCGCCGTTCGTCGAGGGCGTCGACTCGGGGCTCCACTCCGCGCGGACGCAGATCTTCACGCGGATGTTCCCGCGCTGCGGCGTCCCCGACGCGTTCGGCGGCTGGGACGCGTACGAGTCGTACGTGCGCTTCCTCTACGACACCGGCTCGATCACCGAGCACACGCAGCTGTGGTGGAGCGTGCGGCCGCACCTCGCGTTCCCGACGGTGGAGATCCGGATCGCCGACGCGCAGCCGGAGCTCGCGGAGTCGCGGTCGCTCGCCGCCCTCGCGTACTCCCTCGCGGCGCGGATCGCGCGCGCGCTCGACGAGGGCGAGCCGCTGCCGCAGCCGCCGCCGCGGCTGATCGAGGAGAACGTCTGGCGGGCGATCCGCTACGGGCTCGCGGGAGAGCTGATCGACCTCGGGAGCGGCCGCGTCCGGCCGGCGCGCGCGGCGCTCGAGGAGCTCGTGGAGTGGGTGCTGCCGGTCGCCGAGGAGCTCGGCACGGCGGACGAGCTCGCGGTGCCGGAGGCGAACTCCGCGATGCGGCAGATCGCCCGCCACGCGGAGGGCGCGGCGCTCGCCGAGGTGTACGCCGAGCAGGCGCTCGTCGGCACGGAGCGGTGGCTGAGCCGGAGCTGACGCCGGAGCAGCTGATCGAGGGGATCAAGCAGCTCAGGGTCGCCGACGTCCTGCTGTCGGCGTTCTCGACCGTCGCGCAGCTCGGGTACGCGAAGCTCGAGCCGTCGACGCGCGACCTGGCGGAGGCGCGCGTCGCGATCGACTCGCTACGGGCGCTCATGCCCGTCCTCGAGGGCACGGTGCCGGAAGAGACGCTGCGGGACTTCCGGCAGGTGGTGACGAACCTCCAGCTCGCGTACGCCGACGCCGCCGCGGCGCCGCAGCAGGAGCAGGGCGACGAGGCCGGCGAAGGCGCGTAGCCGCAGGCTCCGCCCGCAGCTTGTGATAGAAACCTCGCCGCGCCGGGGCCATCCCGGCTCGACTTTGTGACAGGGAGCAGACCATGGACTTCTTCAACGAGCACGCCGTCGCCTTCGCGCTGATCTGCGCCGGTGCGGGCATCGCGCTTGGGCTGTACTTCACGTGGTGGCTGCTCCAGCAGCCGGCCGGGAGCGAGCGGATGCTCGAGATCGGGCGCGCGATCCAGGAGGGCGCCGCGGCCTACCTGAAGCGGCAGTACATCACCATCGGCGCCGTCTCGATCGTGCCGTTCTTCCTGATCGGCTTCTACCGCGAGCTCGGCTGGGGGACGGCCTTCGGCTTCCTGATCGGCGCGGTCTTCTCCGCGGCGGCGGGGTTCATCGGAATGAACGTGGCCGTCCGCTCGAACACGCGGACCGCGGAGGCCGCGAAGTCGGGGCTGAAGCCGGCGCTCAACGTCGCCTTCCGCGCGGGATCCGTCACCGGCCTCCTCGTCGTCGGCCTCGGCCTGCTCGGGGTCGCCGGGTACTACGGGGTCCTCACGGGGTTGTTCGACTTCGAGCAGGACGACGCGATCCACGCGCTCGTGGGCCTCGCCTTCGGCGGCTCGCTCATCTCCGTCTTCGCGCGCCTCGGCGGCGGCATCTACACGAAGGCCGCGGACGTCGGCGCCGACCTCGTCGGCAAGATCGAGGCGGGGATCCCGGAGGACGACCCGCGCAACCCGGCCGTGATCGCCGACAACGTGGGCGACAACGTCGGCGACTGCGCCGGGATGGCGGCCGACCTGTTCGAGACGTACGCCGTGACGGCGGTGGCGGCGATGCTGATCGGGCTCGCGTTCCCCGCCGGCGGCCTCGCGCTCTACCCGCTGGCGATCGGCGGCGTGTCGATCCTCGCGTCGGTGGTCGGCGTCTTCTTCGCGCGGATCGGCCGCGGCGGGTCGATCATGAACGCGCTCTACAAGTCGGTGATCGTCGCGACGGTGCTGTCGGCGCTCGGGCTGATCCCGGTGACGATGGCGTTCGACGGGCGCGCATTCAGCTTCGGCGAGCTGTACGGCGCGGCGGTCGTCGGCCTCGTCGTCACCTTCCTGCTCGTCGCGATCACCGAGTTCTACACCGGCACGCGCTGGAACCCGGTCAAGTCCATCTCGAGCGCGTCCCAGACGGGGCACGCCACGAACATCATCGAGGGCCTCGCGGTCGGGATGCAGGCGACGGCGCTCCCGGTGATCGTGATCGCGGCGGGGATCCTCGTCGCGTACCAGTTCGCCGAGCTCTACGGCATCGCCGTCGCCGTGATGGCGCAGCTCTCCATGACCGGGCTGATCGTCGCCCTCGACGCGTACGGCCCCGTCACCGACAACGCCGGCGGGATCGCGGAGATGGCCGAGCTGGACGAGTCGGTGCGCGCGATCACGGACCCCCTCGACGCGGTGGGCAACACGACGAAGGCGGTCACGAAGGGCTACGCGATCGGCTCGGCCGGCCTCGCGGCGGTCGTCCTCTTCGCGGAGTACGCGCGCGGGATCGGCGACGAGGGCGTGCGGACGAACTTCGCGCTCGACAACCCGTGGGTGATCGCCGGCCTGTTCATCGGCGGCCTGATGCCGTTCCTGTTCGCGTCGCTCGCGATGCAGGCCGTCGGGCGCGTCGGCGGCCTCGTCGTGACCGAGGTGCGGCGGCAGTTCCGCGAGATGCCCGGGATCATGGAGGGGACGCAGCGGCCGGACTACAGCCGCGCCGTGGACATCGTCACGAACTCGGCCATCAAGCGGATGCTCCTGCCGGCGCTGATCCCCGTGTCGTTCCCGATCATCGTCGGTCTGATCAGCCCCGACGCCCTCGGCGGCCTGCTGATCGGGACGATCGTCACGGGGCTCTTCCTGGCGATCGCCATGACGTCCGGCGGCGGCGCGTGGGACAACGCGAAGAAGCTGATCGAGGACGGCGCCTTCGGCGGCAAGGGCTCCGAGGCCCATGCGGCCTCGGTCACCGGGGACACCGTCGGCGACCCGTACAAGGACACCGCCGGCCCCGCGATCAACCCGATGATCAAGATCGCCAACATCGTCGCGATCCTGATCATCCCGATCATCGCCGCGTTGCACGGCTGACGGGTACGGGGGAACCTGCGGTTCCCCCGTAGGCCCCCTCCGCTTCTCGCTCGGCGTGGGTTGGGCGCCTGGCCGAGCTGGTTCGGCGTGGGTGCACCCCGGGGCGCTCGTGCTTCCCTCCGCGCGTGCGCCTTCGGCGCATGCGCTCCGGGCCTGGACACGCTGGCAGGTGCGTGACGCTTCGCGCCGGGCGGGAAAGGCGGCTTCGCCGCTGTGGCGTCGTGGGGGAACCGATGGTTCCCCCACGGGCCCCCTCCTTCGCCGCTCTGCGTCGGTGTCGCGTTTGTGTGGGCGCGGGCACGAGCGCGGTCGTGCCCGCGCCTGGCCGGTTCGGCTGCGCGTGGGTGGACCGGGGCCGTCGTGCCTCGCTCCGCGCGTGCGCGCTCCGCGCGCATGCGCTCCGGCCCCGGACACGCTGGCAGACGCGGGACGCTTCGCGCCGGGCGGGATACGCGGCTTCGCCGCTGTGATCCCGCCCGGCCGACGCCGCTGCGACGTGAGAAGAACCCTCTGAACGGTGTCAGACACCGTTGAGGGTGGTCGAGGGTTGCGGGCCGACGCAGCTGGGACGTGGCCGAACCGGGCACCCCGGGGTCAGACCCGCTTGAGGGTGGTCGAGGGTTGCGGCGCCGTCCGGTGCCGGGCGCGGCTCCTGTCCCGCGCGGCCTGGTCCGGTGCCAGGCACGGGGCCTGTCCCGCCTGGACTGGTCCAGCGCCACGCCATCCGTGGGGCCTCGACCGCGAACCACCCGCACGGCCGAGCGCGGTTAGGAGCCGGAAGACGAAGGCTTCCGGCGACTGCGCGCCCCTCTCCGGGCGGCATGCGCGGTAGCGCACGCCGCCCGGTCTCGCACCGCGCGTACCGTCACGCACCGCGGCACCCGGTGTGCCAGCCCACCCACGCGCGAACCGCCGCGGCCCGGCTGCGGCAGGACCGAGCTCCTGCCGCAGCCCACAGAACCCCCGACCCACGCCGAGCGGCCGAAGTCGCCGGAAGTGCGCAGCACTTCCGGCGACGCCCCTAGGCGCGCCAGTACGCCTTCGTGAAGAGGACGACGACGGGGATGATCTCGACGCGGCCCATCCACATGAGGGCGCACATGATCAGCTTCGAGACCGCGCTGAACGGCTCGTAGGAGCCGAAGGGCCCCGCGAAGCCCATGGCGGGACCGACGTTGCCGAGGGTCGCCGCGGCAGCGGCGATCGCCTCGAACGGCGTCACCTCACCCGTGACGCGGAACGACTCCAGCACGAGGCCGAGCGCGCCGATCGCGAACAGCCCGACGTAGATGAGCACGAACGCGAGCACCGCGCGGAGCGTCCGCTCGTCGACCGGATGCCCGTTTAGGCGAACGGGGAGGACGATCTCCGGGTGCACGGTCTGATCGAGCTCGCGGCGCAGCAGCCGGCCGATGAGCAGGTGCCGGACGACCTTCACGGAGCCGCCCGTCGACCCGGCGGAGGCGCCGAAGAACATCAGGCCGACGATCGTCACCGCCGCGAGCGCGCCCCACTCGGTGTAGTCCGCGGTCGCGAACCCCGTCGTCGTCATGATCGAGACCGCCTGGAACACGGCGTGCCGCAGCGCCTCCTCGCCTGCGAACCGGCCGTTCGCCAGCAGCTCGACGAGCAGCGCGAACGAGCCGAGGCCGAGCAGCAGCAGGTAGAGGCGGAACTCCTCGTCGCGCGCGATCGTCCGCGGCTCGCGCTGGACGATGGCGCGGTAGAGGCGGAGGAAGTTCACGCCCGCGACGACGATGAAGACGACGATCGTCCACTGCGTCAGCGGCGAGAACGGCTCGATCGAGCGCTCGCGCGGCGAGAACCCGCCGATCGCGACGGTCGTGAACGCGTGCGCGACGGCGTCGAACAGCGTCATCTCCTCGTCGAGCCCCGCGACGCCGTAGCCCCACAGGAGCGCGATCAGCGCCGCCGTCAGCCCGACGTAGAGGAACCAGAGCCTGCGCGCCGTCTCGCGGATCGACGTCGACAGCCGCTCGGTCTCGGTCGGCCCGGGGAGCTCCGACTGGAGCAGCTGCCGGCCGCCGACGCGCAGCCGCGGGAGGATCGCGATCGCGAGGATGACGATCCCCATCCCGCCGAGCCACTGCGTGAACTGCCGCCACATCGCGAGCCCGCGCGGCAGCGACTCGATGTCGACGAGGATCGTCGCGCCGGTGGCGGTGAACCCGGAGACGGACTCGAAGTACGCGTTGACCGCGTTCGCGAGCTGCGCCTCGCCCGAGAGGACGTACGGCAGCGCGCCGAAGACCGGCACGGCGAGCCACACCAGCGCGACGACGAGGAAGCCCTCGCGCGGCGCCACGCGCTCCTTGCCCGCCGTCGCCTGCTCGAGCGTCCAGCCGAAGCCGGAGGTGACTGCGGCGGAGACGACGAACGGCCACGGCGACTCGCCGTACCAGAGCGCGATCGCCGCCGGAAAGAGGAACGCGAGCCCGAGCCACTTCAGGACGGCGCCGACGAGGTCGAGCACCGCCTCGACGTCCACGCCGACGGTCTCGCGCCGGAACGCGCGCCGCAGCCGAGCCGTCGTGAGGGCGCGCGCGGGCACCGCTACTCCGGGAGCGCCGCGCCGGAGACGATCCCGTCGCCGGTCACAGCGTCCGCTCGACCTCCGCCACGCGCGCCGACTCCGTGAAGATGATCACGCGGTCGCCGGGCATCAGCACGTCGTCGCCGTGCGGGAAGATCGCGGTGCCGTCGCGGACGATCGCGCCGATCAGCGCGCCCGTCATCGGCAGCTCGCGGAACGGGACGTCCACGAGCGAGCTCTCGCCGCGGACGGTGATGTCGAGGATCTCGTAGCGGTCGCCCTCGAGCATCGCGACCTGGCGCGTCCGCGGGTCGTGCGCGAACCGGACGAGCTCCTCCGCCGTCACCTGCCGCGGGTTGATCGCGACGTCGATCCCGGCCCGTTCGAAGACCTCCATCGAGACGGCGTCGTGGACGACGGCGATCGTGAAGGTGACGCCGTGGAGCTTCGCCAGCGTCGCCGCGTAGTGGTTCTTCGCGTCGTCGCGCATCGCGAAGATCGCCGCGCGCGCGTTCCCGATCCGCTCCCGCTCGAGGAAGTCCGGCTCGAGCCCCGTCGCGTTGAAGACGCGCGCGTTCGGGAGCAGCTCCGCGACCTCCCGCGCGCGTTCGCGGTTCGCCTCGATCAGGCGCACGCGGATGCTCTGCTCGAGCAGGAGCCGCGCCACCGCGACCCCGATCCGGCCGGCGCCGTACACGACGACGTCGTCCACGCGCTTGCGCTCGCGCGCCATGATCTCGCTCCAGGCGCGGGCGGCTCGCGGGGAGCCGATGATGATGACGCGGTCGCCGGGCTCGATGGAGGCGTCGCCGCGCGGCACGATCATCTGCTCGCCGCGGATGATGCTCGCGACCTTCGAGTCGGCGGGGATGCGCGCCTCGCGCAGCGGGATCCCGACGACGCCGTCGCCGGCACCCGTCTCCACTTCGAACTCGACGATCTGCACCTGGCCGTCGGCGAAGACGTCGGTCTGGCGCGCCGCGGGGACGCCGATGATCCGCGACACGGCGTGCGCCGTCTCGAGCTCGGACGAGACGAGGAGGTCGACGTCGAGCTGCCGCTCGTGCCAGACCTCGAGGTACTCGATGTCGGTCGTCCGGACGACCGTCCGCACCTGCGGCGCGAGCTTCTTCGCGAGCATCGCCGCGATCAGGTTCGGCTCGTCGCGCGAGGTGCAGGCGATGAGGAGGCCAGCCTCGGAGACGCCGGCCTCCTGGAGGACGCGCCGGCTCGCGCCGTTGCCCTCGACGGTGCTGACGTCGAAGCGGTACGAGAGGGCGTTGAGGCGGCTGCTCTCGAGGTCGACCACGGTGACGTCGTGCTCGTCGTGCAGGGCCTCCACGACCGTGGAGCCGACCTGGCCGGCGCCGATGATCACGACCTTCACGACCGGCGAACGCTACCGCGCGCGGCGGTCGCCGGAGGGCGTCGGCTACGCTCCGGCGGATGCGAGGGGTCGCCGCCGTCGTCGCCGTGCTCTGCGCCGTCCTCGCGGGCGCCGTCGCCGGCGTGGGCGCCGCTCCCGAGCGCACGACGCTGTCGCTGCGCCCGGTCGTCAGCGGCCTCGACTCACCCGTCCACGTCGCGGCGCCGCGCACCGAGCCGAACCGGCTCTACGTGGTCGAGCAGCCGGGCGTGATCCGCGTCGTCGTCGCGGGTCGGCTGCGCGCCGCGCCGTTCCTCGACATCCGCCACCTCGTCTCGAGCGGTGGCGAGCGGGGGCTCCTCTCCCTCGCGTTCCACCCGAACTACGCGAAGAACCGCCGCCTGTTCGTCAACTACACCGACCGGAACGGCGACACGCGCGTCGTCGAGTACCGCTCGAACGGCGTCCGCGCGCTGCCGGGCACCGCGCGGCGGTGGCTCCTCGTTCGGCAGCCGTACGGCAACCACAACGGCGGCCAGCTGGCGTTCGGGCCGGACGGGCGGCTGTACGTCGGCATGGGCGACGGCGGCTCGGGCGGGGACCCGCTCAACCACGGTCAGCGGCGGGATACGCTGCTCGGGAAGCTCCTCGTGCGCAACGTCAACGTCGCCGCGAGCCGCTGGCAGGTGAACGCGCTCGGGCTCCGGAACCCGTGGCGGTTCTCGTTCGACCGCGCGAACGGCGACCTCTGGATCGCCGACGTCGGCCAGGGCGCGTGGGAGGAGATCGACTGGACGCCGCGGCCGCAGCTCCGGCAGCTCCGAAACTACGGCTGGAGCGCGTTCGAGGGTCGGGAGCGGTACTCGAACCGGCCGCTCGCGGGCGGCGTGCTCGTCCAGCCGGTGCACGTCTACGGCCGGGACGACGGCTGCTCCGTCAGCGGCGGCTTCGTCTACCGCGGCGCCGCGCTGCCGGCGGAGCGCGGCCGCTACTTCTTCGGCGACTACTGCACCGGCAAGGTCTGGAGCCTCGGCGCGCGCGGCGCGGGGCTGCGGACGGAGCCGTTCACGGTCCCGCGCCTCACGTCCTTCGGCGAGGACGCGCGGGGCGAGCTCTACCTCGTCTCGCACGGCGGCACGCTGTACCGCCTCGTCCGCTAGGCCGAGCGGCGTCGCCGCACCTGCGGCGCCTGCGTGCCCAGGGCGGCGTAGGCGAGCGCCTGGAGCGACTCGTTCAGGGTCGCGAGCTCGCGCGTGATCCGCTGGAGGTCGTCCCGCTGGTCGAGGCGGCGGTTCATCGTCTCGACCTCGTCGCAGAGGCGGTCGAGCCGCTCCAGCACCGCCTCGAACTGCCGGTCGGAGAAGCGCTTCGGGTCTTCCATGCCGACGGATTCTAGGCGAGCGCCAGGAGGTCCTCCCGGGCGCGGACGACGACGGTTCCGGGCCCGAGCGCGGCGAGGAGCCGGTCGAGCGCGCCGGCGCCCGCCTCGACGTCGTCGACGCGGCGCGCCGCGCCGAGGTGCGCGAGCGCGACCCGCGCGAGCGGCTCCGGCGCGTCCGTGAAGACCCCGATCCGCGCGCCGGCGGCCGCGGCGCGCCGCAGCGCCGCGCTCGCGTCGGCGGCGGGACGGAGGTACACGGGCGCGCGGTCCTCGGCGAACCGCTCGAGCGATGCGCGCCAGTCGCCGACGCCGGCCTCGGCCCAGCGGTCGAGCTCGGCGGCGGCCGCACCGCGGTCGCGCGGCAGCGCCGCGGGGTCGAGCGGCGCGATCGTCGCGTAGCGGCGCGAGGCGTCCTCGAGCCAGTCGTCCCAGAGCGCGCGCGTGTCGCCGAGGACCGCGTCGAGGTCGAGCGCGAGCGTCTGCACGCGCGGATCGTAGGCGCCCCTAGCTCACGCGCGCACGCGCCTCCAGAGGAGGACGCCGACGAGGACGCCGACGGCGTCGAGCGCGACGTCCCGGAGGGTGCCGACGCGCCCCGGGACCGTGTGCTGGTGCAGCTCGTCGATCGCGGCGTACCCGACGCCCGCGACGAGCGCGTACAGCTCCGGAAGCGCGCGCGCGAGCAGCGCGCCGAGGATCGCGAACTCGGCGACGTGGGCGAGCTTGCGCAGCAGCAGGTCCCAGAACCCGAGGCCCGTCGTGAGGCCGGGGACGGAGGAGAGCGCGAAGATCACGCCTGCCCAGGCGAGCACCGGCAGCCACGTCGAGAGCAGTCGCGGCGCGGCCATGGGCCGATGCTAGTCTCCGGCCCACAGAACCGGCGAGCGGAAAGGGAACCCGGTGCGAATCCGGGACGGTCCCGCCGCTGTGAGGGGAGACGCTCTTCGCCACGACGCCACTGGCCACGGCCGGGAAGGCGGCGGAGGGGGAGCCCCGAGTCAGAAGACCTGCCGCCCGCCGCGCAACCCGAACCCCTCGCGGAAGGAGGATTCGTTGCTCACCCGTCCCCTCGTGCTCCTCGCGGCGCTCGCCGCGCTCCTCGCCCTCGCTCCCGCGGCGCACGCCGCCGTCGTCACCGTCCGCGTCGAAGGCCGCACGCAGACGATCTGGGGCAAGGCGCCGCAGACCGTCGTCGCCGACGACGCCCTCGCCGCGCTCCGCGCCGCGTCGCTCCGCGGCGAGTTCTTCGTCGACGTGCGGCAGACGTCGTTCGGCCCGTACGTCTCGCAGATCGGCCGGTACCCCGCCGGCGGGCTCTCCGGCTGGGTCTTCAAGGTCAACGGCGCCTCGCCTCCGGTGGGCGCCGACCAGGTGCGCCTCCGCGACGGCGACACGGTCCTCTGGTACTGGGCCGACTTCGACGCGTCGACGTTCGCGGGACCCGCGACGCTCCTCCTCGAGCGCACCTCGGCGCGCTGCTATGCCGCCTTCTCGCAGGACGATGCCGGCCGACGCTCGCCGGCGCGCGACGTGCGGATCTGGATCACCGGCGTGCCAAAGGGCACCGCGGCCGACGGCCGCTTCTGCGTCCGCGGGACGCGCGGCCTCGTCCACGTGACGCGCGCGGGCGCGGTGCGGTCGAACGCGCTGCGGTGACCGCGCTCGCCCGCGTCTGCCTCCTCGCCTCCGCGGTCGCGCTGCTGGCCGGCTGCGGTGCGGAGGCGGGCGGCGCGCCCGCGGGCGAGGCGGAGCTGTGGATCACGCGCGACCGCGGCGAGACGGTGCTCCTCGAGACGCGCGTGGCCGCGGGGCAGACGGTGCTCGAGGCGCTGCGCGGCGAAGCCGAGGTGGAGACCACGCACGGCGGCCGCTTCGTCCAGGCGATCGACGGGCTCTCCGGCTCGCTCGACGACGGCACCGACTGGTTCTACTTCGTGAACGGGCTCCTCGCCGACCGCAGCGCCGCCGAGTACCGGCTCCGGCCGGACGACGTCGCCTGGTGGGACCACCGCGCGTGGGTCGAGGACCGGGAGCCCGTCGCCGCCGTCGTCGGCGCGTTCCCGGAGCCGTTCCTGCACGGGTACGACGGGCGGCGCCTGCCGGCCGCGGTCGTCTACGAGCGCCCGGAGCAGGAGGGCGCCGCGCGGCGGCTCGCGGAGGTGCTGGGGGCGGAGACGGTGACGACGGGCGCGCCGCCCGCCGACGCGAACGTCCTCGTCCTCTCGGAGGGGCCGGAGCGGTTCCGCGCCTCCGCGCGCGGCGCCGGCGGGCCGGTGCGGTTCGTCTTCAGCGGCGACGCGGACGCGCTCGCGGCCGACCCTCGGCGCTACCGGTTCCGCTTCGAGGTGGGGGAGGAGTGAGGCTCTCCGACGTGCCTGCGGCGGTCGTGCTCGCGGCGGCCGCCGCGGCGGCGCTGCTCGCGGACCGCGTCGCGGCGGCGGCGGTCGTGGCGCTCCTCCTGCTCGCGCTCTGCCTGCGTGCGCCGCGGTCGGCGCGGCGGCCGTACCTGCTCGGCGCGCTCCTCCCGGCGCTCGGCGTCCTCGTCCTGTCGCCGCTGCTCGCGGTCGGGGGCGGGCGTGCCCTCTGGGCCGGGCCGCTGCTGCCGGTGCTCGGCCCCCTCGACGTGACGGTGCCGGAGGTCGAGACGGCGGCGCTCAACGCGCTCCGGCTCGCGGCGGTGGCGCTCGCGTTCGCCGCGTACGCGCTCCTCCTCGACCACGACCGGCTCGTCTCGGCGGCCGGGCTCGCACGACGTTCGGCGCTCGCGGTCGCGCTCGCGACGCGGCTCGTCCCGACGCTCGAGCGCGACGCCGCCGGGCTCGCGGAGGCGGCGCGCGGGCGCGGGATCGCCGTCGAGGGCGTCCGCGGCCGGGCGCGGCTCCTCTCGCCGCTCGTAGCCGGCTCGCTCGAGCGCGCGTCGTCGCTGGCCGAGGCGATGGAGGCGCGGGGGTTCGGGGGCGCGGGCGCGACGCGCGCCCCGCGTCCGTCGTGGACGCGGCTCGACGCCGCCGCCGTGGCCGCGGCGCCCGTGCTCGTCCTGGCGGGGGCGCTGTGGCTCTAGCGTCGATCCGCGGGCTGACGTTCTCGTACCCGGGCGAGGCGCCGGCGCTGCAGGACGTGTCGCTCGAGCTCCGCGCCGGCGAGCGTGTCGCCGTCCTCGGGCCGTCCGGGTCCGGGAAGTCGACGCTGCTGAGGGCGCTCGCCGGCCTCGTCCCGCACTTCCACGGCGGGCGGTTCGAGGGCCGCGTCGTCGTCGGCGGGCTCGACACGCGCGTGGCCCGGCCGGCCGAGCTGGCGCGCACCGTCGCCACGGTCTTCCAGGATCCGGAGGAGCAGGTGGTGATGACGCGCGTCGCGAACGAGGTCGCCTTCGGCCTCGAGAACGCGGCGCTCCCGCCCCACGAGATCTGGCCGCGCATCGACGAGGCGCTCGCGGCGGTGGACGCGCTCCACCTGCGCGACCGGCGGACGGCGGAGCTCTCGGGCGGCGAGCTGCAGCGCGTGTGCCTCGCGGCGGCGCTCGCCGTCCGCCCGCGCCTGCTCCTCCTCGACGAGCCGACGTCCCAGCTCGACCCCGCCGCGGCCGACCGGTTCCTCGCGTGCCTCGCGCGCCTCGACGCCGCGATCGTGCTCTCGGAGCAGCGCGTCGAGCGCGCGCTCGAGCTCGCCGACCGGGTCCTCTTCGTCCAGGATGGACGCGTCCTCCTGGACGCGCCGCGAACCGGCGCACTCTCGTGGCTGAATCGGCACCGTCCCGACTTCGTCGCGTCACACCCTCGTCACGCGTCGGGGTCAGACCCTGGTTCTGACGTGTGCCGCCTCGACGGCGTCGCGTTCGCGTACGCCGGTGCGCCGCCGGTCCTCGCCGGCGCGTCGCTCGCCGTGCGGCGCGGGGAGGTCGTCGCGCTCGAGGGGCCGAACGGCTCGGGCAAGACGACGCTCGCGAAGCTCGCTGCGGGGCTCCTCGAGCCGGACGCCGGAACGGTCCGCCGCGACGGCCGCGCGGCGTACCTGTCGCAGGATCCCGGCCGCTACCTCCTGACGGAGCGCGTGCTCGACGAGGTCGCGCTCGCCGCCGGCGAGGGGCGGGCGCGCGCCGCGCTCGCCCGCGTCGGCCTCGCCTGGGCCGCGGAGCGGCACCCCCGCGACCTCTCCAGCGGCGAGCGCGAGCGCCTCGGGCTCGCCGCCGTCGCCGCGACGGAACCCGACCTGCTCGTCCTCGACGAGCCGACGCGCGGCATCGACCCGGAGCGCAAGCGCGCCCTCGCCGCCTGGCTCGCCGAGTACGCGGCCGCCGGCCACGGCGTCCTCGTGGCGACGCACGACCGCACGTTCCCCGCGCACCGGCGGGTCTCGCTCGACCGGGAGGAGGCGCGCGTTGCCGCGTAGGCTCGCAGCGGCCGCCGGCGTCGCGCTCGCCGCGTCCGCGTGGGCGGCGCTCGACCCGCGTCGCGGAGCGCTCGCGCTCCTGCTCGCCGCCGCCGCCGCGCTCGTCGCCGGCGCGGCCTGGCTCGAGTCGAGCCCCGGATCCGCGCGCGACCTCACGCTCGTCGCCACGCTCGCCGGGATCGCCGCCGCCGGGCGCGTCCTCTTCGCCGCCGTCCCGTCCGTGCAGCCGGTGACGGTGATCGTCGCCGCCGCGGGCGTCGCGCTCGGTCCCCGGCGCGGCTTCGCCGTCGGGGCGCTCGCGGCGCTCGCGTCGAACTTCTTCCTCGGCCAGGGCGCCCACACGCCGTGGCAGATGCTCGCCTGGGGAGGGTGCGGACTCGCCGCCGGACTCGCGCGCCGCGTCCTCGAGCGCCGCCTCGCGTTCGCGCTCTTCGCGTTCGGGCTCGGCTTCGCCTACGGCCTGCTGATGGACCTCTGGCTCTGGTACGGCTTCTACGCGCACACGTGGGCGGCGCTGCTCGTCGTCCTCGGCACCGGCGTCGCCTTCAACGCCGTCCACGCCGTCGGGAACCTGCTGCTGGCGCTCGCCGCCGGCCCGGAGCTGCGGCGCGTGCTCGCGCGGTACGAGCGGCGGCTGCGGACGGAGGTGGTGTGGGCGTGACCGCGCTCGCCGCCGTCGCCGCCGCGGTCGCCGTCGCCGCGACGCCCGTCCAGTACCTCGAGTCGCGCCAGCTCGCCTCCGGCGGGTTCGCGGAGCCGGGCCGGCAGGCGACGCCCGGTTTGACGGCGTGGACGGTCCTCGGCCTGCGCGCGGCGGGAGTCCCGCGCGAGCGGCTCGAGGACGCGCGCCGCTTCCTCGCCGAGAGCGAGCCCGAGACGCTGACGGACGCGGAGCTCGTGCTCCTCGCGCTCTCGGCGCTCGGCGACCCTCCGCCGGCGCTCGTCGCGCGCGTCCGCGGCGAGCTCCGCGCCTCCGGCGCGATCGGCCCCACCGTCAACAGCACGATCTGGGGCGTCCTCGCGCTGCGCGGAGCCGGCGAGCAGGCGCCCGCGACGTCGCTCCGGTGGCTCCTCCGCCAGCAGCGCGCCTCCGGCGGCTGGCCGTGGCACCCGCGTGGCGCCCCGGACTCGAACGACACGGCCGCCACGATCCAGGCGCTCCGAGCGGCCGGGATCCGCGGCCGGGCGATCGCGCGCGGCCTCGCGTACCTTCGCCGCCACCAGGCACGCGACGGCGGCTTCGAGCTCGCCCGCGGGCGCGGGTCGGACGTCCAGTCGACGGCGTGGGCGGTGCAGGCGTTCGTCGCCGCGGGGGAGCGCCCGCCGCCCGCGGCCATGCGGTACCTCGCGCGGATGCGCCGTCCGGACGGCAGCTACCGCTACTCCCAGCGGTACGACGCGACGCCGGTCTGGGTCACCGCGCAGGCGCTCGCGGCCGTCAGCCGCCGGCCGCTGCCGATCCGCTGATCAGCTGCGCCGCCACTGCCGCAGCTCGCCGACGTGCGAGAACCCGAGGCGCCGGTACAGCCGCTCCGCCTCCGCGCTCGGACTGAGCACCGCCGGCAACGCCGGGTCGAGCAGCGCGCACGTCAGCGCCGACGCGTAGCCGCGCCCGCGCGCGTGCGCGACCGTGGCGACGCCGTAGATCCCGACCGCCTCGGCCGTCCCGTACGACGTCGCCGCCGCGATGGCGTCGCCGCCGACGCGGCCGACCAGCATCGTCATCCGCTCGTCGCCGAGGATTCCCGCCGGGTGGAGCGACCCCGCCTCGAGCGCCGCGTCGTCGCCGCCGAAGCCGCGGACGCTGACGCGCTCGAACTCGAGCACCTCTGCGGGCGTCGACACGCGCTCCACCACCAGCTCCGGCGGCGGCTCCTCCCGCGGGAGCGGCGCCGGCGGGCGCAGGAACCACGGGTCGCGAGCCGCCTCGGAGAACCCGAGCCGGTCGAGCTCGAGCCGCGACCACGCGTCGCAGACCGTGCCGTGCGCGTCGGCCACGTCCTCCTCCGCCGCGTGGGCAGCGACGGTGATCGCGGCCCAGTAGATGAACGGCGGCGCGTCGATCGCGCGCCAGACGCCGCCGCGGCGCTCCGACCGGAGGCCGAGCGCCGTGAGCCACGCCTCGTGCCAGCACGCCGTGGCGTCCGCGCAGAGCGCGACGGGGTCGCTCATGCGCGGCGGGCCGACGCGTACGTCCCGAGCAGGCGCGTGAACGTCGCGTGCTCGCTCAGCTCCGCCAGCGCGTCGACCATCGCGGGCGCGCCCGCGGGCGCCTCGACGTCGGCGTAGAAGACGTACTCCCACGGCCGTCCCGTCCGCGGGCGCGACTCGAGCTTCTTGAGGCTCAGGTGCCGCTCCGCGAACGCGCCGAGGCACCGGTAGAGCGAGCCGGCGACGTGGCCGACGCCGAAGACGAGGGAGGACGTGTCCGGCTCGGCCAGCGGCTCGGGGCTGCGCGAGAGCGCGCCGAAGCGCGTGTGGTTGTCCGGGTACGTCTGGATCCGCTCCGCGAGCACCTCGAGGCCGTACAGCTCCGCGGCGCGCCGCGACGCGATCGCCGCGGTCCGGTCGAGCCGCTGCTCGGCGATCCGCTTCGCGGCGCCGGCGGTGTTGTACTCCGCCCGCACCTCGACCTCGAGCGCGCTGAGGTACTCCTCGCACTGCGCGATCGCCTGCGGGTGCGACATCACGACGTCGAGGTGCTCGGGCGCCGTCCCGGGCAGCGCGAGCAGGCAGTGGTCGACGCGGACGACGGTCTCGCCGACCAGGTGCAGCCCGTGCTTGAGGAAGAGGTCGTACGCCTCGTTGATGCTCCCCGCCTGGGAGTTGTCCAGCGGGACGAGCCCGAAGCGGACGCGCCCGACCTCCGCCGCCTGGAACACCTTCCGCAGCGACGGCAACGCGAGGTACTCGGCGTCGGGGAACAGCGCGCGGGCGCCCTCCTCGCCGTAGGCGCCCGGCTCGCCCTGGTACGCGACGGTCACGAGGCGAAGCGTACGGCGCCGGCGCGGGCGGGCGCACCCGACGCCGCCGCTAGCATCGGTTCGGTGCCCGTCGCCTCGCCCGAGACGTACCTCGCCGGCCTGAACCCGGCGCAGCGCGAGGCCGTCCTGACGACGGAGGGGCCGCTCCTCGTGATCGCCGGCGCGGGCTCCGGGAAGACGCGCGTCCTCACGCACCGTGTCGCGCACCTGATCGCGGCGAACGGGATCAAGCCGAACGAGATCCTCGCGATCACGTTCACGAACCGCGCTGCGAACGAGATGAAGGAGCGGCTGGAACGGCTGCTCGGGAACACGGCGCGCGCGATCTGGATCCTCACCTTCCACGCCGCCTGCGGCCGCATCCTCCGCCGCGAGGCGGAGCGGCTCGGGTACACGCCGCGGTTCACGATCTACGACCAGGCGGACCAGGTCCGCGTCGTGAAGTCGATCGTCGAGGACGAGGGGCTCGACCCGAAGCGGTTCGTCCCGCGCGGGATCCACGCGCAGATCTCGACGCTGAAGAACCAGCTCGTCGGCCCCGAGGAGCACCGTGCGCGCGTCGCCTCCTTCTGGGACCAGACCGTCGCGGAGGTGTACGAGCGCTACCAGAAGCGGCTCCACACCTCGAACGCGATGGACTTCGACGACCTGCTCTACCTGACGGTCCAGGTGCTCGAGCGGTTCGCCGAGGCGCGGGAGCGGTGGCAGAAGGCGTTCCGCTACGTCCTCGTCGACGAGTACCAGGACACGAACCACGCGCAGTACCGGCTGCTGCGCCTGCTCGCGGCGCAGCACCACAACGTCTGCGCCGTCGGCGACCCGGACCAGTGCCTCGTCGCCGGGACGCTGGTGACGATGGCGGACGGTACGACGAAGCCGATCGAGGACGTGCGACCGGGCGACGAGGTGCTGTCTTGCTACGGCAGCGGCCGGTT
Source organism: Gaiellaceae bacterium (assembly GCA_035540835.1). Lineage (GTDB taxonomy): Bacteria > Actinomycetota > Thermoleophilia > Gaiellales > Gaiellaceae > DATLFU01. Next base: position 18,850 of record DATLFU010000012.1, read on the forward strand.
CGGCCCAGCTCGCGTTGCACGAGCGCACGTCGGCAGCGGAGATGAAGGGATCGCGATCACGACCGCGTCGGGCAAGCGACTCGTGTCTACGCCCGACCACGTCCACTTCGCCGGCTTCAAGGTCGGACGGACGCCGCAGATGCACGTCACGTACCTCATGTGGAAACGCGGCGCCGGATTCCGGCTGGGCACTTCGCGCACCTACACGAACCGCCACGGCCAGACGCTGGCGGGACCGGCGCTACGAATGAACCAGGAGCACGCGGACGCAGCGTGGGTCCTCGCAGCGCACGCGAGCGACGCCGAGGCGCGTGTCTCGGAAACGATCCTGTCGCTGCGGTACGGGCTGCCGACGCTCCCGTTCGTCGCGCGACCCAGCAGCAGGGGCGACGGCGGCGTCGTCGGTGACCAGTCGCTCCTCGACCGGGTCTACGGCGAGATCGACACCACCCGAGGAGCCGCGCGCCTCCTAGGAGACGAGGGCCTGAGCCTCGCGCACCCGCACTTCTCCGCGGCGACGACGACGAGCGGGAGCCGCCTACGCCGCCGCCTGAACGTCTGTCTATGCGGCGACTCCCGCGGGCGCAATCCTCTGCATCGAATCTCGCTCTTCGGCTACGACGAGGAGGGGCGCACCGCGCTCGAGCGCGCGGGCTTCTCGCTCCGGCCCGCGTACAAGGGCTCCAGCGGATGGCGGTTCGAGACGGCGCATGCCGACTTCGGCGAAATCGCGCGCATCGTGGAGCGGATCCAGGAGGTGCTGCCCGTCTCGGTCCGATTCACCGCGCGGCTGGCGGGCCGCTCCGACGCGAGCGACAAAGAGCGGAACGCGCTGCCGTTCATGCCGGCGGCGTCCGTGCGGCCGGGAATGCTGATGCTCACGGACGAGGGAGCGTACGACGAGGTCGTCGCGGTCGAGCGCGTCGCGCTCGACGCACCGGTGTATGACCTCGACATCGAGCGGACGCACAACTTCGTCGCCGCCGGCCTCGTCACGCACAACTCCATCTATGCCTTCCGCGGCGCGGACATCCGCAACATCCTCGGGTTCGAGCGCGACTTCCCCGACACGAAGGTGGTCGCGCTGGAGCAGAACTACCGCTCGACGAACAGCATCCTCGGCGCGGCGAACGCCGTCATCGTCCACAACCGCGACCGCAAGGAGAAGGAGCTGTGGTCGGAGCTCGGCGACGGCGACCCCGTGCGCGTCGTCGAGGTCGAGGACGAGCAGGCGGAGGCGCGCTACGTCGCGAGCGAGATCGCGCGGTTCGTCGAGGAGGGGTACGCGCGCCGCGAGATCGCCGTCTTCTACCGGATGAACGCGCAGTCGCGCGTGCTCGAGCAGACGCTGCGGATGAGCCAGATCGACTACCGCGTCGTCGGCGGGCCGCGGTTCTACGACCGGGCCGAGATCAAGGACGCGATCGCGTACCTCCAGGTGATCTCGAACCCGGCGGACGCGGTCTCGCTGCTCCGGATCGCGAACCGGCCGCGGCGCGGGATCGGCGACACGACGCTCGCGCGGCTGCAGACGTACGCCGACGCGCAGGGGATCACGCTGTTCGAGGCGCTCGCGCACCCGGAGGAGGCCGGCATCACGGGCGCGCCGCTCCGCGCGCTGCAGAAGCTGCACGCGCTGCTCCAGTCGTTCCTGGCCGTGGCGCAGGAGCTCGACGTCCCGGAGCTGCTCGGCGACGTGCTCGAGCGCAGCGGGACGATCGAGGCGTACGAGGCGGAGCGGACGATCGAGGCGCGGGGGCGGATCGAGAACCTCGAGGCGTTCGTCGACGGCGCGCGCGAATACCAGCTCAACGCGGAGGATCCGAGTCTCGCCGGCTTCCTCCAGGAGATCTCGCTCTACACCGAGCAGGACTCGGTCGACGGCGAGCAGAACGCGGTGACGCTGATGACGCTGCACAACGCGAAGGGGCTCGAGTTCCGCGCCGTGTTCCTGATCGGCTGCGAGGAGGAGGTGTTCCCGAGCGCCCGCTCGATCGAGGAGCAGGGGATCGAGGAGGAGCGGCGGCTGTTCTACGTGGGGATGACGCGCGCGATGGAGCGGCTGACGCTGACGCACGCGTCGGCACGCCTGCTCTGGGGCCGCACGACGCACAACCTCCCGTCGCGGTTCCTCGACGAGCTGCCGCAGCGCGGCGTCGAGCGCGAGCGGCTGCGGCCGTCGTCGTGGTCGAACTACGGCGCGCCGCGCGCGTCGCAGCCGCGGGAGCCGCGCGGGGACGTGCCCGACCTCTCGACCGGCGACTCCGTCCGGCACGGCACGCTGGGCGAGGGCGTCGTCACCGGGATCGAGGCGGGCGGCGTCGTCAAGGTGCGCTTCGCCGACGGGACGGAGCGGCGGCTGATGCTCGAGTACGCGCCGTTGCAGAAGCTCTAGGCTCCGTCGGATGGCGATCGACGTCCGGCGCTGCGCGTCGGTGGACGAGTTCCTCGCGGCGTTCTACGGCATCGGCCAGTACTTCGGGCCGCCTCCCGACGAGGAGCGGGCGGCGCGGTTCCTGCGGAACCTCGAGCTCGAGCGGATGCACGGCGCGTGGAGCGACGGCGACGCCGCCGGCGGCGCGGGCGCGTTCGCGTTCGACATGTCGGTTCCGGGTGGGTCGCTGCCATGCGCGGGCGTGACGGTCGTCGGCGTCTACCCGACGCACCGCCGTCGCGGTGTGCTCACGGCGATGATGCGCGCGCAGCTCGACGACGTCCGCGAGCGCGGTGAGCCGATCGCGGCGCTCTGGGCGTCGGAGGAGCCGATCTACGGGCGGTTCGGCTACGGGATGGCGTCGCTCCAGGGCGAGATCGCGATCACGCGCGACCGCGCGGCGTTCGCGCGACCGCACGAGCCGTCGACGCGGGCGCGGTTCGTCGGGCCCGACGACGCGCTGGAGCGCTTCCCGGCGGTGTGGGAGGCGCTGCGGGCGCAGCGCCCCGGCGTCTTCGCGCGGACGCGGGACTGGTGGGAGTCGCGTGTCGTCGCCGATCCCGAGGACCGGCGCGAGGCCGGGATGCCGAAGCGGTTCGTCGCGTTCGACGGCGACGGCGGCCTCGAGGGCTACGCCATCTACCGGACGAAGCCGGGGTGGGAGCACGGAACCTCGGTGGGGCGGCTGAACGTGATCGAGGCGGTGGGCGCGACGCCCGCCGCGACGCGCGACGTGTGGCGGTTCCTGCTCGACGTCGACTGGATCGAGACGATCGCCGCGTACCTGCTGCCCGTCGACCACCCGCTGTTCTTCCTCCTTGCGGAGCCTCGCCGCCTGCGCTTCCGCGCGGGCGACGGGCTCTGGGTGCGGCTGGTCGACGTCGGGGCGGCGCTCTCGGGTCGCGGGTACGGCGCGGACGGGCGCGTCGTGTTCGAGGTCGGCGACGCCTTCTGCCCGTGGAACGAGGGGCGGTGGAAGCTCGAGGGAGGGGAGGCGGCGCGGACCGGCGACGAGCCCGACCTGCGCCTGGACGTGACCGCGCTCGGTTCCGTCTTCCTCGGCGGGTTCACCTTCCGCCAGCTCGCGGACGCGCTCCGCGTCGAGGAGCTGCGGGAGGGGGCGGTGGCGCGCGCGGACGCGATCTTCCGCACGGACGCCGCCGCGCCGTGGTGCCCCGAGATCTTCTGAGCCGCGCGCCTGCGACTCGCCGCAGCCTGCGATACCCTCCTGCGCTTCGTGCTGCGGCCGCTCGTCACCCTCTGGGCGCTCGTCGCCCTGCTCGCGCTCGCGCCCGTCGCGTCGGCCCGGGTCGAGGCGGAGCTGCACGCGTCCACGGTCGAGCCGGTCGAGGAGGCGCAGCCGCAGCCGTTCCGCCTGACCGTGCCCGCGTTCGGCCGGCTGAACAGCAACTTCGGCCCTCGCTGGGGGCGCATGCACCACGGCATCGACATCGGCATGCTGTCGAAGCTCGGCGTCGTCGCGGCCGCGCAGGGCGTCGTCACCCACACCGGCTGGCTGCGCGGGTACGAGGGCTACGGGAAGGTGATCCTCGTCGACCATGGCGACGGGCGGGAGACCGTGTACTCGCACCTCTCGCGAATCCGGGTCGCGCCCGGCGCGCTCGTCGACGCGGGCGCGTGGATCGGCAATGCCGGCTGCACCGGCTCCTGCACGGGGACGCATCTCCACTTCGAGCTGCGCCTCGACGGCGTCCCCGTCGACCCGATGCCGTACTTCGACCCCGCCGGCTAGCCACGCCGCCGCGCGGCGCCCGCTAAGATGCGCGGGCACCAGGGCGGTTAGCTCAGTTGGGAGAGCACCAGCTCGACAAGCTGGGGGTCACTGGTTCGAGCCCAGTACCGCCCATAGAAGCCCCGTCCAAGCGGGGCTTTTCTTTTGCCGTTCTCGGCAGTCCCGCATCCGTTCCGCGGCGGATCGGCGCCGAGGGCGCTCGACGCGAGGCTGCCGTTCGCCACGATCCCGGCGGTCCGCGCTGCGCCCGAGGCGAGTCAGGGACGTGATTCGGCGCCGCCGGGGGCGGATACGAACCGCCCGTGGGCGAGCGCGAGGAACGGATCGCGGAGAACGAGGCGCGGTTCCGCGAGGCCAACGAGGGCCTCGTCGAAGAGTGGCAGGACATGGACGTCCCGCCGTCGGAGCGGACGATGTTCATCTGCGAGTGCGGCAACGCGGATTGTCGCGAGATCATCCGTCTGACGCTCGACGAGTACCGCGCCGTGCGCCGCGACCCCTACGCGTTCGCGGTGGTGCCGGGGCACGACGACACCGAGACCGAGCGCGTCGTGACGGAGGACGTCGTCGACCGGAACGAGCGGTTCGCCGTCGTCAAGAAACGCAGCGAGTATCGCGCGGCCATCGAAGGCGGCGACTCGCGTTGAGGGGACGGTGAGGTCGCTCGAGCGTCGGGCGCGGAACGAGGAGATGTTCCGCGCGGTCAACGAGCGTCTGCAGGCCCTCAACGAGGCGTTCGAGGCGATCGGCGGCGAGCCGCCTGCGTTCATCTGCGAGTGCGACGACCTCCACTGCACCGAGCAGGTGTTCGTCGGCGTCGCCGACTTCGAGCGGATCCGCGGGGACGACCGGCGGTACGTCCTGAAGCCGGGTCACGAGGCGGCGATCCACTACGAGCGCGTGGTCGAGCGCCAGGAGGAGTACGTCGTCGTGGAGAAGCCGCTCGAACCCGGCGTCTCGGCGGCCGGGTAAGAAGGATCGGCGGCGTGAGCGGCTACACGATCCGGCGCGTCTCCGAGCTCGACGAGATCCTGATTCCCGGGGCGTCGATCCGCTGGCGGCCGATCCGGCGCCCGCTCGGCATCCGCGCCTTCGGCATCAACGCCTACTGCGCCGACGCCGGAGAGCACGTCGTCGAGGAGCACACGGAGGAGTTCGCCGGGCACGAGGAGGTCTACGTCGTCCTCGCGGGCCGCGCCCGGTTCACCCTCGACGGGGAGCACGTCGAGGCGGAGCAGGGGACGATCGTCCACGTCGCCGAGCCGTCGGTACGGCGGGCCGCCGTCGCGCTCGCCGACGGAACGACCGTGCTCGCCGTCGGCGCGAAGCCTGGCGAGGCGTTCGAGCCGTCCCCGTGGGAGTGGTGGTTTGCGACGAGCCCCCAGCGGGAGCGCGGCGACTATGCCGCGGCGCTCGCCGTCGTGCGCGAGGGGCTGGAGGAGCAGCCGGAGCATCCGGTCCTGCACTTCCAGGTGGCGGTGCTCGAGGCGGTGACGGGGAACGCGGACGAGGCGCTCGCGCGGCTCGAGTCCGCGTTCGCCGGCGACGAGCGGATCGTCGAGTGGGCGCGCGACCACCGGCTGCTGGAGACCGTCCGCGACGACCCGCGCTTCCGCCGGCTGCTCGAGCGGTACGGCGGTTGAGCGACTGCGCCTGGGTCCGCTGCTGGTGCAGCAGCAGCGATCGCACTAGCATCGGCTGACCGCATTCCCGACCTCGAAGGAGGTGTCCGATGCCGGACGGAGCGAAGGTCGTCGTCAACCTGGCCACGGGGCTCGAGGATCCGGAGCGCGTGACGGTTGCGTTCCTCGTCGGCGGCGCGGCCGCGGAGCAGGGGAAGCAGGTCGCGATGTTCCTCACCAAGGAGGCGGTGCGGCTCGCCGTGCCCGGCGTCGCCGAGGTCGTCGCGTGCGACGGGTGCCCGCCGCTCTCGCGGCTCTTCCAGCAGTTCGCCGACAACGGCGGCCAGCTCCTCGTCTGCCCGATCTGCGTGAAGGCGCGGAAGATCCCGGAGGAGCTCGTCCCGAACGCGCGGCTCGCCGGCGCCACGCCGCTCTGGGAGTGGATCGGCGACGACGCCGCGACCGTCTTCAGCTACTGACGGCGGCGCCTGCCGCGGTGACCTGGGGGCGCGCCGGCTCCACGCGCGGTAGCGTCGGCGCGTGGAGCCCGGCGCATCCGTCCTCCTGCGCAGCGTGTACCGCGGCCGCGTCCGCTGGGTGTTCCCGCACCGGTACGTCGGCGCGTGGAACGGGCGCCTCGGGATCTACTGCGGACCGGGGAACGAGGGGAAGCTGGTCAAGCGCGCGGTCGCCGGGGCGTACCTCCGGGAGTGGGCGTCGGACGCGCCGCCGTTCGACTTCGTCTGGAGCCGGACGCACGTCCTGCGGTTCATGCGCTCCGGCGACGCGCACACCGTCGAGATCTTCTGGGACGAGGAGTGGAGCCACCTCGGCTGGTACGTGAACCTCCAGGCGCCGCTCGTCGTGCGGGGCGCGACCTTCGACACGACCGACTGGGCGCTCGACGTGTGGGTCGACCGCGACGGCACCTGGGAGTGGAAGGACGAGGACGACCTCGAGGAGGCCGTCGAGCTCGGGATCCTCGACGCCGACGCCGCGGCCGCGGTTCGCGCGGAGGGCGAGCGCGTCGTCGCCGAGCGCCCGTGGCCGACCGGGTGGGAGGAGTGGCGACCGCCGCGCGACTGGCAGCCGCTCCCGCTGCCGCCCGACTGGGCCGAGCCGCACCGCTCCTGACGCGTCTCGGGGGCCGCAGTTTGCTTTCCGTCTTTCGGCTGTTATAGGTTCCGCCACGGGATGAGGGAGGGGGTTGTGGACGCTCTGCGGCGTCCGCGGGCGTCGGTGCCCGCCCTCGTCGTGCTGGCCGCGCTCCTGGCGTCGGGCGCGATCGCCGCCACGAGCCCGTCGGTCGCGCGCGACACCGCCTCGTCCGACGTGGTCTCGCTCGCCGAGGGCGTGGAGGTCGCCGCGCTGCCCGAGGCGCCCGCGGGAGATTCGACGGAGGAGCCGGCGAGCGTCGACGCGCGCGTGACCGCCGAGCTCGAGCGGAAGGGCAGCGTCGCGGTCGTGATCCGGCTGCGCGAGCAGGCCGACCTCGCAGCCGTCGCCGCGGACGCACGCGCCCGCGGACGCGCGCACGGCCGGAAGGCGCGCGTCGCCGCGGTCGTCGAGTCGCTGCGCGCGACGGCGGAGCGCTCGCAGGCGGGGGTGCGCGGCCTCCTGCGCGCGGAGGAGGCGGCCGGCCGCGCGCGCGACGTCCGCTCGTTCTGGGTCTTCAACGGCCTCGCCGCGACGGTCGGACGCGGGACGCTCGAGCGGCTCGCCGCGCACCCCGACGTGGCGAGCGTGACGCTCGACGCGGTCCTCACCGCGCCCGAGGTCGAGCCGTCGCCGCGATTCCCCACGTGGGGGCTCGAGAAGGTGAACGCGCCGAAGACGTGGGGCGACTACGGCTTCACGGGCGAGGGCGTCGTCGTCGGCGTGATGGACACGGGTGTCGACGGCGGCCATCCTGCGCTCGCGTCGCGGTACCGCGGCCGCAACGGCGACCATGCGTCGAGCTGGTTCGTCCCGACCGGCGAGAACTACCCGACGCCGGGCGACGGGCACGGGCACGGCACCCACGTCACCGGCTCGATCCTCGGCGGCCCGCCAGGCGAGGTCGTCGGCGTCGCGCCGGACGCCCAGTGGATCGCCGCGAAGATCTTCCGCGACAGCGGCTCGACGACGACGAGCATCATCCACGCGGCGTTCGAGTGGATGCTCGCGCCCGGCGGCGACCCCGCCAAGGCGCCGCACGTCGTCAACAACTCGTGGGGCTCGACGGCGACCTACAGCACCGAGTTCCTCCCGGACGTGCGCGCGTGGGTCGCGGCGGGGATCTTCCCGGCCTTCGCGAACGGGAACAGCGGCCCGGGCAGCGGCACCGTCGGCTCGCCCGGCAGCTTCCCCGAGTCGTTCGGCGTCGGCGCGACCGACGTCAACGACTTCGTCGCGTCGTTCTCGAGCCGCGGGCCGGCCGTGTGGGACGGCGTCGCGCACGTGAAGCCGCAGGTGAGCGCGCCCGGTCACCAGATCTACTCCGCGTGGCCGCGCCAGCTCGGCCGCGACTACCACACGATCTCGGGGACGTCGATGGCGACGCCACATCTCTCGGGCGTCGTCGCGCTGCTCCTGTCGGCGGCGCCCGGGCTGAGCGTCGACGCCGTGCGCGACCTCCTCACCTCGACCGCGCGGCGCGAGCCGCACATGGGTCGGCTGCCGAACAACGACTACGGCCACGGGATCGCGGACGCGTTCGCGGCCGTCACCGCCGCGCGCTTCTCGGGGACGCTGCTCGGCACCGTCGCCGGGCCGGACGGGCCCCTCGCCGGCGCGCGCGTCACCGTGCCGGAGCTCGGCCTGTCGGCGGAGACGGACGCCGCCGGGACGTACGAGCTCCGCGTCAAGGAGGGGACGTGGCAGGTGCGCGTCGCCGCGTACGGGTACGTGTCCGCCACCGCGTCCGTGACGGTTCGGGCGCGGACGACGGCGGAGCGATCGTTCCGCCTGGAGCGCGCCCCGGCGCACACGCTGAGCGGCGTCGTCACCGCCGGCGGGCGCCCGCTCGCCGGCGCGCGCGTGCGCGTCGCGGGAACGCCGCTCGAGCCGGCGTACACCGCCGCCGACGGCTCGTTCTCCCTCACCGTGGCCGCCGGGACGTACGAGGCCCGCGCCGACGCCACCGGGTACTCCCGCGCCGCCCGCACCGTCGAGGTCGCCGGCGACACGAGCGTCTCGTTCGCGCTCGAGGCGCTCCCGGGCGCGGTCGAGCCCGGCTGGCGCGAGTACCAGAACAACGCCGCGCGCACGGGGCTCTCGGCGGAGGAGCTCGCTGCCGGCGCGCTGACGCGCGCCTGGTCGGTGAAGAACTCGGGGCAGATCATGTTCGCGTCGCCGGCGGTCGCGAACGGCCGCGTGTACGTCGCGCACACGACGGGGCTCCTCCGCGCGCTCGACCTCGACGACGGGTCGCTGCTCTGGAGCTTCGCCTCCGGCGCGAACTTCCGGACGACGCCCGCGGTCGCGGACGGCCGCGTCTACGTCGCCGGCGGCGACAGCGGCGTCTTCCATGCCCTGGACGCCGCCACCGGCGCGCCGATCTGGAGCCATTCGACCGGCGACCGGCTGACGTACGCCGCGCCCACCGTCGTCGACGGCACCGTCTACTTCGGCACCGGCTGGGGGACCGCGAACGGCGGCTGGGTGTACGCGCTCGACGCGGCGACGGGCGCGCTCCGGTGGAAGAGCTTCGTCGGCGCGCAGGTCTACTTCGCGCCCGCGGTCGGCGGCGGCCGCGTGTTCGCCGCGAGCTACGACGCGCGGCGCCTCGTCGCGCTCGACGCGGCGACCGGCGAGGAGCTGTGGGCGCACACGCGGACGACGGACAGCTTCGCCGCGATGCCGTCCTACGACGACGGCCGCGTCTACGTCGCGACGAACAACTTCGACACCGGCGCCGGCAGCGTCCTCGCGCTCGACGCCGAGACGGGGCGCAAGCTCTGGGAGGCGACGGGGCACGGGGACGCGGCCGGGAACACGCCCGTCCTCTTCGGCGATCTCGTCATCGCCGGGTCGAGCGCGAACAACTGGGTCGTCGCGTACGACCGCGCGACGGGCGCGCGCCGCTGGGTCTACTCCGTCGGCGCCGCCGTGTCGAACAGCCAGCTCGCGGCGGACGGCGTCCTCGTCGGCGGCTCGCAGCAGGACCGACGCGTCTGGGCCCTCGACGCGTACAGCGGGCGGCTCCTGTGGGAGGACGCGATGACCGACAACGTCCTGTCGGCGCCGGCGTTCGCCGACGGCCGCCTCGTCGTGGCCGACCGCAGCGGCACGGTCCGCGCGTACGAGGCGCCCGGCACCGTCGCCGGGACGGTGACGGACGCGTCGGGCGCGCCACTCGCGGCCCAGGTGCGCGTCCGCGCCACGGGCGTCTCCGTCTCGACGGATCCGTCGACGGGCGCGTTCGAGCTGCCGCACCGCCCGGGGACGTACACGCTCGACGCCGTCGCCTACGGGTACGTCGCCGCTTCGGCCGAGCTGACGATCCGGAGCGGCCAGAGGATCGCGCGCTCGTTCCGGCTCGCCCCGGCCGCCGCGGGCTCCGTCCGCGGCTCGGTCGTCGACGAGGCGGGGACGCCGCTCGCGGGCGCGCGTGTCGAGCTCGAGGGCACGACACTCGCGCCGGCGACGACCGACGCGGCCGGCGCGTTCGCGTTCGACGCGGTCGCGGAGGGGACGTACCGGCTCGTGGCGTCGCTGTCCGGCTATGCCACGCTCCGCGAGGACGTGCGCGTCGCCGCCGGCGCCGAGACGACCGTCGCTGCCACGCTGCTCCGCTACCAGATCGCCGTCACGGGCGACCGCGACGGCGCGGTGACGCAGTACCTCCGCGGGAAGGGCTTCCGCGTCGAGTCGACGACCGCCGCGGCGATCGCCGAGCACCCCGGCGCGTACGAGCTCGTCGTCGCGAACGGCGCGCAGGACGACCCGGGGCAGGAGACGTTCCTCCGGCTCGTCGCGAACGCGGACGCCGCCGAGACGAGCGTGATCTTCCTCGACTCGTGGGGGCTCTCGTACGGCGCGCTCTGGCACCTGATCAAGTACACGGGCGACCCGTCGCAGCGGGTCAGCGGCTACAACGAGGGCGAGGTCAGCCTCGTCGCCCGCGTCGCGCACCCGCTGACGGACGGGCTCGCCGTCGGCGAGCGCGTGCCGGCGCTCGCGACGAACAAGGAGTGGGCGGCCTTCGCGGGCTACTCCGGCCGGTCGGTCGCCGACGTGTTCGTCGGCCGGAGCGGCGGCACCGTCGGCTCCGGGATCGGCTACCAGCCGCGGACGCTCGGCAGCGTCCACGTGCTCCTCTCGCTCCACGCGGCGAGCCCGTGGACGGGGCCGTACTCCGGCTGGACGGCCGCGGGTGCGCGCGTCTTCGACAACGCGGTGACCTACGCGCTCGGCGCCAGCTTCGGCGCGGTCGAGGGGACGGTGACGTCGACGTCGGGCCAGCCGCTGGCGGCGCGCGTGACCGCCGTCGGCAGCGGCGACACGGCGACCGCCGGGGCGGACGGCCGCTACCGGCTCCTGCTCCCGCCCGGCACTCACACGCTGCGGTTCGAGCGGATCGGACACGTCCCGCAGGAGGTGACGGTGACGCTCGCCGCGCGCACGACCGAGACGGTCGACGCCGCGCTCGCGTCGAGCGGCGCGGGGGCGATCACCGGCCGCGTCACGAACGCCGCCGACGGCGCGCCGGTCGCCGGCGCCGAGGTGCGCGTCGTCGGCACGCCGCTCGAGCCGGCGACGACGGGAGCCGACGGCCGCTTCGCGATCGACGGCGTCCCGGGCGGGACGTACGACGTCCAGGTGACGGCACCGCGCTTCCGCTCCTTCACCGTCCGCGTCACCGTCCAGGACGGCGCTGCGACCGACGTGTCCGTCCGCCTGCGCGCCGCGCTGCGCGTCGCGGTCGTCGGCGACTTCCTCACCGGCGGCGAGAACAAGCTGACGAAGCTCCTCGTCCAGAACGAGATCGCCGCGACGGCGACGCAGTGGGAGGCGTTCGCCGACCTCGACGCGTACGACGTCGTCGTCGTCAACAGCCCGGCCGATCCGGGCGCCGCCGCCTTCCGCGGGTACCTCGACGCCCTCGACGCCGCCGGGAAGAGCGCGATCTTCCTCCACGGCCCCTTCAGCACGTCGGGCGGCGTGCGGCTCCTCCGGACGCACGTCGGCGATCCCGCCGGCGCGCACGGCTCGGTCGGCTCGACGACCTCGGGCGACCGCTTCTTCCGGCCGCTCGGCGCGGGGCACCCGATCTTCGAGGGCGTCCCGCGGACGCCGAGTGGCGACGTCCACGTGCTGGCGAGCGGCCGCGCGGCCGGCTATTTCCAGGGCTACTCCGGGATCCAGCTCGGACGCTTCGGCGTCGGCTCGACCGAGCTCGGCGAGGGCGTCGCGTACGAGCCGCGGACGCCGACGAGCGTGCGGCTCCTGCTCTCCGCGCTCGCGGCGACCTCGAGCGCGCACCCGGAGCTCGGGTGGACGGAGCCGGGGAAGAAGCTGCTGCTGAACGCCATCGAGTGGGCGGCGAGCCCGGGCCTCGGGACGGCGGCGGGACGCGTCGTCGACGCCGACGGCGACGCCGTCACCACGGCGCGGGTCCGGATCGTCGAGACGAACCGCCGCACGCAGGTGGACGGCGACGGCGGCTTCGCGATCCCGCATCCGCCGGGCGAGTTCACGCTCGAGGTGAGCGCGTACGGGTACGCGACGCGGCAGGTCCCCGTCCGCGTCGAGGCGGGGCGCGCGACGCAGCTCGAGCTCGAGCTGGCTCTCGGAAACGTCGGGACGGTCGCGGGGACGGTGCGCGCGCGCGGGAGCATCTCCGGCGCGAGCGGCGAGGGGCCGCCGGTCGCCGGCGCCCAGGTGCAGCTCCTCGGAGTGCCGCGCACGACGACGACCGCGGACGACGGCACGTACCGGCTGCCGCACGTCGAGCCCGGGACGTACCAGCTCCAGATCGACGCCGCCGGCCACGTCCGCCAGGTGCACGAGGTCGTCGTCGCGGCGGGCTCGACGACGACGCGCGACGCGGTGCTGCGCCCGTCGCCGCGTGTCGCCGTGATCGACGACTGCCAGCAGACGGCGAACTGCGTCGACAAGATGCAGCGGTACCTCCGCGAGTGGGGCTACGTCGCGGCGGAGATCGTCTGGGCCGACCACGAGCGCCTCGGGGAGTTCGACCTCGTCGTCGCGAACCTCGGCGACTTCCCGCGCCTCGACCCGGGCGCCGAGGGGCTCGCCGCGTTCCAGGACTCGGCGAACCGCGCGCACGTGCCCGTGATCTGGCTGGAGCAGTACCAGCGCGGCTCGATCCGCTGGCTCAGCCACTACGAGGGCGACCCGCTGACGGTCCACGAGGGGCGCTCGCAGGGCCTGGTCGAGGCGGAGATCCAGGCCGCGCACCCGCTCGTCGAGGGCTTCGCGGTGGGCGAGCGCGTGCCGATCGTCTCCGGCGGCTCCGCCGAGCACACGTGGTTCAACGGCTATTCCGGGACGACAGTGGCCGGGCTGCGCACGGCGACCGGGGGGCTCAAGGGCGGCGCGATCGCGTACAAGGGGCGCACCGCGTCGAGCGTCGAGGTGCTCTTCTCGAGCTTCGCGGCCAGCTTCTACACGTGGCCGCCGGTGGGAGGCGCGCCCGCGCAGCTGCTGACGCCGCAGGCGCTCCGGCTGTTCCACAACGCCCTCAACTGGGCGCTCGACGCGCCGGCGCTCGCCGCAGAGGCGCGCGGCGTCGTCCGCTCCTCCGCCGGCGGAGCGCTCCCCGCCACGGTCACGGTCGTCGAGACCGGAAAGCGGTACGCGGCCCGCGAGGGGGACGGGACGTTCCTCGTTCCGCTCCAGCCGGGGACGTGGACGCTGCGCGTCGAGGCGTTCGGCCACGCGCCCGCGACGTCGACCGTCACGGTCGCCGCCGGCGACGTGCGGCAGCTGACGGTGACGCTGCAGTCGAACGAGGTCGGGACGCTGCACGGGACGATCGGCGACCCCGCGGGATCCCCGGTCGAGGGTGCGGTCGTCTCCCTCGAGCGGACGCCGCTCGAGGCGTCGACGAGCGCGTCCGGGTCGTACCGCATCGAGCGGATCCCCGTCGGGACGTACCGGATGACCGTGCGCAAGGACGGGTTCGCGATCGCGCGGCGGGACGTGACGATCGCGGCCGGGGCGACGACGCGCCAGGACGTGCGGCTCGAGGCGTCGCGCCCCGTCGCAGTCGCCGGGGACTACCAGGGCACGCTCTCCGCGTTCCTCGCGGAGAACGGCTACGCGGTGCGGCAGTGGAGCTGGACGAACGTGCACCAGCACATCCCCGAGCTGGACGAGGTCGACCTCGTCGTCCTCAACGGCTCGGGCAGCGCGCCGTCCGCCGCGAACCTGACGGCGTTCGTGCAGGCGGCGGCGGACGCCGACCGGCCGCTCGTGCTCGCGGGCCAGTTCGGGATGGGCTCGATCCGCGCCTTCCGGAACACGTTCGGCGACCCGCAGAGCTTCACGCAGGGCTTCGTCGCGACGGCGACCTACTACCGGCCGACGGTCGAGCACCCGATCTTCGACGGCTTCCCCGTCGGCCAGCCGATCGAGATCGCCCGGAACACCGCGCCGGGCGGGAACCAGCAGTACGAGTACTTCGGCGGCTACAGCGGGCAGACGATCGCGACGCTCGGGAGCGCGACGTCGACGCTCGGCGCCGGCGTCGCCTACCGGTTCGCGACCCCGACGAGCGTGCACGTGCTCCTCGGCAGCCTCGGCGCGACCGGGACGTACGGGTACCCGGGCGAGCGGTGGACCGCGAACGCGCTGCGCATCTACCTGAACGCCGTCGACTGGGCGATGGACGCCGCGCAGGCGCAGCTCCAGGGCACCGTCACGTCCGGCGGCAAGCCCGTCGGCGGCGCGACCGTGCGGGCCGTCGAGGCCGGCTTCTCCGCGCGGACGCTCGTCGACGGCACGTACCGCCTCGGCGTCACCGCCGGGACGCACACGATCCGCGTCACCGCCGACGGCTACGAGCCCTTCGAGGGGACCGTCGAGGTCGGCAGCCAGGGAAGCTTCCGCTTCGACGTCGAGCTCGTCGCGATCCCGCGCGGCTCCGTCACCGGGACCGTCCGCGACGCCGCCACCGGCGCGCCGCTCGCGGGAGCCGCGGTGACGCTCGCCGGCGCACGCGACGCCGAGACCCTCACCGACGCCGCCGGCGCCTTCGCGTTCGAGGACGTCGTGCCGGAGACGTACGCGGTGACCGTCCGCGCGGACGGATACCTCGCGAAGACGCTCTCCGCGACGGTGCGCCCGGGCGAGACGACGCAGCTCGCGTTCGAGCTGCGGAGCAACGACGTCGCCGTCCTCGGCGACTGGGAGGGGACGCTCGCGCGGTTCCTCCGCGGGCGCGGGATGGCGGCGACGGAGCTGCGGTGGGCCGACGCCGCGGCCGAGGCTCCGCGCTACGACGTCGTCGTCGTCAACGGCGGCACCCCGTCGGCGGAGGAGTTCGAGGCGTTCGTCGCCGCCGCCGACGCCGCGGGGACGAGCCTCGTCTTCACCGGAACGTGGGGCGTCGCGAACGGCGGCATCCGGCTCCTCGAGCGCCACCGGCCGGCGGAGGTCGCCGTCGGCGGCCACGGCTACCGCGACGGCGAGGTGACGCTCACCGGCTTCGCCGGCGACCACCCGCTCTTCGCCGGCCTCGACGCGCCGTTCCGGCCGGTCGCGCGCGACGGGTACTACAGCTTCCTCGAGCGCTACGTCGGGCCGTACCTCGCGAACCTGGCCGTGGCGGGCGAGGAGCGCGGCGTCGGCGCGGCCTACGACTTCCGCAGCGCCGGCAGCGTGCACGTGCTGCTCCCCGCCGGCGCGGCGACGGGGCTGATCGGCCCCGGCTACGGCTGGACGGCCGCCGGCGAGAAGCTGCTCCTGAACGCGATCGCGTGGGCGAAGGACGCCGAGCAGGAGCCGCCCGCTGCGCCGGAGCTCGCGACCGACTCGCCGCCGCTCGTCACGGCGGCCGCCGCGACGCTGACGGGGACTGCGGAGTTCCGCTCGACGGTGACGATCAGGCGCGGCGGAGACGCCGTCGCCACGGCCGCCCCCGCACGCGACGGGACGTTCTCCGTCGAGGTCGAGCTGGTGGAGGGTCCGAACGCGTTCACCGCCGTCGCGACGAACCACGGCGGAACCTCTCCCGCGTCGGCGACGGTCACGATCGTCCGCGACACGACCGCGCCGACGCTGACCTGGTCGCCGGCCGACGGGACCGGGTTCTTCGAGCGGCAGCTCGTCGTCAGCGGCCGAGCCGCGGACGCGCATGCGGGCGTCGCCGAGGTGACCGTCAACGGCGCGCCGGCGTCGCTGACCGCGGACGGGGGGTTCGCCGCCGAGGTGACGCTCGCGCCGGGCACGAACGAGCTGACGGTCGTCGCGCGCGACCGCGCCGGCAACGTCGCCAGCGAGACGCGCCGCGTCGCGTACTACCCGTACTCGACGCGGTGGACGGTCGGCGGCGGCCAGGGGCAGGGGGAGCTCAACGTCTTCCTCGACATCACCGACGCGGCGGGCGCGGCCGTGCGCGCGACGGACGTCCGCGCGGAGCTGGTGCGTCCCGACGGGAGCGTCGAGGCGGCGCAGACGATGCAGTTCGCCGACGGCCGCTACCGCGCGAACCTCGGGCGGCCGCCCGCGGGCACGTACGCGCTGCGCGCGATCGTTCGCCTCGACGCGTTCACCGTCCGCTCCGCGGGCCCGCAGGTCGTCCGCGCCGCGCTGCCCGCGCCCGGTCGCTAGAAGCCGACGCGCTGCAGCTGGACGCGGCCGGTCGGCTGCTGCCAGCGCGCCACGTACGCGTTGCGGCCCCACAGCGCCGTCGTCCAGAGGACGGTCCCGCGCGCGCGGACGTCGACGAGCGTGCGCGGCGCGCCGTCGCTCCCGAGCGGTCGGAGCAGGAGCCGCGACCGGCCGCTGCGCGCCTCGACCCAGACGACGTGCGTCTCGGAGAGCGCGGGGTGCGTCAGCGCGCCGATCCGCGTCGACGCGACGACGGTGCGCTGCCGCGTCGCCAGGTCCATGACGACGATCCGCGACGAGCGCGCGTCGCCCGAGTGCCAGGCGACCCGGCCGCCGGCGATCGTCGGCCTCCCGAGCATCCCCCGCGGGCCGACGCTCGCGACGAGCCCGAACTCGCCGGTCTCGAGGTTGCTGAGGCCGATCCGCTTCCCGCGCTCGTCCTCGACGAGGAAGGCGAGGAACGGCCAGCCGAGCGCCGGCTTGCGGAGCGCTCCCGGCGCGCGTGCGAGCTCCTCTCCGGTCGTCCAGTCGACGACGCGGATGCCCTCCGCGTCGGCGTACGCCAGGCGGTGGCCGTCGAGCGCGGGCGACTCGCCGCCCTCGAAGACGACGGGGTCGCTCGGCCGGACGACGACGCGGACGCCGGCGGCGTCGCGCTGGGTGTACGCGAGGACGCCGCCCGAGACGGAGGGGTCGAGCTGCCGACCGTCGCCGAGCGCGAGCGTCGTCGCCTCGGCGCCCGGCGCGGGGACGAGCAGGAGGAGCGCGCCGAGCGCGGTGAGCACCGCCGCGTTCAGCCGCTTCACGGACAGCGCCCGGCCGGCCAGCCGCTCCGCGCGCGCCGCCGGATCCGGCCCACGCGACGGCACCACGACCATCAGCGCGCGACCGGCGCCGTAGAGCGCGAAGCACGCGGCGGCGACGAGCGGCCGCCCGAGCGCGACGGCGCCGGCGCACGCGACCCAGAAGGTCGCGACCGGCTGGTAGGTGAAGAGCCCCGCTCCGAGGCCGGCGCCGTAGCCGAACGACCACGCCGGCAGGGGCAGCGTCCCGCGCCACGTGTCCGGCACCTGTCCGCGCATCTGCGGCAGCGGCAGCGGCAGGATGCCAGCCTCGCGCGCCGCCGCCGCGAGCGCGAGCACCGCCACCGCCAGGAGCGGCCAGCGCGCGCCCGGGAGGAGCGCGCCGAGCGCGCCGAGCAGCGCCCCGAGCGCGGCGGCAGCGGCGAGCGCGCCCACGGTGAAGAGGGCGAGGGCGAGACGGCGGCGGCGACGGCTCCCGCACCCGGCGGGAGTGAACGACTCGATCATCGAGAGCCCTCAGGGCGACCAGGCGCCCGAGACCCCGGCGAGCAGCGCAGCAGCGCAGACTCCGGCCTCGATCAGCATCGCACCCCCGTCTCGTAGTACATGACGCAGAACACGTACCGCCCCGCGTAGCAGTAGCCCTTCAGCGCGCGGTCGCCGTTGATCCGCGTCCGGTGCCGCGAGCAGCAGTCGACGAGCTTGCGGATCTGCCCGTTGCAGCACCGGTACCACGCGCCCTGCGTCACGGCCTCGATGCGGAACTGCTCCGGCACCCAGTCCTCGCAGATCCGCGAGCGGGGGGCGCGCTCGAGCGGTCGGCCGTCGGGGTCGACGAGCCGCTGCCCTCGCTCGTCGACGGGAAAGCCGTTCGCGTCGACGAGCCGGCCGAGGTTGTCGATCGGCTTCCCGTCGGCCGGGCGCAGCGGCAGCCCGTGGCGGTCGATCCGCGGCAGGTGGTACGGCGTCGGGCAGGAGCCGGTCGTCCAGATGTGGCCGCAGAAGTGGAACGCCTCCGCCTCCTCCGTGCGCGCGGCGGCCGCGACGACCGATCCTCCGGTGAGCGCGAGCATCCACGCGCCGAGCCGCCCCAGCGCCGAGCGCCGCGTCATCCGCGATGCGAGCCCGCGCGCGAGCCCGTCCGCGGCGCGGTCGACCTCAGGCAGCACGCCCGACCCTCGCGTAGCCGGTGGCGACGACGCTCTCGAGCTGCTCGAGCGTGTTGACGAGGCCCTTCGCCGCGACGCGCCCGTCGACGACGTGCACCGCGAACGGCGTTCCCGGGACGTTCCAGCGCCGGAACGTCTCCGGCTCGGCGTCCTCGTCGGCGACGCGCACCGCCAGTCCCTCGCCGGCGAGCGCGCGCGCCGCGGGGAGGAGGGCGTGGCAGAGGCGGCACGTGGGCGACGAGAAGAGGACGAGCGCCGAGCCGCGCCGCTCGAGCCCGGCGAGCGGCGGCGCGTCCGCGCCGACGGCGGGCCCCTCCTCGTCGATCTCGAGCGCGCCCTGCGGGGCGAGCCGGAGCGTCAGCACGCCGACCTGCCGGTAGAGCGCGAGCACGAGCGCCGCGAGCGCGGCGACCGCCAGCGCGAGCACCACGACCGCCGCCGCGAGGAGCGCCTGCGCAGACGGCTCCGGCAGCCGGTCGCCGGCCGCGACGCCCGCTCCGAGTGCGGCGAGACCGAGCGCGCGCCCCGCCAGCAGCCAGATCGGCCGCTCGCGCGCCCCCCCGAAGCAGCCGCACGGGACGCGCCGCTTCCCGCGCGCGCGCGCGAGGAGCAGCGCCGTTGCGAACAGGAGGCCGAGGGCCGCCGCCCCGACGGCGGCCGGCCTCAGCGCGACGCCGAGCAGGACGAGCAGTCCGAGCGCCGCCTCGACGAGCGCCAGCGCGACCGCGAGCGGCCGCGCCGCGCCGGGCGGCACCCCGACGGCGGCGACGCCCGCCGCCGCGCGGTCGCGCGCGCGCAGCTTCCCTGCGGCGGCCGCGACGAGCACGACTCCGAGGACGAGGCGTCCGACACCGGTGAGGGTGAGCTCCGGGGCAGTCATACGAGCCGGTCACCCGTCGGCGTCGGCGCCGGCGAGACCGAGACCCAGAGGCTAGCCGAGACGCGCGCCGACGGAACCCTGCCGCAAGCGCGTCCACCCTTGACGAGGCTCCATATCAGTCGAAAATGTCGCCGCAGTTCGTGGTTCAGGGAGAGGGATCCGCACGGGTCACCGCCCCTGGGCGGCCCATGTGCGGTCTCGCAGTCCGTCAGGCAACTTCGAAGGGGAGACGACACATGAGGATGAGGCGAATGCGCTTCGGCGTCGCCCTGGCGTCCGCCGCGGCACTCGCGCTGAGTGCCTCGGCGGTCGGGTCCGGCGGGGCGGATCCCACGGCCGTCCAGCCGGGTGGCGAGCTGGAGACGCTCAACCAGACCACGGGTCCGCTGATGATCGAGCTCGCCGGCGAGCCGTCCGCGGTCGTGTACGCGGAGGCCCGCGGCCGCGGCGCCTCGAAGGCGCAGGCCGGCCAGGCGGCGAAGCAGCGCAAGGCGGCGAACGACCAGGCGCAGGCGGACGTCAAGGCCGCGATCCAGAGCAAGGGCATCGCGGCGACGCCGCTCTTCGACGTCCAGACGACGTACAACGGCGTCGCGGTCCAGGCGGAGCCGGGCGCCGCGGCGGAGCTCGCGGCTCTGCCCGGCGTGAAGGCGGTCCACCAGATCCCACTCGTCGAGCTGGACAACCACTACAGCGTCCCGTTCATCGGCGGCGCACAGGCGTGGGAGGCGTTCGGCAAGACCGGCGCCGGCCTCTCGATCGCCGTGATCGACACCGGCGTGGACTACGTGCACACCGGCTTCGCCGGCTCCGGCTCGAGTGCCGACCTGATGATCGCGCGCAGCGCGGCCGCGAACCCGGCGTGGCCGAACGACAATCCCGCCGGCTTCGCCGTGATCGGCGCGACCGGGCAGCAGATCTACCCGAACGCCAAGGTCGTCGGCGGCTTCGACCTCGCCGGCGACAACTACAACGCGGGCGGCACGGGCGCGGCGCTCATCCCGCGGCCCGACCCGAACCCGATGGACTGCAACGGGCACGGTACGCACGTGGCCGGCACCTCTGCGGGCACCGGCGTCAACGCCGACGGCAGCACCTACACCGGCCCCTACGACGCGGACCTCGACACCGTGGCGATGCGGATCGGCCCGGGCGTCGCGCCGGAAGCCGGCATCTACGCGCTCCGCGTCTTCGGCTGCACCGGCAGCACGGCGCTGACCGCGGCCGCGATCGAGTGGGCGACCGACCCGAACCGGGACGGCGACCCCTCCGACGCGGTCGACGTGATCAACATGTCGCTCGGCTCGCCGTACGGCACGCCGGACGACCCGTCGGCGGTCGCCAGCAACAACGCGGCTGCGCTCGGCGTCATCGTCGTGGCGTCGGCCGGGAACAGCGGCGACGTCTACTACGTCACCGGCAGCCCCGCGAGCGCGACGCGCGCCATCTCGGTCGCCTCGTCGCGTGACGCCGCCGAGCGGGCGGACGCGATCATCGCTCCCGCGGATTCGCCGATCGCCGGGACGTACATCGGCTCCCGCTCCGTCAACTTCAACTGGGGCGCGACGCCGCAGGTGAGCGGCAACGTGTACTACCCGGCGACGAACCAGTACGGCTGCTCGGCGTGGACCGGCGCCGATGCGGCGAACATCAAGGGCCGCATCGTCCTCGTCGACTGGAAGAAGGACGGCGACGCGACCTTCCCGTGCGGTTCTGCCGTCCGGGCGAACAACGCCACCGCGGCCGGCGCTGCTGGGATGATCATGGCCGACAGCGTCCCGTTCCTCGACACGGCGATCGCAGGAAACGCGACGACGCCCGCGATGTACACGACGAGCCTCGTGAAGGCGGCGCTGATGAGCCAGCTCACCGCCGGCGAGATCTCGTCGCTGAACGTCACGCTCAGCACGCTCGTGCGCGGCGACAGCGTCCTCGAGGGGATGAACGACACGCTCTCGAGCTTCAGCTCGCGAGGCCCGCGCTCCCGCGACACGGCGCTGAAGCCTGACCTCGCGGCCCCCGGGCAGACGATCTGGTCGCCGAACGTCTGGACACTGACCGAGGGCCGCAGCCTGAACGGCACGTCGATGGCGGCCCCGCACGTGGCGGGCGTCATGGCGCTGCTGAAGCAGGCGAACCCGACGTGGACGGGCGAGCAGCTCAAGGCACTCGCGATGAACACGGCCGGGCACGACATCTGGACGGAGTTCGGCCAGAGCGGCGACCGCATCGGCGTCGGCCGCGTCGGCTCGGGCCGCGTGAACGTCGCGACGGCGCTCGGGTCCAGCTCGATCGCCTACAACGCGGACGGCTCCGGCTCCGTCAGCGTCTCGTTCGGCTCCGTCGAGGTGGCGGGGACGTACAGCGCCACGCGGACGATCCGCGTCGTCAACTTCGGGTCGTCGGCGCAGGCGTACTCGATCGCCTACGACGCGCTGACGAGCATCCCCGGCGTCTCGTACTCGTTCCCCGACGGGACCTCGCTGAGCGTGCCCGCCGGCGGGAGCGCGACGTTCCGCGTGCAGCTGAACGCGGACGCCTCGGCGATGCAGAACACGCGCGACGCGTCCGTCGCCGGCAGCCAGGCGGGCAACCCGCGGCACTGGCTGAGCGAGGCGAGCGGGAACGTGGTCGTGACGCCGTCGAGCGGCCCGGCCCTGCGCGTGCCCGTCTACGCGTCCGCCCGCCCCGCCTCGACCACGAAGGCGGCGCCGTCGGCGCTGGTGGTCCCGCCGAACAGCGGCGGCCAGGCGACGATCACGATCGCCGGCGCGGGCGTCGACACGGGCGCCGAGCCGCTCGGCTACCTCTCGAAGGTCAGCGCCTTCGAGCTCCAGCACACGAGCGGGCTCGCCGCGCTCGGCACCGGCGTCTCGCCGCTCGCCCGGAACGGCGACATCCAGCATGTCGGCGTCGCGACGAAGGCCGGGGTGCTCCACTTCGGCGTCTCCACGCACGGCGACTGGGCGACGGCGGCGACCGACAACCAGATCACGATCCAGGTCGACCGCAACGGCGACGGGGTCGCGGACTGGCACGCGTTCAACACCCGCTTCACGGATACGGACGTGTTCGTCGTCGCTGGGCAGAACCTTCCGGCGGCCCCGAACACGCTGGCGGTGACCGGGTTCACGAACATCTTCAACTCGAACGTGAACACGGCGCCGTTCGACACGAACGTGATGATCCTGCCGATCCCGATCGCCTCGATCGGCCTGCCGGCCGGCCAGACGTCGTTCAAGTACCGCGTCGTCGGCTTCAGCCGGTTCTGGGGCACGATCGAGACGACGCCGTGGCTCACGTACGACCACGCGAAGCCGGGTCTCGCGTTCGCTGACGGTCTCGGTGGGCGCAACATGTACCCGGCGGTCGACGGGACGAAGATCGGCGTGACGTACAACGCCGCGAACTACGCGGCGAACGGGTCGCAGGGCGTCCTGCTCCTGCACCACTTCAACCAGAAGGGCAAGCGGGCCGAGACGCTCGCGATCACGACGCCCGGCCGCTGAGCACGAGCGGCAGCGAGAGGAGGGGCCGGCGCGAGCCGGCCCCTTCGCTCGTCCGCCGCGCCGCCTCCTTGACGAGGAAGCGATATCAGAGGAGAATCGGCCCGCTCCACCGGAGCAGTAGGTGGGCCAACGGCCCATGAACAAGGGAGAGGGGAACCGAATGTCGGATCGAAACTGGCGCCTCGCGCTGGCGATCGCGTGTCTCGCGAGCGTGATCGTCACAGCCGCGGCGCAGGGCAGTCCGGCCCGCACGACGGGCTCGGCGGCCGCGAAGGTCTACATCGTCCAGCTGGCGGGCGAGCCCGCCGTCTCGTACGAAGGCGGAGTGGCCGGCATCCCGGCGACGAAGCCCGCGAAGGGCGAGAAGATCGACCCGCAGGACGCGAACGTCCAGCGCTACGTCGCGCACCTGAACGCGCGCCACGACGCCGTCCTCGCACGCGTCGGCGGGGCAAACAAGCTCTACGACTACAACTACGTCCTCAACGGGTTCGCGGCCCAGCTCAGCGACGCGCAGGCCGCGGCGCTGGAGAAGCTGCCCGAGGTCACGTCGATCGAGGAGGCGGAGGAGTACTACCCCGACACCGTCACGACGCCGGACTTCCTCGGTCTCACCGGTCCGACCGGGCTGTGGGCGCAACTCGGCGGCCCGCAGAGCGGCTCGAACGCCTCGAACGCGACCGGCGCGGGCGAGGGCATCGTCGTCGGGATCATCGACACCGGCATCTGGCCCGAGCACCCGAGCGTCAGCGACCGGATCAACGGCAAGGTCATGTACAAGCCGCTTCCGGGCAACCGCTGGAAGGGCAAGTGCGCGTCCGCGGAGACCGTCACCGACGGCTCGTGGGACGCGAACCTGTGCAACAACAAGCTCGTCGGCGCTCGGTTCTTCCTCGAGACACGCGAGGCCGTGCTCGGGCCGGTCACGGCGCCGGACTTCCGCTCGCCGCGCGACCTGAACGGTCACGGGACGCACGTCGGCACCACGGCGGCCGGCAACCACGGCATCACCCCGACCGGCTCGCTGACGGGCTTCGACAAGATCAGCGGGATCGCCCCGCGCGCGCGCCTCGCCGCGTACAAGGTCTGCTGGCCGAGCTGCTTCTCGCCGGACAGCGCGGCCGCGTTCGACGCGGCGGTCGCCGACGGCGTCGACGTGATCAACTTCTCGATCAGCGGCTCCACCTCCGCGCTCACCGGGTTCGTCCCCGACGCGACGCGGCGTGCCGCGGAGGCGGGCGTGTTCGTCTCCATGTCGGCCGGCAACAGCGGCCCGGGCGACAGCACGGTCGCGCACGTGATGCCGTGGGTGACGACCGTCGCCGCCGGCACGCATCCGCGGCCGGCGAATGGCGTCGTCACGCTCGGCAACGGGCAGGTCTACAACGGCGT
This sequence comes from Gaiellaceae bacterium, assembly GCA_035540835.1. Taxonomy (GTDB): domain Bacteria; phylum Actinomycetota; class Thermoleophilia; order Gaiellales; family Gaiellaceae; genus DATLFU01. The sequence goes on from DATLFU010000012.1 coordinate 43,191, forward strand.
CTCGCTGATCTCGTCGACTGTCGGGCCGGCGCCGCTGATCCGGGCGCAGGACGCGGGTCTGCCGACGGCGAACCCGAACCTGCTCCGGCAGTGCTTCTCGACGCAGGAGCCGACCACCGGCGGTCAGGCCCAGCTCGACCCCGCCAAGGTGGCGGGCAAGATCGTCGTGTGCGAGCGCGGCGGCGCGGCACCTCTCAACGCCCGCGTCGACAAGAGCGCCGCGGTCAAGGAGGCCGGCGGCGTCGGCGCGATCATCATCAACGTGACGCCGAACTCGCTGAACGGGGACGTGCACACGCTCCCGACGGTGCACCTGCAGAACGACGCGCTCACGCCGGTCCAGGCGTACGCGCAGACGGAAGGTGCGACCGCCACGCTCAGCCAGGGCTCGACCGCTCCGAACGCCGCCCCGTTCGTCGCGGCGTTCTCCTCGCGCGGGCCGCAGGCCGGCGCGCAGCAGAACCTGCTCAAGCCGGACGTGATCGCACCGGGCGTCGACATCCTCGCCGGGTACTCGCCGGCGTCGTTCGAGCTCTTCAACATCATCAGCGGCACGTCGATGTCGAGCCCGCACGTCGCCGGGATGGCGGCGCTGCTCAAGCACCGGCATCCGGGCTGGTCGCCGATGACGATCAAGTCGGCGCTGATGACGACCGGCTACAGCATCCTCGGCAGCTTCACGGACAACAACGCCGCTTCCTCCGAGGCGCGGCGGACGTTCGCCGAGGGCGCGGGCCACACCCGCCCGACGCTCGCGGCCAACCCGGGGCTCGTGTTCGAGCACGGCCCAGCCGACTGGAGCCGCTACATCTGCGGCGCCGGCCAGGCGGCCTGCACCAACCCGCTCCACCCGACCGACCTGAACGGGGCGTCGATCGCCATCGGCGCGATGCCGGGGGCGCGGACCGTCGAGCGGACGGTGACGAACGTGTCGGGCTCGGCGCAGGCGTACACGGCCGCGTTCTCGGGTCTCCCCGGGATCAACGCGACGATCGACCACGGCATGTTCACGATCGCCGCGGGTGCGTCGCAGACGCTGTCGATGACGTTCACGAACCAGTCGGCTCAGCTGAACAAGTGGCAGACCGGCCACCTGACGCTGACGCCCACCGCGGGCGGGAACGCCGTCCGGATCCCGATCGTGATCCGCCCGGTGGCTATCGCCGCCCCGGCGGCCGTCTCGCTCGGCTCCGACAACAACGCGTCGTGGTCGATCCGCAGCGGCGTCTCCGGAACGATCAACCTGAGCAAGACGGGGCTGCAGGCCGCGGACACGGACCAGGCCACGATCGCGGACGATCCGTCGAATACGTTCGTCGTGGGCGGCCCGGGCACGTGGTCGAAGTCGATCAGCGTCCCGAACAACAGCCTCGTCCGCTTCGACCTGTTCGACGAGGACACGGACGGGAACGACGACCTCGACCTGTACCTGTACCGCGGCACGACGCTCGTCTCCTCGAGCGGCAGCCCCTCGTCGCGGGAGTTCGTCACCCACCGGAACACCGCCGGCGCGGCGACGTACACGGTCTACGTGCACGCGTGGCAGACCGACGGCCCCGACGCGGAGTTCACGCTCTTCGGGTGGACGCTCACCGCGGACGGCCAGGGCACCGTCTCGCCGTCGTCCGTCGTGACGACGCCGGGGCAGGACCACGCGGTCACGCTGACCGGCAGCGGGCTCACGCCCGGTACGCGCTACCTCGGCGAGGTCGCGTACACGCAGGGGACGATCGTGCTCGCACGGACGCTCGTCAGCGGCAAGGCGCAGTAGCGCCGCGCCGCGCCGAACGACGCGAGAAGGGCCGGCACATGCCGGCCCTTCTCCGTTCTGCCCCGCCTACCGCAGACGCTACGGCTGCGAGATCTGCTCGACGACCTCGCCCGTGCGCTCGTCGTGCGAGACGCGGGCGACGTCGGCCTGCGCGACGATGCCGACGAGGCGGCCGTCCTCCTCGCACACCGGCAGCCGGCGGACCTGGTGCTGCGCCATCAGCCGCATCGCCTCGTCGAGGCCCTGCTCAGGGTCGATCGTCACGAGGTCGCGCGAGGCGATCTCCTCGACGGTCGTGGACTGCGGATCCTTGCCCTCCGCGACCACGCGGATGGCGATGTCGCGATCGGTGAGGATGCCGACGAGCCGGTCGCCCTCGGCGATCGGGAGCGGGCCGACGTCCTCGTCCTTCATCGCGCGCGCGGCCTCGACCACCGTCGCAGACGGCTCGACCGTCCGCGGGTTCGAGCTCATCACGTCGCGAACGTGCTTGTCGTGGTGCATTGAACCCCCTCGAGATCGTGTCCACGGGTGCTTCCCCGCGTCCCGACGACTCGAAACGGCTGCACGCCGACGGTTCCCGCGTGTCCGCGCGCGCGCCGCGTCCGTTGTATCGCTACACGATGAGTCCACGTCGAAAGTCGTATCTGCGCCGCGGCGAGAGCGTGCGCGGGCTGCCGACGCCGCCGCCGCGGCTGCGCCGTCGCCGCCGGCGGAACCGCGGCACCCGCGTGTGGCTCGTGCTGCTCGGGATCGGCGCGCTCCTGCTCGCGGCGGTGCTCGCCGCGTTCGCGTCGGTGGCGGCGGTCGCGCACTCGGAGCTGCGCGCGCTGCCGGAGATCTGCGACCTCGACGCGGAGGAGGTGAGGCCGCTCGGCGAGACGTCGTACGTCTACGCCGTCGATGACACGTTCCTGGGCGCGATCCGCTCGAACACCTACCGGCAGTCCGTCTCGCTCGACCAGATGTCGCCGTGGCTGCGGCAGGCGACGGTCGCGATGGAGGACCGGCGCTTCCACGAGCACGACGGGATCGACTACCGCGCGATCGCGCGCGCCGCGTGGCGCAACCTCGAGGAGCGGCGCATCGTCGAGGGCGGGTCGACGATCACGCAGCAGCTCGTGCTCAGCCTCTACCTCGCCCGCGAGACGTCGCTCGAGCGCAAGCGCGTCGAGGCGTGCCTGGCGATCCAGCTCGAGGAACGCTGGTCGAAGGACCGGATCCTGCAGGAGTACCTGAACCGCGTCTACTTCGGGAACCACGCGTACGGGGCCGAGGCGGCGGCGCAGACGTACTTCTCGCGCCGCGCGTCGCAGCTCGGCCCCGCGCAGGCCGCGCTGCTGGTGGGGCTGATCCGCGCGCCGTCGCGGTACGACCCGTTCCGCAACCCCGAGCTCGCGACGGCGCGGCGGAACGAGGTGCTCCGCGCGATGCTCGAGACCGGCGCGATCCCGCCGAGCGCGTACGAGCAGCTCGCCGAGCTGCCGCTGAACCTCCGACGCGGCCAGCTGTTCACGACGCGGCGCGAGCCGTACTTCTTCTCCTACGTGCGGCAGGAGCTCGCTCGCCGCTACGGGGAGGAGACGGTGCGCCAGGGCGGACTCCGCGTGTACACGACCGTGCTCCCGCGCTACCAGCAGCTCGCCCGCCGCGCGATCGCGCAGGAGCTGGGGAAGCAGGGCGATCCGGCGGCGGCCGTGATCGCGATCGACCCGCGGAACGGCGCCATCCGCACGATGACGTCGCTCGTCCCGGGAGCACGCCCCGAGTTCAACCTCGCGGTGCAGGGACGCCGCCAGACGGGCTCCTCGTTCAAGACGTTCGTCCTGGCGGAGGCGATCCGCCGCGGCATGCACCCGTACACGACGACCTACGTCTCCGAGCCCTTCAGCCACCCGATGCCGCACGGGCAGGAGCCGTGGGAGCCGAAGACGTACACCGGCCGGTATCTCGGGCCCGTGAACCTCGTCCAGGCGACCCTCGCGTCCGACAACGTCGTCTACGCAAAGATGACGCTCGACCTCGGCCCCGCGAGCGTCGCGCGGACGGCGAAGGCGCTCGGCGTCACGTCGCCGCTCGCGGCCGTCCCGTCCATCGGCCTCGGCGCGAACGACCTGAGCGTGCTCGAGATGGCGTCGGCGTACGCGACGCTCGCCGCCGGAGGCGTCTACCACGAGCCGTTCGCCATCCGGCGCGTCGAGCGCGCCGACGGCGCGACCGACGAGGACGTGTGGGGGCCGCGGCCGGGGCGCCGCGTCCTCCCCGACGCCGTCGCGTACCACGTGACGAACGTGCTCGAGCAGAACGTCGAGCGCGGCACGGGGACGCGGGCGCAGATCCCGGGCAGGCCCGCCGCGGGCAAGACCGGGACGACCGACGACTACGGCGACGCGTGGTTCGTCGGGTACGTCCCGCAGCTCGCGACGGCCGTGTGGGTGGGGTACCCGAACCGGCTGATCCCGATGACCGACGTGCGCGGGATCCGCGTCGCCGGCGGCACCTTCCCGGCGGCGATCTGGGGCCGGTTCATGCGGCCGGCGACGGCGCGCCTCGAGCCGCTCGCGTGGCCGGAGCCCACCTCGACGGTCGAGTGGGATCCGAGCTGGGGCGAGGTCCGCGCCGCGGCGAGCGACGACGGATAGCCGCTAGTCCGCGCCCGGGTCGTCCGCCGCGTCGGTCTCCTTCGCGGTCGGATCCGGCACCGGCGACTCGTCGATCTCGTCGTTCCGGTCGTCCTCGCGGGGGTGCGTATCCTGTTCGCTCATGAAGGTCGTCCTTCCCGACGGGAGCGAACTGGAACTTCCGGACGGCGCGACCGGCCTCGACGCGGCCCGCGCGATCGGCCCGAAGCTGGCCGAGCAGGCCGTCCTCGTCCGCTCGAACGGCGCCGTCCAGGACCTGCGGCTGCCGCTCCACGACGGGCAGCAGATCCAGATCCTGACGACGCGCGACCGGCAGGACGCCGACGCGCTCGCCGTCCTCCGCCACTCGTCCGCGCACCTGCTCGCGGAGGCGGTCCGGCGGCTCTACCCGGGCGTCCGGATCGCGATCGGCCCGCCGGTCGACAACGGCTTCTACTACGACTTCGAGTTCCCGGAGCCGATCCGCGAGGAGGACCTCGAGCGGATCGAGGAGGAGATCCGCCGCGCGCTCGCCGAGGGCCGCGAGTGGACGCGTCAGGAGGTGTCGGCGCAGGAGGCGGTCGAGCGGTTCCGCGCCGAGGACGAGCCGTACAAGGTCGAGCTCGTCGAGACGGCGGAGGGGCCGATCTCCTTCTACACGCAGGGCGACTTCACCGACCTCTGCAAGGGGCCGCACCTCCAGGACTCGCGGCCGATCAAGGCGCTGAAGCTGACGGGGCTCGCGGGCGCGTACTGGCGTGGCGACGAGCGCAACACGCAGCTGACGCGGATCTACGGCACCGCGTTCTACTCGCAGGAGGACCTCGAGGCGCACCTCCAGCGCCTCGAGCAGGCGAAGCAGCGGGACCACCGGCGTCTCGGGCCGCAGTTCGACCTGTTCCACTTCGAGGAGGTCTCGCCCGGCGCCGCGCTCTGGCACCCGAAGGGAATGGCGCTCTGGAACGCGCTCGAGGACCTCCGCCGCGCCGAGAACGCGAAGCGCGGCTACCTCGAGGTGAAGACGCCGCTGATGTGGGACGTCGAGCTCTGGAAGCGGTCCGGCCACTGGGACAAGTACCGCGACAACCTCTTCCTCGTCCCCTACGGCGAGTCCGCGTACGGCCTCAAGCCGATGAACTGCCCGGGCCACATGCTCCTGTTCGCGAGCCGGCTGCGCAGCTACAAGGAGCTTCCGCTCCGGTTCGCCGAGGCGGCGGTGCTGCACCGGGACGAGCCCACCGGCTCGCTCCACGGGCTCACGCGCGCGCGGCAGTTCAGCCAGGACGACGCGCACGTCTTCTGCACCGAGGACCAGATCCAGGCCGAGATCGACGAGATGTTCGACTACGTCGGCTTCCTGTACGACCGCTTCGGCGTCCGCGAGCTCGCCCACGCGGAGCTCGCGACCCGGCCCGAGAACAAGCTCGGCACCGACGAGCAGTGGGATCGCACCGAGGCGATCCTCCGCGACGCCGTCGAGCGGCAGGGGATCCCGTACCGCGTCGCGGAGGGGGAAGGGGCGTTCTACGGCCCGAAGATCGACCTCTTCATGGACGACGCGATGGGGCGCGCGTGGCAGATGGGGACGATCCAGCTCGACGGGCAGCAGCCGGAGCGGCTCGGCTGCACGTACATGGGCCCGGACAACCGGGAGCACGTGCCGTACGTCATCCACCGCGCGCTTTTCGGCTCGCTCGAGCGGTTCATCGGCATCCTGATCGAGCACTACGGCGGCGCGTTCCCCTTCTGGCTCGCGCCGGTGCAGGTGCGCCTGCTGCCGGTCGGCGAGCACCACCGCGAGGCGGTGCGGGAGATCGCGAGCGGGCTCTCGCGGGCGGGCTTCCGCGTCGACGTCGACGAGCGGGACGAGACCGTCGGCAGGAGGATCCGGGACGCGGAGCTGGAGAAGGTCCCGAAGGTCGTCGTCTACGGCGACCGCGAGTCGGCGGCGTCGCTGTCGATCCGCGACCGCGGCGGCGAGCAGTACCAGCGGAGCCTCGTGGACTTCGTCGCCGAACTTGCTACGCTCTGACCGTTGCAAGCAGGGACCGTTCCCTCACCTCCGGGGCCGCGACGCCCGTCGGGGGTTCAACCGAGTCGTGCAGACGAGGGGTCTCGGGCCGCTGCTTGCAGCGGTCTTGTCGTTGACGGAGGAGGAAGTGCGAGCTTGGTGACGATCCTTTGAGGCCGCGGCGGTTCGTCGAGCCCGTCCGGCCGGTGAAGCAGGACCGGATCAACGAGAACATCCGCGTCCCGCGCGTCCGGCTCATCGACGAGGACGGGACGCAGCTCGGGATCAAGACCTCGGACGAAGCGCGCGAGTACGCGTACTCGAAGAACCTCGACCTGGTGGAGGTGGCCGCTGCCGCGGATCCGCCCGTCGCCCGGGTCATGGACTACGGGAAGTACAAGTACGAGCAGGAGCAGAAGGCGAAGCTCGCCCGCAAGCACCAGTCCCAGGTCAACGTCAAGGAGATCAAGCTCAGGCCGAAGATCGGAGTCCACGACTACGAGACCAAGAAGGGCCATGTCGTCCGGTTCCTCAACCAGCGCGCGAAGGTCAAGGTCACGATCATGTTCAGGGGGCGCGAGCAGCAGCACCCCGAACGCGGCCGAGACCTCCTGATGCGGCTCGCGGAGGACGTGAAGGAGCTCGGGCAGGTCGAGTCTCCGCCGCTTCAGGACGGGCGGAACATGGTGATGGTGCTGGGGCCGACGAAGAACGCGGGAGTGAGCAAGCCAGATGCCGAAGCAGAAGACGTCAAGCGGGGCGAAGAAGAAGTTCAAGGTGACCGGGACGGGGAAGCTCCTGCGCCGCAAGGCGATGCAGAGCCACAACCTCGGGAAGAAGTCGCCGAAGCGAAAGCGGAGGTTCGGTAAGGACTTCGCGGTCGCGCCGAGCGACGCACGCAACATCGAGAAGCAGCTGGGGAGGCGCTAGCCGTGCCGCGAGTGAAGCGATCCGTCCACGCGCGCAAGAAGCGCCGCAAGGTCCTCGAGCAGGCGAAGGGGTACTGGGGCCTCAAGAGCAAGACCTACCGGTACGCGAAGGAGCAGGTCGACAAGTCGCTCGTCTACGCGTACCGCGACCGGAAGGCGAAGAAGCGGACGTTCCGCCGCCTCTGGATCACGCGGATCAACGCGGCGGCGCGGGCGAACGGGCTCTCGTACAACCAGTTCGTCGCCGGCTGCCGCGCCGCGGGGATCGAGCTCGACCGCAAGATCCTCGCCGACCTCGCGGCGAACGACCCGGCCGCGTTCGCGGCGGTCGCGCAGCAGGCGAAGTCGGCGCTCGAGAACGCGCCGGCCGAGCAGCAGACCGCGGCCTGATCACCTCCGCGGCGAACCAGCGGCTGCGGCTCGTGCGCGGGCTGCGGTCGCGGCGCCGCCGCGGGCGCGAGGGGCTCTTCGTCGCGGAAGGAGAGGACCTCGTCGCCGCCGCGCTCGACGCGGGGCTCGACCCGGTGCTCGCGCTCGTCGACGCGGAGCGCCCGGCGCTCGAGGAGCGGCTGCGCGACGCCGAGCGCGTCGACCCGCGGCTCCTCGCGGAGGTCTCGTCGCTCGGCCATCCGCCGCGCGTCGTCGCCGTCTTCCGCCGGGACCGGCTCCAGACCGGTTGCCGCGACGCGACGCTCGCGCTCTGGCGCGTGGGCGATCCGGGCAACGTCGGGACGCTCCTGCGCGCGGCGGACGCGTTCGGCGCGGGCGTCGCGCTCTCGGCGGGGTGCGCCGACGCGACGAGCCCGAAGGCGCTGCGCGCGTCGGCGGGGGCGGCCTTCCGCGTGCCGGTCGCCCGCTTCGACGAGGCGCCGCGTCCGCGCGTCGCGCTCGTCGCCCGCGGCGGCACGCCGCTCCACGACCTCGAGCTCGGGCACCGCGTCACCTTCGTCCTCGGCGCGGAGCGCGAGGGCCTGCCCGACGACGTCCTCGGGGGGTGCGACGCGCTCGCGACGATTCCGCAGTCCGGCGACGCGGAGTCGCTGAACGTCGCGATGGCGGGGACGGTCGCGCTCTACGAGCTCTCGCGCCGATCCGCCTGCTGACGGAGCGGCCGACCGCGCTCGATCCGCTTCAGCAGCCGCAAGACGCTCGTCGAGACTCGTCTACCAGGCGCCGCCGCCGCCTCCTCCGCCGCCCCCGCC
>DATLFU010000013.1:0-7466 GCA_035540835.1 Gaiellaceae bacterium
GTGAACGTGGAGCCGGCGCTGCGGGCGGGCGAGCCGCTCGGCGGCCACTACGTCCAGGGGCACGTGGACGGCGTCGGGCGCGTCCGCTCGGCCGACCGCGAGGGCGAGGGCGCACGGCTCTGGATCGAGGCGCCGCCGGAGGTGCTCCGCTACTGCGTCGAGAAGGGGTCGATCGCCGTCGAGGGCGTCTCGCTCACGGTCGCGGAGCTCGCCGAGGACGCGTTCGCGGTCGCGCTCGTCCCGCACACGCTCGCGGAGACGACCCTGGGCGCGCTCCGGCCGGGCGCGGAGGTGAACCTCGAGGCGGACGTCCTCGCGAAGTACGTCGAGCGCCTCGTCCGCCGCTGAGCCCGCCCCGGCGCCGCGGCTAGGATCACGTCGATGAGCCAGGCGACGGCCCAGCCGCGCACGAGCCCGTTCGCGACGATCGAGGAGGCGCTCGAGGACTTCCGGCAGGGGAAGTTCCTCGTGGTCGTCGACGACGAGGACCGCGAGAACGAGGGCGACCTGACGATCGCGGCGCAGTTCGCGACGCCCGAGGCGATCAACTTCATGGCGACGCACGGGCGCGGGCTCATCTGCCTCTGCCTGACGCCGGAGCGGTGCGACGAGCTGCAGCTGCGCCCGATGACCGACCGCAACGAGACGCCGTTCGGCACCGCGTTCACCGTCGCGATCGAGGCGCGCGAGGGCGTCAGCACCGGCATCTCCGCGCACGACCGCGCGCGCACGATCCAGGTCGCGATCGACCCCAGCAAGGGCGCGAACGACCTCGTCCAGCCCGGACACGTCTTCCCGCTGCGCGCCCGCCCCGGCGGCGTGCTCCAGCGCGCCGGGCAGACGGAGGCGGCCGTCGACCTCGCGCGCCTCGCCGGCCTGATGCCCGCGGGCGTCGTCTGCGAGGTGATGAACGAGGACGGGACGATGGCGCGCGTCGCCGACCTGATCCCGTACTGCGAGCGGCACGGGATCAAGCTCGTCACCGTCGCGGACCTCGTCGAGTACCGGCGGCGGACGGAGAAGCTCGTCGAGCGCACGACCACGATCCGGCTCCCGACCGCGTACGGCGAGTTCACGGCGGTCGCGTTCCGCGAGGTGCTGACGGGCAAGCCGCACGTCGCGCTCGTGAAGGGCGAGGTCGCGGGGGAGGAGGACGTGCTCGTGCGCGTCCACTCGGAGTGCCTCACCGGCGACGTCTTCCACTCGCTCCGCTGCGACTGCGGCGAGCAGCTCGAGCTGGCGCTGACGCGGATCGCCTCCGAGGAGCGCGGCGTGCTCCTGTACATGGCCCAGGAGGGCCGCGGGATCGGCCTCCTCGAGAAGCTGAAGGCGTACGAGCTGCAGGAGGGCGGGCTCGACACGGTCGAGGCGAACCTCGAGCTCGGGTTCCCGGCCGACGCGCGCGACTACGGGATCGGGAACCAGATCCTCGCCGACCTCGGCCTGACGACGATCCGGATCCTCACGAACAACCCGAAGAAGCTGACCGGGATCGAGGGCTTCGGCCTCCGCGTCGTCGAGCAGGTGCCGATCGAGGTAGCGGCGAACGACGAGAACCGGCGCTACCTCGAGACGAAGCGGGACAAGCTCGGCCACCGGCTCGGCGTCCGGCCGGTGCACCACCAGGACATGCGCTACGAGGAGGAGTCGGAGTGAGCGAGCGGCGGGAGCGGCGGGAGCGGCTCGAGCGGCTGGAGGTCGACGAGGAGGAGCGGCTGCGGTTCGACGAGCCCCCGCAGGCCGCCGACGAGGAGCGGGACGGCGACGGCGACGGCGCGCGCCTCGACGGCGACGACGCGTGGCCGGCGGAGATCGACGAGCAGGAGCACGCGGCCGGCGAGCTCGACGTCCCGGACGACGTCGCGGTCCTCCGCGGCGAGGCGCGCGGCGGCCGGCGCACCGTCGGGATCGTCGTCAGCCGCTTCAACGGCGACGTGACGAACCGGCTGCTCCAGCGCGCGCTCGAGGAGCTCGAGGACGCGGGCGTGCCGCCCGCGATGGTGACGGTGATGCCGGTGCCGGGCGCGTTCGAGCTGCCGCTCGCGGCGATGGCCCTCGCGAAGACGCGCCGGTTCGCGTGCATCGTCGCGCTGGGCTGCGTCGTCCGCGGGGAGACGCCGCACTTCGACTACGTCGCCGGCGAGGCGGCGAGCGGTCTCCAGCTGGCTGCGCTCGAGACGGGCGTGCCGGTGTCGTTCGGCGTCCTGACGGTGGAGACCGTGGAGCAGGCGGAGGCGCGGATCGAGCGCGCCGCCGACGCCGTTCGCAGCGGCCTCGAGATGGCCGACGTCTTCGCGCAGCTGCGACGCGCGGCTGCCTCGCAGGGCTGACGGCGGGTCGCCGTCGCGCCCGACGGTCACCGCGTCGCGCCCCTCCCCCCACCCTTGGGTGGGGAGGTGGGATCGTGTCACGCGCGCGGTCACGCGTCCGTGCCGGTTGCGTGACGCGGGTGTGCCGATTCGTCCACAGGGGCCGCGGCGGCTCGGCTATGCTCCCGCGGTCATGTCGAAGGTCTGCAGCGTCTGCGGCAAGAAGCCCGGCTTCGGGAACAGCCGGAGCCACTCGATGGTCGCCACGAAGCGGCGCTTCGACCCGAACCTCCAGCGCGTCCGCATCCTCGTCAAGGGCGCGCCGCAGCGGGCGTACGTCTGCACTCGCTGCCTCAAGGCCGGCAAGGTCGAGAAGGCCGTCTAGCGCCTTCCGGCGCAACCGCCGCAGGCGAGCGCGCGTCTAACGACGACGTGGACGCCGCCCGCACGCTCGCCTCGCCGCTCGGCTCGATCCGCATCTCGGGCGACGCGATCGCGCACATCGTCGGCCGCGTCACGGCCGAGTCGTACGGCATCGTCGGGATGGCGCCGCGCACCGGCGGCCCCGTCGGGAAGCTCCTCTCGCGCGACCGGCTCACGCAGGGGATCGCGGTCTCGGGAGCCGACGGCGGCGGACTGAAGATCGACGTCCACGTCGTCGTCGAGTACGGGCTCAACCTCGCGGAGGTCGGCGCCGCGCTGCGCTCGCGGATCGCGTACGAGGTCGGGCGGTTGACGGGCCTCGAGGTCGCGAGCGTCGAGGTCCACATCGAGGACGTGAGGAGGTCGACGTGACGGACGTCGAGGCGGTGCGCGCGGTCGCGGCCGCCGCGCTCGCGAGCCTCGAGGCGAACCGCGGCCGGATCAACGACCTCAACGTCTACCCCGTCCCGGACGGCGACACGGGCACGAACCTGACGCTCACGGCGCGCGGCGTCGTCGAGGCGCTCGCGACCGCGGAGCCGTCCGGCCGCGCCGCGCTCGCCCAGCAGGTGACGCGCGCGGCGCTGATGAGCGCACGCGGCAACTCCGGCGTGATCCTCTCGCAGATCGTCCGCGGCGCCGCCGAGGCGCTCGGCGCGGCCGGCGCGATCGACGGGCGCGTCGCGGCGGACGCGCTGCGGGAGGCGAGCGACGCGGCGTACCGCGCCGTGCGGCGCCCGGTGGAGGGAACGATGCTGACGGTGATCCGCGAGCTGGCGGAGGAGGCGGAGCGGCAGCGGTCGCTCCCGCTGCCGGAGCTGCTCGCGCGGCTCGTCGAGCACGGCGAGGGCGCGGTCGCGCGGACGCAGGAGCAGCTCGACGTCCTGCGCGAGGCGGGCGTCGTCGACGCCGGCGGCGCGGGACTGCTGGAGATCGTGCGCGGCGTCGCCGCCGCGGTCCGGGGCGAGCCGCTGCCGGAGGCGCGCCCGCACGAGGAGCTCGGGCTCGACGCCGTCCACCTGGAGCTGTCGGCGTTCCGCTACTGCACCGTGTTCCTGCTCGAGGGCGAGCGGCTCGACGCGGCCGCGCTCGAGCGCGAGCTGGAGCCGCTCGGCGACTCGCTGCTCGTCGTCGGCGACGAGACCGCGCTGAAGGTCCACGTCCACACGGACGACCCGGGTGCGGCGATCAGCGCGGCCACCGCCGTCGGGACGATCGACCGCGTCGAGATCGCGAACATGCACGACCAGACGGTGGAGCGCGAGGAGCGGCTGGTCGAGGCGCTCGGGCTCCCGGAGGCGGAGAAGGCCTGCGAGGTCGTCGCCGTCGTCGCGGGCGCCGGCAACCGGCGGCTGTTCGAGGACCTCGGCGCGGGGCGCATCATCGAGGGCGGGCAGACCATGAATCCGTCGACGCAGGAGATCCTCGACGCGATCGAGGCGTCGCCGGCCCCCGAGGCGCTCGTGCTCCCGAACAACTCCAACGTCGTCATGAGCGCCGAGCAGGCCGCGCGGCACGCGTCGAAGCCGGTGCGCGTGGCCCGCACCGACTCGATCCCGGCGGGGCTCGCGGCGATGGTCGCGTACGACCCGGCGCGCTCCGCCGAGGCGAACGTGGCGCAGATGTACGAGGCGCTCGCCGGCGTCGCCACCGGCGCCGTCACCGTCGCCTCGCGCGACGCGCACGTCGACGGGATCGCCGTCCGGGAGGGCGAGTACCTCGGCCTCGTCGAGGGCGACGCGGTCGCGGCCGGCGAGAGCTTCGACGACGTCGCCCGCGCCGTCGTCGGGCGCCTCCTGGCGGAGCCGCGCGACCTCGTGACGCTGCTGACCGGCGAGCCCGCACCGGACCTCGACTGCCTCCGAGCGTGGCTCGACGACGAGCACGCCGACGTCGACGTCGACGTCCACGTGGGCGGCCAGCCGCACTACCCGCTGCTCCTGTCGGCGGAGTGACGCCGGCGCCCGCCGCGTACCGGGTTAGAGTGCGCCGAATGCCCCGCCCGGTGAGGCTCCTCCTCGTCGAGGACAACGAGGTCTTCCGCGACGCGCTCGAGCTCCTGCTGGGGCTGCGCTCCGACGTCGAGGTCGTCGCGTCCGTCGGGGACGGCAGCGCAGCGGTGCCGGCGTGCCGCGAGCACGACCCGGACGTGGTGCTGATGGACTACCGGATGCCCGGCCTCGACGGCGTGCAGGCGACCGCGGCCGTGCGAGAGACGTGCCCCGACGCCGCCGTGGTCTGCCTCACCGCGTCGATCGGCGCACGCGAGGCGGAGGCGCTGCTCGAGGCGGGCGCCGTCGCGTGCCTGCGCAAGGACCAGGAGCTCGACGCGATCGTCGCCGCGATCCACGACGCGGCCGGGCGCAGGAGGGACGGGGCCGATGCGGCTGACCGCTGAGAACACCGCGCTCGTCGTCGACTCCACCGCCGACTTCCCCGAGGCGCGCGAGCGCTTCGACAACTGGCGGATCGTGCCGCTCTACGTCCGCTTCGGCGACGAGAGCCTGCGCGACTACGAAGACCTGAAGCCGCCCGAGTTCTACGCGCGCCTGCGCACGAGCGAGGAGCTGCCGACGACGTCGCAGCCGACGCCCGGCGACTTCCTCGCGACGTACTCGGAGCTCGAGCGGTACGAGCGCATCGTCTCGCTGCACATCTCGGCGAAGCTCTCGGGCACGTACGAGAGCGCGCGTCTCGCGGCGTCAGACGTGGGCAACAAGGTGCGGGTGATCGACTCGAAGACCGCGTCGGCGGCGATCGCGCTGCTCGGCCTCGCGATCCAGCGGCGGCTCGACCGCGGCACCACCGACGAGGAGATCGACGCGCTCGTCGACCGCTACCACCGCGACGGCGGGCTGCTCTTCACCGTCGACACGCTCGAGTTCCTCCGCCGCGGCGGCCGCATCGGCAATGCGAGCGCGATGGCCGGCCAGCTGCTGAAGGTGAAGCCGATCCTCTCGCTGCAGGAGGGGGAGGTGCTGCCCGTCAAGCGGGTCCGCGGCAACCAGAAGGCGTTCGCGGAGTTCGTGACGACCTTCCGCGAGCGGACGAGCGACGGTCCGGGGCTCCGCGTCGGGATCGCGCACGCGGACGCGCCGGACCGCGCCGAGGCTCTCGTCGAGATGGTCGAGCGCGAGCGGCCGAACGCGCAGGTGGAGCTCGCGACGACGCTCGGCGCGGTGATCGGGACGCACGCCGGTCCCGGCACGGTCGGGTTCTTCTGGTTCGAGGACGACCTCTAGCGGAGGTCTTCCCAGCCCGGCCCGACCGAGTACGACGCGAAGACCTGGAAGCGCTCGCCGGCGGGGCCGAACGCCCGCGCGAGCGGCTCGCAGTCGTAGCCGCCGCGCCCGCCCTGCCAGGCCGGGAAGAGGCCGCCGACCGCCGAGAGGCCGCCGGCGAGGCTGCGCCGCGCGTGCGTCTCCCACCGCCGCACGCGCGGGCTCGCGGGGCTGCGTCCGTGGCAGCGCCAGACGACTCGGTCGATCGACGCGGTGTCGCGTCCGAACGCCGCGGCGCGGCGCGCCGAGGCGACCGCCCACGCGTCGAGCCCGCCGCCGTGCCAGGGGCCCGTCGTCGCCGTGTCGTCGTCGTACGACCGCATCACCACGTTCAGGCACGGCCGCGCGCCGCAGCCGCCCTCGACGCCGCTCGTCGCGGAGCCGTAGTCGAAGCGGAGCCGCGTGCGCGCCGGCGCCGCGCACTGGCCCGTCTTCAGGATCGGACCGCGCGCCGGACCGCCGCCCGCGTAGATGCAGACGAGGGAGCCGTCGTCCGCGAACGTCGCCATCCGCGTGTAGCCCCCGCCGTTCGCGCGCGCGACGAGCTTCGGCTCCTTCACGAACGCCGACAGGCGCGTCCGTCCGCAGCGGCCCGAGGCGCACCGCGGCGCGACCTCGATCCAGCTCTTCACGACGGAGCGCTCGAAGCGGTAGCGGTACGTGACGCGGAGCAGCGGGCGGGGGAACGTGTACATGTCGCTGAAGTCGACGGCGACCGCGAGCTCGACGCCGCGGGCGCTCCACTCCGGCGGCTGCGTCACGCGCGTCGCGACGACGCCGAACCGGTGGTTCGCCCGGGCGCAGAGGCGGCCGCTCAGCTCCCACGCGTTCTCGGTCGTGAAGCGGAGCCGCCCGGGGCGGCCGCGCGCGTGGTGCCAGCCGAACGCGCCGAGGCCGCCGAACTCGGGGTCGTTCAGCGAGCCGCGCCGGCGGAAGTCGTCGACGACGACGCGCCCGTCCGGGAGGACGAGGCGCGACACGTACCCGGGCCCGACGACGCGTCCGCCGCGGGCGCGGCACCGCGTCCGCACCGTCCACGTCCCGTCCTCGTTCGTGACCGCGTACCCGTCGCGCGTCGCGGCGACGCGGACGCCCGGGTCGGGCGGCGCGAGCGGCGGGGGCACGACGACCGGGGCGGCGGCGTCCGGCGGCGGCGTCTCCTCCGCGACCGGCGCGGCTCCCGCGAGCAGGACGAGCAGGACGAGCGCGACCGCCACCACGGGCGGACCGTAGGAGCGGGCGCGGCGGCGGTCGATGGGCCGAACGGCCCTTCTTCGCGGCCGGCCCGGCCTACTCCGTTCGAGCGCCTCCTCGCGGCGGGCCACGCGGCCACCGTAGCCGCCGCGGCCGTCCGTCCGGACCGCGCTCCTATACTCGGACCGCCCTGGCGCTGACCGCGACACCGACGCGTCTCCCGACGGTCTTCGCCGGCCTGGACCGGCCGGAGTCGTGG
>DATLFU010000014.1:0-9749 GCA_035540835.1 Gaiellaceae bacterium
CCCTCGCCGCCCGCCGAGCCCGCTCCCGCGCCCGAACCCGAGCCCGAGCCGCAGCGCGAGCCGGAGCCGGCGCCGCAGGTCGTGGAACTCTTCCCGGGCGCCCCGCGCGAATGGAATCTCTGGGAGCTCGAGCGGCTCGCGCGCGACCGCGCCGGCCAAGACCCCGTCGCCGACGAGGAGCGGTCGTACCTGCTCATGTACCTGCGCGAGTTCGCCTCGCCCGACGGCCTGCTGCCGCCGGACTTCGACGCGCTCGTGCGGGAGTCGTTCGGCGACCTCCTGACCGCCGGCCGATGAGCCCGTTCGTCGCGCAGCGCCAGATCGCGCTCGCCGCGGTCGCGCTCCTCGCGATCGTCGTCGCGCTCGCCGTCACCGAGCTGCCGTTCGGGGGCGAGGGCGCCGCGAGCGAGGCGGAGCGGCGGTCGGTCGCCGCGCCCGGGACGGGCTGGTACCGCGCGCTCGCGGCGCCGTACCGGTTCCCGGAGGACGCGGAGCAGACGGCGTGCGGGCTGCCGACGACGGACGAGACGCTCGGCGTCGCGCATCCGGTGCTCCCGTGCGGCGCGCGGATCGTGATCGAGCACGAGGGCAACTACGTCCTCACGCAGGTGGTCGACCGGGGCAGCGGCGCGCCGGGGCGCGAGTTCGACGTCGTCGCGCCGCTGGCCGAGGCGCTGGAGCTCCAGGGCGTCCAGGAGATCCGCTGGCGCTACGCGCGGCCGGACGAGTAAGCGCTCGACCCTGCCGCTGATGCTCCGCGCAGTGTGGAACCTGGCAAGCCAGGTGGGTGCCCTGCCGGCCGTCGGCAACGCCTAGGCCGGACGCAGGCTCCCTCGACGTGAATGTTGGTTCAACATCGTGACGCGGAGCCACGTACAGGGTCGAGCGACGTCACTGTAGCCTGATTTCGTGGTCGAGCTCGTCGGAGACTCCGCGCGCGCCGGCGAGTGGGCGCTCGTCCGGCTCGTCGTCGACGGCGACCGGATCGCCGACGCCGACGCCGACGGGCTCCACGAGGACCTGCGCGGGCTGACGCTGCTCGAGGCGGCGGCCGTCGGCGGCGAGACGCTGCCGGTCGACGCGCTCGCGAACGCGCTGGGCTCCGCCTTCCGCGCACCGCCGCACCCGGAGCGGATCGCGGTCGCGATGAGCGGCGGCGTCGACAGCGCCGTCGCGCTGCTTCGCGCCGGGCCGCACGCCGTCGGCGTCACGCTGCGGCTCTGGGTCGACCCCGCGGCCCCCGCGTCCGAGCGGGCGTGCTGCTCGCCCGAGGCCGTCCTCGCGGCGCGCGCGCTGTGCCACCGGCTCGGCCGTCCGCACGTCACGCTCGACCTGCGCGACGAGTTCCGCCGCGCCGTGGTGGAGCCGTTCGTCCGCGGCTACGCGCGCGGCGAGACGCCGAACCCCTGCGTGCGCTGCAACGGCGGCTTCCGCTTCGCGGAGCTCCTCGCGTTCGCGAGGCGGGCCGGCGCCGCGCGGCTCGCGACGGGGCACTACGCGCGCGTCGTCCGGCACCGCGGGCGTCTCCTGCTCGCGCGCGCCGCCGACGAGGAGAAGGACCAGAGCTACATGCTCGCGCGGCTCGACCCGCGCGTGCTCGACCGCGTCTCGTTCCCGCTCGGCGAGCAGACGAAGGCCGAGACGCGCGCGGAGGCGGCCGCGGCCGGCCTCGAGGCCGCCCGGCGCGCGGAGAGCCAGGAGGCGTGCTTCCTCGGCGGCGACGACTATCGCGCGTTCCTCGCCCGGCGCGGCCTCCCGTCCGCGCCGGGGCCGATCGTCGACACGTCCGGCCGCGAGGTCGGCCGCCACGACGGGCACTGGCGCTACACGCCGGGACAGCGCCGCGGCCTGCGCGTCTCCGCGCCGGAGCCGCTCTACGCCGTCGCGACGCAGCCGCGGACGAACACGGTCGTCGTCGGCCCCCGCGCCGCCCTCGGGCGGCGTGCCGTCGCGGCGCGCGGCCGGCTGTTCGTCCCCGTCGAGCGCGCGGAGGCGAAGCTGCGCTACCGCTCGCCGGCGACGGGCGCCGCCGTCGCGCGCACGTCCTCGGGCTTCCGCCTCGACCTCGACGAGCCCGCGTTCGGCGTCGCGCGCGGGCAGCTCGCCGTCCTGTACGAGGACGGCGTCGTCGTCGGCTCGGGGCTGATCACGAGCACCGCTCCGGCCACTAAGATCGGACGACGATGATCGGACTCGCGCTCACGTGGGGCGACGTGGCCAGGATCGCCCTCAGCGTCTTCCTGCTGGCGACCGGTCTCTCGCTCGCCTACGCCTTCGTCCGCCTCGGCGGAACCCTGGCGAGCCTCACGACGTTGATCAAGGGGACGCAGGACGAATTCCTGCCGGTGATCAACAAGGTCGGGGGCACGGTGGATCGGGTGAACGCACAGCTGGAGAAGGTCGACGTCGTCACCGACAGCGCCGTCGATGCCGCGGACAGCGTCGACACGGCCATCCGCGCCGTGAGCTTCGCGATCACGCGGCCGGTCCAGAAGGCCTCCGGGCTCGCCGCGGGGCTGAGCCACGGCGTGGCGGAGCTGCGCGTCCGCCGCGACTGGAGCGCCGCGGTGGCCGCCGCGAAGGCGGCGGCGGCGCGGCGCGAGGCCGAGCTCGCCGAGGAGCTGCGCGAGACGGGCCGGCCCGGCGCATGACCGACGAGATCTGCCTGACCCTCCCGCGGATCCGCCCGTTCTACCGGATCGCGCACCTCGTCCTCGGCGGCCTCGCCGTTCGCCTCGACCTGACGTTCGAGCACCTGGAGGACCTCCAGCTCGCGCTCGCCGGCGTCCTCGAGGGGCCCGACGAGGACGGCCAGGTGACGGTCCGCGTCGCGGTCGACGGCGACGTGCTGCGCACGAGCGTCGGGCCGTTCCCGCGCGAGCGACTCGAGCGCAACCTCGACCGCGTCGGCTCCGAGGAGATCAGCCTCCGCCGGCTGCTCGAGACGGTGGTCGACGAGGTCGCGGTCGAGGAGAACGGCGACGACGCCTGGCTGGCGATGACGAAGACCGTGACGATCGTGCGCGGCGACTGATGCCGAGCGAGAGCGACAAGATCCTCCTCCGGCGCTACCACGAGCAGGGCGACCTGCAGGCGCGGGAGCAGCTGATCGAGCAGTACATGTCCCTCGTGCGCTCGCTCGCACGCCGGTACTCGTACCGCGGCGAGCAGCTCGAGGACCTCGTCCAGATCGGCGCGATCGGGCTGATCAAGGCGATCGACCGCTTCGACATCGACCGCGGGGTCGAGCTGACGACCTACGCGACGCCGAACATCATCGGCGAGATCAAGCGGCACTTCCGCGACAAGGGCTGGTCGGTGCGCGTGCCACGCGGGCTCCAGGAGCTCAACGTGCAGCTGTCGAAGCTGATCGAGCAGCTCACGGTGCAGTTGGGCCGCTCCCCGACGATCTCGGAGCTCGCCAAGGCCGCGAGCGTCGAGGAGGAGGAGGTGCTGGAGGCGCTCGAGAGCGGCCGCGCCTACAGCTCGCTCTCGCTCTCGGTCGGCGGCGGCGGCCACGACGACGACGGCGACATGGACCCGCTCGAGTCGATCGGCAGCGAGGAGCACCAGTACGAGGTCTCCGAGGACCGCGCCGTCCTCGAGCCCGGCTTCCGCGTCCTCGACGAGCGCGAGCGGCGGATCCTCCACCTGCGCTTCTTCAAGGGCCTGACGCAGTCGCAGATCGCGCAGGAGGTCGGCATCTCGCAGATGCACGTCTCGCGGCTGATCCGCCGCTCGCTGGAGAAGATCCGCGAGGAGATCGCGGTCGAGGACGAGTCGGTGCAGGAGACGCCGCAGCGCCGCGCCGCCGGCGGCAGCTAGCGGCCGCTACGACGGCGTGGACGCCGGCGCCGAGGTCGAGACGGAGCGCCTGCGGCTGCGGCAGTGGCGCGACGAGGATCTCGACGAGCTCGCGCGGCTCAACGCCGACCCGCGCGTCGTCCGCTGGCTCACGCCCGGCGGCCGCGCGCTCTCGCGGGAGGAGACGGCGGCGCAGCTCGAGCGCTTCCGGCGCCACTGGGCCGAGCACGGCTTCGGGCTGTGGGCGGTGGAGGAGCGGGAGACGGGGCGCTTCGTCGGGCGGATCGGCGTCCACTTCCACCGGCTGTGGCCGGAGGAGCCGGAGGTGGGGTGGAAGCTCGATCCCGAGGTGTGGGGCCGCGGCTACGCGACCGAGGGCGGCGCGGCGAGCATCCGGCACGCGTTCGACGTGCTGGGCGCGCCGCGCGTCGTCTCGATCGTCCACCCCGAGAACACGCCGTCGCTCCGCGTCGTCGCGCGGCTCGGCCTCGAGCTCGACGGGCGGCTCGACTGGCCGGAGGGTGGGGCGGAGCTTCTCCGCTACGCGCTCCGGCGGCCCGGCTGAGCGCGCCTACACTGTCGCCATGCGCACCACCGCCGAGCTGCGGGAGGGGTTCCTCGCCTTCTTCGAGGAGAAGGAGCACCTGCGCCTGGCGTCGTCGTCGCTCGTGCCGCCGCCGGACGACCAGTCGACGCTGTTCACGGTCGCCGGGATGCAGCAGCTGAAGCCGTACCTGCTCGGGCTCGCGGAGCCGCCGTCGCAGCGCCTCACCTCGGCGCAGAAGACGTTCCGCACCGTCGACGTCGACAACGTCGGGAACACCGCGCGCCACCTCACCTTCTTCGAGATGCTCGGGAACTTCTCGCTCGGCGACTACTTCAAGGACGGCGCGATCGACCTCGCGTGGGAGTTCGTCACCGAGCGGCTCGGCTTCGACCCGGAGACGCTCTGGGCGACGGTCTTCGCCGGGGATCCGGAGCTGCGGCTCGGCCCCGACGAGGTCGCGATCGAGGGCTGGCGCCGGATCGGCATGCCGCCCGAGCGGATCGTCCGGCTCCCGCGCAAGGACAACTTCTGGCAGGCGGCGGAGACGGGGCCGTGCGGGCCGAACTCGGAGCTCTACCTCGACCGCGGCGCCGAGCACGGCTGCGGCCGCGCCGACTGCGCGCCCGGCTGCGACTGCGACCGCTTCCTCGAGTTCTGGAACCTCGTCTTCATGGAGTTCGAGCTGCACGAGGACGGGACGCTGACGCCGCTGCCGGCGCAGAACATCGACACCGGGATGGGGCTCGAGCGCACCGCGATGCTGCTCCAGGGCGGCGAGTCCGTCTTCGACACCGACGGCTACCGGCTGATCATGGAGTGGGTCGCCGACGAGAGCGGCGTGCGCTACGGCGACTCGCCGGAGGCGACGAAGGCCCACCGCGTTCTCGCCGACCACATGCGCGGCACGACGTTCCTCGTCGGCGACGGCGTCGCACCGTCGAACGAGGGGCGCGGGTACGTCCTCCGCCGGCTGATCCGCCGCTCCGTCTACCAGGGGCGCCGGATCGGGCTCGGCGACGTGCACCGGCTGACGCGCGTCGTCGCGGAGCAGATGCGCGGCGCGTACCCGGAGCTGCTCGAGCACGCGGAGGAGATCGAGCGCGTCGTGCGCGCCGAGGAGGACCGCTTCCGCGAGACGCTCGACCGCGGCACGAAGCTGTTCGAGGACGCGGCCGCGGGCGGCGCGATCTCCGGCGAGGACGCGTTCCGGCTGCACGACACGTACGGCTTCCCCGTGGAGCTGACG
Source organism: Gaiellaceae bacterium (assembly GCA_035540835.1). GTDB lineage: Bacteria > Actinomycetota > Thermoleophilia > Gaiellales > Gaiellaceae > DATLFU01. The sequence continues at coordinate 5,598 of DATLFU010000014.1, forward strand.
CGCGAGCTCGCGGCGGAGCGGGGGCTCGCGCTCGACGAGGACGCGTTCACGCGCCTGATGGCCGAGCAGCGCGAGCGGTCGCGCTCGGCGGCGGCGTTCGAGGGGCGGCTGGTCGCCGACCTCGGCGGGCCGCGCACCGACTTCGTCGGGTACGAGCGGACCGAGGTGCTCACGGCGGTGACCGCGTTCCGCGACCTCGGCGACGGGACGTTCGAGGCGAAGCTCGAGCGGTCGCCGTTCTACCCCGAGGGAGGCGGCCAGGTCTCCGACGCCGGCTGGATCGAGCACGAGGAGACGGGCGCCCGCGCGGAGCTGCGGCAGGCGCTGCGCGTCGGCGACGACCAGGTGCTCGTCTTCGAGGGCAAGGGGTTCGCGGAGGGCGCGCGCGTGCGCGCGGTCGTCCCCTGGAGCATCCGCTTCCCGACGATGGCGAACCACACGGCGACGCACCTGTTGCACCAGGCGCTCCGCGAGACGCTCGGCGAGCACGTGCGGCAGGCGGGCTCGGCGGTGCGGCCCGACAAGCTGCGCTTCGACTTCACCCACGGCGCCGCGCTGACCGACGAGGAGCGCGAGCGCATCGAGCGGCGGGTGAACGAGCAGGTGTTCGCGAACCTCCCGGTTCGCGCGTTCGAGACGCCGATCGAGGAGGCGCGGAACCTCGGCGCGATGATGCTCTTCGGCGAGAAGTACGGCGACGTCGTCCGCGTCGTGGAGATCGACGGCTACTCGCGCGAGCTGTGCGGCGGCACGCACGTGCGGTCGACCGCGGAGGTCGGGCCCTTCGCGATCGTCTCGGAGGGATCGGTCGGCTCCGGCACGCGGCGGATCGAGGCCGTGACCGCCGGCGAGGCGTGGGCGCTCCTCCGCGCGAAGGCGCACGAGGCCGAGGAGCTGCGCGCCGAGCTCGAGCGCGTCAAGCGCGAGGCGCGCAAGCAGCAGGCGGCGCCGGCGCAGGGGCCGGAGGTCGTCGAGGAGCGCCGTGCGAGCGCCGGCGGCGTCGAGGTGATCGTGATCGAGGCGAGGGGCGCCGGGGCGGACGAGCTGCTCCAGCTCTCCGACCGGCTGAAGCAGCAGCACGCGCCCGCGGCGATCGTCCTCGGGTCGCGCGAGGACGGCGCCGCGCACCTGATCCTCAACTTCGACCGGTCGCTCGAGGAGCGGGGTCTCGACGCGTCCAAGATCGTCCGTGAGGCCGCCGCGCACATCGGCGGCGGCGGAGGCGGGCGCCCGACGATGGCGCGCGCCGGCGGGAGGGAGCCGGCGAGGCTCCCCGACGCGCTGACCGCCGCGGAGCGGCAGATCCTCGCAGCCCTCGGCGAGACCGACGGCTAGGGGTACCGGGCTACAATCGCCGGGCCCGTGAAGGTGCTCGCCCTCGACTACGGCGCCGCGCGCACCGGCGTGGCCGTCTCGGATCCCACCGGGACGATCGCGCGGCCCCTCGGCGTCGTCGAGCGCGCAGCGACCCAGGGCGGCCTCGCACGCGTCGCCGAGCTCGTGGCGAGCGAGGACGTCGAGCGCGTCGTCGTCGGACTCCCGCTCACGCTGCGCGGCGAGCGCGGCGCGCAGGCGGACGAGACCGAGCGCTTCGTCGAGGCGCTGCAGGGCCTCGTCGCCGTCCCCGTCGAGACCTTCGACGAGCGGTTCACGACGCGCCTGGCCGAGCAGGGCGCCGCCTCCGACGCGCCCGAGGACGCCCGCGCCGCAGCGCACCTCCTGTCGAGCTACCTCCTGTGGTCGACCGCCCGCGCCCGGTAGGTCCGCCGCAGCCGCCGCGCCGCGGCCGGCGGGAGCGGAGCGCCGGGAGCCGCATCGGGCGCCGCGTGCTCGTCCTCGCGATGCTCGTCGCCGGCGTCGCGGTCGCGGCGTGGCTCTCGATGACGGCGGTCCGGAGCGTCGCCGCCGAGCCGCCTCCGCCGCCGCCTCCGCCGACGGAGACGGCGCCGCAGCTGCCGACGCTGAAGATCGTCTTCCCGGAGGGGTTCACGCGCAAGGAGATGGCGCGGCGGGTCGCCGAGGTGAACCGGATCGCGCGCGAGAACCGGCAGCTGGTGACGAAGCTGCGCCAGCAGCAGTACCTGAACATCACGGCCGACCACCCGCTGCCGCCGCAGTTCGCGGAGGCGCGGGGGAAGCCGCTCGAGGGGTTCCTCTTCCCGGCGACCTACGACTTCACCCCGGAGACGACGACGCGGCAGCTCGTCGAGCGGCAGCTCGAGGCGTTCGAGCGGGCGTGGGCGCAGGTCGACATGGCGCACGCCCGGTCGAAGAACCTCACGCCGTACGAGGTCCTGATCATCGCCTCGATGGTCGAGAAGGAGACGGTCGCGCCGCAGGAGCGGCCGCTCGTCGCCGCCGTGATCTACAACCGCCTGCGGATCGGGATGCCGCTCGGGATCGACGCGACGATCCGCTACGGGCTCGACGTCCCGGGGACGGACCCGCTGCGGCAGTCGCACCTGCAGAGCGACAACCCGTACAACACGCGGAACCGCCTCGGGCTCCCGCCGACGCCGATCGCGAACCCCGGCCTCGCGTCGATGCAGGCGGCGGCGCACCCGGCCGACGTCGACTACCTGTACTTCGTGCGGAAGCCGGACAACGTGCACCACTTCTTCACCGCGAGCGAGTCGGAGTTCTACGCGAAGGCCTGCGAGTACGGCTACGGCTGCGGGTAAGTAGCGCGGGGGAACCCAGGGTTCCCCCGCGGGCCCCCTCCTTCTAGTAGGCGCGGGGGAACCCATGGTTCCCCCGCGGGCCCCCTCCTTCCTGCCGTGGCGTGGGTTGCTGGTGGTGTGGGCTGCGGCACGAGCGGGGTCGTGCCGCAGCCGGGCCGGTGCCGGTGCGCGTCGGTCACCCGCTTCTGGCGCTGATCCCTTCGTGCGTGCGCGCTTCGCGCGCAGGCACTGCGGGAGCGGGGCGGCGCTCGGCTCCCGTCGGCGGCTCGGCCGTGCGGGATGCGCGGCTTCGCCGCTGCGATCCCGCGCGGCCTTGTTGCGCGGGGGAACCGATGGTTCCCCCGCGGGCCCCCTCCTTCCTGCCGTGGCGTGGGTTGCTGGTGGTGTGGGCTGCGGCACGAGCGGGGTCGTGCCGCAGCCGGGTCGGGGCGGCTGTGCGTGGGTCGCGGGCTTGTCGCGCTGGTCCCTGCGTGGATCCGGCGCGGCCTGTTGAAATGCGGGCGTGATCGCTGGAAGCACCCGCGTCGTGGCGCTGCTGGGGCATCCGGTCGCGCACTCGCTGTCGCCGCGGATGCAGAACGCGGCGTTCGCGGCGCGCGGGCTCGACTGGGTCTACGTCGCGCTCGACGTCGCGCCCGAACGGCTGGAGGAGGCGGTGCGCGGGCTCGCGACGCTCGGGTTCGCGGGCGCGAACGTGACGGCGCCGCACAAGCTCGCCGTCGCCGAGCTCCTCGGCGCGGACGTGCCCTCGGTGAACACGCTCGTCGTACGTGACGGCGCGCTCCTCGGCCATTCGACCGACGCGGCGGTGCTCGACGGGGTCGCCGCGGAGCGGCCGGTGATCCTCGGCGACGGCGGCGCCGCGCGCGCGTTCCGCGAGGCGCTGCCGCACGCGCGCGTCTTCTCCCGCCGCGGCGAGTGGCCGCCGGACGCCGACGGGGCGGACGTCGTCGTCAACGCCACGCCCGTTCGCGACGAGGTGCTCGTCCCGATCGGGCCGGGGCAGACGCTCGTCGACCTCCCGTACCCGGCGACGGCCACGGCGGAAGCGGCGCGCGCCGCGGGAGCGGTCGTGCTCGACGGGCTCGACGTGCTCGTGGCGCAGGGAGCGGCGTCGTTCGAGCTGTGGACGGGCGTCCCGGCGCCCGTCGAGGTGATGCGCGCCGCCGTCCGTGCCTAGGCTTCGCGCGTGGAGCTGACGCTCACCACCGCCGGCGAGTCGCACGGGCCCGCGCTCGTCGCCGTCGTCGTCGGGCTGCCGGCCGGCCTCGCCCTCGACCGCGCCGCGATCGACGCCGACCTCCGCCGCCGGCAGGAGGGCTACGGGCGCAGCCCGCGGCAGCGGATCGAGGCCGACGAGGTCGAGGTGCTCGCCGGGCTGCGCCACGGGCGGACGCTCGGGACGCCGCTGGCGCTCGTCGTCCGCAACCGCGACCACGCGAACTGGGCGTGGGGGATGAGCCCGTGGCCG
>DATLFU010000015.1:0-2012 GCA_035540835.1 Gaiellaceae bacterium
CGAGAGCATCTGCGCCATCGGGTTGACCTTGTTCTGGCCCGTGTACTTCGGCGCGGAGCCGTGCGTCGGCTCGAAGATCGCGATCCCCTCGCCGAAGTTCGCGCCCGGCGCCATCCCGAGGCCGCCGATCATCCCGGCGCACAGGTCGGAGAGGACGTCGCCGTAGAGGTTCGGGAGGACGAGCGTGTCGTACTCCTCGGGCCGCTGGACGAGCTGCATGCACATGTTGTCCACGATCCGCTCGTCGAACTCGATGTCGTCGTTCTCGGCGGCGACCTGCTCCGCGACGCGCAGCCAGAGGCCGTCCGTGAACTTCATGATGTTCGCCTTGTGCACCGCCGTGACCTTGCGGCGGCCGTTGCGCCGCGCGAAGTCGAAGGCGAACTCGAAGATGCGGCGCGTGCCGGAGACGGAGATCGGCTTGATGGAGATGCCGGCGTCGCGGTGGCGGAGCTTGCCGCCCTTCCCCTCGATCCACCCGATCAGCTCCTCGGCGTCGGGCGTCCCCTGTTCGTACTCGATGCCGGCGTAGAGGTCCTCGGTGTTCTCGCGGATCACGACCAGGTCGACGTCCTCGAAGCGCGTGCGCACGCCGGGGTACGTCTTGCACGGGCGCACCTGCGCGTAGAGGTCGAGCTCCTTCCGGAGCGCGACGTTGACCGAGCGGAAGCCGCCTCCGACCGGCGTCGTGATCGGCCCCTTGAGGGCGACGCCCGTCTCGCGCACGGCGTCGAGGACGTCCGGCGGGAGCGGGTTGCCGCCGTGCTTGTCCATCACGTCGGCGCCTGCCTCGCGCACGTCCCAGTCGAACTGCACGCCCGTCGCCTCGAGGACGCGGCGCGTCGCCTCCGTGAGCTCGGGGCCCGTCCCGTCACCGGGGATGAGGATCACGCGGTGCGCCACGGCGCCGGACTCTAACGAAGGTGTACGGCGAGGCGCTTGAGGTAGATTCGCCCCATGACCGACTTCAAGCCGGGTCTCGAGGGCGTCGTCGCGGTCGAGACCGAGATCGCAGAGCCCGACCGCGAGGGCGGGTCGCTCCGCTACCGCGGCGTCGACATCGAGGAGCTCGTCGGGCAGGTCCCGTACGAGCGCGTGTGGGGCCTCCTGGTCGACGACGACCTCGGCGTGTCGATGCCCGATCCGGAGCCGTACGAGCCCGCGCGGCTGACGGGGAACGCGCCGTCGGACCTCCAGGCCGAGACCGCGCGCCTCGCCGGCGAGTGGAAGCTCGGCAAGCTCAACGAGATCTCCGACGAGCAGGCGCGCGAGGACCTCGGGCGGCTGTCGGCGCTGATGATGGAGATCGTCGCGCGCTCGGCCGCCGTCGCGGACGGGCGCGAGCCCGCCTCCGACGACGTCGTCGCGGAGGGGCGCACGGTGGCCGAGAAGTTCCTCCTCCGCTGGCGCGGCGAAGCGGACCCGACACACGTGCAGGCGATCGACACGTACTGGATCTGCACCGCGGAGCACGGCCTGAACGCCTCGACGTTCACCGCGCGCGTCGTCGCCTCGACCGGCGCCGACTACGGCGCGGCGCTCTCGGCCGCGGTCGGCGCGCTCTCGGGGCCGCTGCACGGTGGGGCGCCCGCGTACGTGAAGCCGATGCTCGAGGAGGCCGCGCAGCTCGGCGACCCGGAGCGGTGGGTGCGCGAGGCGCTGGCGAGCGGCAAGCGCATCATGGGCTTCGGCCACCGCGTCTACCGCGCGGAGGACCCGCGCTCGCGCGTCCTGAAGCGGACGGCCAAGGAGCTGGGCGCGCCGAACGTCGACGTGGCCGAGGAGCTCGAGGAGGTCGCCCTGCGGGTCCTGCAGGAGCGGCACCCCGATCGCGTCCTCGCGACGAACGTCGAGTACTACTCCGCCGTGGTGCTCGACGCGGCCGAGATCCCGCCGCCGCTCGCCCCGGCGATGTTCGCGTGCTCGCGCGTCGCCGGCTGGTCGGCGCACATCCTCGAGCAGAAGCGGACGGGGCGGCTGTTCCGGCCGTCCGCGAAGTACGTCGGGCTGTC
>DATLFU010000016.1:0-10132 GCA_035540835.1 Gaiellaceae bacterium
CAGCAGCGAACGCACGGCCGCTCTCACCGGCTGGCTCGACTGGTACAACCGCCTCAGACCGCACCGCTCACTCGGCCGCAAACCGCCGCTCACCCGGCTCACCGAAATGAACAACGTTGTCGGGACCAACAGCTAGGGGACCGGCTGCGGGCCGCAGGTCGGCCCGGAGACGCGCGGCTCGCCGCCCTCCCAGTCGATCGCGTCGATCCACAGCTGCCGCCCCGGGTACTCGGAGTTGACCGCGTCCGGGTGCCACGCGTGGTAGACGAGCCACGTGTCGCCGTCGTCGTCGCGGACGATCGTCTGGTGGCCGGGTCCGACCGCGTCGCACTTCGTCGCGAGGATCGGGTTCTCCGGCGAGTCCTCGCACGGGCCGAGGGGCGCGTCGCACGTCGCGTACCCGACGGCGTACGTCTCGTCGTAGTACGCGTTCGCCGAGAAGAAGAGGAAGTAGCGCCCGTCCTCCTTCCAGAGCGTCGGCGCCTCGACGAGCGGCCCCTCCCAGGGTGCGTCCTGCCGCACGAGCCGCACCGGCTTCCCCACGAGCGCGAGGCCGTCGTCGCTCAGCCGCTGCGCGTAGATGAACGTGTCGAGCCCGCGCGCGTTGCCGTCGTTCTTCCAGAGCAGGTAGAGCGTCCCGTCGTCGTCGGCGAACGGGCTCGCGTCGATCGAGCCGCCCTCCTCGACCTGGCAGACGAGCGGTTTCTCGCTCTGGTCCCGGAACGGCCCCTGCGGCGCCGTCGCCACGGCGCGGCCGAGGCACTGCGCCCCGAGGTCGAGCGAGGCGGCGGTGTAGTAGAGGACGTACGTGCCGTCGCCGCGCGCGAGCACCTCCGGCGCCCACGTCTTGCCGACGTCCGCCCACGGGCCGAGCTCGGGCAGCGCGTCCGGCCCCTGCGTCCACTCGACGAGGTCGGTCGAGGTGAGGGTCGGGACGTTGCCGTTGCGGTTGTTCGTCCCGTAGGCGTGGTACGTCGCGTCGACGGCGAGCACGAACGGGTCGGGGAAGTTCTCCTCGTAGACGGGGTTCGTGAACGTCTCGTCCGCGACGCCCGTCGCGGGCGCGGGCGCCGCGTCCTCGCCGCCGCCGCCGCAGCCGGCGAGCGCGAGCGCCGCGAGCGCGAGGACGAGGCTACGCAGCGACGTCGATCGCTTCTTCGGTCGCGCGGTCGAATAGGTGCAGCCGCGACGCCGGCAGCGTCAGCGTCACCTCTTCGCCCGCCGACGTCTGCTGGTCGATCGGCAGCTTCGCGATGATGTCGACGTCCCCCGCGTGGAGGTGGACGAGCTGCTCGTCGCCGAGGTACTCGACGACGTCGACGGTGGCGGGGATGCGGACGTCGCCGGGCTGGCCCGCGCCGTTCGCGAGCCGCAGGTGCTCGGGACGGAAGCCGACGACCGCGCCGTCGGCGGACAGCGACGACGCGACCCGGTCGGGGAGCTGCGCCTCGAACCCGTCGTAGCGCAGCGTCGAGCCGTTCCGCTCGGCCGTGACGATGTTCATCGACGGCGAGCCGATGAAGCGGGCGACGAAGACGTTCCGCGGGGTCGTGTACAGCTCCTGCGGCGTCCCGACCTGCTGGAGCTCGCCGGCGCGCATCACGGCGATCTGGTCGCCCATCGTCATCGCCTCGACCTGGTCGTGGGTGACGTAGATCGTCGTCGTCCCGAGGCGCTGCTGGAGCTTGAGGATCTCCGCGCGCGTCGCGACGCGGAGCTGCGCGTCGAGGTTCGACAGCGGCTCGTCCATCAGGAAGACGGCGGGCTCGCGGACGATCGCGCGCCCGAGCGCGACCCGCTGGCGCTGCCCGCCGGAGAGCTGCTTCGGCTTGCGCGCGAGCAGCTGGTCGAGCTCGAGGATGCGCGCCGCCTCGCGGACGCGGCGGTCGACGTCGTCCTTCGGCACCTTCTGGTTGTAGAGCCCGAACGCGAGGTTGTCGTAGACCGTCATCTGCGGGTAGAGCGCGTACGACTGGAAGACCATCGCGACGTCGCGCTCGCCCGGCGGCACGTTGTTGACGACGCGCTCGCCGATCGTGATCCGGCCGTCCGAGACCTCCTCGAGCCCCGCGAGCATCCGCAGCGCGGTCGACTTCCCGCAGCCCGACGGCCCGACGAGGACGAGGAACCCTCCGTCGTCGATCTCGAGCGACAGCTGCTTCACGGCCTCGACCTCGCCGAAGCGCTTCGTCACCCGGTCGAACGTGACGCCGGCCACGTGCAGAGGATACGGCACCCGCGGGCGCAAGTGAACAGGCGCTAGCGCAGCGCCTCCGCGAGCTCCCGCGGCTCGGCTGCGGGAGCGTCCGCCGGGACGCGGACGACCGCGTGCCCGCCCGCGAGCGCGGCGTCGAGCGCCTCCCTCAGCCCGGCGTCCCGCGCGAGTCCGGGCGCGAGCACGACCTCGTCCGTGTCGGCGAGGGCGGCGGCCGCGGCGGCGAGCCGCGCGCGCGTCTCCGGCGCGAGCCCCGCGACGCGGCGGTCGACGCCGTCGTGCAGCGGCCCGAGCCGCTCGCGCAGCCCGGTCACCGCCCACACGCGGGCGAGCTCCTCGGTCGGCGCGTCGGGCGCGTGCCGCCGGAGCCAGCCCGCGACGACGGCGTCGTCCGGCGGCAGCTCGAGCTCGATCCGCCGGCGGCCGGGAGCGGCGGCGGGCGGCGCGGGGCGGCGCAGCTCCGCGCGCAGCCGCCGGCCGAGCAGGAGCTCGACGGCGACGCCCAGCGCCGCGCGCGTGAGCAGGAAGGCCGCCGCTCCCGCGACGTCCCAGATCAGTGCGGCGACGACCGGCCCCAGCGCCTCCCCCACGGCGAGCGCCGCGTCGAGGTTCGAGACGACACGGCCGCGGCGGCCGCCCGCGCCGCGCCCGGCGGTCGCGAGCAGTGTCCCCCACGTCGGCCGGAACGCCGCCTTCCCGGCGTCGTCGACGAGCCGGCCGCCGAGCATCCCCGCGAAGGCCGGGAAGACGAGGTAGAGGAGCGACGAGCCGGCGTTCGCGACGGCGCGCGCGCTCGCCAGCGGCCCGGCGCCGAAGCGGTCGCCGGCCCAGCCCGCCGCGGGCCCGACGACGAGCAGAACCGCGACGGAGCTCGCGTAGATCGCCCCGATCTGCCCCGCCGACAGCCCCGCGACCTCGGCGGCGTACACCTGGAAGAGCGCGTGCGTCATGTGGGCGGTGAGCCCGCTGAGGAGGCCGAGCGCGGCGATCAGGCGGAGGCGAGGGCTGCGCAGGATCCTCGTCGCGGCCTCCACGTCGGCGGGCGCGACCGGCTCCGGCTCGGGCTTCTCCTTCAGCGCCACGTCGCGGATCCCGAACCAGACCGTCGCGACGGAAAGCGCCGCGAGGCCGACGACGAGCGCCCAGAGCAGCGAGAACGACCCGGTGAGCGCGAGGACGCCGCCGCCGACGAGCCCAGCGGAGACCTTGCCGAGGTCGCGGGCGCCGTAGACGCCGGAGAACCGCCGCCCCGTGCGGCCGTCGTCGCGCTCGCCGACGACGACGACCGCGGCGGGGTCGTTCGCGGCGGAGGCGGCGCCCTGCAGGAAGCGCACGAGGAAGAGCGCGAGCGGGCTCGCCGCGAGGAAGAGCGCGACCGCGCTCGCGAGGCGGAGCGACGAGGCGAGGACGTAGCCGGCGCGCGCGCCGAACCGGTCGATGACGATCCCCATCACCGGCTTGATCGCCGGCTGGACGACCGCCTTCGCGGCGACGAGGAGCCCGATCTCGGTGATGCCGAGACCCAGCTCGAGCGCGTAGAGCGGGAGCGCGAACGTGACGATCCCGAACGCGAGCCGGTTCAGGAACGACTCGAAGACGACGGCGCCGAAACTCGTCCGCGCGCGCCTCACGCGGCCTCCAGCTCCCGGAGCACCGCCTCCGCGACCCACGCCGGCGCCTCCGGGACGCTGCGGTACCCGGGAAACGCGTTCACGTCCACGACGACGGGGCCGTCGCCGCCGACGAGCACGTCGACGCCGAAGAGGTCGAGGCCGCACGCGTCCGCCGCCGCGCGGGCGAGCTCCTCGAGCAGCGGGTCCGGGGCGAGCGGCAGCCGCGCGCCGTCGACGCGACCGGGCTCGAACCGCATGCGGCGGAGCGCGACGCGGTCGCCGCACCCGTACGCCTTCACGTCCCAGCCGTCGCCGTCGACCGGCTCCTGGACGAGCCACGGCCCCGCGCCCGCGGCCCGCTCCGCCTCGCCCGGCCCGAGGAGCGCCGCGCCCGCGCCGTGGAACCCGCGCAGCGGCTTCACGAACCGCGGGCCGCGCTCGAGCTCGCGCGCGAGCTGGTCGCGGCCGCCGACGAGCGCCGTCGGCGGCACCGGCAGCCCGGCCCGCGCGAGGCGCGTCGCCACCGCCGCCTTGTCGGCGGCGGTGATCGTCGCGTCGAGGTCGTTGAGGCAGCGGCCGCCGGCGGCGGCGGCGCAGGCGGCGGCGCTGAGGACGGACGGGTGGTCGCCCTTGACGAGGTAGAGGTCTGCCTCGGGCAGCACACCGGTCGGCTCGAACGCGCCGGTCGGGTCCCACTCGTCGAGCTCGACGCCCGCGCGCCCGAGCTCCGCGCGCAGCGGCGGCAGGAGCGGGTTGCGGCCGGGGACGCCGCCCGCCTCGACGATCGCGCACACGCGCGCGCTCACGGGGCCGCGCCGCCGGCGTGGACGGGCGGGAAGATCGTCTCGTCCGGGGCGAGGATGAACCCGCGGTAGCGCGCGACGACGGACCGGGCGAACGCGTCGTCGTCGGGGAGCCCGCAGATGCGGCGAACGGTGGCGACGGCGCCGTCGCGCTGGAGCCGCTCCGCGAGCTCCTCTCCCTGGCGGTCGCCCTCGCCGCGGTAGAGCAACGCGCCCGCGACGCCGAGCGCGAAGTACGGCGGGACGCGGCCGCTCGCGGCGTGGATGAGCGCGACGGGGCCGAGCAGGCGGTCGCGCGGGGCGAGCTTCCGCAACGGGTCGCGCGCGACGCGGACGACCGGGTCGGCGAGCTCCTCGTCCGCGAAGCGTTCGAGCGCGTCGGCGACCGTCGCCGCGACGTCGTCGCCCAGCTCCGGGTACGCCGCCACGAGCGCCCGGCGCGACTCGAGCAGGCAGCCCGCGACCATCGGGCGCAGGTACGGGTCGGCGACGGCGTCGGCGACGGTCTCGTGCCCGCGCAGCCACCCGAGGTAGCCGCAGATCGCATGGCCGGCGTTGAAGACGAACAGCTTCTCGCGCAGCCGCGCGAGGTAGTGGCGCGTCGGGCGGACGCCGGGCAGGTCGGGGACGCCGCGCGGCAGGCGCGTCTCGTCGACCCACAGCGTCCGCGCGCCGTCGCCCACGAACTCCGGCTCGTCGTCGTCGTGCCAGCTGCCGTGCGCGACGGCGACCGTCGCGACACCACCGGCGACGGCCACCTCCGGCAGGAGCAGCCCCAGCAGCGCGGCCTCCTCCTCGAGCCGCGCCGCGAACGCGGGCGCGCAGTCGGCGTTCTCCACCGTCCAGACGTCGAGCGGCCGCGTCCGTCCGGCGAGCCCGGCGGCGACGTCCGGCGCGAGCCGCGTGACGTTGCCGACGCCGACGGCGGTGCAGAGGAGGTCCGCGCGCTCGAGCTCGCGCGCGAAGTCGGGCGTGCCGACGGCCACCGCGCCGGCGACCGCCACCTGCTCGTGCGCGCGCGGGCGCGTCGTCCGGACGCGGAACCCGCCCGCGCGGCGGATGCGCGCGGCGACGTCGCCGGAGCGGGCGGCGAGGACGACGTCCCAGCCCGCGCGAGCGAAGAGCGGCGCGAGGTACCCGCAGCCGATGCGCCCGGGGCCGACGATCAGCGCGCGCACGCGACCTCCTCCGTGCGACCGGCCGGCGCGAGCAGGTGCCGGGCGAGGAGCTCTGCGGCGTCGGCGACGCCCTTGTACCCGGGGAACGCGTTCACGTCGACGACGACGGCGCGATCGGGCGCGACGACGACGTCGACGCCGCAGAGGTCGAGCCCGAGCGCCCGCGCGGCGGCGAGCGCCAGCTCGCGCAGCTCGTCGCTCGGCACGAACGGCCGCCCCGTCTTGTCGGCGAGCGTCACGGCGGGCCACCGCCGCGCCACGCCGCGCACCTCGTCGCCGACGACGTACAGCTTCCGGTCGAGCCCGTCGCCCGCGACGGCCTCCTGCAGGAGGTAGGGCGGCGCGAACGGCGGCTCCTCCGGCAGCTCCGCTCCCGGGGTCAGCACGCCGCGGCCGCGGCTGCCGCGCGCCGCCTTCACGACGGTGGGCGAGGCGAGCGCCGCGGCCCGCGCCGCCGCCCACTCGAGCTCCACGCGCGCCGCGGGCGCGGCGACGCCGCCCGCCTCCAGCGCCCGCTGCGCCGTCACCTTGTCGCGCGCGGCGGCTGTCGCCGCGGGCGTGTTCACGCACCGCACGCCCGCGGCGGCGAGCGCCTCCGCCGTCGGCAGCGTCCGCTCGTCGAGCGCCCGGAGCGCGACGACGTCGGCCGCGAGGAGCTCGCGCGGCGGCGCGTCGCCGGTCGCGCGCGCCTCGACGACGCGCGCCCCGGCCTTCTCGAGCAGCCGCCGGACGCCGTGGACGACCGACTGCCGGCTCGGCGAGACGCCGTAGAGGAAGCCGACGACCGTCACGCGACCGCCTCCCGCTCGAGGGCCGCGACGAGGAGGTCGGCGATCGCGTCCGGCGCCTCCTCGATGCCCGTGTAGTTCGGGAACTCGTTCACGTCGACCACGCGCGGGCCGTCGCCGCCGTCGACGACGTCGACGCCGTAGAGGAGCAGGTCGAACGCCTCGCCGCAGACCACCGCCAGCCGCCGCAGCTCGCCGTCCAGCTCGACGCGCTCGGGCGGCGTCGACGCGACCGCCGCGAGCGGCGACGGGCGCCGCACACCCCACACGTGCTCGCCCGCCACGTAGAGCTTGAGGTCGACGGGCGCGCACGGCACGAGCTCCTGCGCGAGCGCGAACCCGTCGCCCCACTCGAGCTCGTCCAGCTCCTCCGGCGACGCGACCGCGACGATCCCGCGGCCGTTGTCGCCGAGGTGCGGCTTCAGGAGGAGCGGGAAGCGATCGCGCGGCAGCGCCCGCAGCGCCTCGGGGCGGTCGGCCGCCCAGGTTCGCGGGAGCGGGACGCCGTGGCACGCGAGCTCCTCGACGGCGCGCGGCTTGTTCCGCACCGCCGCCACCGGCTCCCATGGCGTCAGCACGCGCGCGTGCCGTTCGGCCGCGCGCAGGAGCGCGAGCCCGAAGCGGTTCCGCGTCCGCGCGAGCACGAGGTCGTCCGGCCGCAGCCCGCGCCACGGCGGCGTCGCGGCGCCGGCCGACAGCTCGGCGACGGCGTCGTCCGCGAGGATCGTGCGCACGTCGATCCCGCGCGCGGCGAGCCGCTCGCCGAGCGCGGCCGGCATGCGCTGCCGGAGGTAGCGGTGGTCGGTCAGGAGCCAGACGGTCTGCACGCGGTCGTCCTCCGGGGTCGGGGCCGAACGGGAGGACGGTTCCCGCCGCCGATGAGGCGACGCTGAGACCTCGATGAGACTCTTCTCAGACTCGCGGGAGCTGCTCGCGCAGCGTCGCGCGGAGCTGCTCGAAGACGAGCGGCTTCGTCACGAACGCGGTCGCGCCGGCGGCGACGCAGCGCGATCGCATCTCCGGCTCGTCGTAGCCCGTGAGCACGAGGACGGGCAACGCCGGGTCGTGACTGCGGATCGCCGTCAGCACGTCGACCCCCGAGGTCCCGGGGAGCCCGATGTCGAGGACGACCGCGTCGAACCGCTCGCTCGTTGCGAGGAAGCCGCCGACCTCCCCGTCCTCGGCGGCGACGACGTCGCAGCCGTCGCGCTCGAGCCCCTTGACGAGGAACGAGCTGATCCGCGGCTCGTCCTCGATCACCAGCACGCGCGGCCTCACCCGTCGCCCCGCTCGAGCCGGTAGCCCATCCGCCGCACGCTCGTGATCCGGTCGCGGCCGAGCTTCTTGCGCAGGTAGCCGACGTACACGTCCACGACGTTCGACGTGGGGTCGAAGTCGTAGCCCCAGACGTTGCTGAGGATCTGCTCGCGGCTCAGCACCTGCCCCGGGTGGCGGAAGAACAGCTCGGCGAGCGCGAACTCGCGCGCACTCAGCTCGACGGCCTGCCCGTCGACGTACGCCTTCCGCGCGCGGAGGTCGAGCTCGACCCCGTCGACGCGGAGCACGGTCTCGTCGGCCGCGCGCTCGCTCCGCAGGCGTACGCGCACGCGCGCCAGCAGCTCGTCGAACGCGAACGGCTTCGTCACGTAGTCGTCGGCGCCGCCCTCGAGGCCGGCGACGGTGTCGGCGACGCCGTCGCGCGCGGTCAGGATCACGACCGGGAGCGTGCGGTCGTGCTCGCGCAGCCGGCGCAGCACCGTGAAGCCGTCCACGTCCGGAAGCCCGACGTCGAGGATCATCAGGTCGAACTCGCCGCTCCGGGCGCGCCTCAGGGCCGCGCTCCCGGTCGCAGCCGTCTCCGTCACGAACCCGTTCGCGCGGAAGCCCTTCTCGAGGAAGGACGCGATCCGCGCCTCGTCCTCGACGATCAGGATCCTGCTCACGGCTCCTCCCGCGCGCGCGGCGGCCCCTCGACGGGGAGGACGATCGTGAACGTCGAGCCCGCGCCGGGCCGGCTGCGCAGCTCGACGCGGCCGCCGTGGGCGTCCGCGATCGCGCGGACGATCGAGAGGCCGAGCCCCGCGCCGTCCGTGCGCCCGCGACGGCCGCCCCGCGTGAATCGCTCGAAGATCTCGCGCTGCAGCTCCGGCGGGATTCCGGGTCCCTCGTCGCGCACCCAGAACCGCGCCTCGCCGCGCTCGATCGAGGAGCCGAGCGCGATCTCGTCACCGTCGCCGGTGTGCGCGCACGCGTTTTCGGCGAGCTGGACGAGCGCCTGCGTCAGGCGCTGCCGGTCGGCGACGACAAGGCCGCGCCCGCGGTGGTCGAGCCGCCACTCGCGCGGCGCGAGCGCCTGCGCCTTCGTCAGCAGCTCGTCGACGAGCGCGCCGCAGTCGACCGTCTCGAGGTGGAGGAAGTCCGGCTGCTGCGCCTTCGCGAGCAGCAGCAGCTCGTTGACCATCCGGGCCATCCGGTCGAGCTCGTCCGTGACGAGCGCGATCGTGGCGGCGCGCTCCTCCGGGTCGTCCTCGAGCAGCTCGAGGTGCCCGCGGACGATCGTGATCGGCGTCCGCAGCTCGTGCCCCGCGTCGTCGAGGAACCGCCGCCTCGTCTCGAACGCCGAGTCGAGCCGCGCGAGCATGTCGTTGAAGGTGCGCGCGAGGTGCGCGATCTCGTCGTCGCCCTGCACCTCGATCCGGCGGCTGAGGTCGGTCTCGGAGATCTCCTGCGCCGCTCGCGTCACGACGCGAACCGGCCGCAGGATCCCCTCGGCGAGCCGCCACGCGAGCAACGAGCCGACGAGGAGGAGCACGACGCCGACCGCGCCGGTCGCGGCGATCGCCGGGTTGTAGTCGCGTGCCTGCAGGTCGCGGAACTCCGCGACGACGAAGACGCCGAGCGTCCGACCCTCGTTCCGGAGCGGGACGGCGAGGTACTCGACGCGGCCGGCCGGCGTCTCGACGGAGCCGCGGTCGGAGTCGTCGATGCTGCCCCACCGCTCGACGAGCGCGGGATCGCGGTCGAGCCGGTACGGGACGACCTGGCGGCTGCGCAGGAACGGCCGCCCGTCGACGAAGGTGAGCAGCGCCTCGCGGCGTGCAGGCACGTTCCGCTCCAGGTAGACGCGGAAGATGCGCTCGACGTTCGTCCCGAACGGCTCGCCCGTCGCGGGGTCGATGCCGCCGGCGAGGCGCCGCAGCTCGGCGGCCTCCTGGACGAGCTCGTCGTCGATCCGCTCGTCGACGCGCGAGAGGAGGAACGAGCGCGCGACGAGGACCGACGCGAGCGTGGCGATCGCGAGGACGCCGACGAACCCGAGCAGGATCCGTGTGCGCACGCCGAGCCCGGCGCGGAACCTGCGCCGGGCGGGCTGCGGTGCGGGGACAGGCGGCGCCTGCTCAGTCGTCGTCGTCGTCGCGACCGTCGTCTCGGTCGTCGTCGTCGTCGTCGTCATCGTCGTCGCCCGCCGGGAGCGGTGCTGGAGCGGGCGCCGGGGCGGCCGACGGGCGCGGCGGCGCCCGCTCCAGCACCGCTC
>DATLFU010000017.1:0-40504 GCA_035540835.1 Gaiellaceae bacterium
TCGGCGACGAGCGTCTCGACGCGCGGGACGGGGTCGAGCGTCTCCGCGTCGAGGATCATCAGCTCCTCCTCGACCCCGATCCGCAGCGGCGCGCCGGCGCCGAACGCGTGCGCGCTCACCGCGCGCGGACGCCGTGCACCGGCCGGCCCGCGGCCTCCCACGCGTAGTACGAGGCGCTGGGGCCGAAGGCGCTCTGGTACGAGACGACGCGCGGGTCGCGGCCGACCTCCTTCGCGCGCTGCGCGTGGCGGAGGAGGTTCGGGTCGTCGCGCTCCTCCCAGACGAGGATCAGGTGCGCGGCGGTCATGAACTCGGCCACGAAGTCGCAGCCGGCCGCGGGGCAGGGGAACGGCGCGGTGGCGACGCAGAACCAGCCTTCGTGGTCCCCGGAGCCGTCGTCCGTCCAGAGCTCCTCCTCGTCGGCGGCGCCGAGGAGCTCCTCCTCGAGGACGGCGCGCCCGCGCTCGATCTCGGCCATGCGCGGAACGCTAACGCGCCCGCCCCGCGCCGCGCCGCCGTCGCACTCCCGTCACGCTTCGGTGCGCGTTCCGTTCCGGGGTCAGACCCTGCACCAACTCTGTGACGGTTCGTCCACAGGCGACGCGCGACCGCGCGAAGATCCCGTACGGCTACGGGCTCCGTGACGGTTCCGTCGCGCTCCTGTCACGCTTCCGTTCCGGGGTCAGACCCTGGAACGGATGCGTGCCGGAGCGTCCACAGCCGTCCCGTCGGGACGAGTGTGCGGCGAGGGGCCCGGGGCAGGCGGTTCGGGCCCCTCGCCGTGCGACCCCTGGGGCAGGGGTCAGCCGGAGGAGGTCGGCTGCTGGTCGAGCTCCGCGGTCAGCGTGAGCCGCGTGTCGCCCCGATAGACCTCGATCTTCACCGCGTCGCCGGGGCGATGGGCGTTCACGACGCGCCGCAGGTCGTTCTCCGTCGCGACCGGCCGGCCGGCGACGCGGACGATCACGTCGCCGCCGAGCACGTAGCTCTCGCCGGAGACGACGACGGACGTCGACCCCGCGCGCAGGCCGGCCCGGTCGGCCGCGCTGCCCCGCCGCACCTCCTGCACGATCAGCCCGCGCTCGACCGGCAGCCGGAAGACCTGCGCCAGCTCGTCGTTGATCTCCTGCACGCCGACGCCGAGGAACGGCCGCGCGACGCGCCCGTCCTCGATCAGCTGCGCGGCGACCGCGCGCACCGTGTCGATCGGGATCGCGAAGCTGATCCCCGCGGCGCCGTCGTTCCCGCCGCCCGCGACGAACGCGGTGTTGACGCCGATCACCTCGCCGCGCGCGTTCAGCAGCGGGCCGCCGGAGTTCCCCTCGTTGACGAGCGCGTCCGTCTGGATCACCTCGTCGATCGCGCCGGCGAGGTTCGGCGCCGCGATCCGCCGCTGGAGCGCGCTGACGATCCCGGCGGTGACGGAGCGCTCGAGGCCGAACGGGTTTCCGATCGCGACGACGGGGTCGCCGACGCGGACGGTCGACGAGCGGCCGAGCGTCAGCGGCGACAGCGCGCGCGACTTCTCGTCCACCTTCAGCACCGCGACGTCGGTCGAGGCGTCGACGCCCACGATCCGCGCGCGGACGCGGTCGCGGTTCGAGAAGCTCACCGTGACCTCGTCGGCGTCCGCGACCACGTGGAAGTTCGTGACGATGTGGCCGACCCGGTCGATCACGAAGCCGGAGCCGATTCCCTCGCGCCGCTGCTCTTCGGGCGCGCCGAACGGCAGCCCGAAGATCGGGTCGCGGTCGGGCTGCCGGATCACGACCCGCGCGTTCACCTGGACGACGCCGGACTTCGAGCGCTCGTAGATCTGCCCGATCGTGAGGCCGCCGACCGACTGGGACGCGATCGCCGGCGACGGCGCGGCGATCGGCTCCGGCTCGATCACGCGGACGGTCGTCGTGCCGCGCACGGGAAGCTGCCCGAGCGCGGCCGCCCCGACGAGCGCGACCGTGCCACCGGCGAACGCCGCCCCGACGAACCCGAGCCCGCGGGCGATCGTCGACCTGCTCATGCGCCCGTTATAGCCGCGGTCCGCGCGGCCCGGGCAGAGCGCGGATTGCCGTTCTGTTAAGTCTCGGGTGATGGAGACCGTGCTCGTGGACGCGCGGAACGTGCTCCGCTCGCGCTGGCCGAACATCCCGGAGCCGCGGCTCGTGGAGCTCTGCCGGCGCTGGGCCGAGCGGGAGGGCGTCCGCGCCGTCGTCGTCTTCGACGGCCGCGCGCCGGGTCACGGCGTCGGCGAGCGCGCCGAGGACGAGCGGACGACGGTCGTGGGCACCGGCGCGGAGAGCGCCGACGACTGGCTGACGCGCGCGGCCGGCGAGCTGCGCCGCGAAGCCCGGCCGTTCGTCCTCGTGACGTCTGACCGCGAGCTGCGGGCGCGCGCGGGCGGCGGCGCGGAGCGGATCGTCGGCGGCGGCGCGTTCGCGGGCGAGCTAACGGCGCTCGGCTAGACGGCGACGGGGCGCGCGTCGAGCGCCTCGCGGACCGTCGACAGGAGCGACTCGTGCGTGAAGGGCTTCTGCAGGAACGGGAACGCGGCGCCGTCGACCTCCGGCGAGCTGTCGCCGTACCCCGACATGAGCACGACGGCCATGTCCGGCCGCAGCCGCCGCGCCTCGTCGGCGAGCCGCAGTCCCCCGAGCTCCGGCATCACCACGTCCGTCAGGAGCAGGTCGATCGGTCCGGAGTGCCGCTCGCAGAGCTCGAGCCCCTCGCGCCCGTCGCGCGCGCCGAGCACGGTGTAGCCCTGCTCGTGGAGGATCTCCTCCACGATCGCGTGCACGATCTCCTCGTCCTCGACGAGGAGGATCGTCTCGGAGCCGGCGAGGCCGGCGGCCTCCGGCTCCGCCGGGGCGTCCTCCGGCAGCGACTCCGCCGGGACGTCGACGCGCGGCAGGTAGATGCGCACCGTCGTCCCCGCCGCCGGGTCAGTCTCGACGCCGAGCGTGCCGCCGCTCCGCTCGACGAGCCCGACGAGCGCCGCGATCCCGAAGCCGAAGCGGTCGCCCGAGACGGGGCGCCCGCCGCCCGTCTCGGAGACGGAGATCATCACGTAGCGGCCCGGCTCGACGACCTCGTCGCCGGCCGCGGGCCGCGTCCGGCGGCGGAAGTCGACGTTGGCGGCGCGCACCGTCAGGTCGCCGCCCCCCGGCATCCCCTCGCGGGCGCCGAGGGCGAGCGCGAGCACCAGCTCGCGCAGCCGCGACGGGTCGGTCTCCACCCTGCCGAGCCCCTCCTCGAGCTCGAGGCGGACGTGGACACCTGCGCCGGCGACGCGCCGCAGCTCGTGCTCGAGGGAGCCGAGGACCTCGGCCGGCTCGACGACGCGCGGCCGCTGGACGTCGCGCTTCCCGAACGCCTTCAACTGGTCGACGAGCCCCGCGCCGCGCTCCGCCGCGTCCGCGACAGCGAGCGCGTGCCGCCGCAGCGGATCGCCCTCGGAGATGTGCGCGAGGAGCACGTCGCTCGAGCCGACGACGCCGACGAGGAGGCTGTCGAAGTCGTGCGCGATCCCGGCGGCGAGCCGCTCCGCAGCCTCCGCGCGCTCCGCGCGCCGCAGCGCCTCCTCGGCGCGGCGGCGCTCGGTGACGTCGCGGATGCTGGCGAGGATGCGGCCGTCGTCGAGCATCCGCGCGTGCAGCTCGCCGAGGACGGTGCTCCCGTCCGGCAGCAGCAGCAGGCGCTCGTGCAGGATCGTGCGGCCGGCCGCGAGCTCGTCGAGGCGCAGCGGCCGCGCCTCGAGCTCCTCCGCCGGGACGAGGTGCGCGAAGCTGAGCCCGACGAGCTCCTCGTGACGGCGCCGCAGGAGCTCGCACGCCTGCGCATTCGCCTCGAGCACGATCCCCATCGCGTCGGTGACGAAGATCGCGTCCGAGGCCTGCTCGGTCAGCGCCCGGTACTGCGCCTCGCTCGCCGCGAGCTCGCGGTTGCGCTGCGCGAGCGTCCGCGTCACGCGCCGGAGGATCGGGAACAGCGAGACGTAGAGGAGCAGCAGCGCCCCGCCGATGCCGGCGGCCTGGCGCTTCACGTCCGCGGCGATGC
The DNA here is from genome assembly GCA_035540835.1 of Gaiellaceae bacterium. Taxonomy (GTDB): domain Bacteria; phylum Actinomycetota; class Thermoleophilia; order Gaiellales; family Gaiellaceae; genus DATLFU01. The sequence goes on from DATLFU010000017.1 coordinate 4,054, forward strand.
GGGCCGCGACCGGCGCGTAGTCGCGCTCCACGGCGAGGACGCCGGCCGCCCAGGTGGGATCGGCGAGCAGCCACCGCGCCGGCACGTACGACTCGACGACCTTGCCCTCGGGCGTCTCGGAGACGCCGTAGACGCGGTGGCCGGCCAGCGCGGCGGCGAGGTTCGCGGGATCGGCGACCTTCGTCCCGATCAGCGCGTGGTCGGTCGAGTAGGTGATCCGGCCCTCGCGGTCGATCACGCTGACGCGGCCCGCCTCGGGGCCGAGCGCCTCGCGCGCGAACAGGTCGTCGAGCTGCGCGCGGACGTCGCCGGTCGCGGGTCCCGCGAGCGCGACGCGCGCAAGATCGTCCGCGGCCAGCCGCTCCGCGACGTACCGCGCCGCCTCGTGGACGTCCTCCTGCGCGCGCTGCGTCGCGAAGACCTTGCCCGCCCAGATGCTGGCGGCGCCGGAGAGCGCGAGCGCGACGCCGGCGTACACGGCGAAGCGCAGCACGAGCCGCGGCGGGGCCGCGCGATGCGGGGCGGGAGGGGCCATCTCCGCTCGTCTATCGGCAACGGGGGCGTCGGACTCCAGCGGCCGTTTCGCCGGCGCGCCCGCGCGGAACGAGCGGTCTCGTGCCCGAGGTCGGCTACGCCCTGTCGTCGGAGGAGCACGCGCCGAACGACCTCGTCCGCAACGCGCGGCTCGCGGAGGAGGCCGGCTGCACGTTCGCGCTCGTCTCCGACCACTTCCACCCGTGGGTCGACGCGCAGGGCCACGCGCCGTTCGTCTGGTCGGTGATCGGCGGGATCGCGCAGGCGACCGAGCGGCTGCGGCTCGGCACGGGCGTGACCTGCCCGACGATCCGGATCCATCCCGCGATCGTCGCCCAGGCCGCGGCGACGTGCGCGGCGATGATGCCCGGGAGGTTCTTCCTCGGCGTCGGCACCGGCGAGAACCTCAACGAGCACGTCCTCGGCGACAAGTGGCCGGTGCCCGACGAGCGGCTCGAGATGCTGGAGGAGGCGATCGAGATCATCCGCCTGCTCTGGGAGGGCGGGTACCAGACGTACCGCGGCGAGTACTACGACGTCGAGCAGGCGCGGCTGTACACGCTGCCGGAGGAGCCACCGGCGATCGCGGTCGCCGCCGCCAAGCCGCTCGCCGCCGACCTCGCGGGGCGGTGCGGCGACGCGCTCGTCTCCACCGCGCCGGACGCGTCGGTCGTGGAGGAGTACCGCGAGGCCGGAGGCGACGGGCCGTGCTACGCGCAGGTGACGCTGTGCTGGGCCGAGTCGGGGGAGGAGGCGAAGCGGACGGCGCACCGCATCTGGCCGATCGCGGGCCTCGGCGGCGACCTGAACCAGGAGCTCCCACTGCCGCGCCACTTCGAGCAGGCCGCGGAGTCGGTGTCGCCGGACGACGTCGCGGAGGCGATCCCGTGCGGCCCCGACGTCGACCGAATCGTCGCGGAAGCGCGCGAATACGCCGACGCCGGCTTCGACCACCTCTACTTCCACCAGATCGGGCCCGACCAGGAGGGCTTCCTCCGCGTCTTCCGCGACGAGCTGGCGCCGCGGCTGCGCGATTAGGCGCCCCGCGTGCCGGGAACCTGCCCGGCAGGAGGTGGTGCAGATGGCGAAGTCCAGGACGAAGGACCACGGCCCGAGCGTCAAGGACGACGAGCTCTACGAGAAGCTCCGCGACCGCGGCGAGAGCAAGGAGAAGGCGGCGCGGATCGCGAACGCGGCCGCCGACGAGGGGCGGTCGAAGGTCTCGCGGCGCGGCGGCAAGGCCGGCAGCTACGAGGACCGCACCGTCGAGGAGCTGCGTCGGCAGGCGGCGAAGGTCGGCATCGAGGGGCGCTCGAAGATGAAGAAGGACGAGCTGATCGGCGCCCTCCGGAACCACTGACGGGTGCCCCGCGCGGCGTCTGATTGAATCGGGTCGTGGGCCCGGATTCCTTCGGCGCGCGCGCGTCGCTCGAGGTCGGCGGCGAGCGCTACGAGATCGTCCGGCTGGACGCCCTCCAGTCGCGGTTCGACGTCGAGCGGCTGCCGTACACGCTGAAGATCCTGCTCGAGAACGTCCTCCGCCACGAGGACGGCGAGACCGTCACCGCCGAGGACGTCGAGGCGGTGGCGACGTGGGTCGCCTCGGAGGAGCCCAGCCGCGAGATCTCGTTCTCGCCCGCGCGCGTGCTCCTGCAGGACTTCACCGGCGTGCCGGCGATCGTCGACCTCGCGGCGATGCGCGACGCGATGCGGGAGCTCGGCGGCGATCCCGCGCGGATCGACCCGCTCCTCCCCGCGGAGCTCGTGATCGACCACTCCGTCCAGGTCGACGAGTACGCGACGCGGCTCGCGATCCGGCGCAACGCCGAGCTTGAGTTCGAGCGCAACCGCGAGCGGTACGCGTTCCTCCGCTGGGGGCAGGGCGCGTTCGACAGCCTCGCGGTCGTCCCGCCGAACACCGGGATCTGCCACCAGGTGAACCTCGAGTACCTCGGCCGCGTGGTCGAGTCGCGCGACGGCCGCGCATTCCCCGACACGCTCGTCGGCACCGACTCGCACACGACGATGATCAACGGGCTCGGCGTCCTCGGCTGGGGCGTCGGCGGGATCGAAGCCGAGGCGGCGATGCTCGGCGAGGCGATCTCGATGCTCGTACCGCAGGTGGTCGGCTTCCGCCTCACCGGCGAGCTGCCGGAGGGCGCGACTGCGACCGACCTCGTGCTGACGGTGACGCAGATCCTCCGCGAGACGGGCGTCGTCGGGAAGTTCGTCGAGTACTTCGGCGCCGGGCTCGAGCGGCTGCCGCTCGCGGACCGCGCGACGATCGGGAACATGTCGCCGGAGTACGGCGCGACGTGCGGGTTCTTCCCCGTGGACGAGGTCACGCTCCAGTACCTCCGCCTCACCGGCCGCTCGGAGGAGCGGATCGCGCTCGTCGAGGCGTACTGCAAGGAGAACCTCCTCTGGCACGACCCCACGCACGAGCCGACGTACTCGCAGGTCGTCGAGCTCGACCTCGCCGAGGTCGAGCCGAGCCTCGCGGGCCCGAGGCGGCCGCAGGACCGCGTGCCGCTGCGCGACGCGAAGGCGTCGTTCTGCGCCGCGCTGCCGACGTTCGGGATCGAGTACGCCGGCTCGGACGAGGCGATGGCGGAGACGTTCCCCGCGAGCGACCCGACCACGGAGCAGACGCCCGGCAACGACCCGGCGGAGGGAGCGCCGTCGCGGCCGCTCGCGCCCGTCGCGGAGAGGCCACGGTCGGCGGTCGCCGTCGAGCTCGACGGCGAGCGCTTCGAGCTCGACCACGGGTCGGTCGTGATCGCCGCGATCACGAGCTGCACCAACACCTCGAACCCGCAGGTGATGATCGGCGCGGGCCTGCTCGCGAAGAAGGCGGTGGAGCTCGGGCTCCGGCGCAAGCCGTGGGTGAAGTCGAGCCTCGCGCCCGGGTCGAAGGTCGTCACGGAGTACTACGAGCGCGCGGGGCTGACGCCGTACCTCGAGGAGCTCGGGTTCCACACCGTCGGCTACGGCTGCACGACCTGCATCGGGAACTCCGGGCCGCTGCCGGAGGAGATCTCGCGTGCGATCGAGGAGCGCGACCTCGCCGTGTGCTCCGTCCTCTCGGGGAATCGCAACTTCGAGGCGCGCATCCACCCGGAGGTGAAGGCGAACTACCTCGCCTCGCCGCCGCTCGTCGTCGCCTACGCGCTCGCGGGGCGGATGGACGTCGACCTGGTCACCGAGCCGCTCGGGCAGGACCGCGACGGGAACGACGTGTACCTGCGCGACATCTGGCCGAGCTCGGCCGAGGTGGACGCGGCCGTCGCGGGCTCGATCGACGGCGAGATGTTCCGGCGGACGTACGCGGACGTCTACGCCGGCGACGAGGAGTGGCGCGCGCTGCCGACGCCCGAGGGCGACCTGTTCGCGTGGGACGACGCGTCGACGTACGTGCGCCGGCCGCCGTACTTCGAGGGGATGTCGCGCGAGCCCGGCACGGTCGACGACGTCGAGGGAGCCCGCTGCCTCGTCCGCGTCGGCGACAGCGTCACCACCGACCACATCTCGCCGGCGGGCTCGATCAAGCCGGACAGCCCCGCGGGGCGGTACCTGGTCGAGCACGGCGTCGAGCGGCGCGAGTTCAACTCGTACGGATCGCGGCGCGGCAACCACGAGGTGATGGTGCGCGGGACGTTCGCCAACGTGCGGCTGCGGAACCTGCTCGTCCCCGGCTCGGAGGGGACGTGGACGGTGCACGTTCCGAGCGGCGAGGCGATGACGATCTACGACGCGTCCGTCCGGTACCAGGAGGAGGGGACGCCGCTGATCGTGATCGCCGGCAAGGAGTACGGCTCGGGGTCCTCGCGCGACTGGGCCGCGAAGGGTCCGAACCTCCTCGGGGTCCGTGCCGTGATCGCGGAGAGCTACGAGCGGATCCACCGCTCGAACCTGCTGATGATGGGGATCCTCCCGCTCCAGTTCGCCGCCGGCGAGAGCGCCGAGAGCCTCGGCCTGACGGGTCGCGAGGAGTTCTCGATCCTCGGCGTCGAGAACGGCGAGGCGCGCGAGGTGACGGTGCGCGCCGACGACAGGGAGTTCCGCGCGCGTGTCCGGCTCGACACGCCGCGCGAGCGCGAGTACCTGCGGCACGGCGGGATCCTCCCGTACGTCCTGCGGCGCCTCGCCGCGGCGTAGCCTACGACGAGCGGCGCGCGCGCAGCGCGGTCGCCCCGCGGACGAGCGCGGCGGCGACGGTGCCTCCGATCAGCCCGGAGATGCCGAGGTGCAGCGCGTCGGCCGGCCCGTCGGCGAGCGCCGCCACGGCGGCGACCGCTGCCGCGACGGCGGCGACGAGCGCCGCGTCGCCCCGCAGCGAGCCGGTGCGCATCCCGGCGCGGCCGGCGCCGGCGAGGAGCGGTGCCACGATCGCCGCCGTCCGGGCCGCGTCGCGCGCGTCTCCGCCGATCGCCGTCGCCGCGGCGAAGACGGCGACGAGGCCGAACGCCAGCGCGGCGACGACGCCCGTCCAGCCCCGGACGCGCGTCACACGTCCGGCCGCGGGTTGAGCGTGCGCTCCTCCGGCGACGCGGGGGCCGGGTCGAGCGAGACCCGCTCCAGCTCGTGCGCCGCCTGCTCCATGCCGGCGAGCAGCTCGTCCCGCGTCGCGCGGTCGAGATCAGGAAGGTCGCGCAGCGTCCGGAGGCCGCCGAGGATCGCGGTCAGCGGGTTCGCCAGCCGGTGCCGTGCGAGCGTGCGGTACTCCGCGAGCGCGCGCTCGTACTCGCGCTCGCGCAACTCCGCCGCGTCGAGCGCGAGCTTCAGACCGGCGACCGTGCGCCGGATGCCGAGGATCAGCAGGACGACCACGCCGACGAGCAGCGCGTCGGTCACGACCTCGAACGCCTCCTCCCCGTCGTCGGCGAAGGCCCCGTACAGGCGCGCCGTGCCGCGGAGCGCGAAGTAGACCATCAGCGCCGCCAGCCACGGGAAGGCGCGGCCGAACCGGACGAGGTGGCGCACGACGAGCGCCGCGAGCGCCAGCTGGAGCAGCCCGATCGCAGCGTCGAGGATCTCGGGCCATTCGGCCACGTGCAGAGTTTCCCAGCGGCGTCTCGCACGCGCCGCGCGGACCGGCATGGAGCGCGGCGGCGCGGGTACTGACCCGGCATGTTCGACCCGCCGCTCCTCGTCGTCGTCACCGGCGCGCCGGCGTCCGGCAAGACGGGCGTGGCCGAGCGCCTCGCGGCGGCGCTGCGGATCCCGTTCGTCGTCAAGGACACGTTCAAGGAGACGCTCTACGAGGAGATCGGCGACGACGAGGCGCTCGAGCCGGCGATCGAGCGCGCGGGGCTCGCGATCCTCTTCCGCGTCGTCCACGCGCAACTCGAGGCCGGCGTCTCGGTCGTCGCCGAGAGCAACTTCGACGCGCGCACCGACACCGCGCCGTTCCGGCGCCTCTGCGACGAGCACGACGCCCGCCTCGTCCAGGTCCACTGCCGCCGCGACGAGGAGGTGCTGCTCCGGCGCTTCGCCGAGCGCTCCGCGTCCGGCGACCGCCACCCCGGGCACGGCGACGAGCCGGAGGACGCGGCGGTCGTGCAGGCCGACCTGCGCGCCGGTCGCTGGGATCCGCTCGACCTTCCGGGCGCGCTCGTCGAGTACGACAAGGACCGTCAGGACGAGGAGGAGCTGGTCGCGCGCGTGCGCTCGGCCGCACCCGATCAGGGGCCGGCGCCGTTCTCCTCCCGATGGGGAGGCGCCTCGCAGTGACGCTCGCGGCTGTCGCGCTCTTCGGCGTCGTCGCAGTCGCGGGCATCGCCGGGCCGGCCGGCGGCGGCGGCACGCCCGCGGCCGCGTCGTTCCGGCTCGCGGACGGCTCGGCCGGCTGCGTCTACCGGAGCTCCGGCGAGATCGCCTGCCGCGCGGTCGGCGTCGAGGCGGCGGCGGTCCTCGCGGCCGACGGCTCGTCGCGCATCGACTCGGAGGCGCCCGTCGCGTGGGACGACTCGACGCCCGTGCTCCTCGCCGCCGAGAGCTGGTGGCACGGCGCCTTCACCTGCCGCGTCGCGGCTGCGCGGATCGTCTGCTCCGCCGGCGACGGCTCGATCGAGGCCGGCGGCGGCGGCATCGGCGGCGTCCGCTAGGCCTCCCGACCTCGAGCGGACGCTCGCGGAGCTCCGGCGGTTCACCGACGACGCGGACTGGCCTGCGACCGAGCTCCCGTACGGGAGCCACCCCGAGCAGCGCTCGGAGCTGCGACTGCCGCGGGACGGCCGCGGATCCGGCCTCCTGGCGGTCCTGCTGCACGGCGGCTTCTGGCGAGCCGCCTACACGTGCTCGCTCATGGCACCGCTCGCGATCGACCTGGCGAACCGCGGCTGGACGACGCTGAACGTCGAGTACCGGCGCATCGGCTGCGGCGGCGGCGTCCCGGAGACGCTGGACGACGTCGCCGCGGCGATCGCCGCGGGAGTCGAGCACGTCCGGCCCGCGCGAACCGCCGTCGTCGGACACTCCGCGGGCGGGCACCTCGCGCTGTGGGCCGCGGCGGCGCCTGCCGTCTCGGCGGCCGTATCGCTCGCAGGCGTGGCCGACCTCACGGCGGCTGCGCGCGCCGGGATCGGCGACGGCGCAGCCGTCGAGTTCGCGGGCGGTACGCCGGAGGAGCGCCCGGATGCGTACGCGCTCGCGGACCCGATGCGGCGGCTCCCGCTCACGGCGCCGGCACTCCTCGTCCACGGCGATGCCGACGACCGGGTGCCGGTCGAGCTGTCACGGCGGTACGCCGCCGCGGCGGGCCCGCGCTGCGAGCTGCTGGAGCTGCCGGGCGTCGGCCACTTCGAGCCGATCCTCCCGCGCGGCGCGGCGTGGCCGCTCGTCGTCGAGCGGCTGGAGCGGCTCGTGTAGCCGCGGCCGCGGCGGCGCCGTCGCGTAGCCTCCGGACGTGCGGTTCGACCGTCGGGAGCTGGCCGGTGCCGTCGCGGACGTCGGCGTCCTCGTCCCGATCGCCGTCGCGCTCATCGTCGGCAACGGGCTGTCGCCGACCGCCGTGCTCCTGCCCGCCGGGCTCCTCTACGTCGCCGCGGCGCTCGTCTACCGCCTCCCCGTGCCGGTGCAGCCGCTCAAGGCGCTGGGTGCGATCGCGATCGCGAAGGGGCTCGGCGCCGACGAGATCGCGGCCGCGGCGCTCCTGCTCGGTCTCATCTTCCTCGTCCTCGGCCGCTCGGGGCTGATCGACCTCGCCGCGCGCGCCTTCCCGCGCGCGGTGATCCGCGGCGTCCAGCTGACGGTGGGGCTGCTCTTCCTGACCGTCGCCTGGCGGCTGGTGACCGAGCCGCCGGCGGCGTTCGCCGGGCACGCGCTCGACGCTGCGCCGGCGGTCGCGCTCGGGGCGCTCGTCGTCGCGGCGGCGCTGCTGCTCCGGCGGCGGCCGGTCTCGCTCGCGCTCGTCGCGATCGGCGTCGTCGCCGTCGCCGTGACCGCGCACGGCGAGGCCGCGCTCGGCCCGAGCGCGCTCGCGCTGCCCTCGCTCGACGGCGCGACGTTCTGGACGGCGTTCCTCGTCCTCGTCGTGCCGCAGCTCCCGCTCTCGTTCGCGAACTCCTGCCTCGCGACCGCGGACGCGGCGCGCGTCTACTTCGGCGAAGGGGCGGCGGAGCGGGTGCGCCCCGGACGGCTCGCGCAGACGTTCGGCTCGGCGAACCTGCTCGCGGGCGGGATCGGCGGGATGCCCGTGTGCCACGGCGCGGGCGGTCTCACCGCGCACGTCGCCTTCGGCGCGCGCACGGGCGGCGCGCCGCTCGCGATGGGCGTCGCGCTGCTCGTGCTCGCGCTCGGCCTCGGCGCGGGACTTCCGGGCCTGCTGGCGGCCTTCCCGCTGCCGATCCTCGCCGGCCTGCTCGCAGTGGCCGGGCTCCTGCACGTCGGGTTGCTGCGCGACCTGTCGGGGCGGCGGGAGTGGGCGCTCGCCCTCCTCGTCGGCGGGCTCGGCTTCGGGGTCCACCTCGCGCTCGGGGTCGCCGCCGGCCTCGCGGCGTGGTGGCTCGCGCGCGGGCTCCGGCGCGCGGGACTCGTCCCGGCGCAGGCTCCGAAGTAGCTACGCGAAGTACGTGTCGTCGTGCGAGTACGGCGGCGCGCAGCAGCAGAGGAAGCGCAGCTCGCGGTCGCCGCTCGCGCGGATCTGGTGCCACGCCCCCGGCGGGATGAGGATCGCGTCGCCGGGGCCGACGCGGCGCCGCTCGCCCTCCACCTCCATCTCGCCCTCGCCGTCGAGGAGCACGTACAGCTCCTCCGAGACCGCGTGGTAGTGCCGCTGCGTCTCCTGCGCCGGCGCGAGCGTCGCTTCGGCGAGGCTCTGGTTGCGCGCCGCGGCCACCTCGCCGTCGAGCAGGACGCGGATGGTGCTGCCGTCGGCGGTGGCGAACGGCTCGGCGTCGTCGCGGGAGCGCACGTCCATGCCGCGGACGCTACAGCGGGCGCCGGGACCCGCGCGCCGTCAGGCGCGGGCCCCGGCCCCGGACGCGCGTGGGGCTAGCCGCCGCTGCCCTGCGCGAGCTTCGAGACGCACTTGCCGAACGCGTTGGCGCGCGTCCCGTACTTCGCCACGAACGCGGCCGCGCCGAGCGACTTCCGCTCCGCTGCGCAGCGGCGCGCGGCGTTCTGCACGTCGCGGCGGTCCTCGGCGGACGCCTGCGCCGTCTTGCCGGAGACGCAGCGGCCGAACGCGTTCGCGCCGGCCTTCCCCGTCCCGTAGTGCTGGGCGAACGTCTTCCCGCCGTGGGCGGCGGCGAAGTTCGCGTCGGCGCGCTCCGCGGCGCACGCCGCCTGCGCGCTCTGCCGGTTCTCGGCCTCGGCGCGGGCCATCGTCGAGACGCAGCGGCCGAAGGCGTTCGACCTGTTCGCGTTCGTGCCGTAGGTCTCCTTGAACGCCGTCGCGCCGAGCGACGTCTGCAGCGCCTTGCACGAGCGCGCGGCGTTCTGGCGGTCGGTGCCGGTGACGGTCTCCGCGAGCGCGGCGGCCGGAACCGCTGCGGCGGCGACGAGAGCGGCGAGTGCGGTCAGTTTCATCGATCCATCCTCCTGTGGTCGTCGTTCTCCCAGGTGGACGCGCAGCTGCGCCCGAACCCGCGCCGTGCCACGTAAAGATCACGTGAAAGAGGGACGCCGTCACTCGTTCGAGTGGCGGGCGTAGAGTCGCGCCGGTGCGTCCCCTGGCCGTGATCGGGAACCTCTCGGTCGACGTCGTCGACGGAGGCGCGCCGCGCCCCGGCGGCGGGCCGTTCCATGCCGCCCGCGCGCTCCGCGTCCTCGGCCGCCCTGCCGTCGTGGTGACGAAGTGCGCGGAGGAGCACCGCCGGCTGCTGCTGCGTCCGCTGGCGGCGCTCGGGGTCCCCGTGCGGTGGCACCCGGCGGCCGCGACGGCGGCGTTTCGGCTCGACTACGTCGACGGCGAGCGAACCCTGCACGTCGACGAGCCCGGCGACGGGTGGACGGCGGAGGACGTGCGCGGCTGGGCCGCGGAGGCGCTGCACGGCGTCGACTGGATCCAGGTCGCGCCGCTCGCGCGCCCGGAGTTCCCGGCGGCGACGCTGCGGGAGCTCGCGCGCGGCGGGCGGCGCCTCCTCCTCGACGGGCAGGGGCTCGTCCGGCCGGGGCGCCGCGGCGCCGTCGAGCTCGACGCGTCGTACGACCCCGCCGTCCTCCGCGACGTGACGGCGCTGAAGCTGGCGGAGGCGGAGGCGCATGCCCTCCTCGGCGGCGTGGACCCGGAGCGGCTGGCGTCGCTCGGCGTGCCGGAGGTCGTCGTGACGCTCGGGGAGCGCGGGGCCCTCGTCTGCGTCGGCGGGCGGACGACGGACATCCCTACGCGACCCGTCCGCGGCCGCGTCGACCCGACCGGCGCGGGAGACGCGTTCGCGGCCGCGTACCTCGCGGCGCGCGCCGCCGGCCACCACCCGGCGGCGGCCGCGCGCCGCGGCTGCGCGCTCGTCGGAATCCTCCTCGCGGGGCGCGCGTGACCGAGGCGCTCGTCGCGACCGCGCACGGCGTCTACGCCGTCGACGTGGAGGAGGACGTCCTCGTCGGCACCGCTCCGGACGCCGCCCTGCCGCCGCCGCGGACCGACTCGCCCTTCCCGCGGACGGTCGCCGTCGACGCGCACGGGTCGCTCGTCGTCGCCGTCGTCGACCGGCGGCCGCCGCTGATGGTGTCGCGCGACGCCGGCGCGACGTGGAGCGAGGCCGGCGGCGGGCTCCCGCAGGGCCGCGCGGTCGCGATCTCGCCCGACCACCCCGACCTCGTCCTGTACGCGGCGCGGAACCGGCTCTTCGTCTCCCGCGACGGCGGCCGCTTCTGGTCGGCGCTCACGGTGGAGCTGCCGGAGATCGACGCCGTCGCCTGGCGCGACGCGTGAGGACGCGGGCGGCGCTCGTCGTCGGCGGCGTGCTCGTCGTCCTCGCCGGCCAGCAGGGCGCGTACGCGGCGACTGTGTGGGCGGCGGCCGCAGCGGCGCTCCTCGCGCTCGCGGCGGGCGCGGTCGCGCGCGCCCGCAGCATCGACGCCGCCCGCCCGGAGCTCGTGGTCGCGGGGGCACTCGCCGCGCTCGCCCTCTGGACGGGCCTGTCCGCCACGTGGTCGACGCGGCCGCCGGAGTCGGTGGAGGAGAGCGCGCGCGTCGGGCTCTACCTCGCCGCCGCGGTGCTCGTGCTCCTCCTCCCGCGCGCGGCGGCGCCGGGAGTCCTCGCCGGCGTCGCCGGAGCGGCCGCCGCCGTCGCGGCGTGGGGCGTCGGCTCCGCGCTCGCGCCCGCCGCCTTCCCGGCGCCGGCCCCGAGGCTGTACGACGCGGATGCCCTGTCGACGCCGCTCGGCTACTCGAACGCCGTCGGCGCGAGCGCAGCCGCGGGGATGCTGCTCGTCGCCGGGCTCCTGGTCGACGCACGCTCGAAACGGGCGCGCGCGGCCGGCGCCGCGGCGCTCCTCGCGCTCGCCGCCGCGCTCGTGCTCGCCGCGAGCCGCGGCGCGTGGCTGGCGCTCGCCGTCGGCGGCGTGGTGCTGCTGGGGCTGCTCCGCGACCGGCTCTCGACGCGGGCGCGACGCGTCGCCGCCGCCGGCGCGGCCGTCGCGGGGCTGGCCCTCGCCGCGGCCGCGCCCGCCGCCGTCGAGCGGTTCGTCGAGACCGGCGGCCGGCGGCACGTGCTCTGGACCGTCGCGCTGCAGGCGTACGCCGATGCGCCCGCGCTCGGCACCGGCGCCGGGACGTACGGCCAGCAGTGGCTCCAGCGGCGGCCGATCGACGCGTACGTCCGCAGCGCGCACAACCTCTACCTCGAGGTCCTCGCCGAGCTGGGCCCGCTTGGGCTCGCTCTGCTCGCCGCGGCGCTGGCGGCGCCGCTCGTCGCCGTCGCTCGCGTCCGAGGCGCGCCCGCGTCGGCAGCGGCGGGCGCCGCGGTGCTGGCGGCGTTCGCCGCGCGAAGCGCGCTCGACTGGGACTGGGAGCTGCCGGCTCTCACGCTGCTCGCCGTCGTCGCCGGTGCGGCGGCCGCGCGCGCCGCCGCGACGCCGCGCCCGCTCGTCGCTCCCGCGGCGGCCCGTGCGGCCGCGGCCGCCGTCCTCGCCGCGCTGGCGCTCGTCGCGGCGAGCACGTGGAGCGCGCACGCGACGGCGTCGCTCGCACGGCACGCGCTCGCGCAGAACGACGCCGCCCGGGCGGAGCGCGTTGCGGCGGCCGGGCGCCTCCTCGCCCCGTGGTCGCCGCGCCCGCTCGCCGCCGCCGCGGCCGCTGCGGAGGCGCGGCGCGATCGCGAGGCGGCGCGCGCCCTCCGCGCCCGCGCCGCCCGCCTCGACCCCGGCGACTGGCGCGCGTGGACGCAGCTCGCGCGCGTCTCCGAGGGCGACACCCGCGCCCGCGCGCTCGAGCGGGCTCGACTCCTGAACCCGCGCGCTGCCGACGGGCGCTGACTCCGGGAAGACGCGGGCGGCGACGCGCGTCTGGGAGGTACCCCTCCCCCCAACAGGAGCGAGACCGATGCACGAGCACACCACCGAACGGCCGCGCGGCAGGAGCCTCGCCGCGCCCCTCCTCGTCCTCGCGCTCGCAGCGCTCGCGCTGGCCGGAATGGCGGTCCCGTCGCCGCTCACGGACCCCGCGTGCGGCGAGTACGGAGGCCCCGCCGACGGGGAATACTCCGATCCGGCCGCCGGCGAGTACTCCGATCCGGCCTCCGGCGAGTACTGCGAGCCCGGCAACGGCGAGATCCAGCTCGTCGTCCCGGGCAACCTGACCATCACCGCACCTCCCGGCGCGACGTCCGTCGGACTCCCGATCGGCGTGCACGCGTTCGCGGCCGACGGGTCGCCGCTGACGCCCGTCTGCTCGCCGCCCGCCGACTCGCTCTTCCCGATCGGCCAGACGCTCGTCGAGTGCACGGCGGAGGACGCGCAGGGCAACAGCGCCAGCGCCTCCTTCACCGTCACGGTCGTCGCGGCGAATCCGTGTCTCCTGCCGGCGACGCCGAACGCCGGCCTCACGAACATCGGCTTCGAGACGGGCGACCTCTCCGGGTGGCGGACCGGCATCGTCGCGCAGGGCGTCGCCGTAACCGGCGCGGACGCGTTCACCTCCCCGTACGAGGGCTCGTCGATGGCGCGGCTCGGCCACGCCGCCGGCAGCGCGTCCGTGAACCAGCCGGCCGGGATGAACCAGCTCTGCCAGGACTTCGTCGTCACGAACGCCGTCGAGCGGTTCGTCTACAACGTCTTCACCTACGACTACACGGGCTTCGACAACTTCGAGTTCGAGCTCCGCGTCGTCGACCCGAGCACCGGCGCGATCATCGCCGCGCACGACCAGGGCGCGTGGGGCTCCGGGACGGCGCTGAAGACGAGCGGCTGGAAGGGCGTCGAGCTCGACCTCGCCGCACACGTCGGGCAGACCGTGCGGCTCGTGCTGAGCGCCGGCGGGACGCAGGACGACCTGTACTCGTTCTGGGCGTACGTCGACGCCGTCGGCTCCGCCGGGATGCCGGTCGAGGTCGCCGCCGTCGCCGGCGTCGCGAGCGCGACCGGCAGCGTGATGACCGATCCGCAGACCGGCCAGATCACCGTCGGCATGCCGTCGGGGAGCAAGAGCGACGTGACGCTCTCGTCGAACGCGATCTGCCCCGACGGATCGACGCCCACGAACGTCACGCTGATGCTGAACGGAACCGGCTTCGCGATGAGCGAGTCCTCGTCGTCGCCGGGGACGTGGAGCGTCACCATCCCCGCGGAGTCGGTGCAGTCCGGCGTCCTGACGATCGTCGTCGCCTGCCCCGGTGCGAGCCTGACGAACACGATCGGCGCGATCCAGCTCTACGACCCCAGCGGCTTCGTCACCGACGCCGTCACCGGCGAGCCGATCCCCGGCGCGAGCGTGACGCTGCACAAGGTCCCCGGCTGGTCGGCGAAGACGTCGCCCGACGACGACGCGCCGAACACCTGCCAGTCGCACCAGTCGAAGGCGGAGGGCGCTCCGTGGAACCAGCCGGCGCCGGTCGACCTCGGCGTGCCGGTGATCCCGTACGGGAACCCCGAGATCTCCCCGAAGATCAATCCGTTCATCACCAACGCGCAGGGCCGGTACGGATGGGACGTCGCCGCCGGGTGCTGGTACGTCGTCGTCTCGAAGGACGGCTACCACACGCTGACGAGCCCGGTCGTGGGGGTGCCGCCCGAGGTGACCGACCTCGACCTCGCCCTGACGCCGATCGCCGCGCCGCCGTCGGATGGGCAGCAGCAGGAGCAGCAGCCGCAGCCGTCGCAGGCGGCGGCCGCCGCGCCGGCCGCTCCCGTCGCCGCCGAGGCGCCGCGCGCACCGGTCCAGGTGCGTGCCGCGGCCGACGGTCCGCTGCGCGCGAGCCGCGGCGCGGTCGTGCTCGTCGCGACGCGCGTCGCGGTCGACGCGCCGGCGAGGCTGGTCGTCACCGCGTACGACGTCCGGACGCAGAAGTCCCTGCTCCTCCGACGAGGGAGCCGCGTCGCGTCCTCCGTCTCGGGGAAGCCGCGCCGGACGATCGTCGGCGACGTCGGCGCCGCCGGCACGGCCCCGCTCGTCCTGCGCGTCGCGCCGGGCCAGCTCCAGCGCGGCCGCGCCTACCGGATCGCCGTGATCGCGATCGACGCGAACGGCGCCCGGTCGCGGATCGACCTGCCGTTCCGCCGCTGACGGGGCGCGCGGCGGGGGCGGCGGCACGCGAGCCGCCGCCCCCGCCGTCGCGCGTCACACCTTGAACTCGCCGCGCGCCACGACGACCGCGCTGCCGCCGACCTGCACGCGCTCGACCCGCTCCGCGGTTCCCTCGGCTCGCGCGTAGAGCAGCGAGCGGCGTCCGATCTCGACGCCCTGCTCGATCCGGACGTCCGCGCCGAAGCCGGTCAGCCCGTGCCGCGCGAGGTGGACGGCGAGCGGCCCGGCCGCCGAGCCCGTGGCCGCGTCCTCGGCGACGTCCCACGCCGGCGCGAACATCCGCACCTTCCACTCGGAGCCGCCGCCGGCGAAGCAGTTGATCCCGAGCACGTCGCCGTGGCGCGCGAGGGCGCCGAGGTCGGGCGCGAGCGACGCCACGTCGTCGCGGCCCGCGAGCGCGACGAACACGTGCCGCACGCCGCTGTCGTACACCTCGACCGGCAGCTCGGAGCGCGCGACGCCGAGCCCCGCGAGGAGCTCCTCCGCGCGCTCGTACGGCTCCCATCGCGGCACCGGCTGCTCCATGCGGCCGAAGACGAGGCGGTCGCCCTCGCGATCGAGCGCGACGCGCACGACGCCGACGCCGGTCTCGAGGCGGATCTCCTCCAGCTGCATCGGCGCCGCTAGCAGGAACGCCGTCCCGAGCGTCGGGTGCCCGGCGAACGGGATCTCGCGCGCCGGCGTGAAGATGCGGATCGCAACGTGGCCGTCGCCGGCGGGCGGATAGACGAAGACCGTCTCGCTGAAGCCGACCTCCCGCGCGAGGGGCAGCAGCAGCGGCTCCGGGATCTCCCGCGCGTCGGTGAACACGGCGAGCTGGTTGCCCTCGAGCGGCGTGTCGGTGAAGACGTCGACGATCGCGAAGCGGTGGCTGCGCCGCACCGCGCGACTCTAGCTAGAGGTCGAGCGCGTCCACGGCGGCGACGAGCCGCACCGACTCGACGGCGAACCCCCACCGCTCGTAGAGCCGGCGCGCCGGCCCGTCCGGCGCGGTCGAGACGAGCGCGTGGCGGACGCCCGCCGCGCGCAGCTCCGCCGCGACCGCGCGCACGAGCTCCGTCGCGAGCCCGACGCCGCGCGCCGTCGGCGTGACGTACAGCTCGACGAGCTCGGCCGCGGCGTCCCCGCGAGGGACTGCCGCGGCGAGTCCGACGAGCCGGCCCTCGCGCTCCGCGGCGAACGCCCATCCGACCGCGATGCTCCGATCGATCCCCTCGGCCGTCCCGGCGCGCGCGCCCGGCGGGAGCCACGGCGGCGACGGCGACGCCGCGACCCACTCGTCCCAGAGGGCGAGGAGCGCGTCGCGGTCGTGCGCGGTGGCGCGGCGCCCCTGCCCCGCCGCGTTGTACCACCTGCCACGGCTCGCTCCGCTCGCTCGCACACGGGCGGCTCCTCCTGCGATGCTCACGCCGTGGCGCGGATCTACGTCGTACGGCACGCCGAGGCGGCGCCGGGGCATCCGGACGAGCTGCGCGCGCTGACCCAGGCGGGGCACGAGCAGGCGCGCGCGCTCGGCGCCCGCCTGGCCGCGGAGCAGCCGGACGCCGTCGTGTCGAGCCCGCTCCTGCGCGCGCGGCAGACGGCGCAGGCGATCGCTCGCGCCGCCGGCCTGCAGCCGGACGTCGACGAGCGCCTCGCACCCGGCGCCGGCGCCGACGACGTCCTCGCCGCCGTCGCCGGGCGTGGCGAGACCGTGGTCGTCGTCGGCCACCAGCCCGACTGCGGCGCGGCCGTGGCGGCGCTCGGCGGCGGCCTCGAGCCGCCCTTCCCGCCGGCCGGGGTGCACGCCGTGGAGGTCTGAGTGGCAGCGGTCCGCGTCGAGGGGCTGCGGAAGCGCTACGGCGAGCACGAGGCCGTCCGCGGCATCTCCTTCCGGATCGAGGAGGGCGAGGTCTTCGGGCTCCTCGGCCCGAACGGCGCGGGGAAGACGACGACGATCGAGATCCTCGAGGGCTACCGCGACCGCGACGGCGGCGAGGTGGAGGTGCTCGGACACGATCCCGCGGGCGCGCCGCGGGCGCTGCGCGAGCGGATCGGCGTCGTCCTCCAGCAGTCGCAGCTCTGGCCGAACCTGACCGTGCGCGAGACGCACCGGATCTTCGCCGGCTACTACGAGCGGCCGCGCGACGTCGACGAGACGATCGACCTGGTGGGCCTCCGGGAGAAGCGCGACGCGCGGGTGAAGACGCTCTCCGGCGGTCAGAAGCGGCGGCTGGAGCTCGGCCTCGCGCTCGTCGGCGACCCGGAGCTCGTGTTCCTCGACGAGCCGACGACGGGATTCGACCCGGCCGCGCGCCGCGCCGCGTGGGAGCTGATCCGGTCGCTGCGCGGGCTCGGAAAGACCGTCCTGCTGACGACGCACTACCTCGACGAGGCGCAGCAGCTCGCGGACCGGCTGGCCGTGATCCGCGACGGCGTGATCGTCTCCACCGGCACGCCGGCCGAGCTGACCGCCGGGAGGACGGAGATCCGCTGGCGCGAGGACGGGGAGCTGCGGGAGCTGCGGCCGGAGGACCCGACGCGCGCGCTCCACGAGCTGACGGGCCGCGCGCTCGCCGAGGGGCGGACGCTGGAGGAGCTCGAGGTGCGGCGGGTGACGCTCGAGGACGTCTACCTCGAGCTCGTCCGCGAGCGAGACGACCGCTGATGCGCCTCTTCCTCCACCAGTTCCGCGCCGACCAGCTCCTCTTCTGGCGGAGCCGCGAGGCCGCCGTCTTCGTCTTCCTCTTCCCCGTGATGCTGTTCGTGCTGCTCGGCGCCGTGTACTCGGGCGACTTCGAGGGGCGGCCCGTCGCGGAGTACCTCGTCGCCGGGCTGCTCGGGTACGGCGTCGCCAACACGACGCTCGGCGGGCTCGCGATCCTGCTCGTGACGCGGCGGGAGCTCGGCCTGCTGAAGCGGGTGCGCGCGACCCCGCTGCCGGCGCCGACGTTCCTGGCGGCGACGCTCGCGTCGACGCTCGTGACCTTCGCGATCCAGGCCGCCGCGATCGTCGCGCTCGGGTCGCTCGTCTACGGGGCGGACCTCCCGGAGGCGCCACTGTCGCTCGCCGCCGTCCTCGCCGCGGGCGCGCTCGCGTTCGCCGCGATGGGCTTCGGCCTCGCGTCCGTCGTCCGCTCGGCGGAGGGCGTGTCCCCGGTGGTCAACGTGATCGTCCTGCCGATGACGTTCCTCTCCGGCGGGTTCGGTCCGCGGCAGGAGCTGCCGCAGGCGCTCCAGACGATCTCCGACGTGCTGCCGCTTCGCTACTTCATCGACGCCGTGGTCGCGACCGCGCTCGAGGGCGAGCCGCTGTGGGAGCAGGGGACGCGCCTCGCGATCGTCGCGCTCTGGGGCGTCGCGGGCCTGCTCGTCGCGGCACGGCGCTTCCGCTGGCAGCCGCGCGAGGGTTAGGCGCCGGCACCGCCGGGGCACGCTCCCCGCGATGCAGGAACTGCCGAAGATCGCGTTCGCCACGCGCGTCGAGCCGCCGGGGCTCGAGGTGCGCGTCAACTTCGGGCTCTTCGCCGGGCGCGAGGCGACGCCGGCGGAGCTCGACGAGCTCGCGCAGGCGCTGCTGCCCGACGTGCCGGAGGTCTCGATCGTCGCCGAGCAGCGGCACGAGGTCACGGAGGAGACGGAGGCGGCGGTGCACCTCGTCCGGATCGACGTGGCGCTCGAGCAGCTCCCGGAGTCACCCGACGAGGTCGAGACGCTGACGAAGCGGATCGTCGCGGTGGCGGAGCGCTGGGCGGAGGCATGCATCGCCGACCGCCACGCCGAGATCACCGAGCTCGACGAGGTCTGAGTCCGAGTACCCTGCGCGCGTGGAGCGCGAGTGGGCCGTCGTCGTCCCCGGCCACAGCTGCCGCGGTCGCGTCAGCGGGCGCTGCCGGGCGCTGCTCGAGCGCGCGGCGGAGCTCGTGGAGGAGCGGCCGGCACGCGTCGTCGTCTTCAGCGGCTGGGCGACGTGGGACGGGCCGAGCGAGGCGGAGCAGATGCTCGAGGCGTGGCCCGGCCGGCGCGACGTCGAGCTCCTCGCCGAGACGACGGCGTCGTCGACGGCCGAGAACGCGGCCCGTTCGCTCCCGCTCCTCCTCCAGCGCGGCGTCGCGGCTGCGACCGTCGTCTGCGCGCCGCTCCACGCCGCGCGCGTCACGTACTTCTTCGGCGGGCTGTACCCGCAGTTCGGCGTCCGCTGCGAGATCCGCGTCGCCCGCGCGCTGCCCACGCCGCAGGCGCTCGCGCGCGAGGTCGCGGCCGCCGTCGTCGCGCCGCGGCAGCGGCGCGCGGCGCTCGCCGAGCTGCGCGCGCTCGCGCGGTGAGCGGCCGCGCGGACACGCTCGTCTTCGTCCCGGCGTGGAACGAGGAGGAGAACCTGCCGGCGGTGCTGGCCGAACTCCGCTCCGTGCTGCCGGAGGCCGACGTGCTCGTCGTCGACGACGGCTCCACCGACGGGACGGCGGACGTGGCGCGCGCCGCCGGCGCCGAGGTGCTGTCCTTCGGCGAGAACCGCGGCCTCCCCGTCGGCGTCGCGGCCGGGTACGCGTACGCCCGTGAGCACGGCTACCGCTGGTGCGGCCGCGTCGACGCCGACGGGCAGCACCCCGCTGAGGAGCTGAAGCGGCTCCTCGAGCGCGTGCGCTCCGGCGCGTGCGACGTCGCCGTCGGGTCGCGCTTCGCCACAGGCGACGGGTACGACGCGTACCGCTACCGCGGCCCGCGCGAGCGCGAGCTCGGCCAGTGGCTGCTCCGCCGGCTGATGCAGCGCGCACTCGGGCGTCCGATGCTCGACGCGACGAGCGGCCTCTACGCCGTCGGCGAGCGCGCGCTCCCGATCCTCGCGGAGCCGTACGAGGCAGGCGCGCCCGAGGTCGAGGGGCTGATCCGGCTCTCGCGCGCCGGCCTCCGCGTGGAGGAGGTGCCTGCGCACATGCGGGAGCGCGCCGGCGGCGAGTCGAAGCTCGCCGGCAAGAAGGCGCTGATGCTCGTCCTCACCGTCGGGGCGACGGTGCTGCTGGCACGCCGCCGCCGCTGAGCTACCGGCGCGAGCCGGCGTGCGCGGGGAGGTAGTACCGCTCGGCGTAGTCCGCGAGCACGCGGTGCATCGAGAAGCGCGGCGCGAGCCGCTCGATCGACGCCTTCATCATCTCGACCCAGCGCCCGCGGTCGTTCGCGAACGTCGGCACCACCTGCTCCTCGAGGAGCCGGTAGAGCTGCTCCGCGTCGGCCTCGTCCGAGGCGCCGTCGATCGCCCAGCCGACCTCCGGCGAGTAGGCCTCGGCCCACCAGCCGTCGAGCACGGAGAGGTTGAGGACGCCGTTGACGGCGGCCTTCATCCCGCTCGTGCCCGACGCCTCGAGCGGCCGCCGCGGCGTGTTCAGCCAGACGTCGCAGCCGGGGATGATCGTCTGCGCGAGCGCGATGTCGTAGTTCTCGAGGAAGACGACGCGGCCCGCGACGTGCGGGTCGCGCGAGAGCTCCACGATCCGCTGCATCACGTCCTTGCCGGGCGTGTCCTGCGGGTGCGCCTTGCCCGCGACGACGATCTGCACGGGGAGGGCGAGCAGCCGCTCGAGGTCCGAGTAGACGAGCCCCGCGCGCTTGTACGTCGCGAACCGGCGCGCGAACCCGATCGTCAGCCGCTCCGGATCGAGGCCGGCGCGCCCCGCGAGCCGCGCCCTGCACTCGGAGTGGACGCGCCAGAGCGCCTCGGGGTCGACGCCGCGCGTCGCGCTCCAGCTCGCCTCGTCCGGGTGGGCCTCCGGCCGCACGCCCGCGGAGCGGAGCAGGTCCGCGACCGCGGGGTCGAGCCACGTGCCGAGGTGGACGCCGTTCGTCACGTGGCCGATCGGCGGCGGCTCGCCCGGCCAGAGCGAGGCCCACATCTCGCGCGCGACCTCGCCGTGGAGCTCCGAGACGCCGTTCGCGTACGCGGAGAGCCGGAGCGCGAAGGGCGTGAGCCCGAAGTTCCCGTCGTCGCCGAAGCGGCCGAGCTCGAGCAGCCGCGCGGCGTCGATCCCGGCGCTCTGCGCGAGCGAGCCGACGTAGCGCGTGACGAGCTCGCTCGCGAAGATCTCGTTCCCCGCGGGGACGGGCGTGTGCGTCGTGAACACCGTCGAGCGGCGGACATGCTCCTCCGCCTCGGCCGCCGCGACGCCCTGCTCCACCAGCGCGCGGATCCGCTCGAGCGCCAGGAACGCGGAGTGGCCCTCGTTCATGTGGAACACCGTCGGCTCGATGCCGAGCGCGGCGAGGGCGCGGACGCCCCCGACGCCGAGCAGGAGCTCCTGCCGGATCCGGTGCTCGCGGTCGCCGCCGTAGAGCGCGTCGGTAAGCCAGTCGACCTCGAGCAGGTAGAGCGGCACCGAGCCGACGTCCTTGCGCCAGACCGCCGCGGCGACCGGCTGCCCGTCGAGGTCGACCTCGACCGTCACCGGCTCGCGCGTCAGCCCCAGCGCCTGCGGGTCGACCGGCTGGTAGTCCTCCGTCTGACGCCCCGCCTCGTCCACGCCCTGCTTGAAGTAGCCGCCGCGGTAGAGCAGCCCGACGCCGACGAGCGGGATCCCGAGGTCGGCGGCCGCCTTCAGGTGGTCGCCGGCGAGGACGCCGAGGCCGCCCGAGTAGATCGCGAGCTCCGCGTCGACGCCGAACTCCATGCTGAAGTAGGCGACGAGGAGCTCGGAGTCGCCCCCGTGCGCCCGGTTCCACCACGTCGTCCTGTCGGTCGTGCTCTCCGCAGTGCTCAGCGTTCCGCCTCCTGTGTCGGAAAAGGCCCCGCGGCACGGTACAACACCGCTCCGACGCGGCCGTCCGGAGCGAGACGCCGGGTAGGGCGGCGCGAAGGTGGAGAGGATGCGCACGTGAGGCAGGAGCCGCCGCACACGACCTCCGGCGCCGCGCGCGGCGCGCCCGCGATGGACGCGGGGCCGCCGGTTACGCCGAACGTCGCCGCGCAGCCGCCCGAGACGGAGGTGCCGGGCGAGAAGGACGTCGGTCGCAACACCGTCGAGACGCTGCTCTTCCGCGGCCTGTCCACGCCCGTCGCGCTCCTGCTCGTCGTGATCCAGAGCCGCTTCCTCGCCCCCGAGGGGCGCGGGACGTTCGTGCTCGCGGTCCTCTCCGTGACGATCCTCTCGCGGCTCCTCGGGCAGCTCGGGCTCGCGGTCACGACGCGCATGCGCGAGCGGGAGGTCGAGCTCCGCCACCTCGTCCACCGCGCGTTCGCGCTTGCCCTCCTGATCGGCGGCGCCGGCGCGGCGCTGATCGTCGCCGCCGCGGGCGCGACGGGCGTGCCGCGCGACGTCGCGGCGATCGCGGCGGCCGCACTCGTCCCGAACGTGATCTGGCAGACGGTGTCGGGCGTCCTCCTTGGACTCGCGCGCGTGCGCGTGTGGAACGCGATCCAGGCGCTCTCGCCGTTCCTCACGCTCGCGGGGATGCTCGTGCTCGTCGTCGCGCTCGACGGCGGCGTCCGCGCCGCGGTGCTCGCGTGGACGCTGGCGCACGTCGTCACCGCGGCGTTCGCGCTCGTCGTCACGCGCGACGTCTGGGTGCCGCTCGGGCCGCCGCCGCTGCTCGACGCGCACGGCCGGACGATCCTGCGTCTCGCGCTCGCGATGGGGGCCGTCCAGGTCGTGAACCTCGTCGGCTACCGCGTCGAGCTGTTCGTGCTCGAGTGGCACGAGGGCGTCGCCGCCGTCGGGATCTACTCGATCGCGATGCAGGCAGCGGAGGCGCTGTGGCTGATCCCGGCGGCGCTGGCGACGGCGATCACGGGCCCCGCCGTGCACGACGACGAGGCCGACGCGCGCACGCTCGTCACGCGCTCCGCGCTGAAGAGCCTGCTCTACACCGGCGGCGTCGCCGTCGCCCTCGGCGTCCTCGCGCCGTTCGTGATCCCGCTGCTCTTCGGCGACGCGTTCGAGCCGGCCGCGCGGCCGCTGGCGCTCCTCCTCCCCGGCGTCGTCGCCTACGCGCCGGTGACGGTGCTCGTCGTCTACCTCTCGGTGCGCCACGCGCGCCCGCACCTCTCGCTCGGCGTGTCCGTCCTGGCGGCGGCGGTGACGACCGCACTCGCGGTCGCGCTGATCCCGCGCTGGGGGATCGAGGGCGCGGCCGTCGCGAGCGCCGTCGGCTACGCGGCGGGCGCCGCGGCGGCGTGGCTCCTCTTCCGCCGCGTCGCCCGCAGCGCGGCGTAGGTCAGTCGAACCCGAACAGCGGCGGGAGCGCGACCGCCACCGCGGCGGCCCAGACGGCGAACACCGGCAGGTAGGTCGTCTGCCAGCGCTCGAGCCGGTGGAGCGTGCTGCGCCGGGCGAGGAACCGCGCCGAGAGCCACGCCGCACCGGCGAGGTTGACGAGCAGGACGAGGTTGAGCCCGAGCGCGGCCGCGCGGTTGGGCGTGAAGCCGAGGTCGCCGATCCGCGCGACCATCGCCCCGAGCACCATCACGTCGAGCACGAGCGCGCTGGCGACGGCGACGAACTGGATCCCGTCCATCCAGCCGGGCGAGGTCGACGGGTCGCGCGCGGAGATCCCGTAGAGGACGAGCGCGAGCACGACGAGGAGCAGCGCGTCGAAGACGCCGAGGAGCTCGCGGTCGAACGCGCCGCCGAGACCGGTGGCGACGTAGACGACGGCGGCGCACACGAGCATCACCGCGAACAGCGGCGTGAAGAGCATCGTCAGCACGGGCGCCATGTTCTCGACGACGCGCTGCTTCGACTCGACGAGCCACGCCGCGACCACGACCGCGGCGGCAGCGCCGGACGGCAGCACCCACACCGCGACCCGGTCGACGTCGACGCCCGCCGGGTCGAGGATCAGCGCCGTCAGCGCCATCAGCACGCCGCCGCCGAGCGCGATCAGCACGTAGTAGATGAACCACTCGCCGGTGAAGCGGACGAAGTCCATCCGCCGCTCGTGCGACCGCAGCGCGCCGCCCATGTACGGGTACGCGACCGCGAACCACAGGGCGACCGGCAGGTGGAGCGCCACGAGCGCCTCCGTGGCCGAGCCCTCGCGGTACGGGTAGAGGTTGACGACGAGCGCCGCGACCGCGAACGGCGCGGCCGCGAGGAGCCACCGGCGCGGGTCGAGCTGCCGCCGGCGCGCGAAGTACGCCGCGAGGAACGGAAGGACGAGGAGACCCGCGTTCCGGAACAGCCACGTCGGCTCCTCGTCGGGGAAGCCGGCGGCGACCCGTGCGACCTGGACGGCGACGGCAGCGGCGAGCGCGAACGCGACCGCGTCGACCCAGCCGCCCTCGCGGCGCGCCGGCTCCGAGGCGTCGCCGAGCATCAGCTGCTTCCAGAGCCGGCCGCTGTGCTCGCGGGCGAACTCCCGGGAGAGCGCGTCGACGTCGCCCATCCGCTTCACCGCGACGAGGAACGCCTCGTCGGCCGCGAGCCCCGCCGCGCGCAGCTCCGCGATCTGGTCGCGCAGGTGATCCTCGAGCTCGTCGAGGTCGCGGCCGTCCACGGCCGGCGCGCCCGCCACGTGCGCCCGCCACTCGGCGATCTGGGGCTCGACGCTATCCACGCGCGTCTCCGAGGGCGGGGAGCAGTCCGACCGACCCCGGCCAGACGCCGTTCAGCGCCCGCGTCACCGTCAGCCACTGCCGCTGCTGCTCGGCGAGCGCCGCGCGCCCCTCGTCGGTGATCGCGTAGTACTTGCGCCGGCGCCCCTCGGGCGACGAGCGCCACTCGGTCGTGACGTAGCCGAGCCGGAGCAGCCGGTGGAGCAGCGGGTAGAGCATCCCGTCCGTCCACTCGAGCTCGCCGCCGGACAGCTCCCGGACGCGCTTCAGGATCGCGTACCCGTAGCTCTCCCCCTCCGCGAGGATCGCGAGCACGAGCGGCGTCGCCGACGCGGCGATCAGGTCCTTGTCGATCCGCATGCTCGTCCTCGCTTACCTTGCACCGCTATACATAGAACCACGAGGTAAAGGCGAGCGCAAGCGCCGCGTGTTTCCGCAGCTCTTGGGCGGAGAGGACGAGAGGGCACGTACGGCGAGGAGGGAGCAGGGGTCATGAGCAATCGAGGAATGCCGCCGGGTCGGAGGGCTCTCGCGGTCGTCGCGGTCGTCCTCGGCGCGGTCGCCGTCGTGCTCCGCGCTCGGCGCGGAGGGCGCGGCGCGAGTCCGGCCGCGGAGGCGGACGCATGGAGCGCCCCGGAGCCGCTGCGCACGCCGGCACCGACTCCGCCGCCGCGGCACCGCGCAGAGCAGCGACACGAGCCCGACGCCGCCGTGACTGCGGTGACCGCGCCCGCTCCGCCGCCGCCCGTGCGGACGCCACCAGCGGACCTCGCGCCGTCCTCGCCGCCGGCGCCGGTCGCGGCGTCACCGCCCGCCCTGCCGCCGCACCTGCCGGTCACCGCACACCCGGCCGAGGACGCAGCGGCGGCGCGGACGGCGCGGCGCGGTGCGACCGGTCTGATCCTCGTCGGCGCCGCGGTCCTCGCGGCCACCGCCGTCGCCGCGTTCGCGGCCACGCGCGCGGCAGGCGACGCCGCCGAGCCCACCTCGGGCGTCGCCGGCACGCAGGCGACGAAGACCTCCCCGTCCGCAGCTCCGGCGCCGACGACACCGACGACGACCGCGGCGGACGCGACGCCGGCGGCGGCCGATCCCCCGCGCGCGACCGCGGCGACGACCGTTCGCGCGCGCGGAGTCGCCATCCTGCAGGCCGACGACGCCGCGCTCGGCGACTTCGTCGGCGCGCGAGTCGTCGCGCGTCGCGCGCGCGTCGGCGACGTCGTCGGCAACCGCATCTTCTGGATCGGCACCGGCGACGAGCGCCTCCTCGTCCACCTCCAGGGCCCCGGCACGCGCTGGGCGGTCAGGAAGGGGCAGCTCGTCAGCTTCACCGCGATCCTGACGCCGACGAAGCCCGGGTCGGCGGAGGCGTGGGGCCTCGACCCGAACCAGGGCAGGGCCGAGCAGCAGCGCCAGGGCCACCACCTCGAGGTGTTCGGGCCGCACATGCGCTTCGACTGCGTCCGCCGCTGCGGCTGACCGCCGAGGCGGCGGTACCCTAGGCGCGCGCCCCCGTAGCTCAGTGGATAGAGCAGCGGTTTCCTAAACCGCGTGCGCAAGTTCGATTCTTGCCGGGGGCGCTAGGTTTCCGCGCGTCGGGGCAACGCAGGGGGCAACGCGAGCCGCGCGGCTTACGGCGCCGACCTCCACGCCTCGACACCTTCCGGCAGTGCTTCCAACTCGGGATCGGCATCAGGCAGTAGCGCGAGCCAGTCCTCGGGCAACGTGCCATCCCCAAGCAGTACGTCAAGCCACTGCCCCGGCAACGGGTCGCACCACTCATGCGCTTTGGCCTTTCTGCGCACGTCGAGCGCGAAGGCGCGTTCACCCATTCCGTGCTTGACGTATTCGTCGAGCCCGTCCCTCGCGTCTTCCCACGTCTCCTGACCGTGAAGCGCCGCGAGCGAAGTCAGGACGCCCACTGCCATCGAGGCGAGGTGTCGCGGGTTCCTCGCCGGAGGCGAAAGACGGCGGAACTTTTCGCCGCGCACCGGCTCCGCCTCGAACCCGTCTAGGTGCGCGAGCGCATCCCACCAAGCCGACACACGGTCGCGCTCGACGCGCGTCCGCTGGCGCTCGTGGAGGACGAGCCATCGGCGCGTCGCGTAAGCCCAAAGGTTGGTCAGATGATGCCCGAGGATTGCGGCCGGGTCGCGCGGGAGCCACTGCCCGTCCACCATCAGTTCTCGAAGAAGCGCCCCTCGCAGCTCGAACTCCACGCGCCATACCTCACCGCCGTGGACGGAAGGGTCGTAGCCGGCTTCCCGCCACACGTCGCGCACCCAGGCGTCGTCCGCGGCCTCCGCCGTCTTCTTGTAGATGCGCGCGAAGATCGGGCCGCCGCGGCGGCCGAACCGAAACCCCGTGAACTGGCGGTGGGCGTAGTCGGACACCGCAGGTTCGTCATACGCGCGCCGGCTCGTCGCCCGTGTCGTGAACGCGTCCAAGTCCGCGCCGCGGAGCGAAACGCCGGCTACGTCCACTGCCAAGTCGATGCGAGAGATGCGCCACACGTCGTCAGCGTGCTCCACCTCCCGCCCCACGAGCGGGCGAAGGTCGGCGTCCACCCAGTCCCGCAGTTGCTCATACGCGGCGAGCGCGCCACGGTCGGCGAGATGGACAGCGCGAAGTTGGAAGAACCCGCGCGGCCCTGGCGCGCCGTCCGTTGCGATACCGGCGAGCCAGTCGGAGCATTCGAGCTGGTACGCCGACTGCCGGACGCCACGGCCGGCTGCCTTCACCGCTTCGCCCATTGTCGTTGTCCAGCCCGAGGGCACCCAGCGGGCTCGCGACTGCTGCGCGCTTCGGCGAAGCACGGCGAGCGTGCGTTCGAGGTTGTCCGGAGGATCGTCTCCCCACCGGCCGGTCTGGATCGGTTCCCACGAGAGTTCGAGCGCGTCGACGAACTGCCCGACAACGCACACGCCCGCACCAAGCGGTCGGAGTTGTGTCACTCCGCCTCCTTCGCCCACTCGCACGCGGCGTGGACGACGGCCCAGGCGCTGACAAGCGCAAGCCGCTTCGCGGCCCGATGACGCGCAGGCACGCGGCCGCGTAGTTCTGGCGGCACGTAGTCGGCGCCAGCGATGAACTCGTCAATGCGACCGCGGATAGAGCGGCCGGGCCGGAAGAGCAGTTCGGATGCTCGCCACACGCACGCCGTCAGCAGCTCGTCGCCCTTCGGCGTCCGCTCAGCTAACGGCGCCGCGTCGAGCAGCGCCGTGGCGCGGTGAAACAGCTCGTGTGAGGCGAGCGGGTGAAGTGGAAACGCAGCGGCAGGCGGCTGCCGCCACGTCTCCATCTCTTCCACAAGAGCGGGCGTCGGCTCGTAGCGCGGCCCGGAAGCGTCCTTGCCGACGAACGCGGTTTCTCCGTCGTCGGTCAGATGGACGCCGGGAGGGAGCCTCAGCGGCTGCCACGGCGCGGGCGGCTTCACGATCCACCTCCACGGGCGGAGGAGAACGCCTGCTCGACGGCGGCGCGTGAAACGCTGCCGACTAGCTCGCCACGTCCGCGGCCTGACCGAACCTCGTCCACGCGCAGCGTGACGCGCGAGTTTATCGGCACCGCCGCAAGTGGGCCGGGCTCGCCGTCGAGGAAGAGGACGAGCGAGCTGCTGAGGCGCGACGGATCGCGCAGCTCCACGACGGTTCGTGTCTGATTGTCTCGCTTCGAGACGAACGACCGCGCCTCCGAGACGAGCAGCCAGTTATTGACGGTGAGGCCGCCACCGACCGGCGTGGGCCTTTGAGTTGGGGTGCTCATTGGTCTTCTCCTTTGTTCGACTGAGCACCCCGGTGTTAGGACGAGCACGCTCGTTCAACCTGACCTTTCGCAAGCGCCGTGCTGTGGAGTTCTGACAGCCCCTCTTAGAGGAGGCCCGCGAGCGGCCTACCGCGGCCGGCGCTCGGCGTGCTCCGCTGCGCTTCGCCGCCGCGCCGGCCGCGCCGTGTGCGGCGAAGGCCGGCGCGGCCGGCGTGGCAGGAACGGCCATGTCCACCGTCGAACCGCTGTCCATGGGTATGGACAGCGAGCGGCTGTCGCGCCGAGCACGACAGCCGGGCCACGACCGTACATTCCTCACGTCTGAGGCGAACTTCGTCGAGGCCGCACGCGAATGCCTTGACCCCGAGCGGTACGACGTCGAGCCGAACCCGACTGACCTGCGCAACATCTTCGTCGAAGCGTCAGTCGGCCGGTTGCCGCTCGGCGTGATGCCCGAGGCGTCGATTACGTCCCGCGACACGGGCAGGAAGTTCTTCGTCGAGGTCAAGAAGCAAGGCCCGCAGGGGAACGCACACGAGCGTGCCTACAAACATCACACCGTTCAGTTCTACAAGGTGTTGAAGGCGCGATTTGGGTGGGAGTACCACCCGTACGTCACGATCTTCTGCGAGTCACTCGCCGTTCTTCCCCGGTACACAATCCAAATCCAGGGGCTCGTCGAGCCTGACCAGTATTTCCTGTGGGTGGACTACGAGTTGGAGCCGCTCTGTCTCTACCTTCGCGGCCGCTGCGCCGCGTGGCTAGACGATTAGAAAAGAGCTTCCTGCTCCACCGCGACCGAGTCAGGGCGCTCGAGCAGCGCGGTAGCCTCTTCGACTGCCGCCTCGTCAGGCCCGACGACGAATAGCACCTCTTTGTTTCGCAGATGCGACACGCGTCCGACCTTCTCGCCGTTCGGGTTGTAAATCCCGATCTGCGCGCCGACGTAGCGTTTGAAGTCGATCGCAACTGACCGCATGTAACCCTTCTCGCTCAACACCGCCGCAACAAGGTCTAGGTCGTGATAACCCTCGTTGTTAAATGACACGATGATCCACGGCGTCGGCAGAACTTCGATCAAGTGAGAGAAACTCTGCCAGGCAAGCCGCTTGCTGTTGTACGGGCTCTTCGTTGTTCGGCAGTCGATCCGCTTACACGCGACTCCGTACGTCTCCGGTGCGTCCCACCGCATCAGGGTTTCCCAGATGTGGTAGTTCGAGAAATACGAGTGCTGGTTGTACGGCGGATCGATGTAGGCGCAATCGAAACCCGTTAAGCCGGGTGCCAGCTCGTTCGCGTCCATTCGCGTCACCGCGCCGG
This sequence comes from Gaiellaceae bacterium, assembly GCA_035540835.1. Taxonomy (GTDB): domain Bacteria; phylum Actinomycetota; class Thermoleophilia; order Gaiellales; family Gaiellaceae; genus DATLFU01. The sequence goes on from DATLFU010000017.1 coordinate 33,378, forward strand.
ACGGGCCGGGGACGGGCCGCGGCTCGCGCAGCTCCAAGTCCGCGAACGACCGAGGCGCCCACTCTTTGACGTACGCCATTTGAAGACCGCACGTGCTGTCCACCCGGTCGGCGGCCTCCATCAGGCTAGTCAGCAGCAACCCGCGTTCGACCTGCGTCAGCGAAAGCCGATCGATCTCGTCGCGCATCGCGTCGATCCGCATGCCGTTGTGAGGCTGGAAGTACCGCGACTGAATGCAGAACGTCTCCGTGAAATAGCCGTGCTTCGGCTCCACGCCGCTCAGGTGGCGGAGAAGCTCGCGAAGCCGTACCCGGTCAACGTCCTCGCCAGCAGCGATATACGCCTGCCCTAGCGCCTCGCTGTACGTTGCTGTGTCGTTCGAGTGAACGACGACACCTGCGCGCCTGAAGGCTTGGCCCACACGTGTCGTTCCGGCAAAGAGGTCGCACACACTCCGGATGGGAAGAAGCGAGGCGACCCGTTCGATGAGAGGCGCGAGGACGCGCTTTGAGCCGATGTACTTGACCACCGCCGCATGCTACGTCGCCGCTCGGACGAGTGGCCGCCGCTACGCCCCTCTTACGGAACTTGTTACACAGTCGTCACGAATGGGCTGCCGGCGGGGGTTCGGCCTGGCGGTCGGCGACACCGAGAGCCCGCGCGTGGGCGGGCAAATTAGGATCGGTTCCGTGGCTCAGGGTGCCGACGGCGACCGCCAGCTCTACGTCGTTCCCGTCTCGGCACGAGCGCCCCGCGCTCGCGCCGACCGGTTCGCTATCAAGGGCGTCGAGCCGAGTGCTCTACTGCGTGGCGTCGAGAGCGATTGTGAGCCGGTCGCCGAGTTGTCCGCCCGCGACGGCGAGCAGCGGTTGCACGTTTGGGCGGTGCGTTCTTCCGGTCACTTGCGCGGCACGTGGTCGCGTATCGCGCCCGGCGACTGGTTCCTCTTCGTCTCGCGAGGGAGGATCTTCGGCGTTGCGCGCGTCTTCGGTACGTGCGAGTCGCGAGCGACGGCGACAGCACTGTGGGGGCCGACGGACGGGTCGGAGTTCCGGCTCCTCGTAGTCTTCGACCGCGTCCAGGAACTCGACGTGCCCGCGTGGGAGTACCGATCTGTCCTCGGCGGACGGTTCATCGGCTTCCGGCGGCTCAGTGACGACTTCCGGGGGGCACTCGTCCGAAAGTTCGGCTCCGTCGATGACTTCGCTCAGCGGGAGCTTCCGCGGGCGACAGCGCGCGCCGCGGAAGAGGACGGCGACGACCGCGCGACGCGGCGGGCAAAGCCTTAGCCGGCTCGACCGGGCGCCGCGCATACACGACCGCGACGGGAGCTGCCGAAAGCGCGAAACAGCCAGGTGCGTCAAGGCACCTGGCCATTTGACTAACTGCGGCGACGACGCCCTACCTTCCGTGGGTGGAGAACCACTACGAAACCGCGGGCTCGTGGAAGCGAGGCGCACTTGTCCACTACGTCTCACGGCCCGGCGGGCAACGGCGCTGGGGCGCACGCGCCCTATGCGGGACGCGGTGGAGCCGCTTCTGGAACTTCCGCAACGAGCCTGTCTCGTGCGAGGCGTGCATCGAGGAGGCGGAGAAGCGCCTCAGCGAGAAGCGGCCTCCGCACCGACACCCGCCGAGATGGTCGAAGCCGCTCAACATCGGTGCCCGTAGCCGTAAGAGCGCCCTTGCGGAGTAGCCCGCAGACTCAACCAGTCGCCCGGCGCTGCCGACAACATCGACAGCGGCTATGACTGGCGAACCAAAGCTAATCCCGCTACTCGAACGAGGCTCGCAGCGTCTTCCCGAGTGGAAGTTCGGAGCGGACGAAGTAAGCGCGACGACGCAGGCGCTCCGTCGCGCCCTGCGCGCCTCGTCGGATGACCGCCTAACGCAAGACGAGCAACAACGCGAGCTTGCGGACGCACTTGGCCTCTCCGAGACCGTCGTCTCGAACCTTGGGCTCCCCGACGCGCTCGCGCGACTCAACGACGCGGTCGGCGCTGTCGAGCAAGTGGTCGGGAGCCTGACGGTTGCCCTGCCGCCGGACTTCCTCAACCAGCTCGTCGAGCTAGTGACGGCGGAGGTGGCCGACCGGCTCGCGGCGGCGCGCGACACCACGCCGCCGAAGATGCTCACGGTGAAGCAGGCAGCGGCGCTCATCGGTGCCAAACCGCAGCGCATCTACGATCTGCTCTCTCAGCGCAGACTCACCCGCTACAAGGAAGGCGGGCGAACATTGGTCAGCCGCGAAGAACTCGAAGCGCTCGTTAGGCCCGACGCCGCGGCGCTTGTCCCAAAGAGGTAGCGCGCGTTCAGCTTCCGCCCGCTTCGCCCGATATGAGGGGTGTGGCGAAGGACGATCGGAAACTCGAACGGACGCGATGGCCCGGCATCTACAAGCGCGGCGACCGATACGTCGTCGTGTCTCGTGACGGGCGCGGAAAGCAGACCAAGCGGTTTGCGCCGACGCTTGCGGCCGCTCGGGCGCTCCAAGCCGAGACGCGCGCGGCGGTTGCGCGCGGCGAATATCGGCAGCTCTCGAAAGAGCTGTTCACCGACTACCTCGTCAAGTGGGCCGCCGCGTACGGCGGCTCCACATCGAAGGGCAAGCCGAAGCCGCAGACGCTCAAGGACTACCGCGCGGCCGTAGAGCGGCCCGAGGTGCGCGAAGTCTTCCGCGGGCTCAGGCTTCCCGAGGTCGAGCGCCAGCACCTCAAGGAATACGCGAACGTGCTAGAGGCGAAAGGGCTCTCGGCGCGCACCGTGCGGAACCTCGTTCTGCCTCTCCGGCTGGCTCTCCGCGAGGCGGCGCACGACCGCCACATCAACATCAACCCCGCAGACGGCCTGCGTCTCTCGCCGGCGATGGGCGAGCGTAAGGGCAAGCGCAGCCCGGCCGAAGTCAGACCGCTCGACCACGACGAGCTGACGCGCCTCCTTACGGCGACCGCGAAGCTGCCGCCAATGCATCGGCTGCTAGCCGAGTTCCTTCTCCAGACCGGCTGCCGCGTTGGCGAAGCACTGGCCCTGACGTGGGGCGACCTCATACTCGACCGGCCTCCGACCATTCCGCTCTCGAAGGACGAATGGCAGCCGCACGTATCCATCACGAAGCGCGTCTACAAAGGCACGAACGACAAGCCGAAGTCAGCGACGAGCACGCGCACAGTTCCGCTGGCACCGGCGATGGTCGAGCGGCTTCGGAAGCATCGGCACAGCGCGACCCACGCAGAGCCCGTCTTCGTCAACGGCCGCGGGCGGTCGCTCGACTACTACGAGGCGCGCCGGCAGTTCAAGGCTGCTGCCGAGGAAGCGGGTCTTCCGTGGGTCGGCTTTCACACGCTGAGGCACACATGCGCGACCATCCTCTTTCGCTCGCGCGATCGCGGCGGCCTCGGCGCGAACGCGGTTCAAGTGCAGAAGTGGCTTGGCCACCACAAGCCGTCGTTCACGCTGGACGCCTACGTCCACCTCCTCGAAGACGACCACCCGGACGCGAGCGGCTTCGATGCTCTACTGGCATCGCGGGGCAACAGCGGGGCAACCCGAGCATCCAAGAAGACCCGAAACGGCCGCGCCCGCCGCGCGGCGTAGCCGGCGCAGTCAAGCCAAAGAGCCCAGACAACCCGAAGCGGCCCGAGAGCCGGTATCAGTTTCCTAAACCGCGTGCGCTGGTTCGATTCCGGCCGGGGGCACCTGCAGCATCCGCTGCGGATCGAACCCTGCTGCGTGGCGGACTCGCTCGGGAGTCGACGTTGCCGCTCGTCGCGGCCGCGGGCGTTCTGCTTCCGCCGCTCCTCGCTCTTCGCCGGGGAAGGCCGCCGCTCTTCGCGGACGGGATGTATCTCGCGCTTGGCTTCGTCGGCGAGCCCACCGACGCACTCGGCTGATGTGGAGTGGGGAAATGTCGAGCGCCTGAGCCCCGCCGCCTCGGGCATGGCGCGGCACAATCCATTCGGTGGACATGGACGCGAACGCACCCCTGCGGATCCTGATCGCGAAGGAAGACTCCGACGGGCACCGGCCGCTGAAGGAGCTGATCGCCGGGCTCGGCCACGAGGTGATCGCGCTCGAGGTCGACGTCCGGGAGGTCGCCGCGGTGACGGCGCGGGAGCGGCCAGACGTCGCGCTCGTCGCCCTCGGCCTCTCGTCGGAGCACGCGCTCGACCTGATCTCCGAGATCGTCCGTGAGGCGTCGTGCCCGGTGATCGCGCTGCTCTCGGCCACCGACCCGGCGTACGTGCGGGAGGCCGCCCGGCGCGGCGTCTTCGCGTACATCGTGGACAGCGGCGCGCAGGAGCTGCAGAGCGCGATGGACGTCACACTCCAGCGGTTCGCGGAGTTCCAGAGCCTCAAGGGGGCGTTCTGGCGTCGCGCGACGATCGAGCAGGCGAAGGGGATCCTGATGGCGCGCCACGGAACCGACGCCGACCGCGCGTTCGAGCTGCTCCGCGAGCACTCGCAACGGACAGGCCGAAAGGTCGTGGACGTCGCCGCGGCCGTCGTCGACAGCCACCAGCTGCTGATGCCCGATGGGGACGACATTCACTAGGCCGCTCGTTTTCCGGGGCTTTTCGGTGCTATAACCAGTCAAGGCTCCTCAACAGCCGGAGCCCCAATCGACGGATCCGCCCTCAGCAGAGCAGGACGGAACAAGCCGAACGACGACTCGTCGACGGCACTGACGCTCGCTGACGGAAGGATCCGCGATGAAGGTCTTCACCACCCCACGCTCCTGGCGCACGAGGACGCTGCTCGGCCTGCTCGCGCTCGTCCTGCTGCTGCTGCCGATGAGCATGGCCAGCGGCGCGACCACGGCCGCGCCCACGCCCGTCCTGCTCGGCACCGCCGACACGTTTGCGATCCTCGCCGGCACCGGGATCACGAACAGCGGCGCCACCACGATCTCGGGCGAGACGGGCTCGACCCCCACGCCGACGCAGACCGGCTTCGCGCCGTGCCCCGCCGCCAACTGCGTCTCCCAGACCGGCACGAATCACGTCGCCGCCGCCCCGAACGACACCGTCACGCAGACCGCGAAGGTCGACGCGCGCACCGCGTACGGCGTCGCCGCGGGCCAGACTGCGACGGCAGCGCCGACCGAGCTCGCGAGCCAGACGCTCGTCGCCGGCGTCTACCGCGCCGCCTCGGGCACGTTCGAGCTGAACGGCACGCTCGTCCTCGACGGGGCGAACGACCCCGACTCGATCTTCATCTTCCAGACCGGCAGCACGCTCGTCACGGGCGGCACCGCCAACGTCTCGCTCATCCGCGGCGCCCAGGCGTGCAACGTCTTCTGGCAGATCGGCAGCGCGGCAACCCTCGGGGCGGGCTCCACGCTCCGCGGCACCGTGCTCGCGCACGACAACATCTCGCTCGGCAACGGCGCCACCGTCGAGGGACGGCTGCTCGCGGGCCTCCAGGCCTCGAACACCGGCGCCGCGACCCTCATCGGCAACACGATCATGCGCCCGGCCACCTGCGTCAACGCCGCCGGCGCGGCCGCGGCTGCGGCCGCAGACGCCGCAGCGATCGCCGCCGCGAATCAGGCCGCCGCAACCGCAGCCGCGGCCGCAGCGACTGCGGCCGCGAACCACGCCGCGGCGGCCACAGCCGCGGCCGCAGCGACTGCGGCCGCGAACCAGGCCGCGGCGGCCGCGGCCGCGGCGACTGCGGCTGCGAGCCACGCCGCCGCAACCGCAGCCGCGAACACCGCAGCCGTGGCAGCCGCGAAGAGGCTCGCGGACGACGCGAGGCAGGCCGCGGCCGACGCCGCAGCCGCGGTGAAGGAGGCCCAGGCGGCCGCGGCGAGGGCTGACGCCGCCGCCGCGAACGCCGCCGCCGCGAGGGCGGCGCTCGCCGCCCGCACGGCCGTCCGGAAGGCGACCGCCGCGGAGGCGCTCGCCGCACGGCTGGCGAGGCAGCGCGCCAGCGGCTCCTCCACGACCCTCGCGCGCGCCCCGCGCGCCAGCATCGGGTTCACCGGCTGAGCATCGTCGTGCGCAGGCACGCGGGACGGGCGTCGGCGGCGCTCGTCCTGCCCGTGCTCCTCGTCGGCTCGCTCGCGTGGGGCGCGCCGGCGGGCGCCGGCATGCCGCGCGACGGGCGTGCCGCCACCGCGGTGCCGCAGCGCCAGGAGCTCATCGTCCTCGTCGGCCCGACCCCGGCGCTCGCGGCGCCGCGGCCGGGGGCTCGGACGCTGCGGATCGTCAGCGCGAAGCGGCCGCTCACGTGGGAGCGCACGACGCTGCCGGTGGTCGGTCGCCGGACCGGGCCGCAGGGGGCCCGCTGGCTGCGGGTGCGGCTCCCGGGCCGGCCGAACGGGCAGACGGGGTGGATCAGGCGGAGCGCGACGCTCCGCGCCAGCACGCCGTGGCACCTGGTCGTCGACCTCGCGGCCCGCCGCACGACCGTCTACCACAGCGGCCACCGGATCCGGACCTTCCCGGCGATCATCGGCAAGCCGTCGACGCCGACGCCGCGCGGCAGGTTCTTCGTGGAGGAGAGCGTCGCGATGCGGGCGCGCGACGTCGGCGGTCCGTACGCGCTCGCGCTGAGTGCCCGTTCGGACGTGCTCCAGGTCTTCGCGGGCGGCCCGGGGCAGATCGCCTTGCACGGCCGTCGGAACGTCGGCGGGGTCCTCGGTACCGCCGTCTCGCACGGCTGCGTGCGCCTCGACGACGACGCGATGCGGTGGCTCGCACAGCGGATCGGGCCGGGCACGCCCGTCACGATCCGCGGCTGAGGCGCCCGGAGGCGCGTTCGGCCGCAGCGGGCAGCATGAGAAGCGGCGCGGGCGGTGAGAAGGGTCTCATGTTCGTCTCACCGTCGACCCATCCGCCGGGGGAACGATGCGCGCATGCGCCGGACCGCGATCCTCGGCCTCCTCGCCGCGGCGGCGGTCCTCGTCGCCGTCGTCTCGCTCGCGAAGGCGCTCCAGACGGCGCCGTCGAACGGCGTGCCGGAGATCGAGCTCCAGCAGCCGGCGCAACCGCCTCCGACCGCCACCGAGCGGACGCGCACGCGTCCGCGCGCGGCCTCGCCGTCCCCGACCACGACGGAGCGCGCGCGCCCCGCGCAGCGGCCGGCGCGCCCCACTGCGTCGCCCCCGGGCACGGCCCCCAGCC
>DATLFU010000018.1:0-6321 GCA_035540835.1 Gaiellaceae bacterium
GAGCCGGTCCAGCGCGTCGTAGACGCGGTCGGCGCGCAGGTGCTCGTACGGCTCCGGCCGGAGCGTCATCCTCGACCCGCCGGGCGGCGGCTCGCCGCGGCGGTACCTGCCGGCGAGCCAGCCGCCGGAGAGCGGCCCGAAGGGCGTGAACCCGAGGCCCCGTCGCTCGCACAGCGGCAGGAGCTCGCGCCCGGCTGCGCGGTCGAGCAGCGAGTACGAGTTCTGCACCCACTCGAACCGCGCGAGCCCGAGCCGCTCGCTCGTCGCCAGCGCCTCCTCGAGGTACGCCGCGTCGACGTTGCTCGCGCCGATCGCGCCCACGAGTCCCTCGCCGACGAGCGCGTCGAGCGCCGTCAGAGACTCGCTGAGCGGCGTCTCGGGATCGGGCTCGTGGATCAGGTAGAGGTCGACGCGGTCGACGGCGAGGCGTTCGAGGCTCGCGTGGAGCTCGCGGCGGATCCGGTCCGGCGCGAGGCCGCGGTCGTGCGGGTCCCCGGTGACGGAGTGGAACACCTTCGTCGCGAGCACCGGCCGCCGCCGATGCGCGCGCATCCACTCGCCGATCCACGTCTCGCTGCGTCCGCCGCCGTACGACGCGGCCGTGTCGAACATGCGGATGCCCGCGTCCCAGGCCGCGTCCATCAGCTCGAACGCCTGCTCGCGCGTCTCTCCCTGCCCGAAGAGCTCCGGGGCGGAGCCGATCCCGCCGAAGTTCCCGCACCCGAGCGTCAGCCGCGTGACGCCGACGCCCGTGCCGCCGAGCTCCCGCTCCTCCACGACGAGCAGCGTACGTAGCGGGACGATCCAGCGGAGAAGGAGGGATTCGAACCCTCGAGGCAGGGATTGACCCCACCTAACGCCTTAGCAGGGCGCCGCCTTCAGCCACTCGGCCACTTCTCCGTGCGAGGCGAGTGTACCGCAGGTCGGCGCGGGCTCCCGGGTGCCGGACCAAAGAGAAAGCCCGCCGCAGTGCCGCAGACGGGCTTTTCATGCCGGGGGGATGAGGGGGAGAACCGGCCTCCTCACTATGCCTGAACGTCGGCTGGAGGCATGCCCCGGATGGGGGAATCCGAACAGTCCTTAACGCGGCCGCAACGGAGGCCCGGGGCGACCGTTGCCGGTCTCCCCGGGCCCAAGGCGGAGAGGGCGGGATTTGAACCCGCGACGCGCCTTTCGACGCGTACGCGATTTCCAGTCGCGCTCCTTCGGCCGCTCGGACACCTCTCCCGGGTGCGCAGGGCGCGGTTCGCATTAGAGCAGAGAGCCGCCGGCGCCGTCCGGCCCGCGCGGGGCGATGGGCTACTCTTCCTGTCCGCCGCGGAGGGGTGGCAGAGCGGTCGAATGCGGCGGTCTCGAAAACCGTTATCCGTCGTTAGGCGGATCGAGGGTTCAAATCCCTCCCCCTCCGCCTCCAGGAGCCCCGGCAACGGGGCTCTCTTCGTGCGAACGTTTCGATCGCGCCAGCGCCGGAGAGGAACGCGCCGCAGTGGCAGCTGCGGCGTTCGTCCCGGTGTCCGATCGCGCGCGGTGGGCGGTGGTCGCGCTCGTCGCCGCGGTGATCGTCGACGCGGTCGCGGTCGTCTCGGACCTCGCCGAGCTCTCGCTCCTCGCACGCGTCGAGGCCGGTGACGCGAGCGACGCCGAGGTCGCGGCGAACGACCTGCGGCAGGGGCTGATCGGCCTCCTCCAGCTCGTCCTGCTCGTCGTCACGGCGGTGCTGTTCATCCGCTGGTTCCACCGCGCCTACTCCAACCTCGACGCGCTCGGCCGCGAGCGGCGGTGGGCGACGTGGTGGGCGATCGGCGGCTGGTTCATCCCGATCTGGAACCTCTTCCGGCCGAAGCAGATCGCGAACGACGTCTGGCGCGCGTCGAGCCCAGCGGGCGACGACGACCCGCCGGCGCTCTACGCGCTGTGGTGGACGGCGTGGCTGGCGTCGCTCCTCGTCGGCAACGCGGCGGCGCGGCTCCTCTTCGGTGCGGAGGAGATCGGCGAGCTGCGCGCGGCGGCGACCGCGTACACGATCGCCGACGCAGCGAGCGTCGTCGCGGGCGTCCTCGCGATCCTCGTCGTCCGCCGCACGACGGAGCGCCACGACGCGGCCGGCGCCGCACGCGCCGCCGACGAGCAGGCGATCCGCGCGACGGACGCGTAGCGCGCGCCGCGTCGGCGTCGCTCAATGCGCCTCGCCGACCGGCCACGTCGCCGCCTCGGCCGCGTCCATGCGGCGCTCCATCAGCACCGCGAGCCAGATCGAGAGCTCGAAGAGGAGGAGCATCGGCACCGTCTCGAGCACGAGCGACACCGGGTCGACGGTCGGCAGCGCGACGGCGACGACGACCATCAGGAACATCGCGATCCGGCGGTTGCGGCGGAGCTGGGCCGAGTCCACGACGCGGAGCCGCACGAGCCCGAGGATGAAGACGGGCAGCTGGAAGACGAGCGCCATCCCGAGGAGGGCGAGGACGACGAACGAGTAGTAGTAGGCGGCGCGGATCTGGACGTCGTAGAGCTCCGCGTCGAACTGGGTCAGGAACCCGAGGGCGCGCGGCAGCACGACGACGTACGCGAACGCGAGCCCGCCCGCGAACAGCACCGTCGAGAGGAGCGCCAGCCGCGTGACGACCCGCTGCGAATTCTCGTGGACCGCCGGTGCGAGGAAGCTCCAGAGCTGGTGGAGCAGCACGGGCAGCGCGACCGCGACGGCGGCCGCGAGGCTGACCTTGATCGCGGTGAAGAACGGCTCCGTGACGCCGAATGTCACGAGCCTCCGCCCCTCGGGGAGAGGCCGCGTGAGGAGCTCGATCAGCTCCGCGTGGAACGCGAACGTGAAGGCGAAGGCTGCTCCGACGGCGAGGCCGACGATCAGCAACCGCGCACGCAGCTCTCCGAGATGGTCGACGAGCGCCGCCTCCTCGCCGTGCTGGAGGCGGCGCGGCAGGCGCCGGCGGATCACGACGGCCCGGGGGCTACGCGGCGGGGTCGCGGTCGCGCACGACGGCGGTCGGCAGGTGCGCGGGGACCGGGGCGAGGCGCTCGGGCGCCGGCTCCGCGCGCGGCTCCTCCTTCGACGAGGAGATCGAGTCCTTGAACTCGCGCATTCCGCGTCCGAGCGAGCGACCCATCTCGGGCAGCCGCTTCGGGCCGAAGACGACGAGCGCGACGAGCAGGAGGATCAGGATCTCGAGGGGTCCGATGCCGGGCATCTCAGTTCTCGCTTTCGTTGGGGTCGAACGACATTCGGCGGGCGCGCGCGATCGGTTCGGACGCGCTCAGCGGATCGTCACCGGCGTGCCCACGGGGAGGAGACGCGCGAGCCGGAGCGCGTCGTCGTTGCGCAGCCGCACGCACCCGTTGGAGACGCGGCCGGGAATGAGGTGCGGGAGGCTCGTTCCGTGGATGCCGATGAACCCGCCGCCCGGCCACTCCGTCCGGACGTACGAGCGCGCGCTCGTCCCGAACGCGACGGGGCCGTAGAACGGGTCGGTGCTGTCGATCCGGACGCGGACGTAGAACTCGCCCTTCGGCGTCGGCGACCAAGGCGCGCCGACTCCCGCGCGCGCGCGCCAGACGACCTTGCCGCGCCGGAACAGCATCGCCTCCTGCCGGTCGCGGTCGACGACGAGCCGGGTCGTCACGGCGGTGTAGCCGCCGAGCGCCGAGCGCGGCACCCACCCCGTCTGGTTGTTCGGCAGGATCGGCAGGCGCACGCGGACCCACAGGCGCCCCTCCGCCTCGGTGCGCTCGAGGACGACGACGAGGTTCGTCGTCGCCTCCGGAGTCCGTGTCTCGAGCTGCGCCACCCGCCGCGCCGCCGCGCTCGGCCGCGCCCGGACGACGACGCGGCGTGCGACCGGCGCCCACCGGGTCGTGTGGCCGCGCGACAGCGGGAAGACGCGCGGCCGCGTGTCGACCGTCCACCGGTGCTCGGCCGGGCTCTCGTCGGCGGCAACGTCCGTCACCGCGCGGACGCGGAAGACGTGCGCTCCGTCGTTGAGCTTCGAGTACCGCACCCGCGGGGGGCATCGCAGGAACGGCCCGTCGTCGATCGAGCACTCGAACGCCGCGTCGGCGTCGTCCGACTCGAAGGCGAAGTGCGCGACGCGTGCCGGTGCGACCGCCGCCGGCGCCCGGACGATCCGCGTCTCGGGCGCCGGCGACGCGTCTCCCGACCCCGCCGCCGGAGCCTCCGGCGGCGGCTCCTGTGCCGGCTCGCCCTCGGCTGCCGCCGGAGCGGCGAGCACGAGGGCGAGCGCGGCGAGGATGAGGCTCAGCCGGTGAACAGCGGCCTCCCGCCGGCCACCGTCGTCACCGGCCCTGCGATGAACCGGGTCTGGGCGACCGCCGCGAGGACCTGCTGGAGCGTCAGCGGCTGGTCGAAGGCGTTCGGCGCCGGGTTCCGCCCCGCGAGGTCGCGGATCCACCCGGCGTGGCGAGCCTCGACGGAGTGCACCGCGAGTGCGGCGGCGAGGATCGAGCGCGTGTCGATCCGCGGCGCCTGCCCCTTGTACGCGGCGACGCCCGTCTCCTCGAGGACGATCGCGGTCGCGACGAAGCTGCTCTGGTTCTCGGTCGTCCCGCGGAAGTTGAACCGCGGCTTGCGGACGGCCGCCCGCCCGAGCGCGCGCCCGATGAACTGCGCGTGGATCCGCTCGTGCTCGCCGACGACGCGGGCGAAGCGGAGCACGTCGCCGCGCAGCGCGCCCATGCGGAGCGCCTCGGCGTAGAACTCGGCCTCGAGGAACTCCAGCGTCTGCGCGAACTGGAGGATCGCCACGTCGGTCGCGGTCTGCGCCCGCGCCTCCTCCGGCACCATCAGCGAGCCGAGTCCGGCGAGCGCGCCGCCGAACAGTGCGCCCTTCGCGAGGAACGCGGCGCGGGAGTCGCCGGCGACCTTCTCCGCCGCCTCCTGGACCGCCCCGTCGGTGTCGACGGCTTCGATCGTGATCTGGTCGGACATGTGTCTCTGTCTCCCTTCGACTGCTAGCTCTGGATGAAGCCGGTCCGACGGACGCGCGCCTCGACCTGCGCCTTCGTCAGCGGCTTGTCGAACGGGCTCGGCGCGGGCTGCCGGCGGAGGATGTTCCTGATCCACGCCGCCTGGCGTGCCTCGACCGAGACGATCTGCCCGGCCGCGGCGAGCGCTCCGCGGGTGAGGTTCGGCCCCTGCCCGTTGTACGCCGCGACGCCGGTGTCCTCGAGCGTCATCGCGACCGCCTGGAACATCGCCTGGTTCTCGGTCGCCTCGCCGAAGTCGAAGCGGGGCTTCCTGCGGGCGGCGCTGCCGAGCGTCCGCTGTAGGAACCGCGCGTGGGCGGCCTCGTTGCGGGCGACGACGCGGGCGAACGCGAGCGTCTCGCCGCTGAGCGAGCCGCTGCGAACCGCGCGCCCGTAGAACTCCTCCTCGAGGAACTCGAGCAGCAGCGCGAAGTTGAGGATCTGGACGTCCTGCGCCGGGGACGGGGCCCCGAGCGCGAGCTTCGGGAAGCCGCCGAACATGACGCCGCCGGCGAGGAACGCCCCGCCGCCGAGGACGGCCTTCTTCAGGAAGCTCGCGCGTGAATCGGCCGCGGCTTCGTCGAGCGCCTCTCGAATCGCGCCGTCGGCGTCGACGACTTCGAGAGAGAGAACATCGGACATGGCAGAACTCCCCGTTCGGAGGGTGGCTCGCCAGCCGACGAGCGCGTTGTCGCCCGCGCGCCTGCGCCTAAACCTGCGAGCGATCGAACCGCTCTCGCACGCTCGCCGAATACCGGGAGCGGGGACGGCGGCACCGATACCGGTTCGCCAGCCGACGGCCGCCGTTCCCGCGGCCTCTCTCGGCCTCCCGGCCCGCGCCTTCCGGGCGTCAGTGGTGCGCGTGGGCGAGCGCGTGCCCGCGGCCGCGCCGGAGCAGGGCGTAGTTCACGGGAAAGGCGACGAGCCACGCGACGCCGAGCGCGAACGCGAGGCTGCCCCAGAAGAGGAGCGACGCTGGCCCTGCGTCCATCGCCCCCGGGACGAGGAGGATCACGCCGTTGTCCACGAGCTCCATCACCGTGATCGACACCGAATCCGCGGCGAAGGCGATCCCGAGCGCCGCGCGGACCGCGAGGCCGGCGCGGAGGAGCGGTACGAGCGTGAGCGCGTAGCCGAAGAGGAACGCGAGCGCGACCGCGAGCGCGATCGTCGCGAGCGTGCTCCACCCGAGGAGGCTTCCGATCGTCAGCCCAAGCACCTCGCCGATCGCGCAGCCCGTCAGGCAGTGCGTCGTCGCCGACACGGCGAGCCGCAGGAGTGACCTGCGCCTCGCGCGGTCGCCGGGGTGCGCGTCGTGGGCCA
>DATLFU010000019.1:0-54983 GCA_035540835.1 Gaiellaceae bacterium
GCGAACGCGCCGCCGCAGATGAAGAGGATGTTCGTCGTGTCGATCGAGAGGAACTCCTGGTGCGGGTGCTTTCGCCCGCCCTGCGGCGGCACCGAGGCGACCGTCCCCTCGAGGATCTTCAGCAGCGCCTGCTGGACGCCCTCGCCCGACACGTCGCGCGTGATCGACGGGTTGTCCGCCTTCCGCGCGATCTTGTCCACCTCGTCGATGTAGATGATCCCGGTCTCGGCCTTCTTGATGTCGAAGTCCGCGGCCTGGATCAGCTTCAGGAGGATGTTCTCGACGTCCTCGCCGACGTAGCCCGCCTCGGTGAGCGCGGTGGCGTCGGCGATCGCGAACGGGACGTTCAGGATCCGCGCGAGCGTCTGGGCGAGGAGCGTCTTCCCGCAGCCGGTCGGGCCGAGCAGGAGGATGTTCGACTTCTGCAGCTCGACGTCGCCGTCGTCCTGGCCCATCTGGACGCGCTTGTAGTGGTTGTAGACCGCCACCGACAGCGTCCGCTTCGCCTCCTCCTGCGACACCACGTAGTCGTTGAGGACGGCGTAGATGTCCTTCGGGCGCGGGAGGTTGTCGAGGTCGAGCTGCGCGGGAGTCGTCAGCTCCTCGTCGATGATCTCGTTGCAGAGATCGATGCACTCGTCGCAGATGTAGACGCCGGGGCCGGCGATCAGCTTCTTGACCTGACGCTGCGACTTGCCGCAGAAGCTGCAGAGAAGCTGCTCGTTGCCGTCCGTCGCGCGGGCCATCGGTCTCCTTTTACTCCGAATCGGGGCCGGGGTCTACCGGTGCTCGATGACCTGGTCGATGATGCCGTACTCCTTCGCCTCCGGCGGATCCATGAAGTAGTCGCGCTCCATGTCGCGCGCGACGCGCTCGTGATCCTGGCCGGTGTGCTTGGCGATGATCTCCTCGAGCCGGCGCTTGAGGCTGATCACCTCGCGGGCCTGGATCTCGATGTCGGTGCCCTGGCCCTGGAACCCGCCGGAGACCTGGTGGATCAGGATCTTCGCGTTCGGGAGCGACATCCGCTTCCCCTTCGCGCCGCCCGCCAGAATCAGCGCGCCCATCGACATCGCGATCCCGACGCAGATCGTCTGCACGTCCGGCCTGATGAACTGCATCGTGTCGTAGATCGCGAGCCCGGCGTACACCGAGCCCCCCGGCGAGTTGATGTAGATCGAGATGTCCTTGTCGGGGTCCTCGGACTCCAGGTGCAGGAGCTGGGCGACGATCAGGTTCGCGATCTGGTCGTCCACGGGCGTGCCGAGGAAGATGATCCGTTCGTTCAGCAGGCGGGAGTAGATGTCGAACGAGCGCTCGCCGCGCGAGGTCTGCTCGATCACCATCGGAATCAACGGGCTCATGCGTGCTCCTTGCTACCGGGGGTCCACAGTTTCGTCTCTGCCTTGGGCTTTTCCTTGTCGGGCGTCCAGATCGCCTCGCGCGCCTCCGCGACCTCCGGCGCGATCGGCTTCACCTCCGCGGCGACGCGGTCGAGCGCGGCGCGGAGGCGCAGGTCTTCGCGCAGGCGCTCGAAGCCGCCGCTGTGCCGAAGCTGCGCGACCACCTCGTCCGGGTCCTCGCCCGCGTCCTCCGTCTGCTCGCGGACGAGCTGCTCGACCTCCTCGTCCGGGACGTCGATCCCGAGCTGGTCCGCGACCGCCTCGAGCACGAGCTCGCGGCCGACCGACTGTGCCGCCTCCGCGCGCATCCGCTCGAGCAGGGCCTGCGGGTCGGTGTTCGTCATCGAGAGGTAGGTCTCGAACGGGATCCCGCGGCGCTCGACCGAGCGGACGAGGCCGTTGACGAGCTCGCGCGTCCGCGCCTCGACGAGCGGGCCGGCGGCCTGGACGTCCGACGCGCGGACGAGCGCGTCGGCCGCCGCCGCGCGGAACTGCGCCTCGACGTCCTCCTCGAGGTGCGCACGCAGCCGGTCGTGGATCTCGGCGCGCAGCTCGTCGAGCGTGTCGAACTCGCTCGCGGCGCGCGCCAGCTCGTCGTCGAGCGGCGGCAGCACCTTCTCCTTCACGTCCTTCAGCGTCACCGCGACGGTGCTCGACCCGCCGTCCGCCAGCTCGAACGGCAGCTCCTTCGTCTCGCCGACCGACATCCCGACCACGCCCGCCTCGATCTCCTCGACGAGCCGCCCGGCGCCGAGCTCGGCGACGTAGTCGCGCTGGACGTCACCGCGCTCGCTCGTCATGTCGAGGACGACGGTGTCGCCGCTCTGAGCCGGGCGCCCCTCCACCGGGGCGAGCTCCGCGACGCTGTGGCGCAGCGCCTCGAGCTCGGCGTCGACGAGCTCCTGCGGCACCTCCACCTCGCCCCGCGGCACCTCGAGTGTCGTCCAGTCGGCCGGCTGCGGCTTCGGCTGCACGTCCACCGTCGCCGTGAACCGCCAGTCCTCGTCGGCGGACGTCGGCAGCTGAAAGTCGTAGTCGGGCTGCGCGACCGGACGCAGCCGGTTGCGCGCCGCGGCGTTCCAGAACCAGCCGCCGATGTGGCTCTCCACCGCCTCCGCGAAGATCCGCTCCTTGCCGAGGCGCTGGAAGAGGACCGGCCGCGGCACCTTCCCCTTGCGGAAGCCGGGGATCTTCAGCGACTCCGCGAGGTCCGACGCGGCGTGCTCGACGGCGTGCTCGACGTCGTGCCGCGGGACCTCGACCGTCAGGCGGACCCGGTTCCCTGGCAGCTCCTCGACCTGCGTCTCCACTCGGCCATTCTGCCCATTCGCCGCCGCGGCGGGCGCAGCCGACGCGCCACGCGGTTTGCGCGCCCCGCCGCGGCGGGTACGCCTCGGGCGTGACGACGCAGCCCGAGCCCGAGCCCGAGGAGCGCGACGCGTCCCTCGACCGGCGTGTCGAGGAGGAGGAGATGCGCTACCCGGGCCACGGCCATCCGGACGAGCTGAGCAGCGACGTCGGGCTCGACGAGCCGCGCGACCCCGAGCCCGACGGCGCCCCGATGCCGCCGGACGCGGACCAGTCGCGTCCGGCGCCGCTCCAGCACGACGAGTAGCGCCTCCAGTGCGGGCGAGAGGAGTCGAACCTCCAAGGGCCGTGCGGCCCAACGGGACCTAAACCCGTCGCGTCTGCCAGTTCCGCCACGCCCGCGGACGCCGACAGGATAGTTCGCGGGCGCCGCGGCTCAGTCGCGCGGCGGGAAGCGCCCGCCGAGCACGAGGCCGTAGAGCACGTGGTCGACGCCGAGCGCGAGCCGCTGCCGCGCGGTCAGCCGCCCCGGCGACATCCCGAGCGCCGGCTGGACCACCGTCTCGAAGACCCCGAGCATCGCCAGCCCGTACAGCGGCGGCCCGACGCGGCTCTCGCGGACGGCGCGCGGGAGCGCGGCGTAGACCACGCCGCCGGCCGCGCCGACGCCCCAGTGGACGAGCTCGACGACCGCGTCGCGGCGCCTCGGTCCCACCCGTGCGACGAGCTGCGGCGCGCCCTCCTCCACGATGTCCTCCGGGGGCGTGTGGTCGACGATGCCGAGGCCGACGGTGATGCGGCGGACGCCGGTCATCGCCATCGCCGCGACCGTGCCGCGCGCCGCCGCTGCAAGGGTCGGGTGCACGGCGGCCGCAGTACCCCGCGCATTGCCGCGGAAACGCACGATTCCGCCACCTGCCTGCGGGGAACGCAACGGATGTGTCCCGCTCGCTCCTCGCCGCGGTCTCGAACTCGGTCCGCAACCTCCGGTACAGCTACCTCTTCCTTCCGGCGCTCGTCGCGCTCGCGTTCGCCGGCCTCGGCGTCGTGATGGCGGTGGTCGACGGTCTGGTCGCGGAGCGGCTGACGAGGCTGGCGTTCCCGGGCGGCCCGTCGGCGGCGCGCAGCCTCCTCGCCACGATCGCGACGTCAGCGGCGACGGTCGCGGGCGTCTCGTTCTCGATCACGGTCGTGACGCTCCAGCTCGTCTCGCAGCAGTTCAGCCCGCGTGCCCTCCGGACGTTCCTCGGCGACCGGCTCAACCAGATCGTCGCCGGGATCTTCATCGGCGTCTTCCTCTACTGCCTCGTGCTGATGCGGTCGATCCGGGACGACGGCGAGTTCGCCGCGGGGATCAGCGTGCTGCTCGCGATCGTGCTCGCGTTCGTCGCGCTCGCGGCGCTGCTCGTGTTCATCAACCACATGGGACACGCCATCCAGGTCTCGGAGATCAGCGACCGGATCGCGTACGCGACCCTCCAGTCGATCGAGCGCCTCTTCCCGGAGGAGTACGGCGACCCCGTCGCCTCGGACGACGCGGACGAGGTCGTCGCGGCGTGGCGCCGCGACGGGGAGCCGACGCTCGTGTACCCGCGCCGCCCGGGATTCGTGCAGGCGGTCGACGACATCCCGTCGACGATCGAAGGCCGGTCGTTCCGCATCGAGATCCTGGTGTCGCCGGGCGACTTCGTCACGGAGCGACACCCGCTCGCGGCCGTCTGGACCGACGCCGACGCCGAGGCGTGCAGCGTTGCGCTCCGGCGCGCGGTCGCCGTCAGCAACGAGCGCGACCTCCACCAGGACACCGCCTACGGCGTCCGGCAGCTCGCGGACATCGCCGTCAAGGCGCTGTCCCCGTCCGTGAACGATCCGACGACGGCGACGACGTGCGTCGGCTACCTCCAGGGGATCCTCGAGCGCCTCGCGGAGCGGCGCTGGCCGGCCGACGTGCGCCGGTTCGAGGACCGCGACGTCACGATCGTGTTCCGCGCGCCCGCGTTCCGCGAGTACGTCGAGGCGCTCGTCCAGATCGGCCGGTACGCCGAGGACGCGCGCGTCGTGCACAGCCTCGTCGCCGCGTGCCAGCGGATCGCCGAGGCGGCCGCGGAGGCGAACGCACCGGACCGCGTCGCCGCCGTGGTCGACGCGGCGGAGCGGATCGTCGCGCGCGCGGACGCGCTCGACGAGACCGAGCGGGCACAGATCGAGGAGCTCGTCCGCGCGCTGCCCCGGCCGCAGCAGCGAGGGCGCTCCGGCCGCGCAGCCTGATCGCACGACGGCGTGTCTGCCTCGCCGCGCGAGCGGAAGCCGGCGCGGCGCGGCGAACCGCGGTCAGTGGCCCCGGGAGGAATCGAACCTCCGCACGCGGATTCGAAGTCCGCCGCTCTATCCTCTGAGCTACGGGGCCGCGGGGCCAGTATGCCCGCGCGCTAGATCCCGTGGGCCTGCGCGGTCAACCACACGCCGAGCACCGGGATCGCGATCGTGAGCGCGAAGCTCGTCCAGCCGACGGCGACGAGACGCGGGCGCGTCCGCTGCGGCAGCCCCTCGCGCATCTCGCGTTGCAGGCGCGGGCCGAGGACGTAGTCGTGGAGGTACGACGCCGCCACGAGGAGGACGACGAGGACGCTCTTCACGAGCAGCACGCGGCCGAACGTCGTCCCGAGGAGCACGTCGCGGCTGAACCCGTAGTGCTCGCGCGCGAGCTCGAGCCCGGTCAGGACGAGCACCGCGAGCGAGCCGTACCCGAGCGGCCGCCAGCGGCGACCCAGCTTCCGCAGCAGCGGCACGCGCTCGCGCCCCTCGAGCACGCGGATCGCCGGCACCGCTGCGAACACGAGCGCGACGGTCCCGCCGACCCAGACCATCGCGGCCAGCACGTGCAGCAGGAGGACGGCGAAGTGCACGCCGCCGACTCTACGAGCCTACGACGCGGTCGCGCGCCGCTCCCAGCGCTCCTCCCAGCTCTCGCGCGTGAGGCCGGAGACGATCGCCCGCCGGACGAGGCGCCCGCCGCGCCCGCGGCCGAGCAGGTGCACGCGGAGCGGCGCGTCGCCGAGCGGCAGCTCGATCGTCGTCGCGGTCGCGGGCAGCGTCGCCGTCTCGCGCACGGCGTAGTCGCGGGCGCCGGTGGCGCGCTCGCTGATCCGAACCTCCCACTCGGTCACCGCGGCCGCGGCGTCCCACGCGAGGACGCCGCTACCGGCGCGGCGCACGTTCATGTTCCCGGTGATCGTCGCACGGGTGCGCAGGAGCGGCCGCCGCAGCGGCGCCGGAGCGGCGGGCGCGGGCGGCGCCGCGGGGCGCGCGGCGACCCGCGTCCGCGCGCGCTGGACCGCCGCGATCCGCTCGAGCTGCTCCAGCGCGCGGCGCTCCGCCTGCGCGGCGTCGCCGCCGCGCGCGCGATGGAGCCGCGTCGCCGCGCGCACGCGCTCCCGCAGCGCCTCGAGGTTCGCGCCGCCGGCGGCGACGTCGCGGCGCGCCTCGGCCAGGATCGCCGCGTACGCGCGAGCGAGATGGTCGTCGTCCGCCGTCACGCGTCAGAGGATCGCGGATCCGCGGCGGTGGATCGAGGGGTGGCGGACGGGACTCGAACCCGCGACCACCGGGACCACAACCCGGGGCTCTACCAACTGAGCTACCGCCACCGCGCTCGCGGGGGAGGATAGCGGCGGCTCCGACGCGCGGCCCGCGGCGCGGCCGCGGGCGCGCGCCACCGGCTCAGCTCCGGTGGACGTTCCCGCCGCGGCTGCGCGGCCGCACCTCCGGCGTGTTCTGCTGGATCACGTCGTGCTTGCCCTCGCGGATCTTCTCGATCTTCTCCTCGTGGTCGCCGCTGCGCTCGACGTGCGTCCGCTGCTGCGACGCGCTCGTCGTCGCGCCGACCTCGCTCGGGCGCTTCCCCTCCGCGCGTGCCTCCCGCGCCTTCTTCCTGCGCTCGGCGTTGTCGCCCTCCATCTGCTTCCCCATCGTCTCCTCCTCTCTCAGGTCGTCGCCGCGAGCGGCGTCTCGTCGAGCCGCTGCCGGAGGTCCTCCGCGCCGTCGTAGATCGCGAGCGCGCCGGCCTCGCGCAGGTCGCCGTCGCAGAACCCGCCCGTCCGCACCGCGATCGTCCCGATCCCGGCCTTTGCCGCCGCCTTGCAGTCCCACGGCGTGTCGCCGACCATCACCGCGTCGCGCGTCGCCGCCTTGTCGAGCGCCGCCTCGACGAGGTCCGGCGAGGGCTTCGACTCGTCGACGTCGTCCTTCGTCGTCCACGCGTCGGCCACGTCGCGCACCTCGAGCAGGTCGATGAAGGCGTCGAGGTGCGCGGAGATCGACGAGCTCGCCAGGACGACGACGAGGCCACGCTCGTTCAGCTCGACGACGAGGTCGCGCGCCCCCGGCAGCGGCGCGACCTCTGCGAGCTCCTCGTCGAAGAGCTCCTCCCAGCGGTCGCGCAGCGCGTCCCCGAGCCGCTCCTCGACGTCGTCGCCGGCCACGGCGGCGACGTACTTGTCGCCGCCCATACCGATGTGCCGGTGCAGCCGCCACAGCGGCGGCGCGAGGTCGTGGTCGCGGAACGCCCGGTACCAGCAGAGCGCGTGATGGTAGTTCGTGTCGACGAGCGTGCCGTCGACGTCGAGGATCGCTGCTCGCGCCACGTCAGGACGCGGCCGCCTCGGTCCCGACGCGCGGCCGCTCGTCGGCCCCGGCCGCGATCCGGTCGACGAGCGCGGCGCAGAAGGCGGCGAGGTCGTCCGGCCGGCGGCTCGTGACGAGCGCGCCGTCGACGACGACCTCCTCGTCGACCCAGTCGCCGCCGGCGTTCCGCACGTCGGTGCGGATGCTCGGGTACGACGTGAGCGTCCGGCCGCGCACGACGCCCGCCTCGACCAGCAGCCACGGCGCGTGGCAGATCGCGCCGACCGGCTTGCCCTGCTCGACGAACTCGGCCGCGAACCGGAGGGCGTTCTCGTCGGTGCGCAGCGTGTCGGGGTTGCCGACGCCGCCCGGCAGGACGAGCGCGTCGAAGTCGGCGGCCCGCGCCTCCTCGACGGTCACGTCGACGCGGAACCGCTTCGCCTTGTCGTAGTGGTCGAACCCCTGGATCTCGCCGTCCTCGAGCGAGACGAGCACGGGCGACCCGCCGGCCTCGACGACGGCGCGCCACGGCTCCGTCAGCTCGACCTGCTCGACCATGTCCGTCGCGAGGAACGCGACGCGCTTCCCCTCCAGCGCTCCACCCATGCGGGACCCCTCTCGTCCGACGCCGCCGTCGGCGGTCGCGTACCCGGGTGCGACACGCGAAAACCGCGAGGACCGCAGCGCGCCTGGCAGGATTCGAACCTGCGACCCGCGGCTTAGAAGGCCGCCGCTCTTCCGCTGAGCTACAGGCGCCCGCGGGAAGCGTAGCCGCGCCCGCGCGCTACCGGCGGACGCCGAAGTTGGCCGTCACGACGACGACCGCGTGGCCGCCGAACGCGCCCGGCGCGAAGTCGGCGTGCACAGCGGAGAACCCGATCTCGCGCCACCGCGGCTCGAGGAGGTTCTTCCGGTGGAGGGGGCTCGCGATCCACATCCGCATCGCCTCCTGCGCGTCGAGCTCGGGCGACGCCCAGAGAAGGTTCTCCCCGACCGACCAGTAGCGGTAGTTCGCGGAGCCGTAGAACCGCTCGACGCGCCGCCAGAAGGGCGCGCCGTCGGCGGAGTTGTGCGCGAAGAAGCCGCGCGTCGCCATGGCGCGCGAATGGCTGCTCGCGGCGGCCGCGAGGCGCGGGTTGACGCGGACGGGGGCGAGCCCGTGGCGCCGGCGGAGCGCGTTCACCTCGACGAGGAGCGCCGCCTCCAGGGACTGGACCGACGTCAGCTGGCGCTGCTGCGCCGCCCCGGGCATCGCGGGCGCGGCGAACAGCGCTCCTGCGACGAGGGCGAGGACTGCGACGTATCCGGTGCGGCGGACCACGCACCAGAGCTTCGGCACCTGAAGCGAGAGCTACATCGGCCGAAAGGAGGAAATTTGCGGGCGACGAGACCCACCGTTTGAACGCGTAATCGCCCGACGGAGGAGCAGGAAATGCCTGCTCAGGCAAGCTCCGGCGTGGCCGGACGCTCCTGCCGGTGCCGGAACCAGTCGCGCAGGATCACCTGGATCGTGCCGGCGACGGGGATGGCGGCGAGCGCGCCGAGGATCCCTCCCAGCGACGCGCCGATCAGGACGGCGATCAGGATCGCGAGCGGCGAGAGCTCGACGGTGCGCGAGTACACGAGCGGGTAGAGCACGTGGTTCTCGACCTGCTGGTAGATCACGAGCGCGACGAGGACGGCGATCCCCACGGGGACCGACGAGGTGAGGAACGCGATCGTCGTCAGGATCACGACCGCGATCGTCGCGCCTGCGAGCGGGATCAGGCTGAGCATCCCGGCGAGGAGCCCGAGGGCGATCGCGTACGGGATCCCGAGGACCGCGAGGAGGATCGCGGAGAAGACGCCCGCGATCAGCGCGATCGTCAGCGCGCCGGTGACGTAGCCGCCGACGGTGCGGTAGATCTCGCGGCCGACCTTCCGCCACCGCCGCTCCGCCTCCGGCGCCATCAGCCCGTACGCGCGCTCGACCAGGGCGGGCCCCTCGAGCAGCATGAAGAACGTGAGGAACGCGATCGTGATCACGGCGACGACGCCGGTGACGATCCCGCGCGTGATCGCGACGGCGGCGCCCGAGACGCCGGCCAGCCGCCCGAGCCCGCTCCCCTCGACGGCGTCCTCGAGCCGGTCGACGATCTGGTAGTCCGTCTGCAGGAAGCCGAGGCGCCCGCGGCCCTCGACGAGGTCCGCGACGTACCCCGGGAGCGCCTGCGCGAACTCGTTCACCTCCTCGACGAGGATCGGGATCAGCGTCCCCGCGAGGATGCCGAACGCGCTCAGCGCGGCGAGGAACGCGAGCGCCGCGGCGAGCGCGCGCCGGCGCACGCCGTGCCGCTGGATGAGCGCCACGAGGGGGTTGAGCGCGAGCGCGAGGAACGCGGAGATGACGATCCAGGTCAGCACCTGGCGCGCGCTCCAGAGGATCTGGAGCAGCAGCACGATCCCGAGGACGATGCCGATCACGATCAGGATCGTCCGCGGCCGGAAGCGGATCACCCGCTCTTCGAGCACGGGCGCGAGCATACTCGCGCGCGGGCGCGACGTTTACGCCGCCCGCGCGGCGGCGAGGCTGCGGCCGTGAGCCTGCGCGGCAACCCGGTGGAGGAGCGCGCAACGCTGCCCGACGGCCGCGAGGCGGTGGTGCGGATCGGGATCGCCGACGACCCCTACGTCGACCGGCGCGACCACGACACCGTCTCGCTCGAGGTGCTCGTCGACGGCACGACCGCCGCGGCGCTGAACACGCTCATCGAGCCCGAGCAGGTGAGCGAGGCGCTCGCGGTCGCGCGCGAGATCGTCGCGCGCTTCGAGTCCGGCGAGCTCGAGCCGACGGCGGGCGCTGTCGAGCCATACGCGCTCGAGCGGCGTTAGCGGGCGCCCTCAGCCCAGCCACTCCGGCCGCTCGAAGCCGCCGTACTCCTGGATCGCGCCGTAGATCTGCTGCGCGATCTCGACGCTGTTGACGGCGACACGGCACGTCCCGAACGGGAGCATGTTGAGACGCTTCCGCTTGCTGTGCGGCGAGTACCGGTTGACGGTGGACTTCAACAGGCATCCGCGCGGTAGCCCGAGCACGTCGAGCCAGTGAGCCTCCACCTCGTGCTGTCGCGCGGCGTGGTCGGCGAAGAGGTTGCAGCTGACCCGGAACTTCTCGTCAGGGACGTCGAAGTACCGTCGGAGGAACCAGACGAAGAAGCGGAGCATCTCCGGATCCGAGTTGACGAGGATGACCGCGTCGCGGCGCTTCGACCCCTCGGCCCAGAACAGCATGCAGCCGGCCGCGAACAGCGCGTCGGGTTCTCGCGCGAGCGCGCGTCCCCGCTCCTGCGCCGCAGCGCGGCGCGCCCGGAACGTCGCGCGGCGCGCCGCGGCCGCGGCCGCGTGCCCGTCGTGCGCCGGGTCGGTTCGCCGCAGCCGCTCGCGTTGCTCCGGCGTCAGCCGCACGTCGCGAACCCAGACGCTGACGGACGAGCGCGAGACGCCGAGGCGCCGCTCGATCTCCTTCACCGAAAGCCCCTCCTCGCGCCTCAGCCGCCGCGCGAGCTCCCGTTCGCGTGTCTTCATCGCTGACAACAGCCTAGCGACGCGGTCGGACGGCGTAGAGGAAGCGGGCGGCGGGAATCGAACCCGCGTCAACGGCGTGGAAGGCCGTGGCTTTGCCACTAAGCTACGCCCGCGTCGACGCCGGGTAGCGTAGCGCCCGTGCGACCGGACCCTTATTCGTGGTCGGCGCATCCGGAGGCGGCAGTCGCCCTCGTCGCGCTGGTCGCCCTCTACGTCGTCGCGGTCCGGCGCCACGGCGCCGGCCGGGGCCGCATCGCCGCGTTCGCCGGCGCCGTCCTCCTCCTCGCGGCGACCGCGTTTTCGCCGCTCGACGCGCTCCAGTTCCACGTCCTCGTCGCGCATCTGCTGCAGAACGTGATCCTCGCCGAGTGGGCGCCGGCGCTGCTCGTCCTCGCCGTCCCTCCGGCGCTCGCCGCGCGCGTCGCGTCCCTCCGGCCGTTCCGCCAGCTCACGCGGCCGGCGGTCGCGCTGCCGCTGTGGCTGCTCGTCTACTTCGCGTGGCACCTCCCGCCCGCCTACGACGCAGCGCTGCGCAACCCCTCGACGTTGCTCCACCTCGAGCACGCGACGTACCTCGCTGCCGGGTTCCTCCTCTGGTGGCCGGCGCTGCAGGAGCATCCGTGGCGGCTCTCGCTCCAGGCGCGCGCGACGTACCTCTTCGCGGCGTTCCTCTTCTGCAGCCCGCTCGGGCTGCTGCTCGCGCTCCTCCCGGACGCCGTCTACGCGTCGTACCGCGACGGCTTCCCGGAGTGGGGGCTGACCGCCCTCGCGGACCAGCAGATCGCGGGGATCGTGATGGCGGGCGCGCAGGCCGTCGTCTTCTTCGGCGCATTCGCGTACTTCTTCCTGCGCTTCCTCGACCGGGAGGAGGCGGAGCCGACGCCCGCCGGACGCTAGGACGCAGCGGCCGCGCGACGCCTCACGCCGCGGCCGCCGTCGGGGCGGAGGCGCGCATCTCCGCCACCAGCTCGTCGAGGTGCGCCGCGAGCCGCGCGCGCAGCTCCGGGTCGACGAGGCCGTGCGCGTCGAACCGCTCCGGCGCGCGCCCGCACGGGAACTCGCCGCCGACGACGCGCGCGCCGAGCGCGCCGAGCACCTTCCGCAGCTCCGCCTGCGCCCACACCGCTCCGAACGCGCCGGTGCTCGCACCCACCACGGCGACCGGCTTGTTCCGCGCCGCGTTCGTCGCCAGCGGGCGCGAGAGCCAGTCGAGCGCGTTCTTCAGCTGTCCCGGCAGCGAGTGGTTGTACTCCGGCGTCGCCACGAGCATCCCGTCAGCGGCCGCGACGGCCCGCCGCAGCGCCGCGACGGCCGGCGGCGCCGGCTCGACGTCGTCGTCCTCGTCGTACGGCGGGACGTCCTTCAGCCCGTCCCAGACGACGAGCTCCACGCCGGCGGGCAGGAGCTCCCCGGCCGCGCGCAGCAGGAGCGCGTTGTACGAGCCGCGCCGCAGGCTGCCGCTGATGCCGAGGAGCTCCACGCCGCTACGCCTGCACGAAGAAGAGCTCGGCCGTCAGGCGCACTTCGTTCGGCAGCGCCTGCTCGCCGCCCGGGAGCGGCATGTTCCACTCGATGCCGAACTCCGTCCGGTCGATGGTCGTGGAGAGGACGGCGCCGACGCGCGTCTTGCCGAACGCGTCGGTCAGCGGCTCGGTGATCGTCCCGGCGAGCTCGACCGGGCGCGTCGCGCCTTTGATCGCGAGGTCGCCGCGGACGCGCAGCTCCTCGCCGTCCCGGACGACGTCGCTCGACACGAACGTCAGCTCCGGGTGGCGCTCCGCGTCGAAGAACTCGGGCGACTGCAGGTGCGCGGCGAGGTTCTCGTCCTTCACGTCGACGCTGGCGACGCGCGCGGCGCCGACGAGCGTCTCCTCGTCGCCGTCGAGGGTGCCGTCGACCTCGCGGAACTGGCCGCGGAACGTGCTCCCCAGGTACGACAGCTCGAAGCCGATCGTCGAGTGGACGGGGTCGAGCTGCCAGACGCCGGTCGGCAGCGCGGTGCGGGTGTCGGTGGTGCTCACTTGGGTTCCTCCTTGACTGCGGTATAGTTGTGACCGCAAAGGAGGGTACCACGAATCGTGAGCGGTCAAGTATTGATCGGGCAACAGCATGACCTCGCTGTCGAGGCGTTCGTGCGGCTCCTGCGCGCGCACGCCGCGCTGACGCGGCGGCTGAGCGCGCAGCTCCAGGCGGAGCACGGGCTGACGATCAACGACTACGAGGCGTTGCTCCTGCTCTCGCGCGCGGAGGAGCGCCGGATGCGGCGGGTCGACCTCGCCGCCACGCTGCTCCTGACCGCGTCCGGCGTGACGCGGCTGCTCGACGGCCTCGAGGCGGGCGGATTCGTGGAGCGCGTCCTCTGCGACGTCGACCGCCGCGTCGCGTACGCGCGCCTCACCGATGCCGGCGCCGCGCGCCTGCGCGCCGCCTCCGAATCGCACGTGGCAGCGGTCCGGTCGCTGCTCGAGTCGCACCTCCGGCCGGAGGAGCTCGAGCAGCTCGCCGAGCTGCTCGGGCGGCTGCCCGGCACCGGCGGCGCGGGCGCGGAGACCTGCCGGCCCTGAGCCCAGTCGGGACGCCCGGATTCGAACCGGGGGCCTCCTGCTCCCAAAGCAGGCGCGCTAACCAGGCTGCGCCACGTCCCGTGCACCGAGTGTAGAGCGCGCGCTCGCTGGTAGCGTCGCGCGCCGTGGGCGAGCCGCTGATCCACGTCCCCGGCGCGCCGGACGAGCGGCGTCCCGCGCTCGGCTACGCGATGGTCTGGACGGCCGCGATCCTCTTCGCCGTCAACGGCACCGTCGCGAAGGTCGCGCTCGGCTCCGGCATCTCGACGATCGAGCTGACGCAGGTGCGGTCGCTCGGGGCGTGCGTCGGCTTCGCGCTCGTCCTCGCCGTGCTCCGCCCGCAGAGCCTCCGCGTGCGGCTGCGCGAGCTCCCCTTCCTCGCGCTCTTCGGCGTCACCGGCGTCGCCTTCGTGCAGTGGCTGTACTTCGTCGCGATCGACCGGCTCCCGGTCGGGATCGCGCTCCTGATCCAGTACCTGGCGCCGCTCCTCGTCGCGCTCTTCGCGCGCTACGCGATGCACGAGCCGGTGCGCCGGCGCGTCTGGCTCGCGCTGGCGCTCGCGCTCGCCGGCCTCGCCCTGATCGTCGAACCGTGGTCGGAGGAGCTCGCGCTCGACGAGCTCGGACTCGTCGCCGCGCTCGCTGCGGCCGGAGCCTACGCGCTCTACATCCTCATGGCCGAGCGCGGCGTCCGCAGCCGCGACCCCCTCTCGCTGTCGCTCTACGGATTCCTCTTCGCCGGGCTCTTCTGGCTCGTCGCGCAGCCGCTCTGGCACTTCCCGCTCTCCCTCGTCGGCGAGCCGACGTCGCTCCTCGGCAACCTCGCCGGGCATACGGCGCCGCTGTGGCTCCTGCTCGCGTTCGTCGTCGCGGTGGGGACGATGCTGACCTTCTCGCTCGTCGTCTCCGCGCTCCGGCACGTGAGCGCCACGAGGGTGGGAATCGTCGCGATGCTCGAGCCGGTCGTCGCCACGCTCGTCGCGTACCTGTGGCTCGCCGAGTCGCTCGGGCCGGCGCAGCTGCTCGGGGGAGGCGTCGTCCTCCTCGGCATCGTCTGCGCGCAAACAGCGAGGTAACGGCCCCGCGGGATCCCCCGGATGGGGGATGCGAGGCCCGTTTTCCTCCTCGAAACTCAGCCTCTTGATGCGTAAAACGTACATAACAGTAGGTTTGTGCATGCTCGCGTTGCTCCTCGCCGCTCCCGCGTCGGCGTCCGGGCTGAGCACGGCGGAGAGCTCGCTCCTCGCCGAGGTGAACCGCACGCGGGCCGCCCACGGCCTCGCGCCGCTGCGGGTGGACTGGAATCTCCAGCGCGCAGCGCGCTCGCACTCGGGGGACATGCTTCGCCGCGGCTACTTCGGCCACGGCCCGTGGGCACAGCGCATCCGGAGCTTCGGCGTCAAGGGCCCCCGCGTCGGCGAGAACATCGCCTGGGGCGCCGGCACGACGTCGCGGCCACGGGCAATCGTCGGGATGTGGCTCAACAGTCCGCCCCACCGCGCGAACCTGCTCCGGCCGGGCTTCCGCCGGATCGGGCTCGCCGCTCCGCGCGGCACGTTCGCGGGCCGGCGCGGGACGG
The DNA here is from genome assembly GCA_035540835.1 of Gaiellaceae bacterium. Lineage (GTDB taxonomy): Bacteria > Actinomycetota > Thermoleophilia > Gaiellales > Gaiellaceae > DATLFU01. The sequence goes on from DATLFU010000019.1 coordinate 15,042, forward strand.
CCGTCGTCACGGCGAACTTCGCCGGGTCGTAACGGCGTCGTCGGGAAGTCCGCAGGGGGCGCCCCGCGGGGGCGCCCTCGTCGGGCCTACTCCCCGTTCATCAGCGCGCGCAGGTCGGAGAGCTTCTCGCGCCTGAGGTCGTCGCGCTCGCCGCGCTCGAGCCGCGCCAGCAGCTCGCGCACGAGCGGTGCCAGCTCCACCGGGTTGAACGGCTTCGTCACGTAGTCGACGCCGCCGATGTCGAGCCCGCGCGCGCGGTCGCGGAACTCGGCGCGGGCGGTCAGGAAGATGATCGGGATCTCCGCCGTGCCGGGATCGTCGAGCAGGCGCTCCGCGACGCTCCAGCCGTCGAGCCCGGGCATCATCACGTCGAGGAGGATCACGTCCGGGCGGTTCTCCCGCGCCGCGTCGAGCCCGCTCGGGCCGTCCGCCGCCTCGAGCACCTCCATCCCCTCCGCCTCGAGATTGACGCGGCAGAGGAGGCGGATCGGCGCCTCGTCGTCGATGACCAGTACCCGTGTCATGGTTCCGCGGCGGCCGCTATACCCTCCCGGCGCGGGACTCATTCACCGCGACCGGCTCGCTCTCCTGCGCGAGCGGGAGCTCGAACGTGAAGCTGGCCCCCTCGCCCTCGCTCGAGCTGACCCAGATGCGGCCGCCCATCGCGCTCACGAGCCCCTCCGCGATGAAGAGGCCCAGCCCCGTGCCGCCGCCCTCGCGGGCGGACGCGCCGTCGCCGCGGTAGAACTTCCGGAAGATCCGCTGGTGCTCCGTCGCCGGGATCCCGACGCCCTCGTCGGCGACGCTCACTTCGACGGCGTCGCTGCGCCGGCGGGCCGCGACCGTGACCTTCCCGCCGCCGGGCGAGAACTTGACGGCGTTGTCGACGAGGTTCGAGAGCACCTGTCGCAGCTTGTCCGGATCGGCCTCGGCCGACACCGGCTCGTGCGGGAGGTCGACGACGAACTGGTGCCCGTTCGTCGCCGCCGCCTCCATCGCGCCCACGACCTCCGAGACGACGGCGCCGACGTCCGTCGGCCCGAGGTTCACCTGCAGGTCGCCCGAGTCGAGCCGCGCGACGTTGAGCAGCGCGTCGACGATCGTCGTCAGCCGCTCCGACTCGGAGGCGATGTAGCCGAGGAACGTCCGCCGCTCCTCCTCGCCGAAGAGCACGTCCCGCCGGAGCAGCGTCTCGGCGAACCCGTAGATCGAGGTCAGCGGCCGCCGCAGCTCCTGCGAGACCGTCGAGACGAAGTCCGACTTCATCTGCTCGACGAACCGGTCGGCGGAGATGTCGCGGAAGGCGTAGATCCGGCCGGCGACGGCTCCTGCGGGGTCGCGCATGATCGCCTCCGTCAGCGAGAGCCAGACCTCGTCGTGGCCGCGGAGGATCGAGACGAGGCGGTTGCCGCCGGCCGTCTCGCCGCCCGTCTCGAGGTTCCGTCCGAGGAGCTGGAGGGGCGTGCGGCCGAGCGCCTCCGCCTGCGGGACGCCGGTGATCTGCTCCGCCGCGCTGTTCCACAGGACGACGCGCCCGTCGCGGTCGACGGCGACGATTCCGTCCGCGATGTTCGCGAGGATCGCGAAGCTGCGCTCCTTCTCGAGCGCGACGCGCTGGTACAGCTCCGCGTTCGAGAGCGCGGCGGACGCGTTGCCCGCGAGCGCGAGCAGCGCCTCCACCTCCTCGTTCCGCCATGCCTTCGGCGTCCGCGAGTAGACGGCGAGGACACCGTGCAGCGACTCCTCCGGCCCCGTCAGCGGGACGCCGAGGTACGCGCGGTACCCCTGCCGGAGGAGCGGATCGACCGCGACGAGCCGCTCGTCGGCCGCCGCGTCGGCGAGCGCGAGCGGCGCGCGCGACTGGACGACGTCGCCGGAGAGCCACGCGGTCCCCGGCGAGCGCGCGCCGAGGAAGGCTTCGACGTCGTCGCCGTCGCTGACGGCGCTGACGACGAGCTCGTCCTCCTCGAGCACCCGGATCGCGCATGCGTCGACGCCGACGAGCTTCGGCGCCTGGCGGACGACCTCCTCGAGGACGGCCGCCGGGTCGAGCTCCGTCGCGAGCAGGCTGCCGGTGCGCGCGAGCTGCTGCGCGAGCGACCGCGCGCTCCGCTCCTCCTCGTAGAGGCCGCTCCGCTCGAGCGATCCCGCCGCAGCACGGGCGAGGTGCTCCGCGAGCTCGAGGTCGTCGTCGGTGAAGCGGCGCGGCTCCGCGAAGAAGACGAGCACGAGCCCGGTGCGGCCGCCGGGCTGCTCGACCGGGACGACGAGCAGGCCGCGGTACCCGGCTTCCGCGGCGAGCGTGCGCCACTCCTCCTCGAAGCGCCCGTCTGTCGTGACGTCGACCGACGCGACGATCCGCGCCCCGGCGGCGGCCGCGTCGAGCAGCGTCGCCGCGCGCGAGGCGCCGTCGGCGAGCGCCTGGGCCAGCGGCTCCGGGACGCCGTCGGCCGCGGCGAGCTCGAGTCGACCCGGAGCGGGCAGGAGCAGCGCCGAGTACGAGCCGCCGAGCGCCTCGGCGGCCGCCTGCGCGACGGCGTCGAGCGTCTCCTGCAGCGACAGCGGCTCGCCGAGGACGGCGGCGATCCGGAAGAAGCCGCGCTGCACCCGCGCCTGCCGCGCGCGCTCCTCGAACGCCTCGGCGTTGCGGAGCGCGAGCGCGGCGAGGCCGGCGAACGCCTCCAGCACGTCGAGGTCGGCGTCGCGGAACCGCCCCTCCTCGCGCGCGTAGACCGCGAGGACGCCGCGCGCCCGCCCTGCGCTCTGGACGGGCGCGTCGATCCGCTCGCCGAACGTCGGCTCGCCCGCGTCGCGGCGCAGCATCGGCCGCTGCAGCTCGAGGGCGTCGCCGAGCGCGCCCGCCGGCTCCGTCTCGCGCCCCACCTCCTCCTGCGGCAGCCCGTGCACGGCGCGGCAGCGGAGCGCACGGCCGTCCGGATCGAGGATCCAGCACGCGGCGGCATCGGCCCCGACGAGCGCCACGACCTGCTCGACCAGGCGCTCGATCACCAGGTCGAAGTCGAGCTCGCTCGCGAGCACCTGGGCCGCACGGAGGAGCGCTGTCTGCTGGTCGAGGCGCGTCTCGTTCTCGCGGAGGAGCCGCGCGATGTGGATCGCGAGCCCGACCTCGCGCGCGACGCCCTCGGTCAGCGCCAGCTCCTGCTCGGACCACGCGTGCGGCTCGGTCCGGTGCAGCGCGACGACGCCGATCGCGTCGCCGAAGACGACGATCGGCGTCGCGAGCACCGCCCGGGTCCCCGCCTCCACGAGCGCGGCCCGCGACGCCTCCGGCAGCTCGGGCGACCGCTCGACGTCGGGGATCACCACGGTGCGGTCCTCGCGCGCCGCGAGATCCGACGCCGCCAGCGGCTCGCGCCTGGCGCCGATCCGCGGCAGGCCCTCCGCCGCCCACTCCGCGACGACCGGCATCGCCCCGTCGGGCTCGCGCAGGCGCACGAGGCACCGCTCCGCGGCGATCGCGGCGGCGGCCTCCTCGGTGGCGGTCGCGAGCACGGCGTCGAGGTCGAGATCGGACCGCACCTTCTGCGCGATGCGGCCGATGAGGTGCTCGCGCGCGAGCGCGTCTGCGAGCGCCGAGCCGGAGCGCGCGCGGGCGAGCGCGAGGCCCGCCTCGGACGCGAGCGCCTGCGCCAGCGACGTCTCCTCGGCGGTGAACGCCCGCCGCTCGCGCGTCGTCGCGAGCGCGAGCACGCCGACGACGCGGCCGCCCGCGACGAGCGGCACCCAGAGGCCGCTCGTCGCTCCGACGCTCGACGCGATCCGCTGGTTCACCGCCGGCGACGACTCGACGTCGAAGACGGTGAAGGGCGCCGCTTCGAACGTGACGCTCGCGATCGCGGACGGCTCGTCCAGGTCGAGGTCGAGCTCGCGCCACCACGGGAGCTCCTCGCCGTCGAGCAGCGCGAGCAGCCCGCGCGCTCGCCCGTGGTCGACGAGCGTGAGCGACCCGAACTCGACGCCGAGGCGCTCCACGCTCTCGCGGACGAGGAGGAGCGCGACGGCGTCCTCGTCGTCGGCGCGCGTCATCGCGCCCGTGAACGCGGTCAGCGCGTCGTGGTCGTGCCCGTGCGCGCGGCGCCGGTGCTCGCCGTCGCCGCCGCGGCGCGGCACGCCGGCCCCACCGCGGCCGCCGCGCGCGAGCATCGCGAGCGCGGGGACGCCTGCGGCGACGATCGCGGCGAGCGCGATCAGCGGGCTCTCGGCGAGCGGCTCGCGGTCGGCGAGGACGAGCGCGCCGAGGATTGCCGCCGCGACTGCGAGCCCCGGGTAGACGAGCGCGAGCGCGACGTCGACGTCGCGCAGCCGCGAGCGGTCGCGCCACAGCCCCGGCGCGAGCGCCAGCGTGGCCGCAAGATAGAGGGCCGACAACGCGAGCAACGGGATCGCGTTGAGGAAGAGAGCCTGTGCTTCCTCGGTCACTGGGCGTTCGGATGATACGCGGGAGTCCCGGTTTTCCCGCGCTCCGACGGGAGTCCTGCCGCTTGCAAAGATGGGCCGCTCGGCCTATCGACACCCAGCAGCAGCCGCGTTAGCGTCCCCCGCACTGGGCGATGCGAACCGCGGGCCATGGCCGGCGGTGAGCACTCTGAAGAGGCCTGCCGCGCCGACCCCCCCGAGCGGCAGGCCTCTTCGGTTTCCTCACGGCTAGACTCGAATCGTGGTGACGCGCGTCCTCCTCGCCTCCCCTCGCGGCTACTGCGCGGGGGTCGAGCGCGCCGTCGAGACGGTGGAGCTCGCGCTCGAGCACTACGGCGCGCCGATCTACGTCCGGAAGCAGATCGTCCACAACGAGCACGTCGTCCGCGACCTCGAGGCGCGCGGCGCGGTTTTCGTCGACAGCGAGTCGGAGGCGCCCGAGGGCGCGACGATCGTCTTTTCCGCGCACGGGGTCGCGCCGTCGGTGCACGCCGCGTCCGCCCAGCTCGGGCACAAGACGATCGACGCGACGTGCCCGCTCGTGACGAAGGTGCACGTGCAGGCGCGGCGCTACGCAGCCGCCGGGTACACGGTCGTGCTCATCGGCCACGCCGGTCACGAGGAGGTCGAGGGGACGATGGGCGAGGCGCCGGAGGCGACCGTCCTCGTCGAGTCGGTGGAGGACGTCGACGCGCTCGAGCTGCCCGAGGACGCGAAGGTCGCGTACATCACGCAGACGACGCTGTCCGTCGACGAGACGCGCGAGATCATCGCGGCGCTGCGGCAGCGGTTCCCGCAGATCCACGCGCCGAAGAAGGAGGACATCTGCTACGCGACCTCCAACCGGCAGTGGGCGGTGAAGGAGATGCTCGAGCACGTCGACCTCCTGCTCGTGATCGGGTCGCGGAACTCGTCGAACTCGAACCGGCTCGTCGAGGTCGCGCGCGCCGGGGGCGTGCCGTCCCACCTGATCGACGACGAGACGGACATCGACCCGTCGTGGCTCGACGGCGTGGGGACCGTGGGCATCACCTCGGGCGCCTCCGCGCCGGAGAAGCTCGTCTCGCGCGTGTGCGACTGGTTCCGCGCGCGCGGCGTCGAGCGGATCGAGCCGTACCGGATGGTCGACGAGGACGTGACGTTCAAGCTCCCCGTCGAGCTGCGGCGGGAGCTCGCGCTCGCCGAGTCGCAGGGGTAGCCGCGTGCGCTGGCTCGCGGCGGTCCTCGTCGTCGCCGCGCTCCTCGTCGCCGGCGCCGCCGTGCTCGTCCGGAGCGGCGGCGTCTCCGAGGAGGCGACGCCGGTGCGGACGGTGACGGTAACGGGGATGGTCACGGAGGCGGGGGCCGCGGTGGGCGACGCGCCCGATCCGGCCGCCGAGCCGACGCTCCCAGAGGCGGTGCTGGAGACGCGCGCCGCGCTCCTCGAGGCGGCGGACGCCGGCGACTACGACCGCCTCGCCGAGCTGGCGGGACCCGACTTCAACTACTCGTTCGGCGGGCCGATCGAGGGCGGCCCCGCCGCGTTCTGGCGCGCGGAGGAGGAGCGAGGGTCGCAGCCGCTCGCGGCGCTGGCGGCGATCCTCCGCCTGCCGTACGGGCTGGCCGGCGGGCTCTACGTGTGGCCGTTCGCGCACACCGCGGATCCGGCGACGTTCACGGAGTACGAGCGGGAGCTCCTCGAGCGGATTCCCGGCGGAGCGCCCGTCCGGCCGGAGGGCTACCTCGGGTGGCGCGCGGGGATCACGCCGGACGGCGAGTGGCAGTTCTTCGTCGCCGGGGACTAGAGGTCAGAGCCGGAGCCCGACGCGCTCCGCGGCGCGGTCGAGGAGGGACGCGCGGCGCGGCCGCGGCGGCGGGGCGAGCAGGCGGCGCAGGCGGTCGAGCTCGGCGTCCTCGATCGAGACGACCGCGTCGACGCGCTCGCCGTCCCAGACGCTGAAGCGGACGTGGCCCTCGTCGAGGTACCGCGAGACGCGGAGGCCGCGCGCGGTGTCGCCGTCGATGCGCGTCGACCCTGGGAAGAGCTCGACGAGCTTCCGCCGCTGCGGCGCGGCGCACCACGGGCAGAACCGGTAGGTCCGGTCGACCGCCGCTCCGCATCCCGTGCACTCGTGCACCGCGTCCTCCTCTCGGGTGAGCCTACTTCCCGTGGGCGGCGGGATCGAATCGCGTTCCCCCGGCTCGGTTCCGCGGCCGCGGCGGCTCCCGCTCGGCGTGGCGTGCACGCGCGCCCTTGCGGGAGAGGCCGAGGTCGGCCGCGATCTGCTCCCACGTCGCCCCGTCTGCGCGGGCGCGCGCCACGAGCTCCTCCTCGAGCGCCCGCAGCGACGCGCGGGCGGCTGCGAGGGTGCGAAGGCCGCGCCGCCATTCGGCCGCCGGCGGCGGGCGCTCCCGGAAGATCGCGGCGACGAGCTCCTCGACACCGGGATCGGCCACACCTCGATCGTCCCCCGCCGGCGCGCGCGCGCCAAGTGGCCGTTCGAAACCCGTCCTCAGCGGCCACGCCCGGCGTGGAACCTTCCCGCCAGGGTCTGACCCTGGTCGAAAGGTTCCGGAGAAGGCGCGGCTTCGCCGGCTACGTCTCCGGCGGCCGCACGAGGGGCTCCTCGCCTCCGCGAATCCCTTGCGCTAGAAGCGATGCTCGCGCCGAACGGCCAGACGATGAGGAACCGCGCTCACGCCTTCTCGATCCGCGGCGCGTCGAGGCCGCGGTCGGTACGCAGCTCGTCCGCCAGCACCTCGCCGCGGATCCACTCGCCGTGCGAGTCGACGAGATCGGCGTCCGACGCCGAGAGCGTCACGCGAATCCGATCCGTCAGCGCGAGCCCCGCCTCCTTGCGCATCGTGTTCAGCCGGTGGACGAGGTCGAGGACCCGCCCCTCGCGCTCGAGCTCCTCGTCGAGGCGCGTGTCGAGCGCGACGGTGAGCCCGTCCTCGGCCGCGACGGCCCAGCCCTCGCGGCCGCCGTGCTCCACGAGCACCTCGTCCGGCCCGAGCTCGTGGCCGGCCGCGCGAAAGCCGCCGCCCGCGAGCTGCTCGAACTCGCCGCTCTGCAGCGCCGCGCGCACCGCGCCGAGCGCCTTGCCGAGCTTCGGCCCGAGCACGGGGAGGTTCGGCTTCACGCGCAGCTCGACCGCCTCGACCACGCCGAACTCGACCTCCTTCACGCGCAGCTCGTCGGAGATCTCCTCCGCGTGCGCCTCCGCGGCCTCGGCCCCCTGCACCACGAGGCGCCGCAGCGGCTGCCGGAGCTTCAGCCCCGAGGTCGACCGCGCCTGCCGCGCGAGCTCGACCACGCGCCGCACCTCCGCCAGCTCCTGCAGGAGCGCCTCGTCCGGCTCCCCCGGCGCGGGCCACCCCGCGAGGTGGACGGACGGCGGCGCCTCCTCGCACACCCCGGCGACGAGCTTCCGCCACAGGTGGTCGGCGAGGAAGGGCATCACCGGCGCGACCACGCGCAGCGCGGTAACGACGGCGAACCAGAGCGTCCGGAACGCGGCCTCGTCGAAGGAGTAGAACCGGCGCCGCGACCGGCGGATGTACCAGTTCGACAGGTCTTCCACGAACGCGTCGAACGCCCGCACCGTCTCGTGCGAGAGCGTCGCCTCGTACGCCCGCTCCGCCTCCGCGGCGAGCGCGCGCACCCGCTCCACGACCCACCGGTCGAGCGGACGCAGGTCCACGCCCTCGGGCCCGCGCTCCAGGTCGGCCCACACGGGCCGGAACCCCTCGATGTTGGCGTACTGCACGAAGAACGAGACGGAATTCCAGAGCGTGAGCAGCCGCCGCTTGATCTCCTGCGCGGGCCCGAAGCCGAAGAGGAGGTTCCGGTCGGGCGGCTGGGAGCAGAACTGCCAGCGCATCACGTCGGCGCCCATGCGCGCGAACGCGTCCGGCGCGGCGATCGTGTTCCCCCACGAGCTGTGCATCTCGCGGCCCGTCTCGTCGAGCATCTTCTCGTAGCCGAGCACCCTGCGGTACGGCGCCCGGCCCGTCAGCGCGACGGACATGAAGAGCTGCGAGTAGAACCAGAGGCGGATCTGCTCGCGCATCTCCGACACCCAGTCGGCGGGGAACCACGTCTCCCAGTACGCATGGTCGGGCAGGTCGGCGGTCGTGAGGCCGCGCGCGGCGCCCGTCGCGTAGCCCTGCGGCACCCACTCGTCGTTCTGCCAGCCGAGCGTCGAGAACGGGACGATGCCGGCGTCGAGCCAGACGTCGCCGACCTCGGGAATCCGCTCGACCGCCTCGCCGCACCGCTCGCAGCGGACCGGCACGCGGTCGATCCACGGACGCCGCAGCTCCTCGAGCTGCTCGAGCCCCGAGATCGCGCGCTCCTCCAGCTCCGCGCGCGACCCGATCACGTTCAGGTGCCCGCACGAGCACGGGTAGAACGGCAGCGGCAGCCCGTAGTAGCGGCGGCGCGAGATGTTCCAGTCGCCCATGTTCACGAGCCAGTCGTCCATCCGCTTGCCCATGTACTCGGGCGTCCACTGCACCTCGCGGTTCGCGGCGCGCATCGGCTCGCGGATCTCCTCGACGGAGATGAACCAGTCGTCGGCGATCCGGAAGATCAGCGGCGTGTGGCAGCGCCAGCACTCCGGGTAGCGGTGCTCGTAGAGCCCCGCCTCGACGAGCCGTCCCCGCTCCTCGAGGAACCCGACGATCTGCTCCGCGGCGTCGCCCGTCGACACGCCGTGGAGCCACCCGTACGCCTCGTAGAAGCGGCCCGCCTCGTCCACCGGCATCAGCACGGGCAGGTCGTGGACGCGTGACAGCTCGAAGTCCTCCGCGCCGCAGCCCGGCGCGATGTGGACGATCCCGGTGCCGTCGTCGAGCGTCACCTCGTCCCACGGGATCACGCGGTGCTCGACGCCGCCGCCCGGGCCGAGCTCGTCGAACGGCTCCTCGTACCGCCAGCCGACGAGCTCCGCTCCCGGCCGCCGCTCCTCGAGCTCCTCGTCGGGGTAGCGCGCGACGGCGACCCACTCGCCGTTCGCGCGCCGCCCGTAGTCGGCGGTGGGGTTGACCGCGGCGGCGACGTTGGCCGGCAGCGTCCACGGCGTCGTCGTCCAGACGACCAGCGCCTCGCCCGGCCGGTCGAGCAGCGGCAGCCGGACGTAGAGCGACGGGTCGGAGCGGTCGACGTAGGAGCCGACGAGCTCGTGCGCGGAGATGGAGGTGCCGCAGCGGGGGCACCACTCGGTGGCGCGATGCCCGAGGTAGAGCCAACCCTTCTCGTGCACGACGCGCAGGAAGCGCCAGATGTACTCGATGTTCGTGTCGCTGAAGGTGAAGTAGTCGTTGCCCCAGTCCATCCACTGCCCGAGGCGGATCGACCCTTCGGTCAGGGCGCGCGACGACTCGACGACGACCTCCCTGCAGCGGCGGGCGAACTCCTCGAGGCCGTACTCCTCGATCTCCCGCTTCGAGTTGAGCCCGAGCGCGCGCTCGACGCCGACCTCGATCCAGAGGCCCTGGCAGTCGAAGCCGTTCTGGTACCGCAGCTCGAAGCCGCGCAGCGCCTTGTACCGCTGGAACACGTCCTTGAGCGTGCGGCCCCAGGCCGTGTGCACGCCGAGCACCAACCTGTTCGCGGTGACGGGGCCGTCGATGAAGCTCCACGGCTCGCCGCCGCGGTTCTGCTCGCGCAGGCGCTCGAAGATCCGCTCGCGCTCCCACCACTCGAGCACCTCGCGCTCGAGCGCGTCGTGGTCCGGCACCGGCGGCAGCGGCTCGAACACCTGCTCCATCCCGCGATTCTAGATTTCGCGGCGTTTCGACCGGCGCCGGGGAAGGAACGCTCGGAGCCGGGCGTTGTACGAGGACGACAGCACGAACCGAAAGGATCCCAAGTGGCGACCAACGTGACCGAGCAGACCTTCCAGGACGAGGTCCTGAACAGCGAAAAGCCCGTCCTCGTCGACTTCTGGGCGGAGTGGTGCGGCCCGTGCCACGCCGTCGCTCCGGTGCTCGACCGGATCGCGGAGGAGCGGAAGGACGAGCTCAAGCTCGTCAAGGTGAACATCGACGAGAACCCGCGGCTGGCGCAGGCCTACGGCGTGATGTCGATCCCGACGATGATCCTGTTCAAGGACGGCGAGCCCGCCGCGGCGACGATGGGGGCGCGTCCGAAGAGCGCGATCGAGCAGCAGCTGGGGCTGGCGTAGCGGCGACCGGGACCCGGCGCACGCCTGGCGCCGCGCGTAAGCGCGGCGACGCCGGGGCAGTGACGCCTAGACGTCCTGTGACTCGAGGAACCCGAGAAACGCCGCGTGCTTGGCGAGGTACGCCTCGAGCTCCGCGACGCCTGCGCCGGCCCAGTCCTCGAGCCAGGTCTCGCTCAGGTCGTCCTCGATGTGGTGGAGACCACGATCGCTCATAGCGAGATGATCGGGTCTCGCCCCGGCGAGCGCCATGGGCCGATCGGCTCAACTTCGCGGACCGAGGGGCCTACGCCCCCCGGCCGCGGCGTGCTCCTGATCAACGCCGGCTCGGGGCCGAACGGGCTCGCGCTCGGCCGGACGAGCGCGGAGGAGCTCGCCGCGGAGGCGCGTGCGCGCGGGATCGAGGTGCGGACGATCGAGGCCGGAGAGGACGTCGAGACGGTCGCGCAGGAGACGGAGGCGGACGTGCTGGGAATGGCCGGTGGCGACGGGTCGCTCTCGGTCGTCGCCGCAGCCGCGATCGACCGCGGCGTCCCGTTCGTCTGCGTGCCGTTCGGCACGCGCAACCACTTCGCGCGCGACGTCGGCCTCGACCGCGACGACCCCGTCGCCGCGCTGGACGCGTTCGCCGGCCCGGAGCGGCGAATCGACGTCGGGCGCGTCGGCGAGCGCATCTTCCTCAACAACGTCTCCCTCGGCGTCTACGCGCGCCTCGTGCACCGCCGCGAGCGGCACCGGCGGAGGCGCGACGCGCTCGCGCGGCTCCGCGCGCTCGCGATCGTCGCGCGGCGGCCGCGGCCGCTGCGCGTGACCGTGGACGGGAAGGCCGTGACGGCGCGCGTCGTGCTCGTGGCGAACAACGCCTACCGCCTCGACCTGTTCAACGTCGGCGAGCGCGACCGCCTCGACGACGGCCTCCTCCACCTCTACGCGCCGTCGGGCTTCATGCGCCGCAACTGGGAGGAGCGGACCGCGACGCGGTTCGTGATCGACTCGCGCCGGCGCCGCCTGCGGGCCGCCGTGGACGGGGAGCCGACGCTGCTCGAGACGCCGCTCGAGTTCACGATCGACCCTGGCGCGCTACGCCTGCTCGTCCCGCCAGGCACGTAGCACGCCGGCGACGTGCTCGAACGCGCACGCCTCCGGCGGAGGGAGCTCGTCGGGCGCGAACCAGCGCAGCTCGGCGACGTCGTCCGCCGCCTCCGGCTCCCCTCCCGGCACGCGCGCCGTCCAGACGAGGTTGAGCGTCCAGACGGCGTCGTCGCCCTCGCCGTAGCGGTCGACGTTCGCCGTCAGGAACTCGAGCGGCTCCGCCTCCAGTCCCGTCTCCTCCCGCACCTCGCGCCGGAGTCCGTCGAGCGGATGCTCGCCCTCCTCGAGGAAGCCGCCGACGATGTCCCACTTGCCCTTGTCCGGCTCGATCGCGCGGCGCGCGAGGAGGACGCGGCCGCGGTCGTCGACCGGCAGCGCGCTCGCCGTCGGCGCCGACGCGGCGTACTGGCGGAAGCCGCAGGCGGGGCACGACGCGCTTCCGTCCTCCAGCTCGAGCTCGGTGCGGCAGCGGGGGCACCACCGCCAGCGGTGGAGTGACGCCATGGCGCAAGAATACGGCCGTGTCCCCCCGCCACGTCCCCGCCACCGCGCACGAGCTCTCGCGCGCGGGGCTGCTCGCGTCCCTCCCGGGAGAGCGGCTCGCCGACCTCGCCGAGCGGATGGCGCGCGAGGAGGTGCTTCCCGGGGCGGCTGTCGTCCTCGAGGGCGAGCCCGGCGAGCGGTTCTACGTCGTCCTCTCGGGGATGCTCGAGGTGACGCAGCGGGCGCTGGGGCGGCGGGGCGTGCTGCGGCCGGGCGACCACTTCGGCGAGGTCGCGCTCGTGATGGGAGTGCCGCGGACGGCGACGGTGCGGGCGATGACGCCGGTGACGCTCGCGAGCTGCGACCGCGCCACGTTCGACGAGATGCTGCGACCGCTGTTCGCCGACCCGCCGGACGGCTCCCCCGAACGGGTGTAGGCGCCGCGCGACCCCGGTGGCGATTGTCGCGCGGCGCCCGGGGTAGACGCGCACCCGTGATCGAGCTGTACCAGGCCGAGTGGTGCCCGCACTCGCACGCCGTGCGCGCGCGGCTGACGGAGCTGGGCGTCGACTACGTGACGCGGCAGGTGCCGCCCGACCAGGAGGACCGCGCGGCGCTGCGCGAGGCCACCGGCGACTCGTCGGTCCCGGCGCTCGTCACGGCGGAGGGGCACGCGATCAGCGGCGAGGAGGAGATCCTCCGCTGGCTCGACGAGACCTACGAGGAGCAGCCGGAGCTCGTCCGCCGGCACCGCGCGAAGGCGCGGACGGAGCACTGGCTCAAGGACGACCCCGTCACGCAGGGCTGACCGCGCCGGCGAGGACGGCGTCGGAGAGGCGCGGCCACGCCTCCCTCGCCCAGTCGCCGAACTCGCGGTCGGTCAGCACGGCGCAGGCGACCCCCGCCTCCGGGTCGACCCAGAGGAACGTGCCCGACGCGCCGAAGTGGCCGAACGTGCGCGGCGAGTTGCGCGCGCCCGTCCAGTGCGGGTCCTTCCCGTCGCGGAGCTCGAACCCGAGCCCCCAGTCGTTCGGCTCGTGGCGGCCGAAGCTCGGGAGGACGCCGACGAGCCCCGGGAACTGCACCTGCGTCGCCTCGGCCAGCGTCTCCGCCGCCACGAGCGTCGGCGCCAGGAGCTCGCGGCCGATCGCGAGCAGGTCGTGGAGCGTCCCGCGCATCCCCCACGCCGGCGACGACACGAGTTCGGCGCGGAGGCCGAGCGGCTCGAGGACGGCTGCGCGCAGGTACGTCGCGAACGGCATCTCCGCGCGGGCGGCGACGAGGTCGGCGAGCGCCTCGAAGCCCGCGTTCGAGTAGATCCGCCTGTGGCCCGGCGGCGCGAGCGGCGGCCCCTGCTCGGGCGGAAGGCCCGAGGCGTGCGCGAGGAGGTGGCGCAGCGTCGCACCCTCCGGCCCCGCCGGCTCGTCGAGGTCGACGACGCCCTCCTCGACCGCGACGAGCGTCGCAAGAGCGGTCACCGGCTTCGTCACCGACGCCCACCGGAACGTCTCGTCCGCGGGGCCGTGCGTCGCCACGACGCCGCGGGCGTCGGCCACGCCAGCGGCGGCGGTGCGGGCGCCCCAGCCGTCGATCTGCCGGAGCGCGTCCACGGCGGGCGATACTAGTCGCGTCGATTCGCTCACGCGCGAGCGGGAAGAGACCGCCGATGAAGCAGATCTACCCCGCCACGATCACCGGCAAGGGCGGCTTCGCCGCCGGCGGCAGCGTGCTCGACCACCGCTTCGGCCAGAGCGACCCGTACACGCTCGGGGTCGAGGAGGAGTACATGCTCCTGGACGGCGAGACATACGACCTCGTCCAGCACATCGACACCGTCCTCGCGGCGATGGAGGGGCACGAGCTGCACGAGCGCGTGAACCCCGAGCTGATGCAGTCGGTGCTCGAGATCGCGACCCCCGTCTGCCGGACGGCGGCCGACGTGGAGCGCGAGCTGTGCAAGCTCCGCGGCTACGTCCAGTCGGTCGCGGCGGAGAAGGGGCTGCGCGTCGGCTCGGCCGGGACACACCCGTTCAGCCTGTTCGAGCGGCAGCGGATCACCGCCCGGGACCGCTACCGCAACCTCGTCGACCAGCTCCAGTACATCGCCCGGCGCGAGCTGATCTTCGGGATGCACGTCCACGTCGCCGTCGACGACGCCGAGAAGGCGATCCAGGTCGTCAACGGGCTCCTCCCGCACATGGCGCCGCTGCTCGCGCTGTCGGCCAGCTCGCCGTTCTGGCGGGGCGAGCCGACCGGGCTCGCGTCGAGCCGGCAGATGGTCTTCGCGGCGTTCCCGCGGTCGGGGCCGCCGCCGCGGTTCCGCGACTACGCCGACTACGCCGAGGTGGTGGGGCAGCTCGAGAAGACCGGCTGCATCGCGGACTACACCCACATCTGGTGGGACATCCGCCTCCATCCGAAGTGGGGGACGGTCGAGGTCCGCATCTGCGACGCGGTCACGCGCGTCGAGGACGCGGTCGCGATCACCGCGTACGTCCAGGCGCTCGTGAAGTCGCTGTCGGAGAAGTACGAGCGCGGCGAGCCGATCCCGTCGTACCACCGGATCCTCACGACGGAGAACAAGTGGCTCGCGGCGCGGTACGGGCTCGAGGCGCCGATCATGGATCTCGCGACCGGCCGGCGGAACCGCATCGCCGTCGCGCAGATGGTGCGGCGGACGCTGCGGGAGATCGAGCCGCACGCGCGGGAGCTCGGCGCCGAACGCGAGCTCGACGGCATCCGCGAGATCCTCTCCCGCGGCAACGGCGCGGACCGGCAGCTGCGCGTGTTCAACGCGAACCGCGACATCGTCGAGGTCGTCCGCGAGATCGCGGAGGCGACCGAGGTGAGGGCGCAGGCGCCGGAGCCCGCGCCGGCGGCCTGACGCGGGCCGGGACCTCCAAGTAACAGTCTGTTACTTGGCGTCGTGCGGCCGCGGCGGGCGCGCCCGGGGACGCGGCAGCGACTCGACGATCGCGCGCAGCGTCGCCGCCGCCTCGGTCAGCGGCTCCCACTCGTGCAGCGTGAGCGCGCGCTCGACGCCGCCGTCGCGCCAGCGGAACACGAGGTGGTTCCCGTCCATGCCGCCGTTCGGGTACGGCCGCCAGAGGACGAGGTCGCCGCGGCGGCCGCCCCACGTCACGCGCGCGAGGAGGCGCGGCTCCGCGAGCGGGCCGCGTCGCGTGAGGCCGTTCCGGATCCCGACCGGGCGCTGTCGCTCCGCCTCGGCGAACGGGAGCCGCCGCCCCGCGTAGACGACGAGGTGCCGCGTCGACGGCCGAGCGCCGCGCCGGGGGAGCGCCTCGGCCGAGAAGACGTCGTACGCGGCGCCGAAGTCGCGGCCGTGCGCGACGAAGATCCCGCTGCGCCGGTAGACGCCGGCGAGCGCGAGCCGCGGGCAGCCCCCGCGCAGGAGCGAAGAGCTGCGGCAGTCGCGGACGCCGACCGGGTGCAGGGGCTCGAGCGGCGCGGGCGGCGGCAGGGCGAGGGCGAGCGCGGCGAGCAGCACCTCCACGCCTCGGGTACGGCGCGCGCGGCGGCGCAGGTCCCGGACCTCCGGCGGCGTCGCGGCCGTACTCCGCGCATGGACCTCCTGCGCGGCCTCGGTCGTATAGTCGGCGCGCCATGGGTCCGTCGGGCCGTGACGAGCGCGCCTGGGTGCGCGGCGCCCAGGCCGGATCGGCCTCGGACCTCGAGGCGCTCTTCCGCGCGCACTGGGCACGCGCCCACCGCGCCGCCTACCTCGTCGTCCACGACGCCGCCGCCGCCGAGGACATCGCGCAGGAGGCCTTCCTCGCCGCCGTCCGCGCGCTCGACCGCTTCGACCGCCGCCGTCCGTTCGGGCCGTGGCTGCACCGGATCGTCGTCAACCGCGCGATCGACTGGGCGCGCGCCCGCGCGCTGCGCGCCGAGGCGGAGCTCGGCGAGCACGGCGCGCCGGAAGGCGAGCGCGGCGACCCGGAGGCGCTCGTGACCGCGATCGCCGCGCTCCCGCCCGAGCAGCGCGCCGTCGTCGTCCTCCGCTACCTGCTCGAGTACACGCCCGGCGAGATCGCGGAGCTGCTCGAGCTGCCGCGCGGCACCGTCAACTCGCGCCTCCGGCGCGCGCTCGACCGGCTGGAGGAGGCGCTGTGAAGGAGCTGCGGCGCAGGTTCGGGCGAGTGGAGGTGCCGGACGAGCACGAGGCGCGCGAGCGCGCGTGGGCGGTCGTCGCGGCCGCGTACGCCGAGCGGGAGCCGGTGCCGCGGCGGCGGCGCCGCGTCGCGCCGGTGCTGGCGTTCGCCGCGGTCGTGGCGGCCGCGGCGGTCGCGGCTGTGCTCAGCCCGCCGGGGCGCGCCGTGCTCGACAGCGTCCGCGACAGGATCGCCGGCGTCGAGAGCGCCGAACCGGCGCTGTTCGCGCTCCCCGGCGACGGCCGGCTGCTCGTCGACTCGCCGCGCGGCCCGTGGATCGTCGGCGCGGACGGCTCGCGCCGCCTCCTCGCCGGCTGGACGGAGGCGTCGTGGTCGCCGTTCGGCCGCTACGTCGTCGCCGCGCGCCGGAACGAGCTCGCCGCCCTCGACCCGGACGGCACCGTCCGCTGGTCGCTGGCGCGGCCGGACGTCCGCTTCCCGCGGTGGCACGGGGACGCGGCGAACACGGCCGTCGCGTTCCTCACCGGCAGCCGCCTGCACGTCGTCGCCGGCGACGGGACGCGCGACACGGACGCGTGCGGGCTGCACGCGGCGGCGCGCGTCGCGCCCGCGTGGCGGCCCGGCGCGCGCTTCGTGCTCGCATACGTCACCACCCGCGGGCGCGTCTTCGTCTTCGACGCCGCCCGGTGCTCGCTCTTCTACGCGGAGCGGCCGGTGACCTCCGCTCCGTTCCGGAACCCGCGGCTCCTGCTCTGGTCGGACGACGGCGAGCGGCTCCTGCTCGTGACCGACGAGCAGCTCGTCGTCTTCGGGACGGAGAGCGCGCGGCCGCTGTCGGTGCGGACGCTGCGCGGCGTCGTCGACGCGGCGTTCGAGCCGGGGACGCACCGCGTCGCGCTCGCGCGCGAGGGCGAGGTGCTCCTCCTCGACCTCGACGTGGAACGCGGCGCGCCGGAGACGGTCTTCGCCGGCCCCGGGCGCTTCGACGGCATCGCGTGGGCGCCGGACGGGAGCCGGCTCGCAGTCGCGTGGCACGACGCCGACCAGTGGCTCTTCCTCGGCCCCGACGGCGAGGTCGAGGCCGCGGCGGGGATCCGCGCCCAGTTCGGCCGCTTCGCGCAGCCGGCGGAGTGGTGCTGCCGCGCCTCCCGAAGCAAGTAACACAGTGTTACTAGCGCCACAGGCGCGTCACGCAGAGCGGCCGGCGAGCAAGTATCACAGTGTTACTTGCGTCTCAGCGCGCGGCGACGAAGCAGGCGTCGTGGCTCGAGCGGGCGACGCGGATCCGGCGCAGCGGGCGGCCGCGGGCGTCGACGACGGCGAGCGTCCCGTGCGCGAGCGACGGCGAGAACACCGTCCCCCACCCGTGCTGGACGTTGAACGACCCGCGCGGGAGCCGCACCGTCCGCACGAGCGCGCCGTCGCGGACGCGGTGGACGCGCAGCGTGCCCGAGTCGCCGCTCGCCACGAACGCGAGCTCGCCGAGGAAGGTGACGTGCTGCGGCGGCGCGTGCGCGAAGAGGCGCCGCCGCAGGCGCAGCGTCCGCGCGTCGTAGACGGCGATCGCGCCGCGGTCGCCGGAGGTGACCCAGACGGAGCCGCCGCGCGGCGTGAAGGCGACGTCGTGCGCGAGGAACGGCGGCGCGAACGTCCGCACGCGGCCGCGGTCGACGACGGCGACCCGCTCCGCCTTCGTCCCGAGCGCCGCCCAGACGGCGAACCCGTCGGGCGACGCGGCGACGTGGCGCGCGGGGCCGCCGAGCTCGATCCGCGCGACGACGCGACCGCGCGCGACGTCGACCGTCACGAGCTCGCCGCGGGCCGCGTCCGTCAGGTACGCGTACCGGCCGCCGGGCGACGCGGCCGCGTAGCGCGGCTCGCCGAAGCCGCGGAGGACGTGCGTGACGCGCAGCGACGGCCCGTCGATGAGCGTCACCACCCCCTCGTCCGCGTGCCCGACGAGCGCCGTCCGCCCCAGCAGCGACTCGATGCTCTGCGGCCCGGGCGCGACGGCGATCCGCCGCACCACCCGCCCGGACGAGAGGTCGACCGCGGCGACGTGCTCCTCGAGGTCGGCCGTCACGAGCGCGATCGGCGTCCCACCCAGCCCGCGCGCCCACGCCGCGGGCGCGGCGACCGCGAACGCCGCGGCCGCGAGGAACCGACGCCGATCCATGCCCCTCCTACGGCGCCGACAAGCCGCGAGGTCCGGTGTAGGCTCCGCCGGTGCTCCAGGCCGGCGACAGGATCCCGGACGCGACCGTGTGGGTGGGGCCGCGCGACCCCGTGCCGCTGCGGACGATCGCGGCCGAGCGGCCGCTCCTCCTCGTCTTCTACCTGTTCGACTGGTCCTCGACCTGAACGGACGAGATGGGGCTCCTGCGTGACAGGAGCATGGAGTTCGACGAGGCGGGGGTGGCGCTGTACGGGATCTCGCGCGACTCGCCGTACACGCACATCGCGTGGGCGCAGGTGCTCGACCTGACGTTCCCGCTGCTCTCCGACTGGAACGGCGAGGCGACGGACGGATTCGGCGTCGCGCACGAGTACCGCGGCTTCCGCGGCGTCTCGGAGCGCAGCGCCTTCCTCGTCGACCAGGACGGTACGGTGCGCGGCGCATGGCGGTACGACTCGAGCGAGCTGCCCGACGTGGACGAGCTGCTCTCGGCCGCGCGCGCTTCGGCCTCCTAGCGGCGGGCGTCTACCTCCTCGCCGCGGTCGTCGCGACGTGGCCGGCGGTCCGGCGCGCGCACGAGTCGTTCCTCGCCCTCGCCGAGCCCGGAGGGGGCGGCGGCGCGCCCGGCGACCACCTCCAGCTCGTCTACCAGCTCTGGCTCGCGGGCCACAACCTCGTCCGCGGCGCCGCGCCGTGGCGCGACCCGTACTCGTTCCAGCCCGTCGCGGAGCCGACGGCGGTGTTCCTCGGCTGGCTCTTCGGCCTCCCGTGGTCCGCCGTCGCGGCGGTCGCGGGGCCGGTCGCAGCGTGGAACGCGTTCACGCTCGCGTCGTTCCTCCTCGCCGGCGGTGCCGCGTGCGCGTGGCTCCGGGAGCTCGGCGTGCCGCGGCCGCCGGCGCTCGTCGGCGGCCTCGCGTTCGCGCTCGCGCCGTACCGGGTCGCGCAGAGCACGGGACACCTGCTCGGGCCGATCTCGGCGCTCCTCCCCGTCGCGCTGTGGGCGTACGAGCGCGGCCGCCGCGGCTCGCGCGCGTGGTGGGCCGCGTCGGCGGCGGCGCTCGCGGCGATCCCGCTCTCGGGGCAGCTGCACCTCGCGCTCGGCGCGATCCCGTTCTTCGCCGCGTACGTCGTCGTGCGGTCGCGCGACCGCCGCGCGCTCCTGTTCGCCGCGGGAGCGGCGGCTGCTGCTGCCGGCGCGGGCCTCCTCGTCCGCCTCGCCACGATCGAGGGGTCGATCGCCGCGGACGGACGGTCGCTGCGCGCGGTCGCGTTCTACTCCGTCGACCCGCTCGACTTCGTCGTCCCCTCGATGCGGCAGGGGCTGGAGCAGCTCGTCTTCCTCGGGTGGGCGACGCCGCTCCTCGCGCTCGGCGGCCTCGCGCTGCTCGTGCGCGCCGGGCGCCACGGCCTCGCCGCGCTCCTCGGCCTCGGCGTGCTCGTCCCCTCCCTGCTCGCGCTCGGGACGAAGCTGCCGACGTACGAGCTGCTCTGGCGGTACGTCCCCGGCTTCAACTTCCCGCGCGTGCCTGCGCGGCTGATGCCCATCGCCGTCCTCGCGCTCGCCGCACTAGTCGCGTTCCTGCTCGCGCGCTTCCCGTCCGGCCGCGTCGCCGTCGTCGCGACGGCGCTCCTGCTCGCGGACCTGCGCGTGCCCGTGTTCGGCGCGGCCGCGGCGGACGAGGCGAACGCCGCCTACGCCGCCCTCGCCGACGCGCCGCCGGGGCGCCTGCTCGAGCTGCCGATCTTCACGCCCGAACGGCACTACGCCAGCGTCTACCTCTACTACCGGCTCCAGGCGCCGCGCGCCGGTCCGTCCGGGTACTCGACGGTCGCGCCCGTCGCGGCGGACGAGGCGCTGCGGCGGCTGCGTCCGCTGAACTGCGGCCGCTGGGGGGCCTCGCGCGAGCGCCTCGTCCGGGACCTCGGGATCCGGTACGTCGCCGTGCACGCCGGCCTGTACGAGACGAGCCCCCTCGTGACGGAGCTGTGCCGCGCGCCGGCGGAGGAGTCGCTGCGGCGCCAGGGGTGGCGCGCGGTCGCGCGCGACGGCGCCGTCACGCTGTACCGCGCGCCGTAGCGCCGTTACCGGACCCCCGCCGCGGGGAACGCTCGCTCCCGTGAGCGCGCCCGCGTCCCCGCAGGAGCAGCACGCGCCGGAGCGGGTCGTCGTGCGGCCGCTCCGGCGCGACGACCTCGACTGGACGGGGCCGCTCCAGCAGGAGGCGCTGCCGCACGGGTTCTTCACGCGCCTGGGGCCGCGGTTCCTGCGCGCGTACCAGGAGACCTTCCTCGACAGCCCGCACGGGATCGCGCTCGCGGCGGAGCAGGACGGGGAGCCGCTCGGCTTCCTCTTCGGAGCCGTGGACGTCGACGCGCACCGCGCCTGGGTCGTGCGCGCACGCCGCAGCCGGCTCGCCGCACTCGGTGCGCTGTGCCTGCTGCAGCGGCCGCCCGAGGCCGCCAGCTTCCTCCGCACGCGGCTCGGGCGGTACCTGCGGACGCTCGCCCGCGGCGGCCGCCGCAGGCAGCGCGGAAACGCGGACGATCTCGCGCTCCCGCTCGCCGCCGCCGTCCTCACGCACGTCGCGGTGCGGCAGGACCGCCGCCGGAGCGGCGCGGGGCGGCGGCTCGTCGACGCGTTCGTCGAGGAGGCGACGAGCCGCGGCGCCGGGCGCGCGCGCCTGACGACCCTCCGCGACGACCGCGGCGCCGAGGAGTTCTGGCGCAACCTCGGCTGGGTCCCCGGCAAGGCGCTCGCAGACGACGAGGACCGCGTCCACCGCGTGCTCGAGCGGAAGCTCTAAGGGGACGCGCCGGACGCGCTGCGCGCTTCCCGCGAAGGCGAGGGCGGTTCCCCCATGCCGCCTACATGCCCATAGCGTGGTAGCCGGAGTCGACGTAGAGCGTCGTGCCGGTCACGTTCCGAGCGTCGTCCGAGAGGAGGTACGCCGCGGCGGCGCCGACGTCGTCGGCGTCGATGTGGCGGTGGAGCGGCGCGCGCTCCTCGACGATCGCCTCCATCGTCGGGAAGCCGGCGATCGACCGCGCCGCGAGCGTCCGCACCGGGCCGGCCGAGACCGCGTTGACGCGGACGTTCTTCTGGCCGAGGTCCCAGGCGAGGTACCGCACCGAGGCGTCGAGCGTCGCCTTGGCGACGCCCATCACGTTGTAGTGCGGCACCGCGCGCTCGCCGCCGAGGTAGGTCATCGTCACGATCGAGCCGCCGCCCGCGGCCTCGAGCAGCGGCTCCGCCTCGCGCGCGAGGGCGACGAGCGAGTACGCGCTGATGTCGAGCGCCATCCAGAAGCGGTCGCGGGGCGTGTCCGTGAACCGCCCCTCGAGATCCTCGGCGGCGGCGAAGGCGACGGAGTGGACGAGCAGGTCGAGCTCGCCGCCGAACGTCTCGCCGGCCTCGCGGACGACGCGGGCGACGTCGTCGTCGGAGCGGACGTCGCACTCGGTCACGAGCGGGCTCGAGACGGACTCCGCGAGGTCGCGGACGGACTTCTCGATCCGTTCGCCCTGGTAGGTGAACGCGAGCTGCGCGCCCTCGTCGACGAGCCGCCGCGCGATCGCCCAGGCGATCGACCGCTTGTTCGCCACGCCGAGCACGAGCCCGCGCTTGCCCTCGAACCGCCGCGCCATCGCGGCGAGTCTAGTCCGGCCGCCCCCGACGCGGCGCGCGAGCAGCTACGCTGCGCCCCCTTGCGCCGCCCGGCCCTCCTCACGCTCGCCGCGGCGGCGCTCGTCGCGGCGGCCCCGGCCGCCGCGGAGCTCCGGCCGGTCGACCGCACCTTCGGCGACGTCACGTACCCGCTCGTCCGCGCCGGCGAGCCACGCGTCCCCGCCGGGCACGCCCGCGGGCGCGTCACCGTCGTCGTCCAGCTCGACGCGCCGCCGCTCGCGCAGTACGGCCGCTCGCTCCACGGGCCGAGCGCGCGCCGGCGCCTGACCGTCACGTCGACCTCGTCGCGCGCGTACCTCGGACGCCTCGCGGCCGCGCAGAACGCCGCGGCGGCGCAGCTCCGACGCGCGATTCCGGAGGCGACCGTCGGGCGCCGCTACCGCGTCGTCCTCAACGGCTTCGCCGTCGAGCTCCCCGCGCGCGACGTGCCGACCCTCGTGCGGCAGGGGTTCTCGCACCGCGTCTACCCGAGCCTGCGCTACACGCTGCGGCTGAACGAGAGCCCCGGCCTGATCCACGCGCGCGCGTACGCGGCGCGCCACGGCGCCCGGGGCGAGGGGATGAAGATCGCCGTCGTCGACGACGGGATCGACCAGACGAACCCGTTCTTCGACCCGCGCGGCTACTCGTACCCGCCGGGATACCCCAAGGGCGGGACGCGGTGGACGTCGCCGAAGGTGATCGTCGCGCGCACGTTCCCCGGCCCCGGCGCAGGCCGTCCCGGGCGACTCGCCGTCGACCCGCGCGTCTCCTTCCACGGCACGCACGTCGCCGGGATCGCCGCCGGGAACGAGGGGACGACGGCGCCGCCGGGCGAGGACCACCCGGGCGTCTCCGGCCTCTCCGGCGTCGCGCCGCGCGCGCACCTCGGGAACTACCGCGTCTTCACCGTGCCGACGCCGATCGGCCACGTGGCGAACACGCCGGAGATCATCGCGGCGTTCGAGGCGGCGGTCGCCGACGGGATGGACGTGATCAACTTCTCGGGCGGCGGCGCCGAGACGGAGCCGCGGACGGACGCGATGAACGAGGTCGTGCGGAACGTCGCCGCGGCCGGCGTTCTCCCCGTCATCTCGGCCGGGAACGACCGCGACGAGTTCGGGCTCGGCACCGCCGGCTCCCCGGGGACCGCGCCCGACGCGCTCTCGGTCGCCGCGACCTCGAACGCGCACGTGTTCGCGCCGGCGCTCCGCGTGACCGCGCCCGGCGCGCCGGCGAACCTCCGGGTGCTCGCCTTCCGCCCCGCCGGCGACACCCCGGCGGCGTGGACGGCGACCGACCAGCTGCTCGTCGACGTCGGGACGATCGTCGGCACCGACGGCCGCGCCGTCGACCGCCTCCTCTGCGGCACCTCGGGGAACCCGAACGAGGGGCCGGGGACGCTGCCGCCGGGCTCGCTGCGCGGCGCGATCGCGCTCGCGTCGCGCGGGACGTGCACGTTCGTGTCGAAGGCGGAGCGGGCGCGCGCGGCCGGCGCGATCGGCCTCGTCCTCGTCGACAACCGGCCGGGCGAGGCGAACGGCATCCCGCTGCGCCTCGCGATCCCGGCGGGGATGGTCGCCGACCTCGACGGCGCGCGGCTGCGCGCGTACCTCGCCACCACCGGCGGGCGGACGCTCGTACGGATCGGGAAGGAGCCGGATCGGATCGAGACCGGCCGGAGCGGCATCGTCACGAGCTTCTCGTCCGCGGGCCCCACCGCCTTCGGGCACCAGCTCAAGCCGGACGTGTCGGCGCCCGGCGGCGCCATCCTCTCTGCGACGCTGCCGCGGTTCGGCGGCCCGTTCGCCGTCTTCGACGGGACGAGCATGGCCGCGCCGCACGCCGCCGGCGCCGCCGCGCTGCTGCTCCAGCGCCACCGCACCTGGACGGCGCGGCAACTCAAGTCGGCGCTCGTCTCGACCGCCGGGCCCGCGTGGGAGGACACGGCGCGGACGCGGGAGGCGCCGGTGATCCTCGGCGGCGGCGGGCAGATCGACCTGCTGCGCGCGGACGACCCGCTCGTGTTCACCGACCCCGTCTCCGTCGCCTTCCCCGACCTGAACGTCAACCGCGGCGCGCGGACGGAGTCGCGCCTCGTCCGGATCTCCGACGCCGGCGGCGGCGCCGGGACGTGGGAGGTCGAGCTCCGCCCGCAGTCCGCACCGGCGGGCAGCGCGGTCGAGTTGCCGCCCGCGCTCGCGATCGGCCCCGGCGGCGACGCGCACCTCCCCGTCGTCGCGCGCGCGGCCGCCGACGCCACGGCCGGCGACGCCTACGGGTTCGTCGTCCTCCGCCGCGGCGACGTCGAGCGCCGGATCCCGTACTTCTTCTCCGTCACCCGTCCCGGCCTCGAGCGCGTGCCGGTGCGGCCGCTGCGCCGCCTCCAGACCGGCGACACCCGCAACGGGACGTCGCACGCCAACGTCTACCGCTTCCCGTCCGCGCCCTTCGGGCCGCCGCCGGACTACACCGGCCCGCCGATGGTGCAGGACGGGGCCGAGCAGCTGTACGAGACGACGATCGTGAAGCCGGTCGCGAACTTCGGCGTCGCGGTGATCGCGTCGTCGGACGGCGCCGTGATCGACCCGTGGGTGCTCGGCTCGCGCGACGAGAACGACGTCCAGGGGGCGGCGGGGACGCCCGTGAACGTCAACTCGCTGACGTTCGGCTACCGCGCGCAGATCGGCGCGGCGGGCGCCGCGATGCCGCTCCCGGGCCGCTACTACGTCTCCGTCGACTCCGGGCGCGACGTCTTCAGCGGACGGCGCCTCGCCGGGCAGTACCTGCTGCAGTCGTGGGAGGACGACGTCAGCCCGCCGCTCGCGGCGCCGCTGACGACGCGCGTCTCCGCCGGCCGCCCGACGATCGCGGTCCGCGTCGTGGACGGGCTGTTCCGGCCGGAGTCGGGCGTCGACCCGCTCTCGCTCGCGCTCGCCTACCGCGGCGTCCTCGTCAGCGCCTCGTTCTACGACCCGTTCTCGGGGATCGCCGTCTTCGCGCTGCCGCGCGAGGCGCCCGCGCTGCGCGCCGGCACGACGCGCGCCGGGATCATCGCGTCCGACTACCAGGAGGCCAAGAACGTCGCCTCCGTCTCCGAGGACGTGATGCCGAACACGAGCTTCACGCCCGCGCCGATCCGCGTCGTCCGCGGGCCGGCCGTCACCTGGCTCGCGCCGGAGCGCAACGAGTGCGTGCGCGGGCGCCTCCGCCTCGTCGTCGCCGCCAGCGCGAGCCGCGGCGTCGCCCGCGTCGTCTTCTCGGCCGGCGGGCGCACCGTCGCGACGGTCCGCCGCGGCGACGCCGGCATCTACTCCGCGCCGTGGCGCGCGCCGCGCGGCCGGGGCGCACACGGGCTCCGCGCGACCGTCGTCGACCGGACCGGCGCCGCGTCCACCGCGGCGCGCACCGTCCGCACCTGCCGCTGAGCGGGTCCCGCGTAGCCGTCGTCACCGGCGCGTCGAGCGGGATCGGCGAGGCGCTGGCGCGACGCCTGGCCGAGCGCGGCTGGCGCTGCGTGCTGCTCGCCCGCCGCGAGGACCGGCTGCGCGAGCTCGCGGCGGAGGTCGGCGGCGAGTACGAGGTGTGCGACGTCTCCGACCGCGAGGCCGTCGAGCGCGTGGCGGCGAGCGTGCTCGCGCGGCACCCGCGGATCGAGCTGCTCGTGAACAACGCCGGAGTGCCCGGACGGGCGCAGTTCCTCGACGGCGACCCCGAGCGGCTCGAGCGGCTGCTGCGGGTCAACTACCTCGGCTCGGTCTGGTGCCTGCGCGCGTTCCTCCCCGGGCTGGAGGCGGGCGCCCCGGCTCGCGTCGTCAACGTCGTCTCGGTCGCGGGGACGTTCGCGCTCCCGCCGTCGGGGCCGTACGCCGCGTCGAAGCACGCGCAGCTCGCGTTCTCGCGCGCAGTCGCGACGCAGCTCCCGGACCGCGGCATCCACGTGCTGACGGTGAACCCGGGGCTCGTCCACACGGAGGGGTTCCCGAACCGGGACCACCTCCGGAGCGCCCTCGTCCGGCGCCTCGTCGTCGACGCCGATTACGTCGCGCGGCACGTCCTCCGGGCGCTCGACCGCGGCGCGACGGAGACGTTCGTGCCGCGCTGGTACCGCGGCGCGGCGGTCGCGCAGGCGCTGTTCCCTGCGACGCTTGCGCGCTTGCTCAGCCGCTCCCGATACCGGACAATCCGCCGCCAGGCGGCATGAGCGGCAAGAGGGTCCCCGTCGACGAGTACATCCGCGTGGCGGAGTTCCGCGCCGCGGTCCGGCGGTTCCTGCGCGGCACGGAGCGGATCGCGCGCCTCTCGGGGCTCACGCCGCAGCGGTACCAGCTGCTGTTGATGGTCAAGGGCGCGCCGACCGGGCGCGAGGTCTCGACGGTCACGGAGCTGGCGGAGCGCCTGCAGCTCGCGCAGAGCACCGTCACGGAGCTCGTCGACCGCGCCGTCGAGGCCGGGCTGCTCGTGCGCGAGCCGTCGAGCGACGACGGCCGCGTCGCGCACGTGCGGCTGACGGCCGAGGGAGAGGCGCGGCTCGCGCAGGCGTTCACGTCGCTCGAGGCGGAGCGGCGGAACCTCGTCGACGCCCTCGTGAACCTCGAGCGCTCCTGATCCGGGCGGCGGCAGCCGTCGCGGTCCTCGCCGCGGCGCTCGCGGCCGCGGTGCTGCTCCTGACGCGCGCGGGCGGGGACGCGGAACGCTCGGCGCAGCCGCGCGAGCGCTGCGGCCCGCCGGCGCCGGAGGGCCGGCCGTACGCCGACGACAGCCCCTTCAACGTCCCGATCGCCGCCGGCGCGCGCGTCGACCCCCGCTCGGAGGAGCTCGTCGCGGACGTGGCCGCCGTCGGCCGCGACGAGGGCTTCGTCCTCTCGGTCGAGCAGTGGACGGTGCCGGTGTACGAGGCGGGCGCCGCGACGCAGCGGTTCGACGTCCGCTTCGGCGCGGAGTGGGCCGACGGGCGCGGGCTGACGGGCGTCCCCGTGCCGCCCGAGGCGGAGCCGGACCCGGAGGACGACGCGCACCTCGTCGTCGTCGACCGCGAGACGGGCTGCGAGTGGGACTTCTGGGGCGCCTCCCGCGCCGGGGACGGGCTCGACGCGCTCTGGGGCGCGCGCCTGCCGCTCGCCGGCAGCGGCGTCGACCCGCGCGGGCTCTCCGCGCGCGCGTCCGGGTTCGCGCTCCTCGCGGGCCTCGTCTTCCCGGAGGAGCTGCGCGCGGGCCGGATCAGGCACGCGCTCGTGTTCAACTACCCGCACGTCCGACGCGAGGTCTTCGTCGCGCCGGCGACGTCGACGGACGGACGCAGCACGCGCCCGACGGCGCTCGCGATGGGCACGCGGCTGCAGCTCGACCCGGCGCTCGACCTCGAGTCCCTGGGGCTGCGGCCGCACGAGCGGACGATCGCCCGCGCGCTGCAGGAGTACGGGATGATCCTCGCCGACTCCGGCGGCGCGATCGGGCTCTACGCCGCCCACCCGCAGTCGCTCGCCGACGACGCGTACGCGGGCCTGCTGCCGCCGGGGCCGTACGCGCCGCTCGACCGCATCCCGCTCGAGCGGCTGCGGGTCGTGCTCCCGTGAGCCGCAGCGTCCCGGCCGCGGCCGGCTAGCGCCGCTGCCCCGGCCGCCGAGCGAGGTACCACCCCACCTCGACGCGGTACGGGCTGCCCGGTGCGAGGCCGCGCGCGCGCTCGCGGTCGGCGCCCTCGCAGCCGGCGAGGTCGAGGTAGGGGTCGAGCTCGCGCCGCTCCTGCCGCACCTCCGCCCGCTCGAGCACGAGCCCGTTCATCTCGAGCAGGAAGCGGACGTCGCTGTCGGGCAGGAGCCGCTGGTGGGACGGGTCGCGCGCCCGCTCGAAGCGGTCGGCGTCGATCGCGAGCAGCGGATCGAGCGGCGCGAGCTGGTCGGCGAGCAGCACGCGGCCGCCCGGGCGGACGACGCGCGTCAGCTCGGCCACCACGAGCTCGGGCCGGCGGACGTGGTGGAGCACGCGGACGCACGTCCCGACGTCGAAGCTCCCGGCGTCGAAGGGGAGCGCCGTCGCGTCGCCCTCGACGAGCTCGACGTTCGCGAGCCCCTCCGCCCGCCGGCGCCCCTCCGCCAGCAGCTCCGGGACGACGTCGACGCCGACGACGCGCGCGACGAACGGGGCGACGGCCACGGGGAGGGCGGCGGCGCCCGTTCCGACGTCGAGCACGTGCTCGTCGCCGCGGAGGTGGAGGAGCCGCCGCAGCCGCTCGCGCAGCGCGTCCGCCTCCTCGTCGGCGCGCGCCGCCACGCGGCCGGCCGTCGCGGCGAACCGGGCGCGGAGCGCGTCGCCGTCAGCCATCCAGCACCGTCCGCCGCGCGCGCGTGGGCGCGGTCGAGATCCCGCACGCGAGCTCGTAGGTGATGGTGTCGGCGACGCGCGCGTGCTCCTCGAGCGCGACCCCGTGCCCCACGAGCACGACCGGGGTCCCGACCGGCAGCTCGCGGTCGAGCTCGACGGCGAGCGCGTCCATCGAGACGGTCCCGACGACGCGCCGCGGCTCGCCGGCGACGCGCACCGTCGCCCCGGTCAGGTCGCGGCGGAAGCCGTCGGCGTACCCGACGGGGACGATGCCGATCCAGGTGTCGCGCTCGGCCACGTAGCGCCGTCCGTAGCCGGTGCTGTGGCCGGCGGCGAGGAGACGGACCTGCGCCAGGTGGCTGTCCCAGCGCAGCACCGGCTCGAGCCCGTCCCGCGCGGGGTCCTCCCCGAACGGCGAGAGGCCGTAGAGCGCGATCCCGCAGCGCGCGGCGTCGAAGCGCGCCGGCGGGTACCGCAGCGCCGCGGCGCTGTTCGCGAGATGCCGCGTCAGGTGCGCGTACGCGTGCGTGGCGGAGCGGAACCGCTCCACCTGCCACTCCGTGTACGCCGCGTCGCTGTCGGCCGTCGCGAGGTGGCTCATCAGGCCGACGACCTGCCGCGCCGGCGCCGGCAGCTCCGCGAGCCCCCAGCGCGCCATCCCCGTGTCGAGCTTCAGGTGGACGCGGACGCCCTCCGGGACCTCGTCGCTCGAGACGGTCAGCTCGAGATCGGCGTCGCGCGCGACGGCCACGTCGCGGAAGCTCGTCGGCCCCATCACGAGGATCCGCACGCCGGCGTACTCCCGGCGGAGCTCGAGCGCCTCGGCGACGGTCGCGACGCAGAGGGCGGAGGCGCCGGCCCCGAGCGCGGCGCCCGCGCACTCGCGCGCCCCGTGCCCGTATGCGTCGGCCTTGACGACCGCCCACAGCTCCGCGCCGTCGAGGGCCCGCAGCAGCGTCCGTACGTTCCGACGGAGCGCGCCGAGGTCGATGGTCACGTCGGAGCGGTGCATACGGCCGAACGTTACGCGCGGCGCCCGGCGCCTACCGGTGGACGGCGAGCGCCTCCGGCAGGAGCCGGACGACGTCGCTCGCGACGAGCCCCTCCTGCTG
The DNA here is from genome assembly GCA_035540835.1 of Gaiellaceae bacterium. Taxonomy (GTDB): domain Bacteria; phylum Actinomycetota; class Thermoleophilia; order Gaiellales; family Gaiellaceae; genus DATLFU01. The sequence continues at coordinate 44,630 of DATLFU010000019.1, forward strand.
CGGCGCCCGGGCGGCGGCGAGGCCGTGCGCCGTCGCCGCGGCGGCCGCCGCGAGATCCGGCGCGAGCCCCTTCGCGAGGAACGCCGCGACGACGCCCGTGAGGACGTCGCCCGTCCCGGCGCTCGCGAGACCGGCGGCGTCGCTGCGCCGGACGAGCGCGCCGAACCCTGGCGCGGCGACGATCGTGTCCGCGCCCTTCAGCAGCACGACCATGCCGAACCGCTCCGCCGCGCGCGCCGCCGCCTCGAGCCTGTGCGCCGACACCTCGGCCGACGCGACGCCGAGGAGACGCGCGAGCTCGCCCGCGTGCGGCGTCAGGACCGTCGGCGCGGACCGCTCCACCGGCTCCAGCCCGTGCAGCGCGTCCGCGTCGACCACGACGGGGACGTCGAGCTCCGCGAGCACCGCCCGCACGAGCTCGCGCGCCTCGTCCGAGCGGCCGAGGCCGGGGCCGATCGCGACGGCTCCCGCCTTCTCGGCCGCCGCGCGGACGACCGCGAGCGCGCTCCCCGGCTCCCAGCCGAGCTTCACCGGCTCGAGCAGCCGCGCCTCGACGACCGGGAGCGACGCCGCCGGCACCGCCACCGCCACGTAGCCGGCGTCCGCGCGGAGCGCCGCCTCCGCCGCGAGGCACGCGGCTCCCGTCAGGCCGGGCGACCCGCCGACGACGAGCACGGACCCGGCGCTGTACTTGTTGTCCGCGGGGCCCCGCCGCGGCACGAGGCGGAGGATCGCCGGCGTCACGAGCTTGTGCGCCGTGGCGACGTGCGGGAGCCCGATGTCGGCGACCTCGACGTCGCCGCAGTGGAACCGGCCGGGGGCGACCTCGTGGCCGACCTTGCGCCCGTGGAAGGTGACGGTGAGGTCGGCGCGGACGGCGGCGCCGCGCACCTCTCCCGTCGACGCGTCGACGCCGGAGGGGACGTCGACCGCGACGATCGCGGCGCCCGACGCGTTCGCGGCCTCGATCACGCGTGCCGCCTCCGGGCGCGGCTCGCCGTGGAAGCCGGTTCCGAAGAGGCCGTCGACGACGACGTCCGCGCCGTGCGGGTCGTCCGTCTCCTCGGCGTCGCGCCCCTCCTGGCGGAGGACGCGGCCGGCGATGCGCGCGTCGCCGCCGTTCGCGCCGCGGCCGCAGAGGAGCGCGAACCGCCGCGCGTCGGGGTAGCGCGCGACCGCGCGCTCGGCGACCGCGCGCCCGGAGCGCTCCATCAGCGTCTCGACGTCGTGCCCCTCCTCCGCGGCGCGCATCTCCTCCGCGGTGTAGAGCGGCTCGAAGCTCACCGCGGCACGGCGACGCACACGGCCGACGCGAGCTCCCGCGAGTGGGACATCGAGAGGTCGATCGCGCCGGCCCCGACGCGATCCGCCCACGCGGCGACGCGGCCGTCGAGGCTCACGCTCGGCTTCGGGCGGCCGTCGATCTCGATGTCGCGCCAGGCGAACGCGCGCGCGACGCCGAAGCCGAGCGCCTTGCCGACGGCCTCCTTGCCCGCGAAGCGCGCCGCGTAGTGCTGCGCCGGGTTCGGGCGCGAGTCGCAGTAGGCGCGCTCGGCGGCGGTGAAGCACCGCTCGCGGAAGGTCGGGTAGCGCTCGAGCGCGCGGCGGATCCGCGCGATCTCGATCAGGTCGGTGCCGACGTGCGCCGCCGGCGTCACGGGTGCTCCTCGATCCAGTCCGGGACGTGCGCGACGGAGCTGAGGATCGCGTCCGGGACGACGCGGGCGCGGTCGACGGCGTCGGGTCGGAACTTCCCGGTGCGGACGAGGATCGTGCGGATCCCGCAGCGCTGCGCACCCGCGATGTCGGACTCGATGTCGTCGCCGACCATCCACGTGCGCTCCGCGTCGGCGTCGAGCGCCCGCAGCGCCGCGTCGAAGAACGGCGCGCTCGGCTTCCCCACCACCGTCGCCTCCGTCTGCGCGGCGTACTCGAGCCCCGCGACGAACGCGCCCGAGTCGAGCAGCGGCCCCTTGCTCGTCTGCCACCAGCGGTTGCGGTGCAGGCAGACGAGGTCGGCGCCGCCGGCGAGCTCCGCGAAGGCGCGCGCGAGGTTCATGTACGAGAAGACGCGGTTCGGCTCCGCCGACTCGTCCGCGCCGCCGACGAGGACGGCGTCTGCCCCCTCGCCCACGAGCTCCACCCCGTCGAGGTCGGCGACGACGGCCGGCATCGTCAGCGCGAGCACGCGCTTCCCCTGGAGCAGCTTCGCCGCGGCCGCCGCGGGCGTCTGGATCTCCTCGTCCTCGACGTCGATCCCGATCCGCCGGAGGGCGGCGCCGACCTGCGCCCGCGGGACCGTGCTCGTGTTCGTGACGAAGCGGAGGCGGTGCCCGGCGGCGCGGAGCTCCGCGACGGCGCGGGCCGCCCCGTCGAGCGGGTGCCCCGAGACGTGGAGCACGCCGTCGATGTCGAGGAGGATCGCCGCCACCTCCCGATTCTGTCACGCGGATCCCGCACAATCGCCGGATGGAGGCGGACGCCGTGCGGGTGACGCGGTCGGTCGTCCTGCCGCTCGACGAGGTGGAGCTCCGCTACTCCCGCTCGAGCGGGCCCGGCGGGCAGCACGCGCAGACGAGCGAGACGCGGGTGGAGGCGGTGTTCGACGTCGAGCGGTCGCGGGCGCTGTCGCCGGCGCAGAAGCGGCGCGTGGCGGCGAAGGCGGGGCCGGTTCTGCGCGCCGTGGCGCAGGACGAGCGGAGCCGGCTGCGGAACCGCGAGCTCGCGGTGGAGCGGCTCGTGGCGGCGCTGCGCGCGGCGCTCCACGTGCCGCGGAAGCGCGTCCCGACCGCCGCGACGCAGGCGAGCCGCGAGCGCCGGCTCGAGCGGAAGCGGCAGCGCGGCGAGCAGAAGCGGCTGCGGCGGCCGCCGGAGGGCGACTAGGCGCAAGATTCGCGCTCCTGCGGCGTTCTCAACCGGTACATGGACGCCGCGCCCCACGAGCACGAGACCGAGTTCGGCACCGGCCTGCGCGCGCACCTCGGACTGGGGGGCCTCGCGCACGAGACCGCTCCGGCGCCCGCGCCGCCGCCCCGGGCGACGGGCCCGGACGTCGGCGAGCTCGAGGAGCGGGCGCGGGCGCTCCGCGCGGCCGCCCAGGAGCTCGAGGCGCGCGAGCGTCGGCTGGCACGTCAGCAGGCGGAGCTCGCGGCGGAGTCGCAGCGGCTCGCGGAGCAGCAGGCGGCGCTCGAGCAGCAGCTCCTCACCGATCCACGTCCCGTCCCCGTGGTGCTGCGGGAGCGCGCGGAGCAGCACGTCGAGCGGCTGTGGCGGAGCCTCTTCTCGGCGCTCGAGGCGACGCGGCCCGACGGGAGCGCTGACTTCGCGACGCGCGTCTCCGCGGCGCGCGCGCTGCTCGCCGCCGCGTACGGCGACGGCGCGCCCGCGGCCGCTCCCACCGGCGCCGAGGACGAGCTCGCGCTCCTGCGCGCCCGCCGCGCCGAGCTCGGCTTCTGAGCGTGGCGCGGGCGCGCGAGCTCTGGGAGCGCGCCGCGGGCGAGCCGTGGGCGCGCTGGGCCGCGCTCGCCGCCGTCCCGGTGCTCTGGCTGGCGCTCGCGTGGCGCGACCCGCGACTCCTCCTGGCGCTGCCGCTCCTCGCCGCCGTCCCGTTCGTCGCGGCGCGCGTCCGCGGCGAACGGGACGACGACCTCGTGCTGTAGTCGAGCCGTCCACCCTGGCCACGGCTCGAAAGCCGGTCGAGCCTTACGCCGTAACCCTCGACCTCCCTGCAGCGGGTCTGACCCCGGGGTTCGGACACGGCTCGAAAGCCGGTCGAGCCTTCGCCGCGCTACTCGACCGTGACGGTCTTCGCGAGGTTGCGCGGCTGGTCGACGTTGAGGCCGCGCAGGCGCGCGATCCGGTACGCGAGCAGCTGCAGCGGGAGCACCGCGAGCACCGCCTGGAGGAACGCCGGCGTCTTCGGGACGTAGATCACGTCGTCGGCGTGGTGCTGGATGTCCTCGTTGCCGTCCGTCGCGATCGCGATCACGTGGGCGCCGCGCGCGCGCGTCTCCTGGATGTTGGAGACGATCTTGTCGTAGACGTGGATGTCGGTGGCGACGACGACGACCGGCGTGTTCTCGTCGAGGAGCGCGATCGGCCCGTGCTTCATCTCGCCGGCCGAGTACGCCTCGGTCGGGATGTACGAGATCTCCTTCAGCTTGAGCGCGCCCTCGAGCGCGACGGGCAGCCCGATGTGGCGGCCGAGGTAGAGGAAGAAGCGCTCGTCGTGGAAGCGCTGCGCGATCTCCTCGATCGGGTGGTCGCCGTCGAGGAACTGCGCGATCTTCTCCGGCAGGTCGTAGACCTGGTCCAGGATGAAGTGGAGCTCCTCCTCCGGGAGCGTCTTCCGCGCCTGCGCGAGCTGCAGCGCGACGAGGATGAGCAGCGCGACCTGCGCGGTGAACGTCTTCGACGCGGCCACGCCGACCTCGAGTCCGCAGCGCGTGAAGAGGACGGAGTGCACCTCGCGCGTGATCTGCGACCCCATCTGGTTCGTGATCGCGATCGTGTGCGCACCGGCCTCCCGCGCCAGCCGCATCGCCTGCACGGTGTCGCGGGTCTCGCCGGACTGCGAGATCCCGATCACGAGCGTGTCGTCGGAGAGGACGGGGTTGCGGTAGATCCACTCGCTGGCGATGTCGGGCTCGACCGGGACCCGCGCCCACTCCTCGATGATGTAGCGGCCGACCACGCCCGCGTGGTACGCGGTGCCGCAGGCGAGGACGACGATGCGGCGGAGGTTCGCGATCTGCGCGTCGTCGAGCCCGAGCCCCTCGAGCGCGAGGCGGCCGCCCGGGCGGATCCGCTCGCCGATCGTCTCGCGGACGGCGTCCGGCTGCTCGTAGATCTCCTTGAGCATGAACGTCTCGTAGCCCTGCTTCTCGGCGCTCTCGTCGTCCCAGTCGACCTCGATCTCGTCGCGGTCGAGCTCGCCGTCCTCGACGGAGAAGAACGTCGCGCCCTCGGGACGGAGCACGACGACCTCGCCGTCCTCGATCAGCTGCACGCGCCGCGTCTCGCTGAGGAATGCCGCGATCGACGAGGCGAGGAACATCTCGCCGTCGCCGACGCCGACGACGAGCGGGCACTGCTTGCGCGCGCCCACGAGGAGGTCGGGGTGGTCGTGGTGGATCACGACGAAGGCGAAGTGGCCCTCGAGCTCGGCGTACGCGGTGCGGACGGCCGCGACGAGGTCGCCGTCGTAGTGCCGCTCGATCAGGTGCGCCACGACCTCGGCGTCCGTCTCCGAGCTGAACTCGTGCCCCTCGGCGGCGAGGCTCTCCTTCAGCTCGCGGTAGTTCTCCACGATGCCGTTGAGGACGATCGCGAGCCGCCCGTCCTCGACGGCGAGCGGGTGCGCGTTGGCCTCGGTGACGGCGCCGTGCGTCGCCCAGCGGGTGTGGCCGAGGCCGTGCGTGGAGCTCGAGCCGTTGTCGCCCGCGGCGGCCTTCAGGTTCTGGAGGTTCCCGACGGCGCGGACGTAGTCGAGCGCGTCCGCCTCACGGAGCGCGATGCCCGCGGAGTCGTAGCCACGGTACTCGAGCCGCTGCAGTCCCTGGATCAGGAGCGGCTTGCACTCCCGCGATCCCACGTATCCGATGATTCCGCACACCCGAAGCTCCTTTCGCCCCCCGCTCCAGTCTTCCGGGTGAATCCTCGTCCCGAGACCGTGCCGTGTACCCGTTCGCCGCTGCCGCTAACCGTCCGGAAAACGCAGAAAGCCCGGCCGGGTCAGCCGAGCTCTCGCCGGACGAGAGCGGCGATCCTACCACAGAGGTCTGCGGCTTCCGCCTCGGTCGGCGCCTCCGCGAGCACGCGGACGAGCGGCTCCGTCCCGGACGGGCGGACGAGGACGCGGCGCCCGTCGCCGCCGCCCAGCTCGTCGATCCGGCGCCGCAGCTCGGGCGGGATCTCCTTCGTTCGCACCGGGACGTTCTCCTTGACCTGCGGGAACCGCGGCATCACGGCGCCCGCCTCCGACGCGCGGCGCCCGTCGAGCGCGCGGCAGAGGAGGAGCGCCGCCGCGAGGCCGTCGCCGGTGACGTGGCCGTCGAGGCAGATCACGTGGCCGGACTGCTCGCCGCCGAGCACGCCGCCCTCGCGCCGGAGCGCCTCCAGCACGTAGCGGTCGCCGACGTCGGTGGTGACGACGCGGATCCCGTGCTCCGCCATCAGCCGGTGGAACCCGAGGTTCGTCATCGTCGTCACGGCCACGAGGTCGACGCCGAGGTGGAGCGCGAGCAGCGCGACGATCTGGTCGCCGTCGAGCGCCTCGCCGGTCTCGTCCACGGCGAGCATGCGATCGCCGTCCCCGTCGAACGCGACGCCGAGGTCGAACCCGCCGCTGCGGACGGTCTCCTGGAGGAGCCCGAGGTCGGTCGCGCCGCAGCCGACGTTGATGTTCGTCCCGTCCGGGTCGTCGCCGATCGCCGTCACCTCCGCACCGAGCCGCTCGAACGCCCGCGGCGCGATCCCCGCATACGCGCCGTTCGCGCAGTCGACGGCGATCCGCAGGCCGGACAGGTCGCTGCCGAAGCGCTCGAGGACGTGGTCGAGGTAGCTGTCGGTGGCGACGGCGACGCGGTCGACGGTGCCGCGCTCCGCGGCGGCGGGCGCGTCGAGGAGCGCCTCGATCTCCTCCTCCGCCTCGTCCGGGAGCTTCTGCCCCCCGCGGTCGAAGAACTTCACGCCGTTGTACTCCGGCGGGTTGTGCGACGCCGTGATCACCGTGCCGAGGTCGAGCGCGAGCAGCGCGACCGCGGGCGTCGGGAGCACGCCGCCGAGGACGGCGCTCCCGCCGCCCGAGGCGACGCCGCGCGCGAACGCCTCCTCGATCTCGACGCCCGAGGCGCGCGTGTCGCGGCCGACGAAGATCCGGCCGCCCCCGCTCCACACCGCGGCCGCGCGGCCGAGCCGCTCCACCAGCTCCGCCGTCAGGACCTCTCCGACGACGCCGCGGACGCCGTCCGTGCCGAAGTAGCGCCTGGCCACGCGGGGACCCTACCGCCCGGGCTGGCTGCGATTGCGGCGCCCGGCATGGGGTACGACCGACGCATGAGCGGACGCGACCCGCTGCTCGAGCGCCTCTGGGGCGCGTCGGGCCTCGTCTTCCACGCGACGCTGCTCGGCGGCGTCGTCGCGGCCGTCGCGGGACTGTCCGCCTCCGCCTGGATCCTCGCCGGAGCGCTCGGCGGCGTCGTCGCGGCGCACCTCGCGATCGCCGCCGTCTCGTACCGGCGCACGATGCGGCGGCCGTGGCCGGCGGTGGCGCCACTCCCGCCGGACGACGAGGACTGGTAGCGCGGGTCGCCTGCGCCGGACGGCTAGCGCTTCGAGAACTGCGGCGCCTTGCGCGCCTTGTGCAGGCCGGCCTTCTTGCGCTCCACGATCCGCGCGTCGCGCGTGAGGAAGCCCTCGCGCTTGAGCGGCACCCGCAGCTCGGGGTCGGCCTCGACGAGCGCGCGGGCGATCCCGTGACGGACCGCACCGGCCTGCCCCGACGGGCCGCCGCCGTGGACGCGCACGCGGACGTCGTACTTCCCCTCGAGTCCGGCGACCTTGAGCGGCGCCATCACGATCGACCGGTGCGTCATCCGCGGGAAGTACTCCTCCAGCGGCTTGCCGTTGAACCACGTCGCGCCGTCCCCGGGGCGCAGGATCACGCGCGCGACCGAGGTCTTGCGCTTGCCGGTGCCCTGGTACTGGGCGATCTGGCTCATCAGTCCTCCACCTTCAGGGGCCTCGGAGCCTGCGCCTCGTGCGGATGCTCCGGCCCCGCGTAGATCTTGAGCTTCGTCAGCTGCTGGCGCGCGAGGCGGTTGCGCGGGAGCATCCCCTTGACCGCCTTGCGCAGCACCTCCTCCGGCCGCCGCTCGAGCTGCTCGCGCAGCGTGCGGCTGCGGATGCCGCCGGGGTAGCCGGAGTGGCGGTAGTACCGCTTCTCGTCGAGCTTCTTCCCGGTCACCGCGACCTTCTCCGCGTTCACGACGACGACGAAGTCGCCGGTGTCGACGTGCGGCGTGTACTGCGGCTTGTTCTTGCCGCGTAGCGTGTCGGCGATGCGCGTGGCGAGACGCCCGAGCGTCTGCCCGTCGGCGTCGACGAGGTGCCACTCGCGCGTGACCTCGCCCGGCTTTGCGTTCCAGGTCTTCTGCATCGGAAGAGAGGCGGACAGGGGCGTCCGCCGGGGCAGGATGGTAGCAGGTAGCGCCTAGCGCGACCGGCCGGGCGCGACGGCGGGCGTGGCCTCGGGCAGCCGCAGCTCGATCGGCGCGGAGGGCATCGGCCCCGCGACGTCGTGCTCCCGGCCGCGCGACCAGCACCGTCCCCGCTCGTACCGGAGCATCGCCGGCTCCAGCCGGTCGAGCTCGCGCCGCAGGTGAGCCGCCATCGTCCCCGGGACGTCCGCACGCGCGTGAAACGCACCGGCAACGACGAGCAGCGGCGTCTCGCGGTCCCACTCGGCCAGCAGCCGCGCGGCCATGTCGGTCGCGCACCCGCCACTCGTCCGGCGGCGGGTCGGGATCCAGCCGGTCGTAGAGGATCACGCGCTCGAGGCGTCCGTCGTCGCGGAGCCGGCGCAGCAACGCGAAGTGGCCGGCCGTGATCCGCCCGTCGCCGCAGAAGAACTCCGCCGAGCGCGGCAGCGACCAGAGACGCTCGAGGTCGAACGAGCCGGTGCGAAGGAACGCGCGCACCGGCTCCTCCAGCTCCTCGTGCGACCATTCGAAGCCGATCGCGCGCGCGTCGAGCGCGCGGGCGAGCGCGTAGAGGGCATCGGGCGTCTCGTGCACCCCGTGCGGCTCCCCGACGAGGAGCAGGCGCTCCGCCTGGCCCGCGGCGCGTGCGGCGGTGAGCGCGTCCGGCTCGAACGTGACGCCGCCGAACCGGTACGCGGCGACCGCCTCCGCGAATGCGGCCGGAGACGAGGCGACGGGCATTCCCTACCCCGCGGGGGCGGGCCGCTCCTCCGGATGCGGCGCGCGGCCGAAGAGGATGATGAGCGCGACGGGCACGAGCGCGACGGCGGCGGCGCCTGAGGCGAGGGCGTAGACGCCGACGGCGTCGAGCACCCAGCCGCCGAGGAGCACGAGCGTCGCGCCCAGCAGGCCGGCGGAGAGGTCGTGGAAGCCCAGCAGCTTCCCCCGCTCGGCCGGCGCGGCGAGGTCGGCGAGCTGCGCCGTCGCGGCGACGAAGGAGAAGTTCCACCCGACGCCGAGGCCGAAGAGGAGCACCGCCGTCGGCCACACCGCCTCGGCCCAGACGAGGCCGGCGCACGAGACGGAGACGACGCCGAGGCCGCCGACGAGCGCGGGCGTCCGCCCGAGGCGGTCGATGATCGTCCCGATCACCGGCGCGAGCGCGTACATCCCGAGCACGTGCGCGCCGATGATCGGGAAGACGAGGTGCTGCGGGTGGTGGTGGTGCTCGACGACGACGTACCCGGTCAGGTTCATCACCGCCACCATCACCGCGAAGCTGACGAGCCCCGCGAGGAGCGCGGGAACGGCGCCGGGGCGGCGCAGGATCTCGGCGAGCGGCGCGGCCGGGCCGTCCGGCGGGTCGTCGACGTTCCGGAGCGCCTCCGCGATCCGCTTCGGGTCCGGGCGGACGAAGAGCACGATCAGCAGGCCGACGAGCGCGAGTGTCCCGCCGCCGAGCCACGGCACGACGAGCGCGCCCGCCTCGACGGCGCGCCCCGCGAAGAGCGGGCTGAACACGGCCGGGCCGAGGATCGCGCCGAAGACGGCGCCGAACAGCACCCACGCGATGCCGCGCGCCCGGCGCTCGCGCGGGTACATGTCACCCGCCGCCGCACGCGAGAGGTTGACGCTCGCGGCGGCCGCTCCCATCAGCGCGAAGCCGAGGATCGTCAGCGGCGCCACGAGGAGGTGGAGCGAGAGCGCCGTCAGCCACGCGCCGGCGGCGCCGAGCGCGAAGCCGGTCGCCAGCACGGGGATGCGGCCGACGCGGTCCATCGCGCGCCCGGCGACGAGGGCGGTCGTCGCCCCGGAGACGAGGAACACGGCCGGCCCGAGCCCGAGCAGCCCGCTGAACCCGGTGACGAGCACGAACGTGAGCGCCGACACGGCGGCGACGAGCTGGAGCGACGCGGAGTTCACGGCCATCGCGGCCGCCAGCAGCAGCGTGTTGCGGCGGACGGGGAACTCCGTCACGCGAGCGCCTCCGCGAGGCCGGCGCGGAACCTCGGCGCCCCGCCGTGCGAGGGGTGCCGCACGTACGTCCCGCCGAGCGCGGCGTGAGCCAGACGCCCGACCGGGACGACCCGCCGCCCCACCGCCAGCCGCTCGAGGAACGGCCGCGCCGCCTCGATCTCCGCCCGCGTCGGCGC
>DATLFU010000020.1:0-49937 GCA_035540835.1 Gaiellaceae bacterium
CAAGACTCTCCCCTTTCGCTCCCCAAGTGGCGCGCGGCCTCCCCAGCCGCGTCGCGGGGATCGTATCGTCCTTTCAGGACAGTGTCACCCCGCCACGCCGGCGGCGGCCGTGCGCGTTACGACTTCGCCTCCGCCCAGTCCTCGCCGACGCCGACGTCGACGGCGAGCGGCGGGTCGAGCGGGTACGCGCCGCACATCTCCGCCCGCACGAGCTCGCGCACCGCGCTCAGCTCGGTGTCCGGCACCTCGAGCAGGAGCTCGTCGTGGACCTGGAGCACGAGGCGCGACGCGCGCCCCTCCTCCCGCAGCCGACGGTGGATCGACACCATCGCCACCTTGATCACGTCCGCGGCCGTCCCCTGCATCACCGAGTTGACCGCGAGGCGCTCGCCGAGCGCGCGCGTCTGCCGGTTGCGCGTGCGGATCTCCGGCACCGGACGGCGCCGGCCGAGCAGCGTCGTCACGTAGCCGTCGCGCTCGGCCTGCTCGACCGTCCGCTCGATGAAGTCCTGCACGAGCGGGAACCGCGCGAGGTACGCGTCGATGTACGCCTGCGCCTCGTCCCGCGGGATCTCGAGGTTCTCGGACAGGCCGAACGCCGAGATCCCGTAGATGATCCCGAAGTTGACGGCCTTGGCGCGGTTTCGCTCGTCCTTCGTCAGCGTCGCGGGGTCCTTGCCGAGCACCTCCGCCGCCGTCGCGGTGTGGATGTCCTCGCCGCGCGCGAACGCCTCCCTGAGCTTCGGCTCGCCGGAGACGTGCGCGAGGATCCGCAGCTCGACCTGCGAGTAGTCGGCCGAGAGCAGGCGGAAGCCGTCCTCTGCGACGAACGCGGAGCGGATCTCGCGGCCGAGGCCGGTGCGGATCGGGATCGCCTGCAGGTTCGGGTTGGAGGTCGAGAGGCGCCCCGTCGCGGCGACGGTCTGGTTGAAGTGCGTGTGGAGGCGGCCGTCGCGCTCGTCGATCAGCGCCGGCAGCGGGCCGAGGTACGTGTTCAGGAGCTTCGAGTACTCGCGCCACTCCTCCAGCACCGGCACGAGCTCGTGCTGGTCGCGGATCGCGCGGAGGACGCGCGTGTCCGTCGAGTAGCCGGTCTTCCCCTTCCGGCCCGGCGTCAGCTCGAGCTTCTCGAAGAGGATGCGCGCGACCTGCTGCGTCGACCCGAGCACGAACTCCTCGCCCGCGAGCTCGTGCGCGCGCGCCTCCAGCTCCTCGACGCGGTCGGCGAGCCGCGCCGTGATCTCGCCCATCCGGTACGTGTCGATCTTGACGCCGACGTCCTCCATCGCGGCGAGCACGGAGGTGAGCGGCAGCTCGACCTGGTCGTAGAGGTGGACGCTGCCGCGCTCCTCGAGCCGCGCGCGCATCGGGCCGGCGAGACGGCGCGGGAGCTCCGCGCGGCGGACGAGCGCCGCCGTCTCCTCGTCCGTCGCCGGCTCCGCGACCACGTCGACGCCGTACTCGGCCGCGAGGTCGTCGAGCTCGTACGTCGCCCGCCCCGGCTCGATCAGGTACGCGGCGATCATCGTGTCGTCGACCGCCTCGACGCGGAGCGCCTTCGCGTCGTGCACGACGAGCTCTCCTTGTAACAGACTGTTACTTGGCAGCCCCGCGGCGACGACGATCTCCCCGCCGGCGGCGACGGCGTACCGGTCGGCGTCGGCGGCGTAGCCGATCCGGCCGCGCGGCTCCGGCGGCGCGCCCTCGCGCCAGGGCACCGCCTCGCCGACGACGCGCGGCTGCGCAGCCGGGAGGGCCGCGTCGAGGTCGTCGATGCGATTCAGCAGCGCGCGGAACTCGAAGCGGCGGAACATCTCCGTCAGCTGCGAGCGGTCAGGCGGCGCGAGCACGAGCTGCGCCGGGTCGCAGTCGAGGTCGAGGTCGCGGCGCATCGTCGCGAGCTGCTTCGACACGCGCGCCTGGTCGGCGTGCTCGCGCAGGTTCTTCGCGCGCGCCGGCGACAGCTCGTCCACGTGCTCGAGCACGTCCTCGAGCGTCCCGTACTGCGCCAGCAGCTGTCCCGCGGTCTTGTCGCCGATCCCCGGGACGCCCGGGATGTTGTCCGAGCTGTCGCCCTTGAGGCCGATGAAGTCCGGGATCCGGTCCGGCCCGATCCCGTAGCGCGCCTCGACGCGCTCGGGCGTGTAGACGTGGACGTCGGCGACGCCGCGGGGCGTCATCATCAGGCAGACGTTCTCGGAGCAGAGCTGGAAGGCGTCGCGGTCGGTGGAGACGACGCAGGTCTTGATCCCCGCCTCGTCCGCGCGCGTCGCGAGCGTCGCGATCACGTCGTCGGCCTCCCACCCCTCGAACTCGAGGTTGCGGTAGCCGAACGCCTCGACGATCGGCCGGAAGTACGGGAACTGCTCGCGGAGCAGGTCAGGCATCGGCCGCCGCTCCGACTTGTACGTCTCGAGCTGCTCGTGGCGGTGCACCGGGCGCGTGTCCCACGCGACGGCGACGCCCTTCGGCCGGTAGTCCGCGAGGAGCTTGAACAGCATGTTCGTGAAGCCGAGGAGCGCGTTCGTCGAGAACCCGTCGCTCGTCGCGAGCTCCTCGGGGAGGGCGAAGAACGCGCGGTAGGCGAGGTTGTTCCCGTCGACGAGGAAGAGCTCCGCCTCGCGCGCGGGGCCGTCGTCGAGCTGGAGCTCCGCGCCGGTCAGCGTCTTCGGGGACACGCCTCGATTCAATCACGGGGACTGGTTGACTACCGCGGTGCTCCGGGTGCCCGTGCTCTCAGGGACGAGCGTCGCCGTCGTGCCGGCGCCGGACGACGCGGAGGTGCTCCTGCCGCCGCCGCCGGGCGAGCCGGTCGCGAACGTCGAGGCCGCCGTCCGGGACGCGCTCCGGTTCCCGCTCGAAGGCGAGCCGCTCGAACGACTCGCTCCGCGCGGCGGCCGCGCGACGATCGTCGTCGAGCCGGCGGCGCTGCCGATCCCCGGAGGCCTCGCCGACCCGCGCCAGCGCGCGCTCGCGGCCACGGTCGCCGAGCTCGAGCGGGCAGGCGTGCCGCTCGACCGGCAGACGCTGCTCGTCGCCGGCGGGCTCGCGCGCCGCGCGGGCCGCACGCAGCTCGAGACGCTCGTGTCGCCCGACCTCGCACGCCGGTTCCGCGGCCGCGTCGTCGTCCACGACGCCGAGTCGCCCGACCTCGTCGACGTCGGGCCCGTGGGGCGGACGCCGCTGCGCGTGCACCCCGCCCTCCTCGAGTCCGACGTCACGGTGGTCGTGACGGCGGCGGAGACGGTGCTGCACGGCGGGCCGGCGGCGCTCCTCGGCGCGTCGTGCGCGGAGGCGCTGCGCGCGGCGGACGCGTACTCGCTCCTCGAGTCCGGCGCCTCGTCGGGGTGGCGGATCGCGCGCCAGATCGAGCAGGCGGTGGCGGCGCGGACGGCGCTCGTCGGCGTCTCGCTCGTGCTCAACCATCCGCGCTTCGCGGGCCCGCTGCACGGCTACCCGTACGAGCGCGAGGCGCTGGAGCGGCTCGCGCGCTCGCCCCTGCGCCGCGTCTACCGCGCGCTGCCGTCGTCGCTCCGCGGCGTCGTCCTGCAGTCTCTGCGTGCCGACCTGACGGTGGCGGCCGTGTACGCGGGGCCGCCGTCGGTCGCGCACGCAGAGGCGCTGTTGCGCGGGATCGAGCTCCGCTCGACCTCCGTCGAGGGGCGGCTCGACGCGGTCTGCATCGGGATCCCGCGCGTGACGCCGTACCTGCCGCGGGAGCGGCCGAACCCGCTCCTCGTCGCGTACCTCGGGCTCGCCCTTCCGCTGCGGATGTGGCGAAACTCGTTCCCGCTCGTCGACGGCGGCACGGCGATCCTCGTACACCGGTTCGACCGCCACTTCGCGCACCCGACGCAGCAGCCGTACCGCGCGTTCTTCGCCGCCACGCGGTTCGGCCGCGAGCCGGAGGAGCTGGCGGAGGCCGAGCGCGCCGCGGCGGCGGACGGGCGCGCGATCGCCGACTACCGGCAGGGGAAGGCGTGCCACCCCCTCCTCCCGTTCGCCGACTGGGCGGCGTGCGCGCCGGCGCTCGGGCGGCTCGGGGCGGTGCTCGTCGCCGGGTGCCGGGACGCCGTCGCGGCGCGGCAGCTCGGGTTCGTCCCCGTGCACAGCGTCGCCGCGGCGCTCGAGATGGCACGCGGGCGTGCGGGCGGGCGTCCGCGCGTCGGCGTCCTCGTCGCGCCGCCGTACTTCCCGATCCGGGTCGAGGACGCCTGACGCGGGCGGCTACGTCTCGCCGAGGTACGCCTTGCGCACCTGCTCGTTGCGGGCGAGCGCGGACGCCTCGTCGGCGAGCGCGACCGTCCCGGTCTCGAGCACGTAGCCGCGGTCGGCGGCGTCGAGCGCCATCAGCGCGTTCTGCTCGACGAGCAGGATCGTCGTCCCCTGCTCGTTGATCTCCTTCACGATCTCGAAGATCTTCTCGACGAAGATCGGCGCGAGCCCCATCGACGGCTCGTCGAGCAGGAGCAGCTTCGGCTTCGCCATCAGCGCGCGGCCCATCGCGACCATCTGCTGCTCGCCGCCGGAGAGCGTCCCCGCCTTCTGCGTCCGCCGCTCCGCGAGTCGCGGGAAGAGCGTGAACACCCGCTCCAGGTCGTCGTCGAAGTTGCCCCAGTCCTCGCGCTGGAACGCCCCCATCTGGAGGTTCTCGAGCACGGACATCCGCGGGAACAGCCGCCGCCCCTCGGGCGAGTGCGCGATCCCGAGCTTGATGATCTCGTGCGGCGGCGCGTTCGTGATGTCGACGCCGCCGAAGCGGATGCGGCCGCTGCGCGGGTGGTTGAGCCCGTTGATCGAGCGTAGCGTCGTCGACTTGCCCGCGCCGTTCGCGCCGATCAGGGTCACGATCTCGCCCTGCCGCACCTCGATCGTGATCCCCTTCAGCGCGTGGATCGCGCCGTAGTAGGTGTGGACGTCGTCGAGCTGGAGGACGACGTCGCGGCCGTTCGTGGCGGGCGCAGCCGTCACGCCGTCGCCGCCCGACCGAGGTACGCCTCGATCACGCGCTCGTCGCGCTGCACCTCCTGCGGCGTCCCCTCCGCGATCTTCTCGCCGTAGTCGAGCACCGTCACGCGGTCGGAGATCCCCATCACGACCTTCATGTCGTGCTCGATCAGCAGCACCGTCAGCCCCTGCTCCTCGCGGAGCCGCGACACGAACGACGTGAAGTCGGCGGTCTCCTGCGGGTTCATCCCTGCCGTCGGCTCGTCCAGCAGGAGCAGCCGCGGCCCGGTCGCGAGCGCGCGCGCCACCTCGAGCCGGCGCTGGTCCCCGTACGGGAGGCTGCGGGCGAGCTCCTCGTCGCGGCCGCGGAGGGCGCAGAAGCGCAGCAGCTCCCGCGCCCGCTCGCGCGCCTCGCGCTCCTCCCGCCGGACGCGCGGCGTTCCGAGGATCGACCCGACGATCCCGCCCTTCAGCCGCCCGTGCATGCCGACGAGGACGTTCTCGAGCGCGGTCATGTGCGCGAACAGCCGGATGTTCTGGAACGTGCGGCCGATCCCGCGGTGGGTGATCGCGTGCGGCGGCTTCCCCGTCACGTCCTCGCCGGCGAAGACGATCCGGCCCGACGTCGGGACGTACACGCCGGTCAGCATGTTGAAGAACGTCGTCTTCCCCGCGCCGTTCGGGCCGATCAGGCTGACGATCAGCCCCTCCGGGATCATGAAGTCGACGTCGTTGACGGCGACGAGGCCGCCGAACTCCTTGCGCACCTGGCTCGCGACGAGCAGGTCGGCCATCAGGTGTGCCGGTCCTCGTACATCGGCTCGTCGTCGTGGACGCCCTCCTCCAGCTCGCGCTTGTGCCGTCGTTCCGCGATCAGGCCGCTCGGTCGGAAGAGCATCATCGCGACGATGATCACGCCGTAGATCCCGAACTGGTACTTCGGTACCTCGAGGTTCACGCCGGTCGTCTGCGCGATCTTCGATCCGATCGTCGCGAGCCCCTCGACGTTCAGCCAGCCGAGGATCACGCCTCCCACGACGGCCCCCCAGACGGAGCCCATCCCGCCGAGGATCACCATGCAGAGCAGGAAGATCGAGATGTTGAAGTAGAAGTCCGCCGGGAAGGCGCCGCTCTTGAAGCTCGCGTAGTACGCGCCCGCGATCCCGCCGAAGAACGCGCCGATCGCGTAGGACCACGTCTTCGTCCGCATCAACGGCACGCCCATCGCGGCCGCCGCCGTCTCGTCCTCGCGGATCGCCACCCAGGCGCGGCCGAGGCGCGAGTCGCGCAGGCGGACGCAGCAGAACACCGTGAACAGGAGCAGCGCGAGCGCGGTCCAGAAGAAGAGGCTCTCGCGCTGGAACGACTGCTGGTAGTTGACCGGGAGCCCGAGCGTCGTGTTCAGGCTCTCGCCGAAGCCGGGCGCGTCGATCGGGCTGATCCCGAACGTCCCGTTGGTGAGGTTGAAGCCGAACAGGTTGTCGCCGTTGCGGACGAACTGCGGGATGATCTCGCCGAACCCGAGCGTCACGATCGCGAGGTAGTCGCCGCGGAGCCGCAGCGTCGGGAGACCGATCAGGATCCCCGTCAGCGCCGTGAACAGCCCCGCGATGAGCAGGACGGCCCAGAGCGACATGTGGATGCCCGGCAGCTCGGGGTTCAGCCCTGCCGAGCCGATGTGCCGGCTCGTCTGGCTGAAGTGCTGCGACGCGAGCCACGCGGAGGTGTACGCGCCGGCGGCGTAGAACGCGACGTAGCCGAGGTCGAGCAGGCCCGCGTAGCCGACGACGACGTTCAGCCCGACCGCCATCATCGTGAAGACGATGATCACGACGAGGCCGGCGACGCTCGGCGTGAAGTCGCCGACGAGCGGGAGGCTGCTGAGCCAGCCGACGTACGTCGGGTAGAGGACGGCGAGGACGACGAGGACGATCGCCAGCGTCCCCCCGTGCCTCAGCACCCGCCGCGCGAGATCCGCCGCCGCGCCCGCCCGCTCGGCCACGCTACGCCCCCTCCGGCGTCCGCTCGCCGAGGAGTCCCTCGGGGCGGAAGACGAGCACGCCGATCAGGATCCCGAAGACGATCGAGCGCGTCCAGTCGCTCCCGGGCGTGTACCACGTCAGGCCCTCGTTGAACGCCTGGATGAAGCCGATCAGCATCGCGCCGAGGACGGCGCCGGTGAGGTTGCCGATCCCGCCGAGGACGGCGGACGTGAAGGCGATCAGCCCCAGCTCGAACCCCGTGTCGTAGCGCATGTTGAACTGGAGCAGGAAGAGCATGCCGCCGACCGCGGCGAGCGCGCCCGCGAGCGCGAACGTCACGGAGATCGTCCGGTTCACGTTGATCCCCATCATCGACGACGCCTCGCGGTCCTGGGCGACCGCGCGCATCGCCTTCCCCTGGCGTGTCGCGCGCACGAACCACGTCAGCGCGATGAGCGTCGGGACGGTGATCAGCACGACGACGAACTTGTTCCACGGGTACGCGACGTCGCCGATCTCGAACACCGGCGTCCGCGGCAGCAGCTGGCTCGCGGAGCGGAAGTCGACGTCGTAGATCGCGAGCCCGACGTTCTGGACGATGAAGGACATGCCGACCGCGGTGATCAGCGCCGCGAGGCGCGGCGCGTTCCGCAGCCGCCGGTACGCGACGAACTCGATCCCCGCGTTGAACAGCGCGAAGAAGGTCATCGTGATCAGCAGGCCGAGCAGGATCCCGCCCGCGACGGCCGCGGACGAGCTGTCCGCGCCGATCCCGATCACGGAGAAGAGCACCGTCGACGCGACGAGGCCCGAGAGCGCGAACACGTCTCCGTGCGCGAAGTTGATCAGCTGCAGGATGCCGTAGACGAGCGTGTAGCCGAGCGCGACGAGCGCGTAGACGGCGCCGTTCGTCAGGCCGATGAAGAAGACGTTGAAGAAGAGCTCGGGCGTCTTGACGAGGTTGACGCCGAGCCACACCGCCACGATCGCGACGAGCGCGAGGCCGATGACGGACACGACGCTCGGCCGCACGTCGAGCGACGGCAGTCCGAACGGGGAACGGGAACGGGACGGGGTCGCCACTGCGGTGGGAAGCGACCGGGCGGGGGCACCTCGCCCCCGCCCGGCATGTCTGTCTCGAGGCGGCTAGCCCCTCGCCGCTTCCACGACCTCCTGGTCGGGAGAGAGCGTCGTCTCGGTGACGAGCTCCTCCTCGGCGCGGTAGATCGTGAAGCCCACGACGCCACCCTCGGCGCTCGTGGGATCGCCGTTCTCGTTGATCTCGAAGGTCCCGAGGATCGAGTTCTCGAGCTTCGTGTTGAACAGCTCCTTGATCACGCCTGCGCGCGTCCCGTCGGAGCGCTCGATCGCGTCGAGCAGGACGACTGCCGCCTGCGCGCCGTACGCGGCGTACGGGTCGACCGGGTCGCCGCCGAGCTCCTCCTTGAAGGCCTCGATGAACTCCTGGCCCTCGCCGGTGAGGTCCTCGATCGGCACGCCCGCGATGCTCATGTACATGTTGCGGGCGTTCTCGACGCCGGCCTCGTCGATCGTCGACTGCTGGGTGAAGCCGTCGGGGGCGATCAGCTTGACGGCCCCGTCGTTCGGCCCCAGCACCGCGACCTTGTCCTTGATCAGCTGCGCGCCGTTCTCGTCGATCAGGCCGCCGAGGAAGACCGCGTCCGCACCCGACTGCTTGATCTGCCGCATCAGCGCCTCGTAGCTCGCCTGCTTCGGATCCCACGCCGCGAAGCCGGCGACGTTGATCCCGAGGTGCTGGACCGCGTTGCGGTAGTTCTCGGCGATGCCCTGCCCGTACGCCTCCTTGTCGTTCAGGATGAAGACGTTCTTCACGCCGAGGTCCTTCGAGAACTGCGCGAGCGCGGCGCCCTGGAAGGCGTCGTTGGCGACGACGCGGACGTAGTTGCGCGTCCCGGTCGGGTAGTACTTGTCCGGCTCCGTCGCGTCACACCCCGGCGGAGCACCCTCCGTGAGGCAGACGTACGTGTTCGCCGGCGAGACCATGCCGAGACCGCCGCCCGGCGCCTGGTTGAGGATCGGGATCATGATCGCCGCGCAGCCGGAGTTGAACGTGCCGATGATGCCGATCACGTCCTCGTTGGACGCGTAGGCCTGGCCGTTCTGGCTGCACTTGCCCGAGTCCCACTTCCCGGCCTGTGCGGTGGAGTCGTCGCAGACCTGGTAGCCGACGTTGACGTCGCCGGCCTTCCACCCGCGCTGGTCGAGGATGAAGCGGATCGCCTCCACCATCTGGACGGTCTGCGTCCGCGACGAGCCCTGCATCGGCAGGTCGGACGCGATGATCACGTCCGGCTCGCCCTCGCCCTCGTACTCGAGCGCCTCGCAAGACGAGGACGGAAGCGCCTGGACGCCGCCACCGCCGCCCTGGTCGCCACCTGCTTCGCCGCCGCCTCCGCCGCCGTCGTCCCCGCCGCAGCCCGCGGCAGCGAGGGCAAGAGCGCCGATGAGCAGCGCGAGGAAGCCGTAGAGAGTCTTCTTCAACGTTCCTCCTGTCACCCTGTCGATCCCGGTCCCGAACTCGTTCGGACCGCTTGGAGCGAGCAGTATGGGGTGCCGCGACGGCGGACGCAACTCCCTTCGGCACCTCGTGCGGATCGGCTCAGCAGCGGTCGGGCGCGCCCGCTGCCGCTCGGGCGGGCGCAGGCAGTGCCGAAGGTGGGGATCGAACCCACACTCCCCGGAGGGAACCGGATTTTGAGTCCGGCGCGTCTGCCAGTTCCGCCACTTCGGCCTGCCGCGATGATAGCCCCCGCCGGGCGCGGCCCCGTGTCGCGCACGGGCGGCGCGGGAACGCCGCGGACGTGACGATCGCACCGGGTCCGGAGCCGCTCGCCGCGAGCCTCGCGTCGCTGCGGGACGAGCTGCGCGCGCTGCGGCTCGAGCTCGACGTGCCGGGGGCGGAGCGCGCGCGCCGCGACCGCGACGAGCTCGCGGCGCAGATCGAGGACTACCTCCTCCCGCGCCTCGCGGCGCTCGACGCGCCGCTGCTGATGGTCGTCGGCGGCTCCACCGGCGCGGGGAAGTCGACGCTCGTGAACAGCCTCGTCGGCGAGACGGTCAGTCCGGCCGGCGTGCTCCGCCCGACGACGCGCGCGCCGGTGCTGGCGTGCAACCCCCGCGACGTCTCGTGGTTCGAGGGAGAGCGCGTCCTCCCCGGTCTCGCGCGCACGACCGGCGGGCAGGCGGGGCCGGGCGGCCTCCAGCTCGTCCGCGCGGCGTCGCTGCCGGCCGGGCTCGCGCTGCTCGACTCGCCCGACATCGACTCGGTCCTGGGCGAGAACCGCGCGCTCGCGACGCAGCTCCTCGCCGCCGCCGACACGTGGCTGTTCGTGACGACGGCCGCACGGTACGCCGACGCGGTGCCGTGGGACTTCCTCCGCACGGCGCGCGAGCGCGGCACGACGCTCAGCGTCGTCCTCAACCGCGTTCCGGACGACGCCGTCGAGGAGGTGTCGGCGCACCTGCGGTCGATGCTCGGCGACCAGGGGCTCGACGGCGTCGACCTGCTCGTCGTCCCGGAGGTGCCGCTCGAGGAGGGCCTCCTCCCCGCGGCTGCGCTCGCGCCCGTCCGGCGATGGCTCGACGGGCTCGCCGCCGACGCGCAGGCGCGCGCGAGCGTGATCCGCCGCACGCTCACCGGCGCGCTCGACAGCCTCGTCCCGCGCGTCGGCGCGCTCGAGCGCGCGACGGAGGACCAGGTCGCAGCCGCCGCGGAGCTGCGGCAGGAGGCGGAGCGCGCGTACGGGCAGGCGCTCGACGAGGTCGAGGACGCGCTGCGCAGCGGGACGCTCCTGCGCGGCGAGGTGCTCGCGCGCTGGCACGAGGTCGTCGGCACCGGCGACCTGATGCGCGCGCTCGAGACGCGCATCGGGCGGGCGCGCGACCGGCTGCGCAGCGTCGTCACCGGGCGGCCGCCGGTGACCGAGGAGATCCAGGCGGCGGTCGAGTCGAGCGTCGAGACGGTCGTGCGCGCGGCGGCGGATCGCGCCGCGGAGCGCGCCTCGGCGCGATGGCGCGAGCGCGTCCCCGGACGGCGCCTCCTCGACGGGGCGGAACGGCTCGACGCCGCGTCGCCCGCGCTCGGAGAGCGGCTCGGGGACGAGGTGCGCGCGTGGCAGGGCGCCGTCTTCGAGCTCGTGCAGCGCGAGGGCGCGACGAAGCGCTCGACGGCGCGGCTCGCCTCGCTCGGCGTCAACGGCGCCGGGCTGACGGTGATGCTGGCGGTGTTCGTCCAGACGGGCGGCCTCACCGGCGCCGAGATCGCGATCGCGGGTGGGACGTCGGCCGTCGGACAGAAGGTGCTGGAGGCGATCTTCGGCGACCAGGCGGTGCGGCAGCTCGCGGCGCAGGCGCGGCGCGACCTGCTCGAGCGGGTCGAGCGGCTGCTCGCGGCGGACGCGGCGCGGTTCCACGCGCTGCTGGAGCCCGTCGCGCCGGCGCCCGACGCACCGGCCGCCCTCCGGGACGCCCTCCGCCCGGTGCAGCTCGCGCGGTGAGCGGCCTCGACGAGCGGCTGGCCGCGCTCGCACGGGCGGCGGAGATCGCGGACGGGCGGCTCGACGCCGACGCGGTCGCCGCGGCACGGCGCACCGTGGAGAAGGCGGGGCGGCGGCTCGGCCTCGGCGTGGAGGCGACGGTCGTCGCTCTCGCCGGGCCGACGGGCGCCGGCAAGTCGACGCTCTTCAACGGGCTCGCCGGGAGCGACCTCTCCGACACCGGGCGCCGCCGCCCGACGACGGCGGCGGCGGCGGCCGCCGTGTGGGGGGACGGCGGCGACGAGCTCCTCGACTGGCTGGACGTGCGCCGCCGGCACCGGCTCGCGCCCGGCGACCTCGACGGCCTCGTGCTCCTCGACCTCCCCGACTTCGACTCGGTCGAGCTCGGGCACCGCCTGGAGGTCGACCGCCTCGTCGAGCTCGTCGACCTCGTCCTCTGGGTGACGGACCCGCAGAAGTACGCCGACGCGGCGTGGCACGAACGGTACCTGCGGCCGCTCGCCGCGCACGCCGGCGCGATGGCGGTCGTCCTCAACCACGCCGACACGCTGGAGGAGCGCGCGCTGGACGCATGTGTCGCGGACCTGCGGTCGCTCCTCGCCCGCGAGCTCGACGAGCCGGTGCCGGTGCTGCCGGCGTCGGCGCGCACGGGCGCCGGGCTCGAGTCCGTCACCGCGCTGCTCGCGGAGCGGGTGGCGGCGCGCGCCGCGGCCGCCGCGCGGCTCGAGGCGGACGTCACGACGGCCGCGGGAGCCTTCGCGGCCGCGGCCGGCAGCCCGCGCCGTGCGCGGGTCGAGGGGCGCGACCGCGACGAGCTCGTGGCCGCCCTGGCCGACGCCGCCGGGCTGCAGGCGGTGACGCGCGCGGTCGCGACCGCGCACCGCCGGCGCGGCGCGCTCGCGGCCGGGTGGCCGTTCGTCCGCTGGGTGCGCCGCGTGCGCCCCGACCCGCTGCGGCGCCTCCGGCTCCCCGAGCAGCCGCAGGAGCTCGTCCGCACCTCCCTGCCGGCCGCCTCGGCGGCGCAGCTCGCGCGCGCCGAGACGGCGGCGCGCCGCCTCGCCGACCGGGCCGCGGAGGGGCTGCCGGACCCCTGGCCGCGCCTCGTCCGCGCCGCGGCGACCGCGGCGCCGCCGGAGCGCGTCGCGGACCGCCTCGACCGCGCCGTCGCGGGGGCCGACCTCCACGTGTCGCGCCCGCGCTGGTGGCGCCTGGCGGGCGTCCTCCAGATGCTCCTCGCAGCCGCCGCGGCGCTCGGGCTCCTGTGGCTGCTGGCGCTCGCGCTCGCGGCGTACTTCCGCCTCGACGCCGTCGTCCCGACGCCGGAGGTGCGCGGCGTCGAGGTGCCGACGGCGCTCGCGCTCGGCGGCCTCCTCGCCGGAATCCTGCTCTCGTTCCTCGCGCGGCTCGTCAACGGGGCGGGCGCGCGTCGCCGCGCACGCGCGGCCGCGCGCTCGGTGCGGGCGCGCGTCGCCGAGGCCGCGGACGAGCTCGTCGTCGCGCCGGTCGAGGGCGAGCTCGCCGCGCACGACGCGCTCGCGGAGGCGGTTGCCGCGGCGCGCGGCGAGGCGCGGCGACGCCGCCGGCCGTTCGCTCCGCGGGAGCCGGCGGCGGCGGTGCCGGCCGCGGCGCGCGGGGAGCCCTGACCGGCGCCTCCGCGCGCCCGCGGCAGCCGCACTCCGGTAGAACACCGCCGTGGCGAAGCGGATCGGGATGCTCACCGGCGGCGGCGACTGCCCCGGCCTCAACGCCGTGATTCGCGCCGTCACGCGCCGCTCGCTCGACCGCGGCTACCACGTCGTCGGCGTCCGCGAAGGGTGGCGCGGCATGGTCGACGGGCTGTTCGAGCCGCTCGACTACCGCGCGATCTCGGGGATCCTGCCGCGGGGCGGGACGATCATCGGGACGTCCCGGACGAACCCGTACAAGCTCGACGGCGGCGTCGAGAAGGTGCTCGGCCACCTCGAGGGGCTCGACGCGCTGGTGGCGATCGGCGGCGAGGACACGCTCGGCGTCGCGGCGCGGCTCCACGCCGAGCACGGCGCGCCCGTCGTCGGCGTCCCGAAGACGATCGACAACGACCTCTCCGCCACCGACTACACCTTCGGCTTCGACACGGCCGTCTCGATCGCGACCGAGGCGATCGACCGGCTCCACACGACCGCGGAGTCGCACAACCGCGTGATGGTCGTCGAGGTGATGGGACGCCACACCGGCTGGATCGCCGTCATGAGCGGGATCGCGGCCGGCGCGGACGTGATCCTCATCCCCGAGCAGCGGATCACGGTGGAGCAGGCGTGCGAGGAGATCCGCCGCCGCCACGCGCGCGGGAAGGACTTCTCGATCGTCGTCGTCAGCGAGGGCTACGAGCTCACCTTCGACAGCGGCGAGACGAAGCTCGTCGCCGGCGAGGCGCGTGCGAGCGACCAGTTCGGCCACGTCGCGTTGGGCGGCGTCGGCGAGGCGCTCGCGCGCGAGATCGAGGACCGCACCGGCTACGAGACGCGCGTCACCGTCCTCGGCCACGTCCAGCGCGGCGGCACGCCGACCCCGCGGGACCGCGTGCTCGCGACGCGCTACGGGCTGAAGGCCGCCGACCTCGTGCACGAGGAGCGGTTCGGCCGGATGGCCGCGCTCCAGGGCGACGCGATCGTCGAGGTCTCGCTGGAGGAGGCGACGGCGGAGCTGAAGACCGTGCCGCCGGCGTGGTACGACGTCGCGCGCGCCTTCTTCGGCTAGCCGTCGAAGAGCAGCAGCGCGTCGGTCGGCGCGTAGTCGTCGGTGAGGATCGGGACGTCGCCCGTCGGGATCTGCTTCTCGTAGCGGTCGCCGATGGCGTCCCGGAGGTCGGGCGACTCAGGGTCGTCGGGGCGCATCTGCTGCCACCGCTCGAGGAGGAACTCGGTGCTCGGCGCGGCGCCCTCGGTCGCGACGAGCATGATGTTCCGCAGCGACGACGGATCCGTGTCGACCTCGCTCTCGATCACCGGGTGGACGACGACCGTCGGGAAGACCTCGCGGTACGTCTTGTAGAACGAGCGGAAGAGGCGCGAGCCCGGGCCCTCGAGCGCCCCGATCACGTTCGCGACGACGACCCCTCCCGGCTCGAGCCGGTCGCGCACGAGCTCGAGGAACTCGCGCGTCGCCAGGTGGAACGGGATCGAGTCGGAGTAGTACGCGTCGAGACCGATCACGTCCCAGCGGCGCTCCTCGCGGAGCAGGTAGCGCCGGCCGTCGTCGACCTCGACGTCCACCTCGGGCGGCAGCGCGAAGTGCTCGCGCGCCACCTCGACGACGACGGGGTCGATCTCGACCGCCTTCAGCTCCATCCCGGGGAAGTCGCGCGAGAGGCGCTTCATCGCGGACCCGCCCCCGAGGCCGACCATCAGCAGGCTGTCCGCCTGCGGCCGGTACACGCGCCCGAGGTGGAAGAAGTCGCTGTAGGCGAACCGCGTCGCGTAGGGCCGGTCGACGTACATGCCGCTCTGGAACGAGTTGTCGAAGCGGAGGTAGCGCGAGTCGGTGTCCTCGACGACGGCGAGCCGGTGGTACTGCGTGTCGCGGCTGAGGGCGACGCGGAACCCCTCCTCGGCGTGGTCGACGCGGACGCCGGCCTCGCCGCGCTCGCGGTACACCGGCGACCAGTTCTCCGCGGCGGCGCCGGTGAGGCGCGTGTCCGCCGGCGTGGCGAAGTTGAGCGCGGCGACGACGGCGAGCGCGGCGCCGAGGACGCCGACGCCGGCCGGCACGAGCAGGCGCTCGACGATCGCGACGAGGACGATCGCGCCGAAGAGCGTCGCCGCGGCGAGCGCGAGCAGCTGGTTCGTGCCGAACGCGGGGATGAGGAAGAACGCCGTCGCGAACGTGCCGGCGATGCTGCCGGCGGTCGAGATCGCGAACAGCCGGCCGGCGGTCCGCCCGACGCTCGTCACCGACTGCGAGACGAGCCGCACGGCGATCGGCGTCACCGCGGCGAAGACGACGCTCGGGATTCCGAACAGGGCGACGGCGGCGATGAACGGGTTCGCGCGCGGCCCCGCGTCCCACGCGACGACCCACCGCAGCACCGTGTCGTCGACGACCGGGACGGCGAGGACGAGCAGCGCGGCCAGCGCCATCACGGACAGCAGCAGCCGTGTCGCCGGCAGCCGGTCGGCGAGCGCGCCGCCGAGCCAGTAGCCGATCGAGAGGCCGGTGAGGACGACGCCGATCAGCGAGCCCCAGACGAAGAGCGAGCTGCCGAAGTACGGCGCGACGACGCGGCTCGCCGCGATCTCCAGCCCGAGGAGGACGGCGCCGCTGACGAACACGGCGATCCCGACGGCGACGAGGTGCCGCGGCCCGAGCACGACCACCGGCTCGCGGCCGGGGTCGGGAGGCGCCGGGCGCGCCGGGAGCTCGTCGGGCCGGGGCTGGGCGGCCGGCTCGGTCGTCATCGCGCCAGGGTAGCTGGGCGGCGCCGGCTCAGACGCCGATCGGGTGCCAGACCGTCTTGAGCTCGAGGAACGACGCGATCTCCCACGGGCTCTGCGCGTCCGGCCGCCCGCGGACGACGCGCTTGACGTTCTCGGCGGCGGCGCGCTCGAGCTCGGGTGCGAGCCCGTCGGCCGCGGTGATGTCGATCGCGTTCACGTCCATGTGCGCCGCGAGCACCGGCGCGAGCTCCGCCCGGCGGCCGGTGAGGACGTTGACGACGCCGCCGGGGACGTCGGAGGTCGCGAGCACCTCCGCGAGCTCGATCGCGGCGAGCGGCTGCGTCTCGGAGGCGACGACGACCGCGGCGTTCCCGCCGACGAGCACCGGCGCCAGCCGCGTGACGAGCCCCGCCAGCGGCGGCTCGTCCGGCGCGAGCACCGCGACGACCCCCGTCGGCTCGGGCACGGTGAAGTTGAAGTACGGCCCGGCGACGGGGTTCGAGCCGCCGATCACCTGCGCGAGCTTGTCGGCCCAGCCGGCGTACCAGACGACGCGGTCGATCGACCGCTCCACCTCCGCGCGGCCCGAGCACAGCCGCGCGAGGTCGTCCGCGCGCGCCTCGAGCATCTCCGCGACCCGGTAGAGCACCTGCCCGCGGTTGTAGGCGGTCATCGCGGCCCACTTCGGGAACGCGCCGCGCGCCGCCTTGACCGCGTCGCGCGCGTCCTTGCGGGAGGCGCGCGCGACGTTCTGCCCCTGCGCCTCGTACGTGCGGCCCGACTCGGAGCGCGGGAACGCGCCGCCGATGAACAGCTTGTAGGTCTTCTTCACGGGGAGGCGGTCGCTCATCCGCCGAACGTCTCCGCGCCGTCGAAGTCGAGGTACGGCTCGAGCCCGTGGAGCCCGCCCTCGCGGCCGAAGCCCGACTCCTTGTAGCCGCCGAACGGCGCCGTCGGGTCGAAGCGGTTGTACGTGTTCGCCCACACGACGCCGGCGCGCAGGCGCTGCGCCATCCAGAGGATGCGCGACCCCTTCTCCGTCCAGACGCCGGCGGAGAGGCCGTACGCGGTGTTGTTCGCCTTCTCCACCGCCTCGTCGGGCGTCCGGAAGGTCAGCACCGAGAGGACGGGCCCGAAGATCTCCTCCTGGGCGATGCGGTAGCTCTGGGCGACGTTCGTGAACACCGTCGGCGCGAAGAAGTAGCCCTTCTCGGGGAGGCGGCACGGCGGCTGGTAGATCTCCGCGCCCTCCTCCTCCCCGCTCGCGACGAGCTCCTGGATCTTCTCGAGCTGCATCCGGGAGTTGATCGCGCCGACGTCGGTGTTCTTGTCGAGCGGGTCCCCGACGCGGAGCGTCGCGAGGCGCCGCTTCAGCTTCGCGACGAGCGGCTCGTAGATCGACTCCTGGACGAGGAGGCGCGAGCCGGCGCAGCAGACGTGGCCCTGGTTGAAGTAGATCCCGTTGACGATGCCCTCGACGGCCTGGTCGAGCGCGGCGTCGTCGAAGATCACGTTGGCCGCCTTGCCGCCGAGCTCGAGCGTCAGCTTCTTGCCGGTGCCAGCGAGCTCGCGCTGGATCGCCTTCCCGACCTCGGTCGAGCCGGTGAAGGCGATCTTGTCGACGTCCTCGTGCTTGACGAGCTCGGCGCCGGTGCGGCCGTCGCCGGTGACGATGTTGACGACGCCCGGCGGAAGCTCCGCCTGCCGCAGGACGTCGCAGAAGAGGAGCGCCGACAGCGGCGTCGTCTCCGCCGGCTTGAGGACGACGGTGTTCCCGGCGGCGAGCGCGGGCGCGATCTTCCACGCCAGCATCAGCAGCGGGAAGTTCCACGGGATGATCTGCCCCGCGACCCCGACCGGCCGCGGCCGCCGGTTCGGGAACGCGTACTCGAGCTTGTCCGCCCAGCCGGCGTAGTAGAAGAAGTGCGCCGCGGCGAGCGGGAGGTCGACGTCGCGCGACTCGCGGATCGGCTTTCCGCCGTTCAGCGACTCGAGCACCGCGAACTCGCGGCTGCGCTCCTGGAGGATCCGCGCGATCCGGAAGAGGTACTTCGACCGCTCCGACGGCGAGATCGCCGACCACCCGTTCTCGAACGCGTCGCGCGCCGCCTGCACGGCGAGGTCGACGTCCTCCGCGCCGGCCTGCGCGATCTCCGCGAGCGGCTCCTCCGTCGCGGGCGAGATCGTCGCGTAGTGCTCGCCGGAGCGCGGCTCGAGCCACTCGCCGCCGACGAAGAGGCCGTAGCGCTCGTCGAGCGTGACGATGTCGCGCCCCTCGGGCGCGGGCGCGTACGTCCAGTCCGAGGGGGCCGGCGCCGGGGCGCGCTCGTGCGTCCGGTCGAGCTCGCTCACGGCGCGCGCCTCGTGCGTCGCGCGCCGGCCGGGGGCGCGGCGGGGGCGGCGTGCGCCTCCCCACGTACCCACCCCCCGCCCTGGGTGGGGGCCGAGCGTACCGCGGCGGGCGTCACGCGTGTGTGCCGACTTCGTGCCAACTCAGTCGAGGGTGAAGTAGTCGGGAGACTGGTACGCGCCCGTCTTCTGCTTGCGGATCTGCATGAGGACGTCGTTCAGCAGCGACGAGGCGCCGAAGCGGTAGAGGTCGGGCGTCAGCCAGTCCGGGCCGAGCGTCTCGTGGACGAGGACGAGGTGCTGGATCGCCTGCTTCGCGGTGCGGATCCCGCCCGCGGGCTTGAAGCCGACGACGCGGCCCGTCTCGTCGTGCACGTCGCGGATCGCCTCCAGCATCACGAGCGCGACCGGCAGCGTCGCCGCCGGGTTCACCTTTCCCGTCGACGTCTTGATGAAGTCGGCGCCTGCGGCCATCGCGAGCAGCGACGCGCGGCGCACGTTGTCGTACGTCCCGAGCTCGCCGGTCTCGAGGATCACCTTCAGGTGCGCGTCGCCGCACGCCTCCTTGACGCGGCAGATCTCGTCGTAGACCTTCGCGTACCGGCCCGAGAGGAAGGCGCCGCGGTCGATCACCATGTCGATCTCGTCCGCGCCGAGCTCGACCGCCGCGCGCACGTCCGCGAGCTTCACCTCGAGCGGGAACTGCCCCGACGGGAAGCCCGTCGCGACGGCCGCGACCTTCACGCCACTGCCGGCCAGACGCTCCTTCGCGTACGGGACGAGGTTCGGGTAGACGCAGACCGCAGCGACGGACGGGACGGTGCGGTCGACCGGGTCCGGCCGAACGGCCTTCGAGCACAGCGCCGCGACCTTGCCGGGCGTGTCGGCGCCCTCGAGCGTCGTCAGGTCCATCATCCGGACCGCCGTCTCGAGCGCCCAGAGCTTCGCCTCCTTCTTGATCGACCGCTTCGCGAGCGTCTCGGCGCGCTCGGTCACCGCGACCTCGTCGATCGAGCCGATCCGCGGGAGACGCGGCTCGAGCGGCAGCTCGAACCCGCGCGGCAGTGCGGGTGCCTGCGCCATGGCGGGAGTGTATCCCCGGCCGCCCGGGTACCTGGCCCCTCGGGATGGACGAGATCCGCGTCGACGGCTGGGCCGACCTGCACGAGCACCTCTTCGGCGACTCGTGGAAGGAGGACATCGGCCGCTTTCGCTCCGACTTCGCCTTCCGCGGCCGCGACGACGCGGCGGAGGAGCTGGTGACGAGCCTCCAGCACCTCGGCGGCGACGTCTGCGCGGTGGAGCGCCACCTCCTGCGCAACTTCCGCCGCTACGCGCAGCTCCAGGCGGTGCCGTTCGACTCGACGTGGAACTGGCTCGCGCTCGGGCAGCACCACGGGCTCCCGACGCGGCTGCTCGACTGGACGTACTCGCCGCTCGTCGCGCTCCACTTCGTCACCTCGCGCGTCGAGCGCTTCGACCGCGACGGGGTCGTCTGGATGGTCGACTACGTGCGCGCCCAGGAGGAGGCGCCGGAGGAGCTGCGCGCCGCCCTCGACCGCGACGGGATGAACGTGTTCACCGCGGAGTCGCTCGGCGCCGTCGTCGCCGGGCTCGGGGAGCTCGAGGAGAGCAGCGCGCGGGACTACGTCGTGTTCCTCGAGCCGCCGTCGCTGAACGAGCGGATCGTCAACCAGTACGCGCTCTTCTCGCTCATGTCGCGGGCGGAGGCACGCCTCGACGCGTGGCTGGAGCAGCGGCCGCACCTCGTCCGCAAGGTCGTCGTCCCCGCCGAGCTCAAGTGGGAGGTGCGCGACAAGCTCGACCAGGCGAACGTGACGGAGCGCGTCCTCTTCCCCGGGCTCGACGGCCTCAGCCGCTGGCTGAAGCGGTACTACCTGCCGCGCGCGTGAGAGCGGTCGAGCGCGCGCGGGCCGACGTCGCCGCCGGGCGGCTCTGGAAGGCGCGCGACCGCCTCGAGGGCGCGCTCGCCAACGCCCCGGCGGACCAGGAGGTGCTCGTGCTGCTGGGCGAGGTCCACCACGCGATGGGAGACGTGCCCGCCGCCGGCCGCCACTGGTTCCTGACCGAGCGCAGCGACGCGCAGGCGGAGGAGGCGATCGCGGCGATGCGCGAGCGGCACCCGACACCGAGCGCGCTCTTCGCCGCGCTTCCGGTCAAGGCGCCGCTCGAGGCGTACCCGCCCGCGGTCCGCGAACGCCTCGAGGAGATCCTCCGCGACGACGACGTCCGCTGGGCGGCGCCGAGGAAGGCCGCGACCGCGCGCCGCCCGGCGGGCGGAGGCGGAGGACTCGGCTGGGTCGGCGCGGCGGCGGTGACGGCGCTCGTTCTCCCGTGGCTGCTGGGCGTCGTCGCCCTCGCCTACCTGCTGTGGCGGCTCCTCGCGTGGCTCGTCTGAGCTAGATCCCGAGCCGCTCGAGGAGCGCGTCGTCGCGGCGCCACTTCGGCCGCACCTTCACGTGCAGCTCGAGGAAGACGCGGTGCCCGAGCAGCGCCTCGATCTCCGGCCGCGCACGCGTCCCGATCTCCTTGATCATCGCCCCGCGCTTGCCGACGAGGATCTGCTTCTGCGAGTCCGTCTCGACGAACACGAGCACGCGCACGACCTTCTCGGTGATCTCCTCGACCTCGGCGGAGATCGAGTGCGGCACCTCGTCGCGCGTGAGCAGGAGCGCCTTCTCGCGAACGAGCTCCGCCACCTGCTCCTCGACCGACAGGTCGCTCGTCTGCTCCGGCTCGAAGTAGCGCTCTCCCTGCGGCAGCAGGTCGACGAGCTCCTGCCGGAGCGGGCCGATGCCGTCGCGGGTCTTGGCGCTGACGGGGTGGAGCGCGTGGAAGTCGCCGAGCGACGCGGCCGTCTTCATCTGCTCCGCGATGTGCCCCGGCTTGAGGCGGTCGACCTTGTTCAGCGCGATCACGACGGGGACGCCGAGGGCGAAGACGCGCTTCGCGATGAAGCGGTCGCCGGCACCGATGCGGTCGCGCGCCGACAGGGCGAAGAGGACCGCGTCGACGTCCTCGAAGGACGAGTCGACGGTGCGCTGCATCCGCGCGGTGAGCGCGTCGCGCGGCCGCTGGAACCCCGGCAGGTCGACGAGCACGAGCTGGAAGTCGTCGCCGTTCGCCACACCGAAGATCCGCCGCCGCGTCGTGTGCGGCTTGTCGGTGACGATCGCCACCTTCGCGCCGCAGATCGCGTTCACGAGCGTCGACTTGCCGACGTTGGGCCGCCCCGCGACCGCGACGAACCCCGACCTCATTCCTCCGGCAGGTCCCACGTGTCGGGAAGCAGGTCCGGCGGCGTCACCGTCGCGATCTCGCCGTCGGCGCGACGGTAGCTGATCTCGCCGATCCGGAACTCGTGCAGCCACTGCCGGCAGCCGCCGCAGGGCGACGCGGTGATCCCGATCGCGTCGAAGTCTCCGGGCCGGTACCCCTCGGCGACGGCGCGGACGATCGCCGAGCGCTCGGCGCAGACTCCGAGCGGGTACGCGGCGTTCTCGACGTTGACGCCCTCGAACGTGCGCCCGTCGCGCGCGCGCAGGACCGCGCCGACGCGGTACTTCGAGTACGGCGCGTACGCGCGCGCCGCCACCGCGTCCGCCCGCTCCACGAGCTCCCGGCTCACGCGAGCACCTGGAAGACGACGAGGGTCGTGAGCGCGCCGAGCATCGCGCCGTAGAACACCTCGAGCGCGGAGTGGATGCCCGACTCGATCCGCGTCTGCGCGACGAGCAGCGCCAGGATCAGCGCCACCGACGAGACGAGGAACCGCTGCTCGGCCTCGAGCATCAGCGTGATCGCCATCCAGCCGGCGAACGCGGCCGCCGCATGCCCCGAGGGGAGGCCGCCGCGCAGCGGCGTCCCGCGATGGGTCACCGCCTTCGTCCCGATGACGAGGATGACGGTGAGGACGAGCGCGACGAGCGTCAGCTTCGCCGGCGCGTTCGCCAGCCGGTCGAGGAGCCGGGTGCTCGTGTCGGCGACCTGCCCCGAGAAGACGAGGTAGCCGACGGCGATCGCCGCCATCGTCGCGATCAGCACCGCGCCCGCCGCGATGTCCTTCGCGAGCTTCGCGTTCGGGTCGAACGACGTCGTCGAGACGTCCACCGCGCCCTCGATCGCGGTGTTCACCATCTCCGCGATCAGCACGAACGAGATCGCGAGCAGCAGCGCGATCAGCTCCATGCGGTCGACGCCCATCAGGACGGCGGCGACGAGGACGAGCACCGCGACGCCGAAGTGGATCCGCATGTTCCGCTGCGTGCGGAGCACGTGGATGATCCCCTCGAAGGCGAAGTTGAAGCTCTCGAGCAGCGACGGGGCGCCGCGCCGCACGGCCATCAGGCGAGCGCCTCCTCGCGTGCGTCCATCTCCGGCCCGTGGTCGTAGCCGAGCAGGTGCAGGAGGCCGTGCACGAGCGGCCGCCGCCACTGCTCGCCGACCACCTGCGGGCACAGCACCGCGTCGCCGAGCTGCCGTGGCACTCCCGCCGGCAGCTCCTCGCGGGCGTCGATCGGGAACGAGAGCACGTCGGTGGCCTCGTCGATCCCGAGGTGCTCGCGCTTCAGCGCGCGCATCTCCTCGGGCGCGACGAACGCGATCCCGAGCTCCCCCTCGTCGACGCCCTCCGCGGCGAGCACCTCGCGCGCGAGCTCGACCGCGCCGCCCTCGTCGACCGTCTCGCCGCTGCGGTTGTCGACCTCGACGGCGATCATCGGCCGCGCTCGGTGCCGGTCTCCTCCACGTGCTGCTTGTACGCCTCGACGATCCGCTGCACGAGCTTGTGCCGGACGACGTCCTTGTGCGTGAAGGTGACGAAGCCGATCCCGTCGATCCCGCCGAGGATGCTCTGCACCTGGATCAGCCCCGACGCCTGCTCGCGCGGGAGGTCGATCTGGGTGACGTCCCCGGTGATCACGATCTTCGACCCGAAGCCCAGCCGTGTCAGGAACATCTGCATCTGCTCGGGCGTCGTGTTCTGCGCCTCGTCGAGGATGATGAACGAGTCGTTCAGCGTGCGGCCGCGCATGAACGCGAGCGGCGCGACCTCGATCGTGCCCCGCTCCATGAACGTCGTCAGCTTCTCGGCGTCGATCATGTCGTAGAGCGCGTCGAAGAGCGGGCGCAGGTACGGGTCGACCTTCGCGAGCATGTCGCCGGGGAGGAACCCCAGGCGCTCGCCCGCCTCGACCGCAGGACGGGTGAGGATGATCCGGCCGACCTGCCGCTCCGACAGCGCGGCGACCGCGAGCGCCATCGCGAGGTACGTCTTCCCCGTTCCCGCCGGCCCGATCCCGAAGGTGACGGTGCACGCGCGGATCGCGTCGACGTACTGCTTCTGCGTCACCGTCTTCGGCGCGATCTTCTTGCCGCGGTGGCGCCAGACGACGTCCTCGAAGATCTCGCGGATGTCCTCCGCCTGGTCGAGCGCGCCGACCACCGCGTCGACGGTGCTCGGCCCGATCTCGTGACCGCCCTCGACGAGCTCCACGAGTTCGTCCACGACCGCGCGCGCCTGCGCCACGCGGGGCTCGTCGCCCTCGATCGTCACCTGGTTGCCGCGCAGCCGGATCGTGCAGCCGAGCCGGTCGCGCAACGAGGTGAGGACGCCGTCGCCGACGCCCGCGAGCTCCGCGGCGACGTCGTTCGAGACCGACAGCGTCTGCTGCGTCATCCGGCCCAGTGTAGGCGCGGAGCGGGCCGGCGCCGCCGTCGCGTCGGGCTCAGCCGCCCTGCTGCTCCTCGAGCTCGGCCGCGTCGACGACCTCGGCGGCCGGCGGCGGCTCGACGTCCACCTCGACGCCGTAGTCGTAGAGCTCCATCCGCTGCGTCATCCGCATCTCGACCGGCTCGCCCTCCTGCGCGGGGACCTGCATCGTCATCACGAGCGTCATCCGGCGCAGGAGCCCGTCCTCGTCGACCCAGACCTCGACCGGGACGGTCGTCTGCGAGAGGAGCTCGAGCTGCTGCCGCATCGCCTGCCGCTGCCGCTCCCGCTGCTCCTCGGGCAGCTCCTGGAGCTGCTGCTCGATCGCGCGCTCCAGGTCGAGCTGCGCGCGGTAGTGCGTCGTCTCGACGCCGCGCACCTCCTCCGTCCCGACCTCCTCCGGCTCGGCGTCGGACGCGCGCAGGTACTCGAGCATCTCGGCCGGGTTCTGCTGCTGCAGCTGCTGCGGCCGGCCGCCCTGGACGCCGCTCAGCTCCGCGACGTCGAACCGCACCCACCGCTTCCCCTCCGGCAGCCCCGCGTCGCCGTCGGGGAACCGCATGTAGTAGACGGTGCCGTCGACGACCAGCTCCATCTCGCCCGCCTCGGGCACCTGCATCGTCATCGTGCCGCGGTTCGCCTCGTAGTCGAAGACGCCCTCGCCCGACATCTCGACCGTCTCGCCCTGCACCTGGACGGTCGCCGCGAAGTCCATCCGCGAGCTCCCCTCGTCGCGCGTCCGGTCGGCGACCTGCGAGAGCGACTCCAGCGAGAACGAGCCGCCGCCGCAGCCGGCCAGCGCGAGCACGAGCGCGAGCGGCGCGAGCGTGGCGGACAGGCGGGTGCTGGGGCGGGGGCGGCGCATGGTTCCTCCTCGGAGAACGGGCCGGACGGTGAGGGAGTTCCGGGGAAGCGGGCGGGCGAAACGTGCGGGTGCGGCTACTCGACGTCCGCGGCGTCGATCACCTGCTCCTCCGGCGGCGGCTGGATCCCGACGTCCGCGCCGAAGTCGTAGTACTCCGTCGTCGTCAGCGCGCTGATCGCGCCGCCGGACCCCGGCTGCTGCAGGTCGAACGTGAGCAGGAGCCGGCGCACCAGCCCGTCCTCGCCGATGTTCACGGTGACCGGCAGCGGGCTCCCGCCGAGCCGCGCCTGCAGGCCCTGGAGGTTCCGGCGCGCGGCCTCGCGCTGCTCCTCGTCGTCGCCGAGGTCCGCGCCTCCGTGCTCGAGGACGCGGTCGAGGTCGATGAGCGCGGTGTAGATGCGCGTCATCGTCCCGCGCACCTCCTCGGTGAACTCCTCCCGCTGGACGTCGATCGCGCCCGTCTGCAGGTAGCGGAGGAACTGCGTCGGGTCCTGCTGGACGCCGGCGAGCTCGAACTGCGGCGGCGGCGCGTCCTCGCCTCCCTCCGGCTCCGGCGGCGGCGGGATGCGCACCCACTCCTTCCCCTCCGGCAGCTGCACGTCGCGCGAGTCCTCGGGGAAGCGGACGAGCACCGTCGCGCCGTCGATGATCACGCCGACGTCCTCGCTGCCGCTGCCGGGCAGGTTCGACATGTCGTAGTCGAGCTGCGTCAGGAACGCGCCGTAGTCGACGGCGCCCTCGGCGCTGAAGGAGTACGCGCCCTCCGCGCCCTCGAACGACGCGTCGTACGACACGCGCGCGCTGCCCGTCTCGAGCGTCCGCTGCGCGGCCTGCGCCACCGGGTTCTGCCGGACCGCCTCGCCCTCGCGCTCCGTCTCGGTCGCGTCGCCGCCGTCGCCGGCGCAACCCGCCAGCAGGAGCGCGCAGACGCCGAGTGCGGCCGCCGTGCGGTGTCCCCGTCGCATCGGCGACAGGGTAGAGACTCAGGCGAGCTTCTCGCGGACGAGGTGGCTGACCGCCGAGCCGTCGGCGCGGCCCGACACCTGCGGCATCACGTCCGCCATCACGCGGCCGAAGTCGCGCATGCTCGTCGCCCCGACCTCGGCGATCACGTCGTCGACGATCTCCTCGAGCTCGTCCTCTCCGAGCGGCTCCGGCATGAACTCCTCGAGCACCTCGAGCTCGCGCTCCTCGGCCTCCGCCTGCGCCTCGCGGCCGCCCGACCGGAACGCCTCCGCCGCCTCGACCCGCTTCTTCCGCTCGCGCTGGAGCACCTGCAGCTCCTCGTCCTCGCTGAGAGGCCGCTGCAGCTCCTTCTCCGCGGCGCGGAGGTTCGACAGGATCAACCGGAGCGTGTCGCGGCGCTCGTCGTCGCGCTCGCGCATCGCGGTCTTCAGCTCGTCCTCTATCTCTTCGATCAGGCTCATCACTCGGGTATCCCCGTGATTCTCCCTCCCAGCACGTGCCAGTGCAGATGGAACACGGTCTGGCCGCCGCCGGGACCGACGTTCACCACCACCCGGTAGTCCTCGAGCCCGACGCGGCGCGCGGTCTCGGCGACGAAATCGAGCATCCGCTTCGCCTCCTCCGCCGGGAACTCGCCGACGTCCCGGAACGTCTCGACGTGCCGCTCGGGGAGGACGAGCAGGTGCGTCTCCGCCTGCGGGTTGATGTCGCGGATCGCCGCGAACCCGTCGGCGCGGTTGACGTGGTCGCCCTCGCGGGCGAGCCGGCAGAAGAGGCAGTCGTCAGGCAGCGAGGATCCCCTCCTCGGTCACCGCGACCGCGCGCGCCCGCACGAGCTCGCCGACGGGCGCGTCGACGAGCCACGGCGTGTAGTCGTCGCCGTAGCCGCGGCCGGGACGGTCGACGAGGACGACGTCCTCGCTCCCGAGCTTCTCGCGCCATCGCCGGCGGCACGCCTCGTCGGAGACGGCGCGGAGGCGCGCGGCGCGCTCCTTCTTCACCGCGGCCGGCACCGTGTCCTCGCCCGCGGTGACGGTGCCGGGGCGCGGCGAGTACGGGAAGACGTGCACCTTCGTCACGCCTGCGCGCGCGACGGCGGCGAGCGTCCGCTCGAACGCGGCGTCGTCCTCGCCGGGGAAGCCGACGATCGCGTCGGTCGTCAGGTTGAAGTCCGCGAGCGGCTCGAGCTTCCGCAGCCACGTCTCGGCGGTGTACCGCCGCGCCATCGCCGCGAGGACGCGGTCGTCGCCCGACTGGAGCGGCACGTGCAGGTGCCGCCCGACCGTCGGCGTCTCCCGCAGCGCCGCGACGAGGCCCGCGTCGACGTGGTTCACCTCGATCGACGAGAGCCGCAGCCGCGCGAGCCCCGGCACGGCGCCCGCGGCGCGGACGAGCGCGGGCAGCCGCGTCCGCGACTCGCGGTCGCGGTAGAGGCCGAGGTTGATGCCCGTGAGGACGACCTCGCGGTGGCCCTGCCGGACGCGGCGCCGGATCTCGTCGAGCACCGCCTCGGCGCTGCGGCTGCGCGTGCCGCCGCGGACGAGCGGGACGACGCAGAACGTGCACGAGAAGCTGCACCCGTCCTGGATCTTCACGAACGCGCGCGTCCGCTCGAGGCGCACGTCGTCCTGCACGCAGCCGATCGCGCCGACCGCCCCGGCGACGAACGCGGGCGTGTCCTCGCTGCGCCGCGCGACGACGACGACGTTCGCGGGCAGTCCCTCCCACGCTCCGGCGAGGTTCGCGCCGCACCCGGTGACGTAGACGCGCCCGTGGGAGCGGGCCGCGCGCGCCGCCGCCTGCCGCGACTTCCGCACCGCCTCGTGGGTGACGCAGCATGCGTTGACGACGGCGACGTCCGCGGCGGGCGCGGCACGCTCGACGTGCCCGTCGCGGAGGAGCGCCTCGCGCACCGCGTGCGCGTCGGTGTGCGAGACCTTGCAGCCGAGCGAGCGGACGCTGAAGGTCGCCATCCGCCGGATCGTAAACGGCCGCGCGCCGCGCCCGCGCCTACCCGCGGGCGAAGAGGTCGGCCGCCCAGCCGTCGCGCTCGGAGCGGCGGACGTGCTCGTACCCCGCGAGCGCCGGGCGCTCCGAGACGAGGTACCCGGACGTGATCGCGAGCGGCGACCGCAGCCCGGCCGCGAGCCGCTCGACCGCGTCGAGCGCGATGTTCGCCACCGCGACGTCGGCGAGCGGGAGCGCCGCTCCGGCGGCATCGGCGAGCTCCGCCCGGACCTCGACGCCGTTCGCGGCCGCGTTCGCCTCCGTCGCCTCCACCGCCTGCGGATCGACGTCGAGCGCCGTCACCGGGTCGAAGCCGAGCTTCGCGGCGGCGATCGCCAGGACCCCGGAGCCGCAGCCGACGTCGAGCAGGCTGCCGCGCGGCACCTCCTGGAGCAGCTCGAGGCAGAGCCGCGTCGTCGGGTGACCGCCGGTGCCGAACGCGCGGCCGGGATCGACGACGACCGCGGTCGCGCCGGGCTCCGGCTCCTCCCACGGCGGCCCCACCCACAGGGCGCCGACGCGGATCGGCCGGTGGAAGCGGCGCCAGCGATCGAGCCAGTCGCCGGCGACGTCGCTCCCGGAGGCCGAGCCGAACGCCTGCCACAGGCGCTCCTCGCCGCGGCCGTCGGTGTACGCGACGAGCTCGACGCCGCCGTGCGCCTCCGCCTCCTCGAACCCCTCCGGGAACAGCTCGAGCATCACCGCCCGCGCCTCCTCGGCGCGCACCGCCGGGACCGTGACGGAGACGCGGCGCAGCGGCGCGGGCGGAGGCGGCGCGCCGCTCAGCGGAAGGCGCTCTTCAGCTTCTCGAAGAACCCCTCGTCGCGGCGGTACGTGTCGTCGCCGGCGAGCGCCTCGAACTCGCGCAGCAGCCGCCGCTGCTCGTCGCTCAGCTGGCGCGGGACGAGGACGTTGACGAGCAGCTTGTGGTCGCCGCGGCCGTAGCCCTGCAGCACCGGCATCCCCTGCCCCGGCAGCACCCGCACCTCGCCCGGTTGCGTCCCCGGCGGCAGCTCGAGCTCCTCCTCCCCGTACAGCGTCGGCACCGTCACCGTCGTCCCGAGCGCGGCCTGCGTGATCGTCAACTCGACCGTCGAGTACACGTCGTTCCCCTCGCGGACGAACCGCGGGTCCCGCGCGACGCGGACGAGGACGTAGACGTCGCCCGCAGGCCCGCCGTGCGCGCCGACGTGGCCCTCGCCGGAGATGCGGATCCGCTGCCCGTCGTGGATCCCGGGAGGGACGTCGACGGCGAGCGTCCGCACCTCGGCGACGCGCCCCGCCCCGCGGCACTCGTCGCACGGGTGGCGGACGATGCGCCCCGCGCCGGCGCAGCGGGGGCAGGCCTGCGTGCGCACGAACTCCCCGAAGACGCTGCGCGACACCTGCTGGAGGCGCCCCATGCCGCCGCACGTCGCGCACGCGGCGACCTCGGTCCCCGGCTCGGCGCCGGCGCCGTCGCAGCGGCCGCACGGTACGGCGACCTCGAACGGGACCTCGCGCGTGGCGCCGTTCGCGGCCTCGACGAGGTCGATCTCGATCTCCGCGACGACGTCGCCGCCGCGCGAGCGGCCGCGGCCCCGGCCGCCGAAGAGGTCGTCGCCGAAGAACGCGGCGAAGACGTCCG
Source organism: Gaiellaceae bacterium (assembly GCA_035540835.1). Lineage (GTDB taxonomy): Bacteria > Actinomycetota > Thermoleophilia > Gaiellales > Gaiellaceae > DATLFU01. Next base: position 29,425 of record DATLFU010000020.1, read on the forward strand.
AGAGGTTGCCGAACTCGAAGTGCGCGGGCCGGAAGCCGCCGCTGCGGAGCCCCGCGTGGCCGTAGCGGTCGTAGAGGTCGCGCGTCTCCGCCTTCGACAGCACCTCGTACGCCTCCGCGACCTGCCGGAACCGCTCCTCCGCGTCGGGCGCGTCGCTGACGTCGGGGTGCAGCTCGCGCGCGAGGCGGCGGAACGCCTTCTTGATCTCGCCCTCGCTCGCGTCGCGCGAGACGCCGAGCACCTCGTAGTAGTCGCGCTCCGTGGTCGCCATCCGTCAGAGGGTACCGCCGCCACCCGACCGCCCCGGCCCCGCCGGCGGCGCTCAGTCGTCCTCGTAGACCTGCTCGATGAACCGCGACAGCTCGTGCGCCGCGCCGCGGACCGTCCGCAGCGCCTTGTCGTAGTCCATCCGCACCGGCCCGAGCAGCGACACCGCTCCGAGCGCGCGGTTCGAGAGCCCGTACGTCGAGCCGACGAGCGCCGCGTCGCGGAGCGCCGGGTTCTCGAGCTCCTCGCCCACGCGGACGAACGTCCGCCGCGGGCCGATCGCCTCGCCGATCAGCTGCAGCACCGTCGCGCGCTTCTCGAGCACCTCGAGGAGCCGCTGGCACGCCTCGAGCTCGTCCGCGCGCGCCTCGCCGAGGAGGCCCGCGGCACCGCCGACGAACAGCCGCTGGTCCTGCGCGGCGAGGTGGTCGAACGCCGGCCGGAGCGCGTCGAGGAACGCGCGCTCGCGGTGGCCGAGCCCGGCGTCGTCGAACCGCTGCCGGAACGCGCGCGTGCCGAGCTGCACGCCCGTCAGGCTCTCGTTGAGGTACTCCCCGGCCCACGCTGCGAGCCCCGGGTCGACCGGCGCGTCGAAGGTGAACGTCCGCTTCGTCACGTCGCCGGCGGAGGTGATCACGACGACCATCACCGTCGTCGGCTGGAGCAGCAGCACCTCGACGTGGCGGACGCTCGCCGCCTCGAGCGGCGGCGCCGACACGAGCGCGAGCAGCCGCGTCACGTCGGAGAGCATCTCCGTCGTCGCCTGCAGCGCCTGCTCGATCTCGGTGCGGAGCTCCGTCAGGTCGAGCGGGAACCCGTCGCGGCGCGCGTCCGCACGCTCCAGCAGCCCGTCGGCGTAGAGCCGGTAGCCGCGCTCGGTCGGGATCCGCCCCGCGGACGTGTGCGGGTGCGTCAGCAGCCCCGCCGCCTCGAGCGCGGCGAACTCGTTCCTGACGGTCGACGACGACACGTGCATCCCGCTGCGGTCGACGAGCGTCTTCGAGCCGACCGGCTGGCCCGTGCCGACGTACTCCTCCACGACCCGGAAGAGGATCTCCTGCTGGCGAGGGGTGAGCTGGATCTCCACGTTTGCAGGGGATTCTACCCCCGCCGGAGACGGCGCCGCTACGCGAGCAGGTCGGCCGTGACGGCGCCGCCGACGAAGCGGCCGCGGTGCGTGAGCGCGACCGCGCCGTCCGTCCGCCGCGCGAGCCCGAGCCGCTCGAGCCGCGCCAGCGCCGCCGCGTCGAGGGCGGGTTCCACACCTGCGAGCGGCGTCGGCTCGTCGAGCCGCAGACCGAGGAGGAGGCGCTCGCGGCGCCGCGTCTCGGCGTCGAGCGGCTCGACCTCCCGCGGCGGGCGCGCGCCCTCGGCGAGCGCGGCGAGGTAGCGCGGCAGCGCCGGGCGGTTCCGCCACCGCGTCGCACCGACCGTCGAGACGGCGCCGATGCCGAGCCCGAGGTAGTCCCGCCCGAGCCAGTAGCCGAGGTTGTGGCGCGAGCGCAGGTCGCGGCCGACGTCGGCGCGGCAGAAGTTCGCCGTCTCGTACCACCGGTATCCCGCCGCCGTCAGCGTCTCGACGACGCGCTCGAAGTAGTCCTCCATCGCCTCCGCCTGGCGCAGGAGCTCGTCCCCGAAGGTATGGGTGAACCGCGTCCCCGGCTTCGCCTCGAGCTCGTAGAGGGAGAGGTGCTCCGGGTCGAGCGCGAGCGCGTCGTCGAGGTCGCGCGCGAGGTCGGCGGGGGTCTGGCCGGGAACGCCGTACAGCAGGTCGAGCGAGATGTTGTCGAAACAGGCATCACGCAGAGCGTAGAAGGCGCGACGGACGGCGTCCGGCGTCGCGCGCCGCTCGAGCGTCGCGAGCACGTGCGGCCGGAAGCTCTGCACCCCGAGGGAGACGCGCGTGACGCCGCCCTCGCGGAGGAGCGCCGCGAGCGCCGGCGTCACCGTCTCGGGATTCGCCTCGACGGTCACCTCCTCCGCCGGCGGGAGCGCCGCGAGGAGCCGCGCCAGCTCCGCCGGCTCCGTCAGCGTCGGCGTTCCGCCGCCGAGGAAGACCGTCTCGACGCGCGGCGCGAGCGCGATCCGCTCCAGCTCGAGCTCCCGCAGCAACGCGTCGACGTACGCGCCGTGCTGCCCCGAGCGGCCGGTGACGGTGACGAAGTCGCAGTAGCCGCAGCGATGCGCGCAGAACGGCAGGTGGACGTAGAGGTGGCGCGCGCCGCTCACTTCCGCCCCGCCCCGTCGTTGAGGTTGAGCACCGCGAGGAACGCCTCCTGCGGCACCTCGACCGACCCGACCTGCTTCATCCGCTTCTTGCCGGCCTTCTGCTTCTCGAGCAGCTTCCGCTTCCGCGAGACGTCACCGCCGTAGCACTTCGCCAGCACGTCCTTGCGGCGCGCCTTCACCGTCTCGCGCGAGATGATCCGCGACCCGATCGCGGCCTGGATCGGCACGTCGAAGTACTGCCGGGGGATCTCCTCCTTCAGCCGCTCGACGAGCGCCTTGCCGCGGGCGTACGCCGCGTCGCGGTGGATGATCAGCGAGAGCGCGTCGACGGGCTCGCCGGCGACGAGGACGTCGACGCGCACGAGCTCGCCCTCGCGGAACCCGGCGAGGTCGTAGTCGAAGCTCGCGTAGCCGCGCGTCCGCGACTTGAGCTGGTCGTAGTAGTCCAGCACCACCTCGGCGAGCGGCAGCTCGTAGGTGAGGTGGACGCGCTCCTCCGACAGGTATTCCATGTGGTCGAAGCGGCCGCGGCGCTCGTTGTTCAGCTCCATCACCGCGCCGACGTACTCCTTCGGGACGATGATCGACGCCTTGATGTACGGCTCCTCGACGAGCTCGCGCTCGGGCGGGAGCTCGGACGGGTTGTGCACCTCCACCCACTCGCCGCCGGGCCGCAGCACCCGGTACGCGACGTTCGGCGCCGTCACGAGCAGGTCGAGGTCGAACTCGCGCTCGAGCCGCTCGCGGACGATCTCCATGTGCAGGAGCCCGAGGAAGCCGCAGCGGAACCCGAACCCGAGCGCCTGCGACGTCTCCGGCTCGTAGAACAGCGCCGCGTCGTTCAGCTTCAACCGCTCGAGCGCGTCGCGGAGCTCCGGGTAGTCGTCGGAGTCGGTCGGGAACAGTCCGGCGAACACCATCGGCTTCACGTCCTTGTAACCCGGAAGCGGCTCCGCGGCGGGCCGCCGCTCGGAGGTGAGCGTGTCGCCGACGCGGACGCGCGAGACGTCCTTCAGCCCCGTGACGACGTAGCCGACCTCGCCCGCCGTCAGCCGCTTCGCAGGCCGCATCGTCGGCGAGAAGAAGCCGAGCTCCTCCGCCTCGAACCGCGTGCCCTGCGCCATCGCGCGGAGCGGCTCCCGCGTGTCGAACGCGCCGTCGACCACGCGGACGAAGACGACGACGCCGCGGTACTGGTCGTACGAGGAGTCGAAGATGAGCGCGCGCGCGGGCGCGTCGGGCTCCCCCGCCGGCGCCGGCACCCGCTCGACGATCGCGTCGAGCACCGCCTCGACGCCGTGCCCGGTCTTCGCCGAGATCCGCAGCACGTTGGCGGGGTCGTCGCCGATCAGGTCGGCGACCTCCGCGGCGGCGCCGTCCGGGTCCGCCTGCGGGAGGTCGATCTTGTTCACGACGGGAACGATCTCCAGGTCGTTCTCGATCGCGAGGTACGCGTTCGCGAGCGTCTGCGCCTCGATCCCCTGCGCGGCGTCGACGACGAGGATCGCCCCCTCGCAGGCCTGGAGCGACCGGGAGACCTCGTAGGTGAAGTCGACGTGCCCGGGCGTGTCGATGAGGTTGAGCTGGTGCCCCTTCCACGCGACGCGCACCGCCTGCGCCTTGATCGTGATCCCGCGCTCGCGCTCGAGCTCCATCGTGTCGAGGAGCTGCTCGCGCATGTCGCGCTCCGAGACGGTCCCGGTGACCTGGAGGATGCGGTCCGCGAGCGTCGACTTCCCGTGGTCGATGTGGGCGATGATCGAGAAGTTGCGGATCTGCGACTGGTCCATGGCGCTATGCGCGCCGGAACCGCGCGCGCAACGAGAGTAGCGCGTCGATCTCGCGCACCCGGAGCAGCCGCGCCGCCAGGAGGTACGCGGCGCCGCCGAGCGCGAGCGCGGCTCCGAGCGACGCGACCTGCGCGAGCAACGCGCGCCCGAGCGCGTCGTCGAGAACGCGCCAGACGGGGTACGCGACGGCGGCGAGCGCGGCCGCCGCGGCGGCGATCCGCACGAGCGCGGAGAGCGTCTCGCCGAAGTCGATCCGCCCGAGGCGCCGCCGGAGGAGCACGAGCAGCGCGGCCGTCGCCGCCAGATTCGCGATCGAGATCGCGAGCGGGATCCCCCAGACGCCGAGCGGGTGGAGGAGCGCGTAGAGCAGCGTGTTGAAGCCGAGGTTCCCGAGCGCGACGAGCGTCGGGATCTTCGGCGCCTGGAGGCTGAAGAAGCCGCGGTTGAGCATCAGCATCATCCCGTTGAAGGTCAGCCCGGCGGAGAAGGCGGCAAGCGCGCCCGCGACGACGCGCGTCTCGTCCGGCGTGAACTCGCCGCGCTCGTAGAGCACGCGCACGATCGGCTCGGCGAGCACGGCGCTCGCGACGCTGGCCGGGACGAGCAGGAAGGCGATCTGCCGCAGCCCGACGCCGATCGTGCGCCGCACGCCGGCGAGGTCGTCGCGCGCCGCGAGCCGGGAGAGCGTCGGGAACAGGACCGTGGCGACGGCGACAGAGAACATCCCCTGCGGGAGCATGTAGATGCGGAAGGCGGCGTCGATCGCGGCGGGCGCGAGCGTCCGGTCGACGAACCGCGCGGCGAACAGCGTCCCGATCACCTGGTTGACGTTGATCAGGCCGAGGCCGAGCGTCACCGGCGCCATCAGCACGAACGTCCGCCTGATCATCGGGTCGCGCCAGTCGACGGCGACGCGCAGCCGGTCGTCGCGGCCGCGCAGCCACGGCAGCGGCAGCAGCAGCTGGACGAGCGTGGCGACGACGATCGACCCGGCGTAGACGTAGAGCTCGGCGCGCTCGGTGTCCGCCCGCGGGACGCCGACGACGAGGCCCGCGATGATCGCGAGGTTCCAGAACACCGGCGTGAGCGCCGGGACGCTGAAGTGCTCGTAGCTGTTGAGGATCGCGGTGACGATCCCGAACAGCCCGAGCAGGACGACGATCGGGAAGAGGATCTGCGAGAGCACGACGGCGAGGTCGAGCTGCTCGCCCTCGAAGCCGAAGAGCCGCATCACGAGCGGCGCGGCGAGGACGAACAGCGCGGTGATCGCCGTCAGGCCGAGGAGGAAGATCCAGAGGAGGCTGGAGGCGACGCGCCACGCGCGCGCCCGCTCCCCCTTCTCGAGCAGCTCGCTGAAGATCGGGACGAACGCGGCGGCCAGCGCCTGGTCGGCGACGAGCGAGCGGACCAGGTTCGGCACCTGGAAGGCGGCGACGAACGCGTTGATCCCGGCGCCGTCGACGCCGAAGTAGCGGCGGACGACGATCTCCCGGACGAGGCCGAGCACGCGCGAGAGGCCGGTCGCGAGCGAGAAGATCGCGGTCGAGCGGACGACGCGTGGGCGCTCGGAATCGCTGCTCACCGGGGCAGTTTCGCCGCTTCGCGCCGCAGCCCTGGCGCCGCTCGCTCTGGTACCATGCCGCCGCCCGCGCACGACGCGGGCGCCTTTCTGAGATGCCGAACATCAGACAGCAAGAGAAGCGCGTCCGGACCGCCGCCCGCGAGCGGCTCGAGAACCTGCGCTACCGCTCGACGGTGAAGACGCTGACGCGGCGCCTCGAGAGCGCCGTTCAGGACGGCGACGCGGATCGGATCGCCGCCGAGCACGGGGCGCTCGTCCGCTGGATCGACAAGGCGGCGTCACGCGGCGCGATGCACAAGAACACGGCGGCGCGCAAGAAGGCGCGCGCGGCGCGGCTCGCCGCCGGCGACCGCTCCGGCTCCTAGACCGCGCTCTCGCGCGGCGCGGTCACGTCGACGATCGCGCGCTGCAGCTCGAGGTCCGGCGCGAGGCGGCTCCCGCCCTTCAGCGCGACGTCGAGCTCCGCCAGCCTGACGACCGCGTCGCGGAGGTCGTCGAGCGTGAAGTTCCGCGCCTGAGCGAACGCCTTCTCGGCCGAGAACGGGTGCATCTTCAGCGTCCCCGCGGCGTCGCGCGGCCGGACGCCGTCCGCGGCGAGCGCCTGGCAGGCGCGCACCCGGCCGACGTGGTTGCCGAGCAGCGCCGCGAGCCGCGGCACCTCGTCGCGCCTCGCCTTGTTCGAGCGCTCGAGCAGCTCCTCGCACGCGCGGAGCGCGCCGGCGACGTCGCGCCGGCCCCACGCGTCGGTCAGCGCGAACACGGACGTGTCGGCGCGCCCGGCTGCGAGGTCCTGCACGTGACGAGCCTCGATCGGCTCGCCGGCCGCCCAGGTGGCGAGCTTGTCGGCCTCCGAGGCGAGGTCGTCGAGGTCGTCGCCGACGAGCTCGACGAGCGCGGCGCACGCGGCGGCGTCCGCGCGCGCGCCGTGGCGGGCGAACTGCTCCGCGACCCAGCCGGGGAGGTCGCGCTTCGAGACGTCGTAGCGGAGCACGTCGCCGTGCTTCGCGCAGAGCTTCGCGAGCGCCGAGTCCGGCTTCACCTCGCCGGTCAGCGCGACGACCGTGTCCGGCGCCGGCGCGGCGAGGTAGGCCTCGAGCGCCTTGACGTCGGCGGCCTTCCACCGCTCCGCCTCCTGCACGAGGACGAGCCGCTGCCCGCCGCCGAAGAGCCCGAGCGCGTTGCACTCGGCGGCGACGTCCCCGCCGCTCGCCTCGCGCGCGCCGAGCACCTGGACGGATTCCTCGCCCACGCGCGCTCGCAGCCGCTCGAGCGCGCGCCCCACCTTCGGACGGTCGGTGCCGACGATCAGGTAGACGGGCTTGAGCTCGGGCACGCGGACGATCCTACTTCCGCTCCTGGAGGATGCGGACGCGCTCCCCGTCGGTCTCGAGCGTGACGCGGCCGTCGCGGTCCGTGCGGTAGACGCGGAGCCCGCGCAGCGCGGCGAGCGTCGACGGGGCGGGGTGGCCGTAGCCGTTCCCGCGCCCGGCCGAGACGACCGCGATCCGCGGGCGGACACGATCGAGGAGCTGCGGCAGGAACGGGTCCGCCGAGCCGTGGTGCGCGACCTTGAGGATCTCCGCGCGCGGCGGCCGCAGCGGCGCGACGACGTGCGACTCGGCGTCGCCCGTGAGGAGGAGGTCGAGCGCGCCGTACGAGGCGAGGACGACGACGCCGTGGTCGTTCGGCGGCTGCCCCTCGCGCGCGGGCCGCCGCGGCCAGAGGACGCGCAGCCGCAGCGCGCCGAGCCGGTAGCCCGTCCCCGCCCGCGCCTGGATCACCGGGACACCGCGCCGGCGCGCCTCCTCCAGCGCGTCGCGCCCTTCCGGCCCGGGAGGCGGGACGCCGGAGTCGAGCACGGCGTCCACGCGCAGCTTCGCGAGGACCTCGGCGGCGCCGCCGACGTGGTCGCGGTCCGGGTGCGTGATCACGAGCAGCGCGAGCCGGCGGACGCCGAGCGCGCGGAGCTGCTTCCACACGCGCGCCTCCGGCGGGCCCTGGTCGAACAGCACCGCGTGCCGGCGGGTCTGGAGCAGGATCGCGTCGCCCTGGCCGACGTCGAGGAAGCTGACCCTGAGCCCGCGCGGCGGCGGCGCCTCCTGCGGGACGAGCTTCCACGCGGCGACGGCGGCGACCGCGACGCACGCGAGCGCGACGACGACGCGGCGGTCGCGCCCGCGCACGCGCAGGAGGAGGATCGCCGTCGCGGCCGCCGCGAGCAGGAGGACCGCCGCCGCGGCCGAGCTCACCTGCGCGCCCGGGACCGCCGCGACCAGCCGCGCGCACGCTGCGAGGTACGCGGCGAGCCAGCCGTTCAGCCACGCGAGCGCCGCAGCGGCGCCGGGCGCCACGGGATGGACCGCCGCGCACGCGAGCCCGATCCCGAGCAGCGGCGCGACGACCGGCGCCGCGAGCGCGTTCGCCGGCACCGAGTACACCGGCACCGCGCCGAAGTGGAGCCAGAGGATCGGCGCGGTCACGAGCCCGCACGCCGTCGAGATCGCGGCGACGTCGCGCAGCAGCCTCGGCAGCGGGAAGCCTTCGAGCCACCGCTGGAGCCGCGGGACGGCGACGAAGATCGCCGCGACGGCCGAGAACGACAGCTGGAAGCCGGGCTCGAGGAGCGCGTACGGGTTCCACGCGAGCAGCACGAGCGCGCCGAGGAGCATGAAGTACCACCGGTCGCGCTCCCGCGCCGCGAGCCAGGCGAGCGACGCGAGGATGCCGGCGACGCCGGCGCGGACGACGGAGGGCTGCCAGCCGACGGCGAGGACGTAGCCGACGACGGCCACGACGATCGCCACCTCGGCCGCGAGCCGCGGCACACCGAGGAGCCACGCGAGGAGGAGGACGCCGCCGGCGATGAAGGCGACGTTCTGTCCCGAGACCGCGAGCAGGTGGTAGAGCCCGGATGCGCGGAACGCGTCGCGGAGGTCGTGCGACAGCCCCTCGTCCTCGCCCAGGACGATGCCGGCGAGGACCGCGCGGCGCTCTCCCGCGAGCCTGGGTCCGATCGTCCGCGTCAGGTGCGCTCGCAGCCGGTCGGCGACGCCGCCGAGGCCGCCGCGGCGGCCGACGACGGTCCAGCGCCCCGCGGCGAGGACGACGTGGACGCCCTGGCGCGCGAGCCACCTCCGCTCGTCGAACCCGCCGGCGTCGACCGCGTCACGCGGTGCGCGCACCGTCGCGACCAGCTCGAGACGGGCGCCCTGCGGCGGCGCGCGGCCGGCGGGCAGCCGGAGGAGGACGCGCTCGCGCACCGGCGCGTCGCGGAAGCGCTCCACCCGCGCCGGGACGCGGACGGAGTAGGTGCCGGCGCGCGCCGGGCCCGTGACGACGACGACCGCGCGTCCGGCCGTGCCCTCCTCGGCCGCGAGGACGCTGCGGTCGAGTGCGTCGAGGCGGACGCTCCCGAACCACCACGCGCCGACCGCGAGCACGCCGGCGAACCCGACGATCCGGGCCTCCCGCGACGCGAGCACGGTCGCCGCCGACGCGAGCGCCGCGACCGCGACCGCGACGGCGAGCGAGACGCGTGCGGCGCTCGCCGCGGCGAGGCCGGCGACGAGCGCGAGCGCGAGCGCGTGCTGCGGGAAGCGTGCGGCGACCGCGATCACGGCACGACGAGGTCGCGGAGCTGGTCGACGCGCTTCGGGCCGATCCCCGGAACGGCCTCGAGCTCGTCGACGGAGCCGAACGCGCCGTGCTTCTCGCGGTGCGCGACGATCTTCTGCGCCGTCACCGGCCCGATCCCCGGCAGGGCGTCGAGCTCCTCGGCGGTCGCGCTGTTCAGGTGGACCGGCCCCGCAGCGGAACCGCCTCCCGACCCGGCGACGGGCGCCGCGCCCGGCGGCTGCTTCCGCGGGACGACGACCTGCGTGCCGTCGGCGACCGGCGAGGCGAGGTTGACGCGCTCGAGGTCGGCCTTCGGCGTCGCGCCGCCGGCGCGGGCGAGCGCGTCGGCGATCCGGCTCCCGTCCGGCAGCTCGTAGAGGCCCGGCATCTGCACCGCGCCGACGACGTGGACGAGGACCTTGGGCGCCTCCTCCGCGGCGGTCGCCGCGAGCGGCTCGAGCGGCGGCGCGTCCTCGGCGGCGCCGGCGCCGGCGAGCTCGCGCCCGCCGAGCACGAGCACCGCGAAGAGAACGAACGCGCCGGCGATCGCTCGCCGGCGCGTCATGGGGAGGGGGATCTCCACCTCCCCGATGCTCGCGGGCAGACCGTGACGCGTGGGTCACGGCTTCGTGCCGGCTTCGTGCCGGTTCGTCCACAGCCGCGGCGCGCACCCGCGGCCCGGCCCGCGAGCGCGTCCGCGCGGCGCGCGTCAGCCCACGACGAGGTTGACGAGCTTCCGCGGGACGACGATCGCCTGGCGGATCTCCTTGCCGTCGAGGTGCGCCTGCACCCGCTCCGACGCCTTCGCGGTGGCGACGAGCTCGTCCTCCGAGAGGTCCGCCGCGACCTCCACGCGGTCGCGCAGCTTGCCGTTCACCTGCACGACGAGCTGGAACGTGTCGCGCACGAGCTGGGACTCGTCCGCCTGCGGCCACGGCTGCTCCCATAGCCGCTCGTGCCCCAGCCGCTCCCACAGCTCCTCCGCGACGTGCGGCGCGTACGGCTGGATCAGCGACACCGCCGTCTCGGCCGCGAAGCGCGCGTCGGCCGCCTCGGGGTCGCGCGCGAGCTCGTTCGTCAGCTCCATCACGGCCGCGATCGCGGTGTTGAACGCGAACCGCCGGCCGATGTCGTCCGTGACCTTCGCGATCGTCGCGTGCGCCTTCCGCGCGAGCGACCCCCCCGCCTCCTCCCCGCGCGGCGCTCGCTCCGCCACCTCGTTGACGACGCGCCAGAAGCGGCCGACGAACCGCGCCATCGCCTGCACGCTCGTCTCCGTCCACTCCATGTTCTGGTCGGCCGGCCCGAGGAAGAGGATGTTCAGCCGTGCGGCGTCCGCGCCGTACCGCTCGACGAAGTCGTCCGGCCCGACGACGTTCCCCGCCCGCTTCGACATCTTCGTCTTCCCGAGCGTGACCCAGCCGTTCGAGAAGAAGCGGCGGAACGGCTCGCGGAAGCCGACGAGCCCGAGGTCGTTCAGCACCTTCACGAAGAACCGCGCGTAGATCATGTGCATCGTGGCGTGGTCGACGCCGCCGATGTAGAGGTCGATCGGGTTCCAGTAGTCGACGACCTCGCGCCGCCACGGCGCCTCCTCGTTCCGCGGGTCGCAGTAGCGGAGGAAGTACCACGAGGAGTCGACGAACGTATCCATCGTCTCCGTCTCGCGCGACGCGGGGCCGCCGCACCGCGGGCACGCGACGCGCACCCAGTCCTCCGCCTGCGCGAGCGGCGGCTCGCCCTTCGGACGATAGTCGTCGACCTCCGGCAGCGGCACCGGAAGGTCCTCGTCGGGCACCGGGACGGTGCCGCACGCGTCGCAGTAGACGATCGGGATCGGGCAGCCCCAGTACCGCTGCCGCGACCAGCCCCAGTCGCGGAGCCGGTAGTTGACCGCGAACCGGCCGAGCCCCTGCGCCTCGAGCGCCTCCACGATCCGCCGCGCCCCCTCCGGCGCCGCCAGCCCGTCGTAGTCGCCGGAGTTGACCAGCACCTCGTCGTCGCCGTGGGCGACGTACGGCGTGCCCTCGTCGACCTCGCCGTCGCGCGGGCGCACCACCTGCCGCACCGGCAGGTCGAACGCGCGCGCGAAGGCGAAGTCGCGCTCGTCGTGCGCGGGGACGGCCATGATCGCGCCGGTGCCGTAGTCGGTCAGGACGTAGTCGGCGACGTAGACCGGGATGCGCTCGCCGTTCACGGGGTTGACCGCGTGGAAACCCGTGAAGACGCCCGTCTTCTCCTCCGCGGCGGCGCGATCCGCCGTCTTCTTCGCCGCCGTGCGCGCGACGTACGCGCGGATCTCGTCGCCGTGCTTCGACCGCTCCGCCAGCCGCTCGACGAGCTCGTGCTCCGGCGCGAGCACGAAGAAGGTGGCGCCGAAGAGCGTGTCCGCGCGCGTCGTGAAGACCGGAACGTCCTCGCCGAGCTCGTCGATCCTGAAGGCGACCTCCGCTCCGTCGGAGCGCCCGATCCAGTTCCGCTGCCGTGCCTTGATCGACTCCGGCCAGTCCAGCGTCTCGAGGTCGTCGAGCAGCGCCTGCGCGTAGTCGGTGATGCGGAAGAACCACTGCTCCATCGTCCGCGCGACGACCTCCGCCCCGCACCGCTCGCAGCGCCCGTCCTGCACCTGCTCGTTCGCCACGACGGTCTGGTCGTTCGGGCACCACTTGACGGGCGCGCCCTTCCGGTACGCGAGCCCCTGCTCGTACAGCTTCAGGAACAGCCACTGCGTCCAGCGGTAGTACTCCGGCGAGTGCGTCGTCAGCTCGCGCGACCAGTCGATCGCCCACCCGATCCTCCGCATCGACGCGCGGATGTGCCGGATGTTCCGCTCCGTGATCTCGCGTGGGTGCCCGCCGGCGTTCAGCGCCGCGTTCTCGGCGGGGAGGCCGAACGAGTCGAAGCCCTGCGGGTGCAGGACGCGCATGCCGTTCCGCCGCCGGAAGTGCGTGACGACGTCGCCGATCGTGTAGACGAGCATGTGCCCCATGTGCAGCGTCCCCGACGGGTACGGCAGCATCTCGAGCACGTACGACTTCTCTCCCTCGAGGTCGTTCGCGACCTCGAACGCGCGCTCCTCCTGCCAGCGCTGCTGCCACTTCGCCTCGATCGCGTGTGGGTCGTATCGCTCCACGTCGCCCTCCGGGTACAAAAAAGCCTCTCGGTCGAGAGGCTCAAGGGGAGGCTGTCGCGGCGTCGCCGCGCGTGCTCCCTGCTCTACGTAAGAAGCTGCTCCTGCACTGTCGCGGAGTCTAGCAACGCGCCCGCGGACGCGCGACCCGTGGCAGAGTCCGGGTCGTGCTCGACCTGTTCCCGACGAGCGCCGAGGTGCGCGACGGGGAGCTCGCGATCGGCGGCGTGCGGGCGTCCGCCCTCGCGGACGAGCACGGCACGCCGCTCGTCGTCTACTGCGAGCGGACGCTGCGGGAGCAGGCGCGCGCGTACCGCGCCGCCGCGCCCGACGCGTTCGTCTGCTACGGCTCGAAGGCGTTCCCGAACCTGGCGCTCCTCCGGCTCTTCGCCGAGGAGGGGCTCGGCGCCGACGTGTCGACGCTCGGCGAGCTCGAGCTGGCGCTCCGCGCGGGGGTCCCGCCGGAGCGGCTCGTGCTGCACGGGAACAACAAGAGCGACGAGGAGCTGCGGCGCGCGGCGGAGGCGGGCGTCGGCCTCACCGTCCTCGACGCGCTGGACGAGATCGAGCGCGCCGCCGCCGCCGGGATCCGCCGCGCGCTCGTCCGCGTCACCTCGGGAATCGAGGCCGACACGCACGAGGCGATCAGGACCGGGCACCACGGGTCGAAGTTCGGGCTGCCGCCGGAGGACGCCGTCGACGCGCTCCGCCGCGCGCGCACCGCGGGTCTCGACGCCGCGGGGCTCCACGTCCACATCGGCTCGCAGCTCCTCGACACGAACGCCGCCCGGATGACGGTCGAGTGGCTCGCCGCCTTCGCCGCCGCCTGCCGCGCGGAGCTCGCCGGGTGGACGCCGGAGGTCGTCGACCTCGGCGGCGGCCTCGGCGTCCGGCACGTCGAGGACGAGGAGGCGCCGCCCGTCGGCGACTTCGTCGCCGAGCTGCGGACGCGGCTCGAACGGGCGTGGAAGCTGCACGCGCTGCCGCTCCCGCGCCTCGTGCTCGAGCCGGGACGGTCGCTCGTCGGACGCGCCGGCGTCACGCTGTACCGGGTCGGCGTCGTCAAGCGCGCGAGCGAGTCGACGACGTACGTCGCCGTCGACGGCGGCATGTCGGACAACCCGCGCCCGCAGCTCTACGGCGCGCGCTACACGGCGCTCGTCGCGAACCGCGCCGACGAGCCGGCGGCGCAGCCGTTCGCCGTCACGGGGAAGCACTGCGAGGAAGAGGTGGTGATCCGCCGCGTCCTCCTCGCGCCGCCCCGCCGCGGGGACGTGCTCGCGGTCCCGGCCACGGGCGCGTACACCCTCTCGATGGGGTCGAACTACAACCTCGTCCCGCGCCCGGCGGCGATCCTCGTCGGCGACGGCCGCGCGCGGGTCATCCGCCGGCGCGAGACGATCGAGGAGGTGCTCGCGCGCGAGTCGGCGTAGCCGCGCGCGGGTACGGGGCGAACGTGGTCGAGCACTCCGTCCTCGTCTGGAGCGACTACATCTGACCGTTCTGCCGCCTCGGCCAGCCGACGGCCGAGTGGCTGCGGCGCCGGTACGGCGCCGAGGTGACGTGGCTCCCGTTCGACCTCCACCCGGAGTACCCGCCGGAGGGGATCCCGAAGGAGGAGCTGAAGCGGCGGTACGGCGCCGGCGTCGACGACATGCTCGCGGCGCGGTTCGCGGACGCGGGGCTGCCGTTCACGCCGGCGGAGCGCGTCCCGAACACGCGCGCCGCGCTGCGGCTGACGGAGCTCGCCCGCGCGCACGGGCGCCACGAGCAGTTCCACGACCGGCTGATGGACGCCTTCTGGGCGGAGGCGCGCGACCTCGGTGACGGGGACGTGCTGCGCGAGCTCGCCGCCGAGAGCGGCCTCCCGGACGACGAGGTCGACCTCGTCCTGGGCGGCGAGGCGTTCGCCGACGTCGTCGAGGCGTCGACGCAGCAGGCTGCGTCGCTCGGCGTCAGCGGCGTCCCGGCGTTCCTGCTCGACCGGCGGCTCCTCGTCCTCGGGGCGCAGCCGCGGGGGGTGTTCGAGCGGGCGCTCGAGCAGCTCGGCGGCTGGGAGCCGGTCGGGCCGGAGTAGCGGACGCGGGGGGCGAGCGGCCGAGTCGGGCGGCGGCGGCCGCGCGGCCCGGCCCGACCGACGCACCCACGCACCCACCCCCCGCCCTGGGTGGGGGATCGAGGGTAGCGCGCGCGGGCACACGCGTTCGTGCCGATTTCGTGCCGACTCCGTGCCGATTCTGCTTCGGCGCGGCGCGCGCCGGAGCTACGCCGGCTGCAGCCCCGGGCGGACGAGGCGCGGCGGCGCCTTCAGGCCGGCATCGGCGACCTTCGGGTTCAGCGGCTCCGCGAGCGGCGGCGCGCCGAACGAGCGGCGCCGCTGCTCCTCCGGCACCTCGCCGTAGAGCGTCGTCCGCTGACGCGGGACGCGGCCGCACGCGCGGATCAGCTCCTCCATCCGCTCCGGCGGCAGCTCCTGGCCGTGCTCCGACCCCGCGGCGCGCGAGATCGACTCGTTCATCAGCGTCCCGCCGAGGTCGTTCGCGCCGGCCCGCAGCGCCTCCGCGACGCCTCGCGGCCCGGCCTTGACCCACGACACCTGCACGTTCTCGATCCACGGGTGGAGCGCGAGCCGGCCGACCGCGTGCATGAGCAGCACCTCGGCGAACGTCGGCCCCGGCCGCGCGCGGCCCTGGAGGTACATCGGCGCCTCCATGTGGACGAACGGGAGGGGCACGAACTCGGTGAACCCGCCCGTCGCACGCTGCTGCTCGCGCACGGCGAGCAGGTGCCGCGCCCAGTTCCGCGGCCCGTCGACGTGGCCGAACATGATCGTGTTGTTCGACCGCAGCCCCACGCGGTGCGCGGTGTCGTGCACCTCCAGCCACTGCGCGGTCGTCACCTTGTCCGGGCAGATCACGGCGCGCACCTCGTCGTCGAGCACCTCCGCCGCCGTCCCCGGCAGCGAGGAGAGCCCCGCCTTCCGCAGCCTCGTCAGGTACGCGCGCAGCGGCACCCCGAGGGTGGCCGCGCCCTGCCACACCTCGAGCGCCGAGAACGCGTGGACGTGGAGTCCGGGCACCGCCTCCTTGATCGCGCGCGCGACCGAGACGTAGTAGTCGCCGGTGAACGCCGGATGGATCCCGCCCTGGAGGCAGACCTCGGTGGCGCCGCGCTCCCACGCCTCCTCGCAACGGCGCACCGTCTCCTCGATCGGCACGAGGTACGCCGGGCCGCGCAGGTTCGCGGCGAGCTTCCCCTTCGAGAAGGCGCAGAAGCCGCAGCGGAAGTAGCAGACGTTCGTGTACTGGACGTTCCGCGTGACGACGTACGTGACGACGTCGCCGACGACCTCGCGCCGGAGCGCGTCGGCGGCGGCGAACACGCGCTGCCGCTCCTCGCCGCGCGCGCGGAACAGCCGGACGATCTCCTCCTCCCCCAGCTCCGTGCCCGGCCGGTCGACGGGGAGCGGGTCGCGCCGGACGACGAACGGCACCTCGCCGCGGTCGCCCGGCGCCCACGCGTCCTCGCGCGCGAGCCCGTTCGCATCCGCGAGTCGCAGCACGTGCGGCAGCACCGACCGGTCGAGCCAGCGCGGGTCGACGTACCGCGGCCGCACCGCCAGCCGGGGCGCGAGCTCGAGCCCCCTGCTCGTCGTCGCGGCGCGCAGTCGCTCCAGCTCCGGCCACGGCGCCTCGGGGTTGACGTGGTCGACGGTGACGGGCGAGACGCCGCCCCAGTCGTCGATGCCGGCGTCGAGCAGCCGCGGGAAGTCGTCGAACGCGAGGTTCGGCGGCGCCTGGACCGACCAGCCCGGGCCGAGCAGGAGCCGCGCGGCGGCGATCGTCCACAGGTGGTCGTCGAGCGACGGCTCCGGGTGCTCCGCCATCCGCGTCCCCGGCTTCGCGCGGAAGTTCTGCACGATCACCTCCTGGACGTGGCCGTACCGGTCGCCGAGCCGCTTGATCGCGGCGAGCGCCTCGAGCCGTTCCGCGCGCGTCTCGCCGATCCCGATCAGGATCCCCGTCGTGAAGGGGATCGCGAGCTCGCCGGCCGCGGCGATCGTCTCGAGGCGCCGCGCCGGCACCTTGTCCGGCGACGCCCAGTGCGGCATGCCGCGGCGCCCGAGTCGCTCCGCCGTCGTCTCGAGCATGATCCCCATCGACGCGCTCGTCTCGCGCAGGCGCGCGAGCTCCTCGCGGCTCATCAGCCCGGGGTTGAGGTGCGGCAGGAGGCCCGTCTCGTCGAGCACGGCGCGGGCGGCGAGCGCGAGGTACTCGAGCGTGGACGAGCAGCCGAGCGCCGCCAGCTCCTCGCGCGCGACGCGGTAGCGCAGCTCGGGCTTGTCCCCGAGCGTGAACAGCGCCTCGCGGCAGCCGGCCGCCGCGCCCGCGCGCGCGATCGCGAGCACCTCGTCGAGCGGCCGGTACGCGCGCTCGCCGCGCCGCGGCGGCCGCGCGAACGTGCAATAGCCGCACACGTCGCGGCACAGCGTCGTCAGCGGGACGAACACCTTCGGGGAGTACGTCACCGTCGTCCCGTGCGACGCTGCGCGGGCCCGCCGCGCCTCCGCCATCAGCTCGTCGAGCGGCGCGTCGAGCAGCTCGCGGGCGTCCACGCGAAGAGCTTACGCTGTCGCCGCCGAGCCCGATGGACGCCTACTCCGCCCTCACGACGATCGCGACCGTGCTCCTGCTCGTGGCGCTCGGCGTCGCCGTCTGGGTGTGGCTCGCCTACGCGCACTGGAGCGAGCTGCGCTTCCGCCACACGCAGCAGCGCATCCGCGCGTACGACGTCGTCGCGGCGCTGCGCGAGCGGGGCGACGAGGCGACGGCGAGCGCGCGCGCCGCGTTCCTGCGCGCGCTCGCGACGTTCGCGGCGGTCGTCGTCGTCGCGGTCGCGCTGCTCGAGCTCCGCGAGCGCGTCTGACCCTCCCCGTCAGCGGGGCGAGACGAGCCGGCGCGCCGCGGGGCTAGTAGCGCTCTTCGCGGATCACGCGATCCGCGGGCTCTTCGCGCACGACCGTCCGCTCCCGCCGCGCGCCGCCGAAGCCGCCCCACGACGACCAGAAGATCATCGAGAGGAGGGCGCCGATGATGCCGACGACGAGCAGGATCCAGCCGACCGCGTTGATGTTGACGCCTCCGATCTCCGCCGTGACCGCCCAGATGAGGATGGCGCCGATCGCGGCGAGGACGAGGCTGACTCCGATTCCCATGACGCCCCGGTCCCCGGCGTGCGGGAACGCCAAACGCTCACGCACCCGCGAGCACGCGCGCCGGGAGCCGCGTCTCGCGCGCGCCGCCGTCCGCGCGCTCGACGCGGTACGCGGCCGCGGCGGGGCGCGAGGCGACGACCTCCGCGAGCTCGACGCCGCGGAAGTGCAGGCCGCAGCCGTCGTCGGCGGCGAGGCCGTCCGGCATCGCGCCCGCGCCGACCAGGCGGTGGAACGCCGGCCGCCGCTGCTCCTCGCCGTCGTAGTGCGGGCAGTTCGACCCCGGGAGGAAGCCGAGGCACGGGAGCGGATCGAGCTCCGGCGTGAACGAGTCGGTGACACCCGCCTCGAACCAGCAGATCGACCCCGCGCTCATCCCGGCGAGGACGATGCCGCGCTCCCACGCCTCGCGCAGCACGTCGTCGACGCCGTGGACGCGCCAGACCGCGAGCATGTTCGCCGTGTTGCCGCCGCCCACGAAGATCAGGTCCTGCGCGAGCAGGTGGTCGCGCCATCCCGGGCGCGGGATGCCGAAGAGCTTCAGGTGCGTCGGCCGGCACCGGTGCTCGACGAACGCCTCGTAGAAGCGGACGACCGTCGCGTCGGAGTCGCCGGTGGCCGTCGGCAGCAGGAGGACCCGCGGCTCCTCGCGGCCGGTCAGGCCGAGCAGGAACTCGCGCAGCGGGCGGTCGCGTGCGTCGAACCCGCCGCCGCCGAGCGCGACGATCTGCGGGACCGCCACGGCTACCGGAGCTGCGACGCGTCCGTCACCGGCGCGCGGCAGGCGAAGTGCTCGCAGACGTACACAGCGGGGCGGCCCTCGACGAGGTCCTTCCCGGCGAGGAGCGGCACGTCGTCCGCCGGCCCGACCGCCACGACCGCGTTCGGCTCGAACGGCGCGAGCGCCGCGCGCGCGACCTCGGCGTCCACCGGGCCGACGATCGCGAGCTCGCGCGGCGGCGAGAAGTGCAGGTCGAGCGCGCACAGCATCCAGCCGAACGCCTGGGGCGCGCGCTCGAGCGCGCTGCGCACGAGCCGGAAGACGCCGACCGCGCGCCGCTCGAGCTCGTCGTCGCCGTAGATCCGCGCCAGCCGCAGGAGCACGAATGCGAGCATCGAGTTGCCCGACGGGAGCGGGTGGTCGTCGAACTGCTTCCGCCGCGCGACGAGCTCCTCCCCGTGCGCGGGCGAGAGGTAGAAGCCGCCGCGCTCGTCGTCGCCGAAGAGCTCGACGGCGAGCGTCGCCAGCCGCTGCGCCTCCCGCAGCCACCGCAGCTCGCCCGTCGCGACGTGGAGCTCGTAGAGCCCGTGCGCGACGTTCGCGTAGTCGTCGAGGTAGCCGGTGCCGCTGACGCGGCCGTCGCGGTAGCTCCGCTCGAGCCGCCCCGCGTCGTCGGAGAGCGGCCCGAGGAGGAACTCGGCGACGCCGCGCGCCGCCGCGACGAAGTCGGAGCGGTCGAGGCGCCGCCCCGCCTCCGCCAGCGCCGCGAGCGCGAGGCCGTTCCACGACGCGATCGCCTTGTCGTCACGGAACGGCTTCGGCCGCTGCTCACGGGCCGCGAGCAACCGCGTCCGCTCCTCCTCCGACAGCTCCCCGCGCAGCACGAAGCGGCCGTGCTCGAACGGACGCAGCAGCTCCGGCCTGGGCACCCCCGCGGCGGCCAGCTCCTCCTCCGTCCACGTGAACGTCAGCCCCTCGACGCCGTCGGTGTCCGCGTCCTGCGCCGACGCGAGCCCTCCGTCCGGGAGCAGCAGCTCGCGGAGGACGTAGTCGAGCGTCTCCTCCGCGACGCGCCGGTACCGCTCCTCGCCCGTGACGAGCCACGCGTGCAGGTACGCGGGCGCGAGGAGCGCGTTGTCGTACAGCATCTTCTCGAAGTGCGGCACCAGCCACTCCGCGTCGACGGAGTAGCGGTGGAAGCCGCCGCCGAGCACGTCGTACATGCCGCCGGCCGCCATCCCGTCGAGCGTCCCGCGCGCCATCGCGAGCGCGTCGCCGTCGCCGTGGCGGAGGTGGAGGCGCAGCAGCAGCTCGATCGTCGACGCGGGCGGGAACTTCGGCGCGTGCCCCCACCCGCCGTGCACCGGGTCGTATCCCTGCCGCAGCCCGCGCAGCGCCGTGCGGAGGAGCGAGTCGGAGAGCGGGTCGGTCGACGGCTGCACCTGCGCCGCCGCCGCGATCGACTCGGTCAGGCTCCGCGCCTGCGCGACGACGTCGCCGCGGCGCTCGCGGTAGGCGTCGGCGACCGCCTGGAGGACCTGCCGGAAGCTCGGGAGGCCGTGCCGCGGCTCCGGCGGGAAGTACGTGCCGCCGAGGAACGGCCGCCCGTCCGGGGTGAGGAAGACCGTCATCGGCCAGCCGCCGTGGCCGGTGAGCGCGACGACGGCGTCCATGTAGAGCGCGTCGACGTCGGGCCGCTCCTCGCGGTCGACCTTCACGTTCACGAACAGCTCGTTCATCAGCCGCGCCGTCTCGGCGTCCTCGAACGACTCGTGCTCCATCACGTGACACCAGTGGCAGGCGGAGTAGCCGACGGAGAGAAGGATCGGCTTGTCCTCCGCGCGCGCCCGCTCGAACGCCTCGTCGCCCCACGGGTACCAGTCCACGGGGTTGTCGGCGTGCTGGAGCAGGTACGGGCTCGTCGCGTCGGCGAGGCGGTTCATCGGCCTACTGTGCACGCGCGGAGG